>DASXYZ010000070.1:0-44456 GCA_036502185.1 Rhizomicrobium sp.
AGATCGCCGAGATCGAGACGATTGCCAACAATTCCGCGGCGCCCACTTTCGAGAACACCATCGTGGCGATGGAGAAATCGGGCCGGATGCTCGACCGCGTGCAGCTCGCCTTCTTCGGCGTGGTGCAGGCGAACACAAACGACACGCTCGACAAGGTCCAGACGATCGAGGCGCCGAAGCTCGCGGCGCACCAGGATGCGATCTTTCTCAATCCGAAGCTCTTCGCGCGGGTGAAGGCGATCCATGATTCGCCCGACGCGCAGAAGCTCGACCCGGAGTCGCGGCAGCTGCTCAAGGTCTATTACATGCAGTTCGTGCATGCTGGCGCCCAGCTCTCGCCCGCCGACAAAACGCAACTCGAGGAAATGAACAAGCGCGACGCTACGCTCGAGACCGCATTCCAGCAGAAGCTCGTCGCCGCCGCCAAGGCCGGCGCGCTGGTCGTCGACAACAAATCGGCGCTGGCCGGAATGACCGACCAGGAACTGGCTGCAGCCGCGCAGGCCGCCAAAGCCCGCAAGCTCGACGGAAAATTCGTCATTCCGCTGCAGAATACGACGCAGCAGCCGGCATTGACCGATCTGACCGACCGCTCCGTGCGGCAGAAGCTGTTCGACAATTCCTGGACGCGCGCGGGGAAGGGCGACAAGAACGACACCCGCGCCATCATCTCGGAACTCGCGCAGCTCCGCGCCCGGAAGGCGAAGCTGCTCGGCTATCCGAATTACGCGGCCTATGTGCTCTACGACCAGATGGCCAACACGCCGGACAAGGTGCTGAACTTCATGGCGCAGCTGCGGGGGCCGGTTGCCGCCAAATCGGAACAGGAAGCCAAGGACATCCAGGCCGCCATCGATGCGTCCGGCCAGCACTTCGCTCTCGAGCCTTGGGACTGGGAGCATTATTCCGAGCAGGTGCGCAAAGCGAAATACGACATCGATCAGAGCCAGGTGAAGCCGTATTTCGAGTTGAACAATGTGCTCGAGAACGGCTTGTTCTATGCCGCAAACAAGCTCTACGGGATCACCTTCAAGGAGCGGCACGATATTCCGGTCTACCAGCCGGACGTGCGCGTCTTCGAGGTCTTCGACAAGGACGGCTCGCAACTCGGGCTCGCGTATTTCGACTACTTCAAGCGCGATAACAAATCCGGCGGCGCCTGGATGAGCAATTTCATGGAGCAGTCGAAGCTCAACGGTACCAAGCCGGTCATCTACAATGTCGCGAACTTCACCAAGCCTGCGCCGGGCCAACCGGCGCTCCTCACCTTCGACGACGTGACGACCATGTTCCACGAATTTGGCCACGGGCTCCATGGCCTGTTCGCGAACCAGAAATATCCCACGCTTTCGGGCACGAGCGTGGCGCGCGATTTCGTCGAATTCCCCTCGCAGTTCAACGAGCACTGGGCGCTCTATCCCGACGTGCTCGCGCACTACGCGCGCGACTACAAGACCGGCAAGCCGATGCCGCAGGAGCTGATCGACAAGCTCAAGAAGGCCGCAAAGTTCAACCAGGGTTATGCGCTGGGCGAAGTGGTGGCCGCGGCCGAACTCGACATGCAATGGCATTTGCTGCCGGCGGACGCGCCGCGGCAGAACGTCGACACGTTCGAGACCAAGGCGCTCAAGGCGGCGCAGGTGGACTTCAAATTCGTGCCGCCGCGCTACCGCTCGAGCTATTTCCTGCACATCTGGGCGAACGGCTACGCGGCCGGCTACTATGCCTATCTGTGGACGGAGATGCTCGACGACGACGTGTTCGCCTGGTTCAAGGCGCATGGCGGGCTCACGCGCGAGAACGGCCAGCGCTTCCGCGACATGATCCTCTCCCGCGGGCACACCGAGGATTACGGCCCGATGTTCCGCGCCTTCTACGGCAAGGATCCCGAGATCGGCCCCATGCTGCAGCATCGCGGACTGGCGCCCGGCGGGGACTGAAGCTTACCAGCGCGGGTGTCCGGGAACCTCGTCCCGGGCGTCCGCAAGCCGCACCGCGTGCGCGAAACCGGTGTCGCGTCCAGGCCGTTCCATCGGAGCCCCCAAGAGGATCGTTCCGATGGCAGAGGACCGCGACAGGCCGCAACCTGGAGAGAAATCGGAAACGGTGAGCGCCGCGCGGGACATGGTGGGCGGCTGGGCCGCCAAGGCGCTGGCCTCGGTGACCTCCTCCCGGCAGCCTTTTGCGAACCTGGTCGCGATGAGCGACATGTACGAGATCGAGGCCTCCGAGATGGCGCTCAGGCGCTCGCATCGCTCCGACGTGCGCGATTTCGCGCAGCAGATGATCAGGGATCACAAAAAGACCACCGAAGAGCTCAAATCGATGCTGGGCGCCATGAACCAGCCGATGACGCTGCCGCAGAAGCCGAACGCGCTCTTCCAGGTTCTCCTGGACGATCTCGCCGGCGCGTCCGACGATAGTTTCGACAAGCGCTACATCGCGCAGCAGCAGGAGACGCACGACGTAGCGATCAGGCTCGTCGAGCACTACCGCGACCACGGCGACGACACGGCGCTCCGGGAGCTCTGCAAGCTTGCGCTGCCGGTTCTCGAACACCACAAGCACATGATCGAGCACATCGCCGAGGCCGCGTGAGCGGCCTTCGACACGCCCTTCGACAAGCTCAGGGTGAGGAAAAAAACAATCGTCCTCATGCTGAGCCTGTCGAAGCGTGAGCCTGCCGAAGCACCCTTCGACAAGGTCAGGGTGAGGAAGAAAATCATCACCCTCATGCTGAGCCTGTCGAAGCATGAACGCGCAGGGCGCTACATCTCCTTGACCACCTGCGCGTAGGAGATCAGCGCGAATAATGCGGTGCCGCCGATCACGTTGCCGATCAGGACCGGCAGCATGAAGGACCAAAGCAGCTGCACGATGCCCATCCTGGCTGAGAAGAGCAGCATGAAACTTTCCATGCTGCCGGCAATGATGTGCGCGAAATTTCCGAGTCCGACCAGATAGGTCATCACGAATACGATGTGGAACTGGGTGCCCTCCGCGCTGGGAATGAGCCAGACCATGGCGGCGATCAGAAATCCGGCGGAGATTCCGCGCAGCAGCATCGGCCACCAGGGATAGCTCATCGCCTTGGCGCTGATGTCAAGCATGGCCGCGTGCATATCGGGCGCGATCACCGGCACGAAGGTGCAGAACGCCGCTGCAAAGAGCGTCCCCGCGATATTGGCGACCAGCACCACGGCCCAGAGCCGCGCGAGGAGCGCGAAATTGCGCAGGTTGAACTCGGCCAAAAACGGCAGCACGGCGGTGAGCGTGCTTTCGGTGAAGAGCTGCTGGCGCGCCAGCACCACCATCAGAAATCCCACCGGATAGCCGATGCTGACAAGGAGCGGCCGCCATTGCGTATCCGGCAGATGAACGTAGAAAAGCGCCTGGGTGAGCAGTGAAAAGCTGATGGACAATCCGGCCGCCAGCCCCGACCACCACAGCGAAAACACCGGGCGCTCCAGCTCCGACTGCCCCTCGTGCCGAACGATCCCGTAGATGACCGGCGCCTGCAGTCGCGCCCGCTCCTCTATTGTTCCGATTTCTTTTTTCGAGTTCGGCTGTTCGCCGCCGCCATCGGCTCCTTTTTTCTGCGCCATATCCGCGACACCCCCGTGCAGGCCTGCGCGAATCCGCGCAGTTCCGCGGCGCGCGGAACGCCGCTCCGCCGGAACGCATTAACTCCCGTAAATGCCGGCGGTTGCAACGACCGGCCGGTGGGGCGCCGTAGCAAACGGGGCGCCGCAGACGAAAGAGAGGTGCGCTGTGCCCGTCGTCGAACGACCCGACGCCAATCCTCCCGTCCGCAAAGGTTACATCCCCGAACCCAAGATCAAGGAAGTTCACATCCTGTGGATCACGCAGGGGCTTGGTTGCGACGGCGACACCGTGTCGATCACCGCCGCGAGCGAACCCAGCATCGAAGATGTCGTGATGGGCGCGATCCCCGGGTTGCCGACAGTCCATCTCCATAATCCCTGTCTCGCGAAAGCCGTGGGCGGCGAGTTCCTGGAACCCTTCTTCAAAGCTACGCGCGGGGAACTCGAGAATTATGTCGTGGTGGTCGAAGGCTCGATTCCGAACGAACACCTGAGCGGCGAAGGCTATTGGGCCGCGTTCGGCTACGAGGACGGCGACACCAGCCGCCCCATCAGGACGACCGAATGGATCGAGCGCCTGGCACCCAACGCGCTCGCCTTCATCGCGGCAGGCACCTGCGCCACCTTCGGCGGCATCCACGCCATGCAAGGTAATCCGACCGGCTGCATGGGGCTGATGGATTTTCTCGGTCACGACTGGAAGTCGAAGGCCGGCTACCCGATCGTGAACGTTCCCGGCTGCCCGGTGCAGCCCGATAATTTCATGGAGACGCTGCTTTACCTTCTGCGCATGCTGGCCGGCGTGGCGCCGATCATCCCGATTGACGAACTCGGGCGCCCGCACTGGCTGTTCGGACAGACGGTCCACGAAGGCTGCGATCGCGCCGCCTATTACGAGACGCACGATTTCGCGGAGGAATACGGCGACCGCCGCTGCCTGGTGAAGATCGGCTGCTGGGGCCCGGTCGTGAACTGCAACGTGCCCAAGCGCGGCTGGATGTCGGGCATCGGCGGCTGCCCGAATGTCGGCGGCATCTGCATCGGCTGCACCATGCCGGGGTTCCCCGACAAGTTCATGCCGTTCATGGACGAACCGCCGGGCGCCAGCGTTTCTTCGGAACTCATCGCGCCCTACGGCATCCTGATCCGCAACCTGCGCAAGATCACCAACCACACGCTCAACGAAGAGCCCAAGTGGCGCCACAACAAGCCGAAGCTCACCACCGGATACAGGCAGCCCTGAGTTTTCGCTTGGGGCAGCAGGAGGAACCATGGCCAGCGTAGAAGCAATCCGCCGACCAGAAGCAAAGAGCGGCAAAAAGAATCTGGTGGAGATGAACTGGGATCCGATCACCCGGATCGTCGGCAGCCTCGGCATCTACACCAAGATCGATTTCGACAACCGCGAAGTCGCGGAGTGCTACAGCACCTCCTCGATCTTCCGCGGCTACAGCTTGTTCATGCTCGGCAAGGACCCGCGCGACGCCCATTTCATCACCAGCCGCATCTGCGGCATCTGCGGGGACAATCACGCGACCTGCTCAGTTTACGCGCAGAACATGGCCTATGGGGTGCGCCCGCCGGCGATTGCCGAATGGATCATCAATCTCGGCGAAGCGGCCGAGTACATGTTCGACCACAACATCTTCCAGGACAATCTGGTAGGCGTGGATTTCTGCGAACAGATGGTGCGCGAAACCAATCCGGGCCTGTGGGAGAAAGCGAAAAACACTCCCGCGCGCAACGCCGAACACCACGGCTATAAGACCATCGGCGACATCATGACAGCGCTCAATCCGTTCAGCGGCGACTTCTACCGCACCGCGCTCCTGATGAGCCGGCTGACGCGCGAGATGTTCTGCCTGATGGAAGGCCGCCACGTCCATCCTTCGACGCTCTATCCCGGCGGGGTCGGCACTGTGCCCTCCGTGCAGCTCTTCAGCGAGTACATGGTCCGGCTGATGAAATACATCGAGTTCATGAAAAAATGCGTGCCGCTGCACGACGACCTGTTCGACTTCTTCTATGAAGCGCTGCCCGGCTACGAGAAGGTGGGACAGCGGCGTATCCTGATTGGATGCTGGGGCGCTTACCAGGATCCGGACGCCTGCGATTACAATTACAAGACCATGACCGACTGGGGCCGCAAGATGTTCGTGACCCCGGGCGTCATCGTGGACGGGAAGCTCGTCACCACCGATCTCGTCGACATCAATCTGCAGATGCGCATCCTTCTCGGTCACTCCTATTACGACGACTGGGAAGGCAAGGAGACCTTCGTGAAGCAGGATCCACTCGGCAATCCGGTGGACAAAAAGCACCCCTGGAACCAGACCACGATCCCGAAGCCCCAGAAGCGCGTATTCGGCGACAATTACTCCTGGGTGATGAGCCCGCGCTGGCTCGACAAGCGCAGCGGCGATCACCTCGCGCTCGACACCGGTGGCGGCGCTATCGCGCGGCTGTGGGCGACGGCGCTCGCGGGTCTCGTCGATATGGGATTCGTCAAGGCGACCGGCCACAGCGTGAAAATCCATCTGCCGAAAACCGCGCTCAAGCCGGAAATGGATCTCGAATGGAACGTGCCGCAATGGAGCAACACCATCGAGCGCGACCGCGCGCGCACCTACTTCCAGGCCTATTGCGCGGCGGCGGCAATGTTCTTCCTGGAAAAGGCCTTTGCGGAAGTGCAGGGCGGGCGCACGAAGACCTGGACGGAAGTGAAAGTTCCCGACGAAGCGATCGGCTGCGGCTTCCATGAAGCGGTGCGCGGTGTGCTATCGCACCATCTCGTCATCCGCGACGGCAAAATCGCGAACTATCATCCCTATCCGCCGACACCGTGGAACGCGAGCCCGCGCGATATCTATGGTACGCCCGGGCCCTACGAGGACGCGGTGCAGGGCTGCCCGATCTACGAAGAGAACGGTCCGGACAAATTCAAGGGTATCGACATCATGCGCACGGTGCGCAGCTTCGATCCCTGTCTGCCCTGCGGCGTGCACATGTACGTGGGTGGCGGCAAAACGGTGCAGACCCTCCATCAGCCGATGTTCGGCGCAGGCGCGCACAGGGACCGCGAATGAATCCGGGGGCGCGGATTCGGGTTGAGGAATCGCTGCGGCGCATTGAACAGCTGGTGGGCGCGCTGGGCACCGCGCAGGACGGCCCCGCGCGGGCCGCGGCGCGCGAGCTTCTCGAAGCCGTTCTCGATCTGCACGGGATCGCACTCGCGAAAATCGCGGCGCAGCTGTCCGCGAGCGAAGAAGGGCGCGCGCTTTACGCGGCATTCGCCGACGACGAACCGATTAGGGCGGTGCTGCTGCTGCACGGCCTCCACCCGGATTCGCCGGAGGAGCGTGTGCGGGCCGCCGCTGCGGTGCTCGCGCGCGAGTTTGGCATTTCGCTTTCGCTCGTCTCCGTACGCGACGGCGTTGCGCGGTTCAGGGCCGATCCCGGCGCGCGCGAATGGAAGTCGCTGTGCCGCGCAATCGGCGATCGCCTGATCGATGTGGCACCCGATCTCGAGGACATCGCGATCGAGCGTACGCCTGCCCGCGAAATGCTCGCGGCCGCGGCAGGATAAGCCGCCATGCCGGGGTTGGCGCGTGAGCCCGCAAAATCTGCGAAAGCCGTGTTCGCGCTGCGGCGCTTCGTGTATCCGCCGAAGGAGCGCTGCGAGTTCTGTCGCGCCGGCCTGCCGGGCGAGCACGCGCATCTCCTCGAGCCCGCAGCGCGCAAGATTCGCTGCGCGTGTGTTTCATGCGTCGCGCTGTGCGGGCCGGATTGCCTCCCGATCATCCGGCGCAAGGAAAAGCTCGGCATATTCGCCTTCAGCGACGCGCAATGGGACGCGCTGCAGATCCCCGTCGATCTTGCCTTTCTGGTACGTCACGCGGACGGGCGCTCCACCGCGCATTATCCCGGACCTGCGGGTGTCGTCGATTCCGCATTTGGCAGCGAAGTCTGGAGCGAAATTGCCGAAACCAATCCGTTCCTCGCGGACATGACGGCGGAAGTTGAAGCCCTGCTTCTCGACCGTGCGGGCGGGGGCAACGAAGCGTACCGGCTGTCCATTGATCATTGCTACGCGCTCGCGGGCCTCATTCGAAAGCGGTGGCGAGGACTCTCCGGCGGCGAGGAGGTGCGACGGGAGATCCGCGCCTATCTCGGCGCGACGGACGGGGCAGGCCATGCCTGAACTCGATTTTTCTGTCGCCGATGTCGAGGTCGAGCGCTATGCGGTCTCTCCGGCGCTGCGCTTTCACGTTGTCGCCGCGAACCGGAGCGGCGTTGCGATCGAAAACCTCGCATTGCAGTGCCAACTCCGCATCGAGCCCGGGCGGCGAACCTACCATGAAGGCGAGCACGAGCGCTTGCGCGACCTCTTCGGCGATGCGCCGCGTTGGGGCAAAACGCTGAAAAGTTTTCTCTGGGCGATCGTGCCGGCATCGGTGCCGGTGTTCGCGGAAAGCACCGTTTTCGATCTCGTAGTGCCCTGCAGCTTCGATTTCAATGTCGCGGCGACGAAGTATTTCCATGGCCTGAAAGACGGCGAAGTGCCGCTGACGCTGCTGTTCAGTGGTTCGGTGTTCTATCGCGACTCAAACGATCGGCTGCAGATCGGACAGATCCCGTGGTCGAATGAGGCGCGCCACAGGTTGCCGGTGCGGCTCTGGCAGGAGATGTTCGACCGCTACTATCCCGACGCCGTGTGGCTGCAGGTCGGGCGCGACACGTTTGAAAAGCTTGACCTGCTCAAGCAGCAAAACGGTCTGCCCTCGCTCGAGCACGCGCTCGGCCATCTGCTCGACGGCGCGGTCGGGAGGCCCATGTCATGACGGCCGAGGGGATTCGCGCGGTGGCCGATGCGGTGCTCTACGAGGGCTACATACTCTATCCGTATCGCAAATCGGCGCTGAAAAACCGCCAACGCTGGACGTTTGGGGGGTTGTTTCCTCGCAATTACGCCGAACGTGGCGTCGGCGATCGCTGGTTCCTGGAATGCGAATGTCTGTTGCGCGGGAATGTGAGTACGCAGATCGGCGTGAACGTGCGCTTCCTGCAGGTCGTCAACCGCGAAATCGGTCGTTTGAAAGCGCCACCTGTCGATGAACCAGAGCTGTCATGGCCCGCGAATGCGGGCCACCCAGATGAAACCCGCTCCGCTACCGCAAAGAAGGAAAGAACTGCCAATGACAAACAACCATCTCCGCGTTGTCACCTGGGTGGCCCGCATTCGCGGGCCGTGACAGGGTTTGAGGAGTTTTCTCTCGAAACTGTTCCCGAACTCACGATTGCAGGACGGAAGTATGTGGGCTGGGACGAGGCAATGGAGCGAGAAGTGACGCTCGCGCCCACGCCGCTTGCGGCGATTACTGCCGAGGCAATCAAGGTTCCCATTTCCCTCGCCAGCTTCCGCACGACCGAGCCGATTGCCGATGACGCGGGCCGCGTCGCGGGGCGGATCATCCGCCGCGGCGAAGCTCTGGAGGGACGCGCCGCGCTTCGCGCGACGCGCGTCGCGGACGATGTTTTCCGGCTGACGCTGCGCGTGGAAAATCTCGGAACGATTTCAGACGAGCAATGCGCGAACCGCCATAATGCGCTGCCGTTTACGTTTGCTTCGACACACGCGATTCTCTCTGTCGAGGGAGGCGAATTTCTGTCTCTCATCGATCCGCCCGAAAATGTGGCGGAGATTGCGCGCGCGTGCCGCAACGACGGGCTGTGGCCGGTGCTCGCGGGCGCGGAAGGCAAAGGCGAGGCGATGCTCGCCGCGCCGATCATTCTCTACGATTACCCGCAGATCGCGCCCGAAAGCGCGGGCGATCTTTTCGACGGCACCGAAATCGACGAAATCCTGATCCTGCGCACGCTGACCATGACCGATGCGGAAAAGGCGGAAATGGCTGCGGGCGATACGCGCGCGCGCGCACTGCTCGAACGCATCGAAGCGATGTCGCCGCAGGAGCTTGGGCGGCTGCATGGCGCCTGGCGGAGCGTTCAGGGTGCGCCGCAACTCGCCAGTGTCGGATATGGCCGCCTCGCCGTCGGCGATCGCGTGAAGCTCAAGCCGCGCGCCGGCGGCGACATCATGGATATCGTACTCAAGGACAAGACGGCCGTCATCGAAGGCATCGAGCGCGACTTCGAGGATCGCGTCCATGTCGCCGTCGTGCTGGACGACGATCCGGGCCGCGAATTCGGTCTCGAGCGGATGCCGGGCCACCGCTTCTTCTTCTCGCCCGAGGAAATCGAAATCGTCAGCGCGGAGGGGGCACGATGAGTGGAATTCTCGTCGCCGGAATTGGCAACATCTTCCAGGGCGACGACGCGTTCGGCGTGGAAGTTGCGCAGCGTCTCGCGCGGCGCATTCTGCCGGCCGGCGTGACAGTCGGCGATTTCGGTATCCGCGGCATAGATCTCACCTATGCGCTGATGGACGACTACGAAGCCGTCATTCTTGTCGATGCGGCGCGCCGCGGCGAACGGCCGGGCGTCGTATCGGTGATCGCGCCCGATCGTTTGGAGGAAGGCGCGCCCGATCCTGGCGAACTGCTGATCTCGCCCCACGACCTCGATCCCGCAAAAGTCCTGCGCATTGTCGCTGTGTTGGGCGGAGGCTGCCGGCGCATTCTGCTCGTCGCCTGCGAGCCGCAGGAATTGGGCGGCGAGGACGGCTGCATGGGATTGAGTCCGCCCGTCGCCGCTGCGGTCGAGCCGGCAATCGAGACGATCGAAGCACTGATCGGTGAATTGCGGCAGCCGGCAAGGGAGCTCGCTTATGAAAATCGTGCCCACAGGAGGTGACGTCATGGTCGAATGGTGGTGGATACCGGCCGCATTCGGGATCGCAATCGTCGGCGGCGCGCTGCTGATGTTCATAGTGAACATCAAGAGCTTCGTCCGTTATATCAGAATCAGCAGCATGTGAGGCGGGCGGTGCGCGGGGCTGTCGAGATTCGCGTGCGCGGGCGCGTGCAGGGCGTAGGCTTCCGGCCCACCGTGTGGCGGCACGCACAGGCGCTCGCGCTCGACGGCGAAGTGTTCAACGACGGCGAAGGCGTGCTCGTCCGCGTGGCGGGCGCGCGATCCGAAATCGAGGCGCTCGTTGAAGCGCTCAACCGCGAGCCGCCGCCGCTCGCCCGCATCGACGGAATCGAACTTTCGGAGTATCCGCAGGCTCTTCCGTCCGGATTTCGCATCACTGAAAGCGTGCGCGGCGCGGTGCATACGCAGATCGCGCCGGACGCTATGGTGTGCGCGGCCTGCGCGGCCGAGATTCGCGAACCACAGGCGCGGCGCCATCGTTATCCCTTCACCAACTGCACCCATTGCGGGCCGCGGATTTCGATCATTGAAGAAGTGCCTTATGACCGCGCGAAGACGACCATGCGCGTCTTTCCCATGTGCGCGGATTGCGCGCGCGAATATGCCGATCCCGCCGACCGCCGCTTTCACGCCGAACCCACCGCCTGTCCCGCCTGCGGCCCCGTCGCGCGATGTCTCGACTTTGACGGCGGCGATCTGGCGGCCGATCGCGACGCCGTGCGCGAAGCCGCCTCGCGTCTCGCCAAAGGCTCCATCGTGGCGGTCAAGGGGCTCGGGGGGTATCAGCTCGCCTGTGACGCGACGAACGAAACAGCCGTGGCGCGCTTGCGCCGGCGCAAGCGTCGCGACACCAAGCCGTTCGCGCTGATGGCGCGCGATCTCAATATCGTGGCGCGCTATTGTTCGATCTCGGAGGCGGAGCGCGTGGCCCTGTGTTCGCCGGCTGCACCCATCGTCCTGCTCGAGGCGAAAGGCCGCGAAACGCTGCCGGAAAATGTGGCGCCCGGGCGCGACACGCTGGGCTTCATGTTGCCGACGACGCCGCTGCATCTGCTGCTGCTCGAGGATTTCGCGACACCGCTCGTCATGACGAGCGGGAACCTCACCGACGAACCTCAGATCGTGGATGACGGGGAAGCGCTGGCGCGACTTGCAGAGATCGCCGACTGCGTGTTGCTGCACGATCGCGCCATTGCCAATCGCGTGGACGACTCGGTGGTCCGCATGATGGCGGAACGCGTGCGTCCGCTCCGCCGCGCGCGCGGCTATGCGCCCGAGCCGCTTGTGCTACCGCCGGGATTCGAAAACGCGCCCGACATTCTCGCCATGGGCGGCGAGCTCAAGGCCACCTTCTGCCTCATCAAAGATGGGCAGGCGATCCTATCCCAGCATCAGGGCGATCTCGAACACGCCGCAGCCTTCGACGAATACCGGAAAAATCTCGCGCTCTATCGCGGACTGTTCGACCATGTTCCGCAAGCCGTCGCGCTGGACCGGCATCCCGAATATCTCTGCGCGAAGCTCGCCCGTACGCTTTCGGCAGACACCCCGCTCATCGAAGTGCAGCATCATCATGCGCATGCGGCGGCGTGTCTTGCCGAAAACAACTACCCGCGCGACGGCAAGCCGGTGCTTGCGATCGTGCTCGACGGTCTGGGGTTTGGCGAGGACGGCGTGTGGTGGGGCGGAGAATTCCTGCTCTGCGACTATCGCAACTACCAGCGGCTGGCGAGCTTGCGCCCGGTCGCCATGCCGGGCGGCGCTGCGGCGATTCGCGAGCCATGGCGCAATCTTTATGCGCATCTTCGTGCGGGCGTCGGCTGGGAAAATTTCAGGCGCGACTGGGGCGCTCTGCCCCTCGCGCAGTATCTCGCGACGAAGCCTTGCGCGAGTCTCGGCGCGATGATGACGACTGGAATGAATTCGCCCGGGGCATCGTCCTGCGGGAGATTGTTCGATGCCGTGGCGGCTGCACTCGGCATCAGCGCAGATCGCCAGAGCCACGAAGGCGAGGCCGCCGCTGCGCTGGAAGCGCTGGCGAACAGGGCAGGGGCCGATGATGCGCCATATTCCTTTGCTGCCCGCGAGGACAGCCCTGGTTTGCGCGTGCTCGATCCGGCGCCGATGTGGCGCGCGCTGCTTGCCGATCTGGCTGCCGGAACGGAGAATGCCAACATCGCCGCGCGATTTCATTTCGGCCTCGCCGGGGCGCTCGCGCAAATGGCTAGTACACTTGCGGGCGATCGCGGATCGGAGCCCCGCTTTACAACGGTTGCGCTATCGGGCGGCTGTTTTCAGAATCGGCTCCTGTTCGAGACAATCGAGAATTTGCTGCGGGCGCGCGGTCTCGAGGTTTTTGCACACGCGCGTGTCCCCGCCAACGACGGGGGGATATCGCTCGGGCAGGCGGTCGTCGCCGCCGCTCGCTTTGTTTCCGAACCACGGAGTTTGTGAGGCATGTGCGTCGGCATTCCCGCTCTCATCGTAAGAGTTGACGACGCGGAGAGCATGACCGCGACGGTGGACGTTTGCGGCGTGCGCCGGCGCATCAACATCGCCTGCATCGTGGACGAGAGCCATCCCGCCGAGACTTGCGTCGGCGACTGGGTGCTTGTGCATGTGGGCTTCGCGATGGGCCGCATCGACGAGACGGAAGCGAAGGAGACGCTGCGCCTGCTCGAGGAACTCGCGGAAATGCAGAACGAACTCCTCGCTATGGCGCAGGCGCCCGAATCGCAGGCTGCGGAGTGATGACGTGAGCGCGCGCGACCTCGGAGTGCTTTATCCCTTCCTGCAGGAGAAACGGCGGGATGGGCAGGCGCTGGACGGCGCATTGCTGGAATCCGTCGCGGCAAAGGCCCGCGAGTCGCGCCAAACCAATGCACAATTTTTCAAAGAGCAGGCATCCGTTCTTCTCGCTGCCGCGCGCGCGATCGCGTCGAGCTACGAAGGAGGCGGCCGGCTCTTTGCGATGGGCAATGGCGGGTCGAGTTGCGACGCCGCACACATTGCGGTGGAATTCCAGCATCCGATCACCGCCGGCCGGCCGGCGCTTCCCGCCGTCAATCTCGCCGCCGAAATCGCCATGCTGTCCGCCGTCGGCAATGATGTCGGCTTCGAACAGGTGTTCGCCCGCCAGATCGAAGCACATGCGCGGCGTGGCGACGTGCTGGCCGGTTTCTCGACCAGCGGCAACTCGCCCAATATCCTCGCAGGCTTCGGCGCGGCGAAGCGCATCGGCCTTGTGACTGTTGGTTTCTCGGGCGGCGAGGGCGGCCGCATGAGATCGTCGGGCGTGGTCGATCATTGTCTCGTGGCGCCGACGGGATCGGTGCATCGCATCCAGGAATGCCACGTCGCCGCCTACCACATTCTCTGGGATCTCGTGCACACGCTCATGGCGGACGGCCGCGGATCGGCGGGGGGAAGGTTACAGCCATGAAATTCGCCGACGAATTCCGCGATCCGGCAAAAGCCGATGCGCTGGTGAAGGACATCGCGCGGCTCGCGAGGCAAATCCCCGCAACGAAGCAGCGGCCACTCAACATCATGGAAGTGTGCGGCGGCCATACCCATTCCATCTTCCGCTATGGCATCGAGGCGATGCTGCCGAAGGAAATCGAACTCGTGCACGGTCCGGGCTGTCCCGTCTGCGTGCTGCCGATGGGCCGCATCGACGACTGCATCGCCATCGCTGAACTCCGCGAAGTGATCTTCACCACATTCGGCGACGCCATGCGCGTGCCCGGCTCGAAGAAATCGCTTCTTCAGGCCAAGGCGGACGGTTGCGACATCCGCATGGTCTACTCGCCGATGGATGCGCTCGCGCTCGCGCGAAACAATCCCGATCGCGAGGTGGTGTTTTTCGCCATCGGATTCGAAACCACCATGCCGTCCACCGCACTCACCGTGCTCGCAGCCGAGCGCGAAGGCGTGCGCAATTTCTCGCTGTTCTGCAATCACATCACCATCGTCCCGACCATCAAGGCGATCCTCGACAGTCCGGGGCTTCTGATCGACGGCTTTCTAGGGCCCGGTCACGTTTCGATGGTCACGGGACTTCTGCCTTATCGCTTCATCGCGGACTACTACCGGCGTCCGGTGGTCGTGGCGGGATTCGAGCCGCTCGACATTCTCCAGTCGCTGCAGATGGTCCTGAAACAGATCGCGCACGGCCGCTGCGAAGTCGAGAACCAGTATCGCCGCGTGGTACCCGATGACGGCAACGACAGCGCACTCGCGGCGGTCGGCCGGGTGTACGAGTTGCGCGAGTTTTTCGAGTGGCGCGGGCTTGGCTCCATCGATCATTCCGGCGTGCGCATGCGCGGAAACTATGCGCGCTTCGATGCGGAGCGGAAATTCGCGGTGCCGAACGTGCGGATCGCCGACCCCAAATCCTGTCAGTGCGGCGAAGTTCTAAAGGGCGCGATCAAACCCTGGCAATGCAAGGTATTCGGCACCGCCTGCACGCCGGAAACCCCGCTTGGCGCGCTGATGGTGTCTTCCGAAGGGGCGTGCGCGGCCTATTACCAGTATGGCGGCGTGCGCGGACCCAAATGCAGCACGGAGGCCGCCGCATGAATCTCGCCGCCGTGCCGAAACGCAAACTCGCCGAGGTACACGTTCCCGCTGTCACGCTCGCCCATGGCGGCGGCGGCAAAGCGATGAAGGATCTGATCGAGGACGTGTTCGTACGCGCCTTCGACAACCCCCTCCTTTCGCCGCTCGAGGATCAGGCGCGCGTGCCGCTCCATCTTCTCGCAAGCCACGGCGACCGGCTCGCCTTCACAACCGATTCCTACGTGGTGGATCCGCTCGTCTTTCCCGGCGGCGATATCGGCAAGCTCGCCGTCTGCGGCACGATCAATGATCTCGCGGTGGGCGGCGCAGTACCGCTGTTTCTCTCCTGCGCCGCCATCATCGAGGAAGGCGTCGAAATCGCGCTGCTGAGGCAGATCGCGCGATCCATGGCGCAAGCGGCGAATGCCGCGGGCGTTGCGTTCGTCACGGGCGACACCAAGGTGGTTCACAGGGGAGCGTGCGACCGCGTGTTTCTCAACACGACGGGCATCGGTGTCATCCGAGCAGGCGTCTTGCTCGGCGCAGACCGCGCGCGGCCCGGCGATGCGGTGCTGGTGAACGGCACGCTGGGCGATCACGGCGCAGCCATTCTGGTTGCCCGCGGCGATCTCGCGCTTGAGGCGGAGATCGAAAGCGACTGCGCCGCGCTGCACGAATTGATTTCCGCACTGCTGGCCGCAGCACCCGGCACGCGGTTCATCCGCGATGCCACGCGCGGTGGTGTCGCCACCGTCCTCAACGAGACTGCGATGGCGTCGGGCGTATCCATCGAGATCGAGGAAGCGCGGACACCGATCCGGGAGGATGTGCGCGGCGTCGCCGAGATTTTGGGCCTCGATCCGCTCTATTTCGCGAACGAAGGCAGAATTGTCGTTGTCGTTCCGCCCGATGAAGAAGGCGCGGCGCTTGCCGCGCTCAAGTCCCATCCGCTCGGGGAACGGGCGCGCACGATCGGCCGCATCGAAAATGGCGAGCCCGGCCGGGTTATCATGCGAACGCGTTTCGGGGGCAGCCGCATCGTCGACATGCTGGTGGGCGAACAGCTCCCGCGCATCTGCTGAGGCATACAATGCACGAACTCGCCGTCGCGCAAAGCATCGTAGAAAAGGCCGAAGAAGTTGCGGCCGGCCGCACGGTCCTGCGGATCACCATCGAGATCGGAATGGAATCCTGCGTCTCGCCGGAGGCGCTCGCGTTCTGTTTCGAACTGGTGGCCGAACAAAGTGCGGCGGCCGGCGCCATGCTCGACATTTTCGAAATGCCGGGCCAGGCGCTGAACGTGAAAAGCCTGGAGCTCGAGGAGGCCGCGTGATGTGCACCCATTGCGGATGCGGAATGCCCGAAGGCGCCACCATCGCCGATCTGCAATCCGGCGCCGTGGCGCATGAACACCTTCATGAGCACGACCACAAGCATCACCACCCGCCTGATCACGATCATGCGCACCCGCACGTCCACACACATTCCGCCACCGTCGTCGAACTGAACGCGCGCATTCTTGAGAAGAACGAGCGGCTGGCCGCGCGCAATCGCGGGTGGTTCGAGGGAAGAGAGATTCTCGCGGTCAACCTGATGAGCGCGCCGGGCGCGGGCAAGACGACGCTGCTCGAACGTACCATCGCCGACCTTGCGGGCAAATTTCCCCTCTCGGTGATCGAAGGCGACCAGGCGAGCCTTCGCGACGGCGAGCGCATCCGCGCCTGCGGCGCACCGGTCGTGCAGGTCAATACCGGAACCGGCTGCCATCTCGATGCGGAAATGATCGGCCGCGGACTCGACCGTCTGAAACCGCCCGTGGGAGCGCTGCTCGTCATCGAGAATGTCGGCAATCTTGTCTGCCCGGCACTGTTCGATCTGGGCGAACGCCGGCGCGTCGCGATCCTGTCGGTGACCGAAGGCGACGACAAGCCGATGAAATATCCGCACATGTTCCGCGCCGCCGATCTCCTGCTCGTCAACAAGATCGACCTGTTGCCGCATGTCGATTTCGACGTGGCGCGGGCCGAAGCTGCCGCGCGCGAAGCAGCGCCGCACATCACGATCCTGCGCGTCTCCGCGAAAACGGGGGAAGGGCTCGCCGGCTGGTACGACTGGCTCGCGCATGAGCGCGGCGCCGTGCATACCGCAGTGCTATCGTAACCGGGAGAGCGCCGGCTTTGGCAGATATAACAGTCGCGCGCATCGCCATACTCCGCCGTCCCTCGGAGCGCACGGTGCCGCTCTATGCGGCGCTCGTCGCCTCCAATCTCCTCGCCTGGGCATGGGCCATCGCTGCGTTTCACGGCTTGCCGGTGCTCATGGGTGCCGCGGCACTCGCCTACGCCTTTGGACTTCGCCACGCCGTCGATGCGGATCACATCGCCGCTATCGACAACGTCACGCGCAAGCTGATGCGCGAAGGCCGCCGACCGATTTCAGTCGGACTATGGTTCTCGCTCGGGCATTCAACAGTGGTCGTGCTCGCTTGCGCAGGAATTGCGATGACATCGGCGACCCTGCGCGCCCATCTCGCCGGCCTGAAGGAAACAGGAAGCCTCGTCGGCACTGCGGTTTCCGCGGCGTTCCTCGTCTTTATCGCCCTCGCCAATATCGCGGCACTCGTTCCCGTCTGGCACGAGTTTCGCCGCGTGCGCGCGGGCGCCGCCGGACCTCATGCAAATATCGAGGCGCGAGGTCCGGCGCCCGGTATCGTGGGTCGTGTCCTGCGCCCGCTGCTGCGCTTCGTTTCTGCGCCGCGCGACATGTTCCTCGTCGGCTTTCTGTTCGGCCTTGGCTTCGACACCGCGAGCGAGATCGGGCTACTCGGCATTTCCGCGAGCCAGGCCGCACCGCACGCGCCGCTCTGGCCGATCATGGTATTCCCGGCGCTGTTCGCGGCCGGAATGTCGCTCGTCGATACGACCGACGGCGTGGCGATGACGGGCGCGTATGGCTGGGCGTTCGCAAAACCCGAACGCAAGCTCCTCTACAATTTCGCGATCACGCTGCTCTCGATCCTCGCGGCGCTTTTCGTGGGTGGTCTCGAAACACTCAATCTGCTCGGGGCACACGGACATTGGAGCGGCCGTTTCTGGCATTGGATCGCCGCCTCGAATGTACATTTCGGCCTGCTCGGCTGTGCCATCATAACCGCGGCGCTGGGGCTGTGGGGAATATCGGTCCTGGTGAGCCGCTTGTGCGTCGAGCCTGCCGAACGCTGAGCGTATTTGGTTCGCATCGGATAATTCGATCGCCGTCACCCTTTTTCGCGCGATCTTCGGCTCGGATCTGGTGCTCCACGGGGGCGAGCACAGTCTCCGCATGCGATCTCGATTCCGCGGGGCTGCTCCAGTTTGGCGCGGCGGGAGAACCCGCGCGACGGCCAAAGCCTTCGGAGATCACCCCGAGATCTGGCGTCGGATGCAGGCCGCGTTCAATGCTTGGCAGGCAAGCCTCGCAGCGACACGCATTATTTGCACAGACGGCCGCCTTTTGTTCCCGCGAAACAACGCTTAAGCTGCACGCTGGCCAACGGGGGCGGAGCATGAGCGCACGGATACCGGTCGATCGGGCGATCGCGGACGGCTATAGATTCGGGTTCCGGCATTTCCTCGCGGTGCTCGGTATCGCGTGGCTGCCGTATCTCGTTTTCGCGGTCATCGCGGTCGGGCTCGTGTGGCTGCTGGTCCCGGGGCTCTCCGGGATGTTTGCCCGTCAGGAATTCGACGTTTCGGTAGTGATGGGACTGGGCCGAGTCGCCGTTCTGATCGCGATCCTCGCCTTCATCACCGGCGCGATGGTAACGGTCGGCGTGCAGCGCAAGGCGCTCGGACTACATCCGCGCCCGGTCTGGGTCTGGTTTTCACTGGGCATGCCGGTGTGGCGTATGGCAGGCGCGCTGTTCGTGGGCTGTATCGTCGTCTTTCTTGTCGCGCTCGTCACGGGCGCCGTCTGCTTCGGGATCTGGCTTGCCGTGCGCTCACTGGGCGATGCTGTCTGGCCGCTCCGCATTATCGATGTCGTCGCGGGCTGCGTAGTTGTGATCTATGTTGCGCTAAGGCTCCTGTTTTTCCTTCCCGCAGTGGTGGTGGCGGAAGAGACCTTCGGTCTCGAACGCGCGTGGACACTTGGCCGCGGCAATGTCGTGCGCAGCTTCATCGTCATGGTCGCCGCTATTGTTCCGATCGCGATCGTGTTTCACCTGCTTTTCGGCGCGATCTTCGGCTCGGTCCCGGCACTGCACGGGGCCAGCGCGCTTTCGTTACGCGAGCTTGCCCGGGCAGCGTTCCTGCAGTTCGGTGCGGTGGGGCCGTTCGCGATCCTGTTCCAGGTTCTCGAGCGGATCCTGCTGGCCGGCGTGACGAACGGCGCGGTTGCCAGCGCCTGGCGCGCGAGAGCCGGTACGCACGAACAACCCGCCGCGCCGCTTGCCGCGAGCCCGGCCGCCTGAGCCCGCAGCCCTTTTGGTTCTTCGCCGCGGGCCTGCTAAGAGGCGGCCCGTGTCAGGCTCCGGCGTCCAGGGCGCACCCATGACTAAGCTTTCCGTGGCAGGCGCGATCCGCTTTGCCTATGGCTTCGCCTTCGAGCAGATCGGGGCGATCATCGCGCTCGTGTGGTTGCCGCTTCTGATCGTGGCGGTTCTGCAGTTTCTTCCTTACGCGCTCGGCACGGCGTGGCCCGGCGGCAGCCCGGTGGAACAGGCAGGCCAATCTGCGCTCAACCTCGCTTTCTCGACCGCCGCGCTCGTGCTTTACGCGATGAATTGCGTGGCCGTGACGCGACAGGCGCTCGGCCACCGCAAGCCGGAGGCCACGTTCCAATTTGCGCTGGGCTGGCCGGAATGGCGCATGTTCGTGGCCATCGTGATCTGCGGGTTTCTGCTTGTCGCGACGATCGGCCTTTACGCAATCGGAGGACGCGCCATATTCGCCGCGGCGCACGGTGCGCCTTCGCTCGCAATCGGGGCCGCAGCCTATGCGATCGCGGGAATACTCCTTGTCGCCTTTCTTGTCCTGCGCCTCATATTTCTGCTGCCGCCCATCGTGGTGGCGGAGGAGCGGGTGGACATCGTGCGGGCCTGGCTGCTGTCGCGCAGGAACTTCTGGCGCATTCTCGCCATCGTGCTGGCGGTTACCATTCCCCTGCTCGCAGTCCAGTGCGGGGCCATCGCCGCCATCGTGGGGCCGGGGCTGTTCGCGCCGCTGCCCGACTCTTCCACCGCGGCGACTCTGGCGCTGCAGGCGCGCATTGCGATGATCGACCAGCATATGCCGGCGATGATCGGGCTGGCGCTCGTGCTGGCGCCATTCAGCCTCGGGCTCACGCTCGGGGCCGCTGTCTTTTCCTATCGCGCGCTCGCGCCCGCCAAACCCGCCCCCGAACGCACATCGTAATTTTCCGCGCCTGGTTTGCAGACCTGCAACGTACAGACCTGGACGGGCCGCACCTGTTGCTTCGTCCTGGCTGCTTCTACTCCGACTTCAGGACGAAATTCCTGGATTTGGGATGGTTGAGGCCGAGAAGGTTGATGCAGAAATCGGCTGTACCGCTTCCGGTGAGGTCCACCGCGACAACGGTAAGATATTCATCATTGCAGTGCTGTTCGGGGTCGCACTTCCAGTATTCGGTGATGTTGTAGTTCACCTGTCCCGGAACACCGGTGAATCCCTTCCAGCCGATGAATGTCAGCCTGACGCCAGAGGTGCGCGCGAGACCGCCCAGGTCGAGTACATCTTCGCTCTTGAAATCCGTGATGATATCCGCAGTGCCGACCAGGCTGTCACCGGCCCTCTCATAGACGAAGGAGTTCGCACCGCCGCCGCCGGTGATGACATCGGCGCCCTTTCCCCCGTTCAGACTGTCATTTCCGTGACCGCCGATGACAATGTCGTTTCCAGCGTACCCGAACATTGTTTCGTCGCAGGCGCTCATTGAACCATCGAGAAAGTTGCTCCGGTTGTTGCCGCGCAGGATCTGGCTGCAGTTGTGCTGGAGGGAAGGCTTGAGGCGGATAGCCTTGCCGTGTGCACGGTCTCGACCGGCCGATGCGGCGGCCTCCGTGGTATTTGCATATCGGATTACGCTTGCGAGCGGTGCATTCCGGTCGTCACCCAGATTGTCCGGTCCTTCAATTCTGATGGTGCCGTACGTATTGCCGCGGCTGTCTGTCAGCTGTCCCGCATTCTGGTCCGACTGCTGCTTGTTTTCTGCCTGAACGGTCGGGGGTAGTAATACGGTCAGGGCCAGACAGAGAGTGCATATGCTCTTGCCGAACACGTCATGAATGCGTGACATTTGATCCCCGTAGCAGTGCTCCGACGGAGTGCGGCGGACCAAGCTCTGGCGATCTGTCCCGTGGCATTCCGATTGTATTTGTGAACAACGCCTCTCGCCCCCGGAAGGATGCGAGCGTGCCGTTGCGACTGATTTCGAGGATTCGCGTTGTTACAAAGGTTCCCCGCGATCGGCTTTCGTGCATCGCGATGAAATTGCCGCGCCGGTACTTCGCGCCGGTACTTGATGTAATTTGATCGACGCGAAATCGCTTCGGAAATCCGTCGCGCGAATGCGTGTACTGGCTGCCGCTCAAATGATGTTAAAGCGGCACGCTTCGCGCCGAGGCTTCAATAACGGACCTGGCTGACGGATCGGGCAGGGTGATGCGAGCCGCCTTCCCCTGATCCGCCCCGCCGAGAGGGGCGTGGGATCGCCGAAGGCAGAGGTCCCGTCCCGACGGATCGCCGACTCCGTTCGGGGCTCCGTTAGCTCTTCCTTAACCATGAGTTGAGCACATTTGGTGTCTGTTTTCTGTTTGTTCTTTATTCGCTGGTGTGAGGAGTCAACGAGCCAAAAACACCGCGGTTTCCTTGGATTTTCCTTGACGGCCCGCGATTTCCCATGTTATCCCATGTAAACCCATGCGCAGGCCGTACAGCTCCGTGACTTGAACGGCTGCCCGACCCCGGCAAGGGGAGAAGGGGCAGCGGGCGTCGTGGGCGTTCAGGATTATCTTCCGTTTACCGCCATGCCTGTGGGCACGCTCGACAAGAAGGCGCGAGTCTGCATACCCGCGCAATACCGCCAGATCCTGACCGCGCAGAACACCAGGGGCGTCTACATGCGCGAGGCGCTGCTGACGCCGTCGCTCGAATGCTTCGGCGCGAGCGTGATGCAGGCCTTTCACGAGGCGCAGGCGCAGCAGGACCCGCTCTTCACGTCGGTCCACGACGTCGACGCGTTTTCGCTTCTCTCCATGAGCCAGGATCTCGCGATCGACGAAACGGGCCGCGTTCGCCTGCCCGAGTCCTTCATCGCTTATGCCGGACTCAGCGAACACGTCACATTCGTCGGCATGGGCCGCAAATTCGAGATCTGGGACAGCGAGAAATTCGCACCCGTGCGCGAGGAACGCCGCGCGGCGGCGCAGGCGCGCGCCCGTGCGCAACTGGCGGGGCGATCATGAGCGCCCACGTTCCCGTGCTGCTGAACGAAGTCGTCGAGGCGCTCGCCCCGCGCGATGGAGGTTATTACATCGACGGCACATTCGGCGGCGGCGGCTATGCGCGCGCGCTGCTCGATCGCGCGAAGTGCAGCGTGCTCGGGCTCGACCGCGATCCCGATGCGATCCGCCGCGGCGCGAACCTTGCCGACCGCTTTGCGGGCCGGCTCGTGCTCGCGCAGGCGCGCTTCTCCGAAATGGAAACGGTGCTTGCGCGCGAGAAGCAGGGCGGCAGCGACGGCGTGGTGCTCGATCTCGGCGTTTCGTCCTTCCAGCTGGGCGAGGCCGGGCGCGGTTTCTCCTTCCAGAGCGACGGACCGCTCGACATGCGCATGGAAAGGGCCGGGCGATCCGCCGCCGATTTCGTCAACACGGCCTCGGAAGCCGAACTCGCCGATGCGATCGCCGAGCTCGGCGAGGAACGTCACGCGCGACGCATTGCGCGTGCGATCGTCGCCGCTCGCCCGCTTTCGCGCACGCGCGAACTCGCGGATGTCGTGACAAAGGCCCTCGGCCCCGGCGCGGCGCGGCAGAAGATCCATCCGGCCACGCGTACATTCCAGGCGCTCAGGCTTTACGTGAACGACGAGCTCGGCGAACTCGAACGCGGACTTGCGGCGGCGGAGCGCGTACTGAGGCCCCGCGGCCGTCTCGCCGTTGTCTCGTTCCATTCGCTCGAAGATCGCATCGTAAAGCGCTTCCTTGCGGCGCGCACGGGGCGCGCCGCCGCGGGCTCCCGCCACGCGCCACACGGTCGCGCGGCGGTTGCGGCCAGCTTCCGCCTTCTCCCTTCGCGCATCCCCGGCGAAGCCGAAGTTGTGCGCAATCCCCGTTCGCGTTCGGCACGGCTGAGAGCCGCCGAGCGCACGTCGCTACTTCTTGCGGCCTAGGAGGCGTTCATGGTGCGCGTATTGAACTTCGCCTGCTTTGCGCTCGCCGCGCTCTGCTGCCTCGCGCTCTATCATGTTTCGGAAGAAACCCGGATCGCGCGCATCCGCCTCACCACTGTTGAAAGGCAGATCGGCGACGACCGCGACGCGATGAAGGTGCTGCAGGCAGACTGGGAGCGGGTGACGGAGCCCGCGCACATCCAGGCGCTCGCGCAGGCGCGCCTCGGGTTTTCCGATGCCCCCACCGTTGCGCTTGCATCGCTGCAAAGCCTGCCGCGACGTGGCGAGACCGCTCCGCTTTCGGGCGCGCCGGTGGTTGCGGCGAGTGTGGTTGCTTCTCAACTTGCCGATCCACGCCTGCATCTGGTGGCCGCGCATGCGGGGAATTGAGCGGTGCTATTACCCCGGAGCACGGCCGGTCGCAGCGAAGGGCGCCACCACCGCTTCTCGTGATCCACGAAATCCGCGTGGCTCCGGCGCGGCCGCTGCGGCACGTGCGAGCGGACCCGCGAACGAGCAGGAAACAATCGGCGTCATCCAGCGCCGGATCGTGCTCGCCGCCGGTCTCTGCGTGATGGCGTTCGCGCTTATCGGCTTGCGGCTTGTCGATGTGGGCGTTCTCAAGGGCAGTGTGACCGGTGCCGCACCTGTTGCCGGCGACCGGCCGGCGGACACGCGTGCCGACCTTCTAGACCGCAACGGAATTGTGCTCGCCCGCGACCTGCCGGTCGCCGATCTCTATGCACGCCCGCATGCGCTCTCAGATCCGCATGAGGCCGCGATAGCGCTCGCCGCCGCCACCGGCGTGAGCGCGCAACGGCTCGAGCGCGGCTTCGACAGCCGCCACAATTACGTGCTCGTCGCCCGCCAACTCGTGCCGGACGTGCAAAACCGTGTTCTCCAGCTCGGACTGCCGGGTCTGGAATTCGAACCCGCGTTGAAGCGCTATTATCCGGAAGGTCTCGCGGCCGTTCAGGTGCTCGGCTCGACCGATCCCGACGGCAACGGTGTGGACGGTCTCGAGCTTGGCCTCGATCCGATGCTGCGCGACACCCCACCGGGCCAGAGCGTTGCGCTCGCACTCGACATGCGCGTGCAATACGCGCTCGCCCACGAAGTCGAGCAGGCGCGCGAGACGTTTCGGGCGCGTGCGGCGGGCGGCATCGTGATGAATGTGAATACGGGCGAAATCCTCGCGATGGCTTCGCTGCCGGATGCGTCGGGCGAGCCCGGTGCCGCGGAAGCCCATGCCGATCCGCGCCGCAACCGGATGGCGCAGGATGTCTATGAGCTGGGCTCGGTCTTCAAGATATTCACCTTCTCCATGGCGATGGAAGATCACACGACCCGCCTCGACGAAGTGTTTCCCATCGGCAGCGGATTTCACGTCGGCCGCTACACCATCCACGATGCCGAACACATGCCCGCGATGCTCAGCGCACGCGATATTCTCGCGCAGTCGTCGAATGCGGGCACGGCACAGATCGCGCTGCGGTCGGGCCCCACGCGCCAGCGCGAGTTTCTTACGCGTCTCGGCCTGCTTGGCCGAGTGCACACCGAATTGCCGGAAGTTGCCGCCCCGCTCGTGCCGCGCAACTGGGGACAGGTGGAAACCGCGACCATCGGCTTCGGGCACGGAATTTCCGTTTCGCCATTGTCATTTGTTACTGCCGCAGCCGAAATCGTGAACGGCGGCCGGCGGATCGAGCCGACATTCCTGAAACACGACGGCGATGCGCGCGGCGAACAGGTCATCAAGCCCGAAACCAGCGCTGTCATGCGCGGCCTGTTGCGCTACGTCGTCACCAACGGCACGGGCAAAAAGGCCGATGTTCCGGGTTACGACGTGGGCGGGAAAACCGGTTCGGCGGAGAAGGTCTCGGGCCGCGGCTATGTCGCACATCGCCTCCTCACCTCGTTTTGCGCCGTGTTTCCCATTGAAAATCCCCGGTATCTTGTGTTCGTGATGCTGGACGAGCCGCACGGCACCAAAGCGACGCACGGGTTTGCGCTGGCGGGCTTTACCGCGGCGCCCCTTGCCGGGCAGGTAATTGCGCGCATCGCGCCGATGCTGGGTATGCCGGCGGAGGGCGCGCCCGTCGTCGCGGCGAAAGACAGCACGTAACATGAGAGCGGTTTCGGGGGCAGCGGTACGCATGACGGAAATCCGGCCGATGCCTTCCGGAGAACGCGCTTCCGAACCGGACCTTGCGGGACTGGCAAGCGACAGCCGCGAGGTAAAACCCGGTTATCTGTTCGCGGCACTTTCGGGTTCGCGCGCCGACGGCGGTGCGTTCCTCGCCGACGCCGTGACCCGCGGCGCATCCACGGTTCTGGGCGCGCCGTCATTGCGCGAACAGGTCGAGCGCCTCGGCGTACGTTTCATCGCCGATTTTAATCCGCGCCGGCGGCTCGCGGAGATCGCCGCCGCATATTTCGGTGCGCAGCCGCGAACGATTGCGGCGATCACCGGCACCAACGGCAAGACCTCGGTCTCGGTGTTCCTGCGACAGATCTGGCAGAGCGAGGGACGCAATGCCGCGAGCCTTGGCACGATCGGACTCGTAACAAAGGAAGGCGTGGAGGCGCTCAGGCACACCACGCCCGATGCCATCACGCTGCATCGTCTGCTCGCGGAACTTGCGCGCGAGGGCGTTTCGCATCTCGCGCTCGAAGCGTCGAGCCACGGTCTCGATCAGTACCGGCTCGACGGCGCGCGGATCGCCGCCGCCGGCTTCACCAACATCACCCGCGATCATCTCGATTATCACAAGGATTTCGCGCATTACCTCGCGGCCAAGCTCCGTCTGTTCGAGCTGGTGGAACCGGGCGGCGTGGCCGCGGTCAATGCCGATGCGCCGCATGCGGAGGAATTCGTCCGCCTCGCGCGCGAACGAAATCTGAAGCCGGTCACTGTCGGGCTCTTCGGAGAGACCTTGCGGCTCCTGTCGCGCACGCCGCAGGGCGAGGGACAGACACTCGAGATTGCGCTTGGCGGCGCCGTGCATCGCATCGCATTGCCGCTGGTCGGCGATTTCCAGGCGGCGAACGCGCTTCTGGCCGCCGGCATGGCTATCGGACTGGGCGACGATCCGGAACGCGTGCTCGCCGCACTATCGCATCTGCAGGGCGCACCGGGCCGTCTCGAGAAGGTCGCCTGGGCGCGGAGCGGCGCGCCGATCTATGTCGATTACGCCCACACGCCCGACGCACTGGAAACGGTGCTGACGGCGCTGCGGCCGCATGTACAGGGGGGACTGCATCTCGTCTTCGGCTGCGGCGGCGATCGTGATCGCGGCAAACGCCCGTTGATGGGCGAAATCGCCGCGCGTGGCGCGCAGAACGTAATTGTCACCGACGACAATCCGCGCACGGAGAATCCGGCGGAAATCCGTCGCGAGATACTGGCGGGCTGTCCCGATGCACGCGAGATCGGCGATCGCGCCGAAGCCATTCGAAATGCGGTAGCGATGCTTGCACCGGACGACGCGCTGGTGATTGCCGGGAAAGGTCACGAACCGGGACAGATCGTTGGCGATACCGTTCGGCCGTTTCTCGACAGGAACGAAGCGGAGAAAGCTGCTCTGGCAAATGGCGGGCGGGTGGTTTCGTGAGTGCGCTCTGGACATCCCAAGAATTGGAAGCGGCGACGCTCGGCCGCGCTGCGCGCACCTTCGACGCGCACGGAATCTCCATCGACACGCGTAGTCTAAAACCCGGCGATCTGTTTGTGGCGCTGAAGGGGGATACGCGGGACGGACATGAGTTCGTTTCGGCTGCGCTTCGTGGCGGCGCCGCGGCAGCCATGGTCTCGCATGTGCCGCAAGGCGCGCCCGGCGATGCTCCCCTCCTCGAAGTCGCGAACACCCAGCGCGGACTGGAGGATTTGGGCCGAGCGGCGCGCGCGCGGGCGAAGGGCCGCATCGTCGCCGTCACCGGCAGCGCCGGCAAAACGACGACCAAGGAAATGCTGCGGCTGGCGCTTGGCGCGCTCGGGCCCACGCACGCCTCGCTCTCGTCGTACAACAATCACTGGGGCGTCCCGTTGAGCCTCGCGCAGATGCCGCGCGACGGCGCCTTCGGCGTGTTCGAAATCGGCATGAACCATTTCGGGGAAATTCGCGCGCTTGTCGGATTCGTTCGGCCGGAGGTGGCGCTCGTCACGACAATCGCGCCCGCCCATCTCGAATATTTCGGCAGCCTCGCGGCGATCGCTGATGCCAAATCGGAAGTTCTCGAAGGTCTCCTTCCGTCCGGCGCCGCGATCCTTCCGGCCGGCAATCCGTGTACGGAGCGTCTCCTGGCGCGCGCGCGCGCCGCGGGCGTCGCGCGGATATTCCTGTTCGGCGAAGTCGCAGGCAGCGCAGCGCGGCTTCTGTCGCGCAGCGAGATGGCCGGCAGCATGCGCGTCGAGGCGGATATCATCGGCCGCCGCTGCGATTTCCGGATCGGCGCCGCCGGCGCGCACATCGCGAACAACGCGCTCGCCACACTTCTCGCTGTGGCTCTGCTTGACGGCGATGTCGAAAAGGCCTCTACCGCGCTTGCGGACTTCAGCGCCCTCAAGGGGCGCGGTGCGCGCTTCGCGCTGCCGCTGGCCGGGGGCGCGGCCGAAGTGATCGACGAGAGCTACAACGCCAATCCCGCCTCGATGCGCGCAGCGCTCGCGCTGCTCGGCGCGGCGCGGCCGGGCGGCGGCGGACGGCGCATCGCGGTTCTCGGCGACATGCTGGAACTGGGCGACGAAAGCGCGGCACTCCATGCCGGGCTCGCCGCACCGGTCGAAGAGGCGCGCGCCGATCTGGTATTCGCCTGCGGGCGCGACATGCGGGCGCTGTTCGACGCACTGCCGCTGTCGCGTCGCGGCGCCTGGGGTGAAACCTCGAGCGCAATCGCGCCCGAAGTGGTTCGCGCCTCACGCCCCGGCGATGTCATTCTCGTGAAGGGATCGCTCGGCAGCCGCATGGCGGTGATCCTCGACCAGCTGAAATCCGCAAGAGGCGCGGCCTGATCATGCTTCCCGTCATTCTCGTGCATCTCTCCGGCCGCATCGCGATCTTCAACATTTTCCGTTACATCACCTTCCGCGCGGGCGCCGCCGTGATGACCGCGCTGATCATCGCCTTCATCTTCGGTCCGGCGATGATCCGCTGGCTGCGCGCGCGCCAGGGCAAGGGCCAGCCGATCCGGCCCGACGGTCCGCAGCGGCACGTTCTGGAAAAGCAGGGCACCCCCACCATGGGTGGTCTGCTGATCCTGATTTCGTCCGTCGGCGCGACGCTTCTGTGGGCCGATCTCACGCAGACCTATGTCTGGATCGTGCTGTTTGTCACTGTCGGTTTCGGGCTTCTGGGCTTCGCCGACGATTACCTCAAAGTGGTGAAACATTCGCCCGCGGGCGTCAGCGCGGGCATGAAACTCTTCGTCCAGTTCGCGATTGCCGCGTTTGCGAGCTATGCCGCGATGGCGCTCGAAGCGCCTTCGCTCTCCGGCACCGTGGCCATTCCGTTTCTCAAGGCGGCGCTGGTGCCGCTCGGCTGGGCGTTCATCGCCTTCGGCGCGGTGGTGATGGTGGGCGCCTCCAATGCCGTCAATCTCACCGACGGACTCGACGGGCTGGCGATCGTGCCGGTGATCATCGCCGCAATGGCCTTTGCGCTGATCGCCTATCTGGTCGGCAACGTGAAGTTCGCGGATTATCTGGAACTGCATTACGTCGCGGGTACGGGCGAGCTCGCGGTGTTTCTTGCCGCCCTTGTCGGCGGAGGCTTGGGCTTTCTCTGGTTCAATGCGCCGCCCGCCTCGGTCTTTATGGGCGATACCGGTGCGCTGTCGCTGGGCGGCGCGCTGGGCGGCGTCGCCGTCGCCACCAAGCACGAAATCGTCCTCGCCATCATCGGCGGCCTGTTCGTTGCAGAAGCGGTATCGGTCATTGTTCAGGTGGCGTCCTTCAAGATGACGGGGCGGCGCGTCTTTCGCATGGCGCCCATCCACCACCATTTCGAGCAGCTCGGCTGGCGCGAACCGACGATCGTGATCCGTTTCTGGATCGTCTCGGTGATCCTCGCGCTGATCGGCCTCTCGAGTCTGAAACTGCGATGAGCGCGATGGCCCCTCACCCGCTCCTGTGCAGATGTCGAGAGTCTTTCTCGCATCCCTCTCCCCACAAGGGGAGAGCGGAATGTTGTGCTTTGCATCGGCAAACCCGCGCATGGTGTGCGCTCTCCCACAAGGGGAGAGGGGAATGTTGTGCTTTGCATCGGCAAACCCGCGCATGGTGTGCCCTCTCCCCTCGTGGGAGAGGGGAGGCTCAGCATTTCAAGCGCTCAGCTGTGGGTGAGGGGGAGGCCCCATGATTCCCGCGCGCTCGATGGCCAATCGCGATGTGGGCGTGTTCGGCCTCGCGCGTTCGGGCGTGTCGGCGGTCGCGGCGCTGAAGGCCGGTGGCGCGCGCGTCTTCGCCTGGGACGAAGATGAAGGAACGCGCGCGCAAGGCGAGCGGGAAGGCGCGAGGATTGCGCCGTTCGCATCCTGGCCGTGGCAGCGCATCCGCACCGTCATCCTGAGCCCCGGCGTTCCGCTGACCCATCCCGAGCCGCATGACGTGGTACGAGCCGCGCGCGAAGCGGGCGCGGAAACCGTCGGCGATGTCGAACTCTTCGCGCGCGAGATCCGGCCCGACCGCTCCAAACCCGGCCGCGCCCCGGTGATCGCGATTACCGGTACCAACGGCAAATCGACCACGACCGCGCTGGTCGGCCACATTCTTGCGTCTTGCGGCTATCAGGCCGAAACGGGCGGGAATATCGGCCGCGCGGCCCTTGATCTCGCTCCGCCCACGCCACGCACGATCTATGTGCTCGAAATTTCCTCCTATCAGATCGATCTCGCGCCGGGCCTCGTTCCGAATGTCGCCGTGCTCGCCAACATCTCGCCCGATCATCTGGAACGGCACGGCACGCTTGCGAACTACGCCGCGGTAAAGGCGCGCCTGCTCCAACAGGCGGCACCCGACGGATACATTGTCGCGGGCGTGGACGATTCGTACACCGCCGCGATCTACACGCGCCTTGCGGCGACGCACGGCGCGAGCGCTATCCCCGTCTCGGTCGGGAAAGTTCTGGGACGCGGCGTCTTTGCCGTGGATGGAACGCTCTACGATGCGTGGTCGAACGGCGCAACGAAGGTGATGAGCCTCGCACAGGCAGTGCGGCTGCCGGGGGCGCACAACTGGCAGAATGCCGCGCTCGCCTACGCCGCCGCGCGACCTTTCGTAAAGGACTCGCGCAGCATCGCTTCGGCCATCGCGAGCTTTCCCGGTCTTGCGCATCGCATGGAGGAACTGGGTCGCGTGGGCCGCGTCCGCTTCGTCAACGATTCCAAGGCGACCAATGCCGGCGCCGCCTCGCGCTCGCTCGCCTGTTACTCCGACATTTTCTGGATCGCGGGCGGCCGTCCGAAGACGGGCGGCATCGAGCCGCTGCTCGTGCATGCAGCGAGCATCCGCAAGACCTATCTGATCGGCGAAGCGGCGGAGGAATTCGCAGGCGTCCTCAAAGGCTCCGTCGAAGTCCAAATCTGCGGCACGCTCGAACGCGCGGTCGCCGCGGCATACGCCGACGCCGCGCGCGCGCGCGCGTCCTCGCCGGTCGTGCTGCTCGCGCCGGCCTGCGCCTCGTTCGATCACTTCCGCGATTTCGAAGAGCGCGGCGAACGCTTCCGCGCACTTGTCGCCGAACTGGCCGGGAGCGGCGAAAGGGAGGCCTCATGAGCACGCAGGCACGCAGCGCCGGCGGCTGGTGGCGCTCGATGGACCGCACCGCGCTCTTCGCGATGATCGCGCTCATCGCGCTCGGATTGATGCTCGCCTTTGCCGCCAGTCCCGCGGCGACAGGCGGCCCCATGACGGAAGGCGACTTCCGCTATGCCGCAAAGCAGATCGCCTTCGCCGCCATCGCCGTGCTGATCCTTGCCTCGGTGTCGGTGCTGCATCTGCGCACGATCAAGATCACGGCCACGGTGATCTACATCGCCGCGGTGATCGGCTCGGCGCTCGCGCTGTTCGCGGGGCACGAAGCGTTCGGCGCGCGGCGTTCGATCGATTTCGGGTTCCTGACGCTGCAACCATCCGAATTCCTGAAGCCCGGATTCGCGGTGCTCGCGGCCGCCGTGCTCGCAGAGCGAAAGAAGCTCATCATCCGCAAGGAGCTTGCGGCGCTCATCATCGCGGCGCCGGCGCTGTTCATTCTGGTGCGCCAGCCCGACGTGGGGCAGACCGCGCTCCTTCTCGCGCTCTGGGGCGCGCTCCTGTTCTTCGACGGAATTTCGTTCATCTGGATCGGCATGCTGGCGGGCGGGAGCGTCGTGCTGGGCGGACTCGCCTATGTCCTGTTCCCGCATGTGCATCACCGCATCAACCAGTATTTCGATCCGCACGCGACGCCCTATCAGGCCGACCTGGCGCTCAAGGCGTTCGCGCATGGCGGACTGGCGGGCGTCGGTCCCGGCGCGGGCACCGTGAAGTACCATCTCCCCGAAGCGCATTCCGATTTCATCTTCGCGGTCGCGGGTGAAGAATTCGGAATCCTGCTCTGCGGCCTCATCGCGGTCCTGTTCTGCGTACTCTGCGTCAGCCTTCTGTTGCGCGCCGCGCGCGCGAGCGACGCTTTCTCCAAGCTTGCCGGTGCCGGCCTCGCCATCGTGGTAGGGCTGCAGGCCTTCATCAACATGGGTGTGGCGATCAGCCTTCTGCCGACGAAAGGCATGACGCTCCCCTTCATTTCCTATGGCGGCTCATCGCTGTTCGGCGTGGCGCTGACGATGGGATTTGCGCTTGCGGTGACGCGGCAGCGCTCGAAAATTGGCGAAAGCGACTGCGAGCTGTTCGCGTTCCTGCATCGGGTACATCCCGCATGACGACCCGCCTTCGCCAAGGCTCCGGCGGGCAAGCGAGCCAGTCCTCCGAAGCTGCAAAGCAGCATAGGAGGACCATCGTTCTTTCCGCTGGCGGCACGGGCGGCCATCTTTTTCCCGCACAGGCGTTGGCCGGCGAACTAACGAGGCGCGGACGCCACGTGATCGTGATGACGGACCGGCGCGGCCGCAACTACGAATCCACGTTTCCAGGTGCCGTGCTGGAACAGGTGCCTTCGGCGAGTTTCGCAGGTTCGCTGGCCGCGAAATTTGTGGCGCCCTTGCGTATCCTCGCAGGCCTGCTCGTCAGTCTCGTCAAGCTCGCGCGCATCCGGCCCGCTGCCGTTGTGGGGTTCGGCGGCTATCCCAGCCTGCCGGTGATGACGGCGGCGCGGATCGGCGGTTATCCGACGATAATCCACGAGCAGAATGCCATTCTCGGTCGCGTCAACCGCCGCCTTGCATCTCGCGCGCAGGCGATCGCGGCGTCGCTGCCGCTTGCGCGATTCAAACCGAAAGATCCCGCACGCCTCGTGTACACCGGCAATCCGGTACGCCCGGAAGCGGCGAAACTCTCGGCCATCGGCTATGTGCCGCCCACGGCCGAGGGCGAGATTCGTGTCCTCGTGTTCGGCGGCAGCCAAGGCGCGCGCGCGCTGAGCGAGATTGTGCCGGGCGCGATCGTGCGTCTGCCGCAGGCTCTGCTCGCGCGGCTGCACATTACCCAGCAATGCCGCACAGAAGATATCCAGCGCGTGCGTGCGGCTTACGGTGCGATCGCCGTAAAGGCGGAGCTGCGCACCTTTTTCGACGATCTGCCTGTCCGGATGGCGGCCGCGCACCTCGTCATTTCACGCAGTGGCGCTTCGACGGTCAGCGAGCTTGCGGTCATCGGGCGGCCCGCCTTCCTTATTCCCTTTCCTTTTGCCACCGACGATCACCAGACGGCGAATGCCCGTGTCCTGGAAGACGCCGGCGCCGCCTGGCTCGTGCAGCAGCGCGATTTGTCCGAGCAGAAGCTCGCGACGATGCTGCAGGACCTTCTCTCCGATCCGGGGGAACTGGCCCGGCGCGCGGCCGCCGCACACGCGCTTGGCAGGCCCGACGCAACAGAGCGCCTCGCCGATCTCGTCGATTCCATTGCGCAGGCGGAGGCGGCATGATCGCGACCGTCGCCACCCGCGTGCCTTCGGATATCGGCACGATCCATTTCATCGGGATCGGCGGCATCGGCATGAGCGGCATCGCCGAAATCATGCACAATCTCGGCTATCGCGTGCAGGGCTCGGACCTTGCCGAGAACGCGGTCGTGCGCCGGCTGCGCACGCTCGGCATTCCGGTGATACTCGGCCACGACCCGGAGAATCTCGGCGACGCGGTGGTGGTCGTCTATTCCTCGGCGGTGAAGCCGGGCAATCCGGAATTCGAGGCGGCCCGCGCGAAGAAGCTGCCGCTCGTCCGCCGCGCCGAGATGCTGGCCGAGATCATGCGCCTCAAGAACTGCGTGGCCGTCGCCGGAACCAATGGCAAGACGACCACGACGACGCTGATCGCCGCGCTGCTCGACGCGGGCGGATTCGATCCGACCGTCGTCAATGGCGGGATCATCAACGCCTACGGCACCAATGCGCGGCTCGGGGCAGGCGAATGGGTGGTGGTGGAAGCGGACGAAAGCGACGGAACGTTCCTGCGCCTGCCGGCGACCGTGACTGTCGTCACCAATGTCGATCCCGACCATCTTGATTATTACGGCAGCTTCGAGCGCATGCGCGACGCGTTCCAGCGCTTCGTCGAAAACGTGCCATTTTACGGCTTCGCGGTGCTTTGCCTCGATCATCCCGAAGTGCAGGGCATGGTCGGGCGGATCGAGGATCGCCGCCTGATAACATACGGATTCAATCCGCAGGCCGACGTGCGTGGATTGAATGTGAGTTTCTCGGAGGGCGCCGCCCATTTCGATGTGGCGATCGCCGACCGGCGCACCGGCGAGGAAACGCGCATCGCCGATATCACGCTGCCGATGCCAGGCGAGCACAACGTGCTGAATGCGCTGGCGGCGCTAACCGTCGCACACGAACTCGGGATCGACACGCTGCGCATCCGCGAAGCGCTGAAACGCTTCTCCGGCGTCAAGCGCCGCTTCACCCGTGTGGGCGAGTACAACGGGGCGGCGATCGTCGACGACTACGCGCACAATCCTTTCAAGATTGCCGCCGCCCTCAAGGCCGCGCGCCAGGCCTATGGCGGGCCGGTCATCGCGATCGTGCAGCCGCATCGTTACACGCGCCTGCGCGACACCTTCGAGCAGTTCTCGACCTGTCTGCACGATGCGGCGACGGCGATCGTGGCGCCAGTCTACGCCGCGGGCGAGCAGCCGATCGAGGGTGTCGACCGCGATACTTACGCGTATTCGCTGCGCGCGCACGGCCACCGGGACGTGCGCACCATCGATGGACCGCAGGATCTGCCCGTGCTTGTGCGCGAACTGGCGAAACCCGGCGGGGTGATTGTGTTTCTCGGTGCGGGCTCCATTACGCAATGGGCGAACGCCCTCGAACAGGCGCTCAAGGCGAAGGAGGCGGCCGGGTGATGACGATCCGCCTTCGCGACGCCATGCCTCCTGTGCGCGGCACCATCGAGGAGCATGCGCCGCTCAGGGAGTTTGTCTGGTTCCGTGCGGGCGGTCCGGCGCAACTCCTGTTCCGTCCGGCAGATGCAGACGATCTTGCGGATTTTCTTGCGCAAAAACCGGCGTCGCTGCCGGTGATGCCGATCGGCGTCGGCTCCAATCTGCTCGTGCGCGATGGCGGCGTGCGCGGTGTCGTCGTGCGCCTTCCGTCGAGTTTCGGCCGCTGCGCAATCGAGGAGGATCGCGTTCGCGTGGGTGCTGCTGCGCTCGATGCCAACGTCTCCCGCGCCGCAGCCTCGGCGGGCCTCGGCGGTCTCGAATTCCTGCGCGGGATTCCCGGCACCATCGGCGGCGCGCTGCGCATGAACGCCGGCTGTTACGGCCGCGAAATCCGCGATGTGTTTGTCGAGGCGACGGCAATCGACGGGCGAGGGCGCCGTGTCGTACTTGGACCGCGGGACGTCTCTTTCTCCTATCGGCACTCCAGCGCGCCGGACGATCTGGTTTTCATCGAAGCCGTGCTGCAGGGCAGGCCGGACACGCCCGAGGCGGTGCGCGCGCGCATGGAGGAACTGGTGGCGCAGCGCGAAGCGACCCAGCCCGTGCGCGCGAAAACCGGCGGCTCGACGTTCAAGAATCCGCTCGGCCGCAAGGCGTGGCAGTTGATCGATGAAGCGGGCTGTCGCGGGCTGATGCGCGGCGAGGCGCAGGTCTCGCCGATGCACTGCAATTTTCTGATCAACACCGGCAACGCGCGCGCGGCCGATCTGGAAGACCTCGGTGAAGAGGTGCGCGCGCGCGTGCGCGACCGCTTCGGCGTGCAACTCGAATGGGAAATCAAACGGGTGGGCGTGCCGTGACCGCTCTTCACACCATCGCCGTACTCCTCGGCGGGCGTTCGGCCGAACGCGAAGTGAGCCTCGTTTCGGGGCGCGCCTGCGCGGACGCGCTGCGCGAGGAAGGCTTCGACGCCCGCGAGATCGACGCGCGTGGCGATCTCTGCGAGCCGCTCGAATGCATCCGCCCCGACGCGGTGTTCAACGCGCTGCACGGACGATGGGGCGAGGACGGCGCGGTGCAGGGCCTGCTCGAACTGATGCGCATTCCCTACACGCATTCGGGCGTGCTCGCATCTGCGCTCGCCATGCACAAGGAGCGGGCGAAGGATGTGTTCCGGGCCGCGGGCCTGCCCGTCGCGAAAGGACTCGTCATCGACCGTCGCGAAGCAAGCATACGCCACGCCATGAAACCGCCTTACGTCATCAAGCCGGTCAATGAGGGATCGAGTGTCGGCGTCTTCATCATCCGCGACGGCGACAACCGCCCTCCCGGCGAACTCGGCAGCGACACCTGGAGTCTCGGCGATCAGGTGATGGTCGAGGAATTCATTCCCGGCCGCGAACTGACCGTGGCCGTGATGGGCGAGCGCGCCTTGGGCGTCACCGAAATCGTCTCCCGCACAAATTTCTACGATTACGAAGCAAAATATGCGGAAGGCGGCTCGACTCATGTATTACCGGCACAGATACCGGGGCAGATTGCCGACGAAACGATGCGTCTTGCCATTGCCGCGCATAAAGCGCTCGGCTGCCGCGGCGTCAGCCGCGCCGATTTCCGTTTCGACGACGCACGCGGGCAGAACCGTCTCGTTCTGCTCGAAGTGAATACGCAGCCCGGCATGACGCCCACCTCGCTCGTGCCGGAGCAGGCGCGGCATACGGGCATGGGTTTCAATGCGCTGGTGCGCTGGATGGTGGAGGACGCCTCATGCGATCGGTGAGATCGCGCGCGCGATCCGGCCGCGCCGCGGCAAAGCCCGCGCGCCAGCGCGCGCGCAGCGTGTCGCGGGCCTCGTCGGGACAGCGCCGGCGCGGAAAGGGCGGCCCCGGCGTGTTTGGTCGACTGTGGCTGGCGCTCTCGGCCTTCTTCTCCTGGCGTAATCCCGTGACCTGGCTTTTCGCGTGTCTTTTGCTCGTGGTGCTCGCCGGAATCCTGATCGCGGGCGGCTATGTCCGCAGGGCAGGCGAGGCGTCGCGGCGCACCGTCACTGCGGTGATGGCAGACGCGGGTTTCGGGATAGGCAGCGTCCGTATTTCCGGCAACACGCGCACCGATCCGAAGGACATTTTCACGGCGCTCGGTTTCGCGCCCGGCCAGTCCATATTCGGCGCGAACGTACAGGCGGCGCGGCGTCATCTTCTTTCCCTCGAATGGGTCGCCGACGCCGAGGTGCGGCGGCAATATCCCGATCTCGTCACCGTCTCGATCGTGGAGCGGCAGCCTTTCGCGATGTGGGAGACGCCTGAGGGCACTTATGTCGTCGAGCGCTCCGGCCGGACGATCGGGCTTTTCGATCCGGGTTCCTTCCCGCATCTGCCTGTCCTGCTGGGGCAGGGCGCGCCGCAAGGCGCCGCCGAGCTTGTCGATGCGGTTTCCGCGCACCGGGCGACAGCCGCGCGCGTCGTGGGTTACGCGCGGGTTTCGGACCGGCGCTGGAATCTGCTCCTGAATGACGGGGTGGTGGTGAAGCTGCCCGAAGACGGCTGGAGAAAGCAGCTTGATCTTCTCGAGCACCTCATTGTCGACAAGGCTGTTCTCGAACGCGACATTTCGGAAATCGATCTGCGCGTGCCCGACAACTACTTCTTCGTGCTTCGCAATGGTCAGAAGCAGCAGCAGCCGACAAAGGGGAATGCGGCCTGATGGGGGAAACACTTCGCATGCGCACGAGCGAGGCGCAGTCCCAGGCCTTCCGGCCGGGCCTGGTGTCGGTTCTCGACGTGGGCACATCCAAGACGATCTGTCTGGTCGGTCGCGCCGAACCCGGAACGCTCAAGGTGATCGGCGCGTCGCTGCACGAGTCGCGCGGCGTCCGCGCCGGAGCGATCACCAATCTCGAACACGCGCAGGAGTCGATCCAGGATGCGGTAAACGCCGCGGAGAATCGCGCCGATCAACAGATCCGCAGTGTCCTGCTTTCGGTCAATTGCGGCGCGCCGCAAAGTGTCACCGCGCGCGCCGCGATGGCGCTCGACGGCGAACTCGTCTCGGACCCGCACCTTCACGAGCTGCTCGCCGAAGGCCGCGCCAAATGCCGCCTCGACGGCCGCGAGATCATTTCCTGTGCGCCGACGTCCTATGTCGTCGACGAGGCGCGGGGCGTCCGAAATCCGAGCGGCATGTTCTGCCAGCGCCTGGGCGTGCAGATGCACGGCGTGGCGGTGAAGCCCTCGCCGTTGCAGAACCTGAAGCTCGCGGTGGAGCGCTGCCAGCTGTCCATCGTGGCCTGCGTGTTCGCGCCGTATGCGAGCGGACTTTCCGTTCTCACGCCCGACGAAATGCAGCTCGGCGCCACCGTGATCGACATGGGCGCGGGCGTCACCTCGATCGCGGTGTTCCTCGAAGGCGAGATGGTGCACGCCGATGTGGTGCCGCTCGGCGGCTCCTATGTCACGGCCGATCTCGCCACCGTTCTCTCGACGCCACTCTCGGCCGCCGAGCGCATCAAGGCGCTCTATGGTGCGGCGCTGGGCGACATCGAGACCGGCACCGATCTCGTCGCCGTTCCGCAGATGGGCGAACAGGGCGAGGAGTGCGCCTCGCGCGTGCCGCGTTCGATGCTCACCCGCATCATCCAGCCGCGGCTCGAGGAGACCTTCGCCGAGGTGCAGAAGCGACTGCGCGAGAGCGGATTCGACGTGGCCGCGGGACGGCGCGCGGTGCTCACGGGCGGCGCCTGCCAGCTCGCGGGCATGCGCGAGCTTGTGCAGCGCGTGCTCAACAAGCAGGTCCGCATCGGCCGGCCGCAGGGCCTGCCGGGACTCGCGCCGGCTTTGGCCGGTCCCGATCACGCAACGGCCGTGGGCCTTCTGCTCGCCGGCGCCACGATGCCGCCCGAGCTTCTCAATCCCGAACTCGCGCCCGCAGACCCCGCCCGCCGCGGCCTCCTCAACCGCTTCACGGGAGGGTTGTGGGGATGAGCGGATATTCGCTTTGCACCGCCGGAGTTTTCCTCCCCCGCCAAAGGCGGGGAGGAAAGAAACAAATCACTTTGCGCTGGTGCGGGCACGTGATTCAAAATAACAACCTGATTCGTCGGGCGGTAACGGACCTGGAGCAGCTGAGGAGAAGCCAATGCCGATCAATCTGAGAGCGCCGGAAGTCATCGAGCTGAGGCCGCGCATCACCGTGCTCGGCGTGGGCGGGGCGGGCGGTAATGCGGTCAACAACATGATCGCCTCCAAGCTCGAAGGCGTCGATTTCATCGTCGCCAATACCGACGCGCAGTCGCTCGCCCAGTCGCGCGCGCAGCACCGCATCCAGATCGGCGTCAAGGTGACCGAAGGGCTGGGCGCGGGAGCGAGGCCCGATATCGGCCGCGCCGGCGCCGAGGAATCGCTCGAGGAGGTGCTCGACCACCTCTCCGGCTCGCACATGGTCTTCATCACCGCGGGCATGGGCGGCGGCACCGGAACAGGCGCGGCACCTGTGATCGCCCGCGCCATCCGCGAGCAGGGGGTCCTCACCGTCGGCGTGGTAACCAAGCCCTTCGCCTTCGAGGGCGAGAAGCGCATGCGCATCGCCCAGCGCGGCATCGAAGAGCTGCAGGCCTATGTCGATACGCTGATCATCATTCCGAACCAGAACCTCTTCCGCGTCGCCAACGACCGCACCACCTTCAGCCAGGCATTCGCCATGGCCGACGACGTGCTGCATTCCGGCGTGCGCGGCGTCACCGACCTGATCGTGATGCCCGGCCTCATCAATCTCGACTTCGCCGACATCAAGACGGTGATGTCGGAGATGGGCAAGGCGATGATGGGCACGGGGGAAGCGGACGGCGAAGAGCGCGCGCTCAAGGCGGCGGAAGCGGCCATTTCCAATCCGCTGCTCGACGACGTGTCGATGAAAGGCGCTCGCGGCGTACTCATCAACATCACCGGCGGCCCCGATCTCACGCTCTTCGAAGTCGACCAGGCGGCGAACCGCATCCGCGCGGAAGTGGATACCGACGCGCTGATCGTCTTCGGCGGCACCATCCTCGAAAACATGGAAGGCCGCGTGCGTGTCTCCGTCGTGGCGACCGGCATCGAGGCCGAGCAGGCCGCGCAGCTGCCGCCCAATGTGGAGCAACTTCGGCCACGCGCGCGGACGGCACCGTCGGCGGTGAAGCCCGAGCAGCGGCCTGCGGCGAGCCCCGTGCGGGCGCGTACCGAAGCTCTGGCGCAGGAAGTGAATGCCGCGGTTGCGCTCGCGCCGGCGGCTTCGCCTGCGCCCGTTGCAGTTTCCGATTCTGTTGTCATGCAGGTGGAAGCAGCGCCCGTTCCGGTCGTCGAGCCGGCACCGGCTCCGGAGCCCGTGCGCATGCAGCCGATTGCGGCAGCGACGCTCGCGCCTCAGCCGCAACCCGAGCCGCGCAAGGGCCGCTTTGCCGGCCTGTTCGGCGGGCGCCGGCAAACGAAACCCGAGCCGATGCGCACCGAGCCGCAGATGGCGCCGGTGCAAACCTCCGCGCGGGCCGCCTCCCAGCCGCTGTCGCGTGCGGGCCAGACCCCGTCGGCACAGACCGCGGCCGACGATCTCTTCCCGGATCACGACAGCAGCGATTTCGAAATTCCAGCCTTCCTCCGCCGCCAGACGAACTGAACGTTTTCACCACAAAGACACAAAGAACACCAAGACAGATCAGATGCGTCCGGGTTCTTTGTGCACTTTCTGTCTTTGTGGTGAATTGTCGGAATGACGCGACGTACCGTCGCTAGCGAAATCGCCTGCGAAGGCACAGCGCTGCATGCGGGCGGCCGCGTGCGCGCGCGGCTTCTGCCAGCGAAGTCAGGGCAGGGCATTGTGTTCCGGCGCGACGATCTCGGCGGACGGGAAATTCCGGCGCGATTCGCGCATGTCACCGAGACGAGGCTCGGCACCGTCATTTCCGAAGGCGGCGCGAGTATCGCCGTCATTGAACATCTGATGGCGGCGGTGTTTGGTGCCGGTCTCGATGATCTGACGATCATACTCGACGGTCCCGAGCCGCCGATCCTCTCGGGCGACGCGCTCTCCTGGCTTGAACAACTGGACGGTGCCGGCATCCGCGAACAGCCGGGCCCCCGTGACGCCGTCCGCGTGTTGCGCCGCTTGGAGGTCGCGCAAGGCGACGCGTTCGCCGCGCTTATGCCCGCGGATTCGCTCTCTTTCGATTTTAAGATCGCATTCGACAACGCCGCCATTGGAACGCAGGCGTTCACCTGGTCCTGGTCGCCCGAATCCTTCCGCCGCGACATCGCGCCGGCACGCACCTTCGGCTTCGTTCAGGAACTCGAAAGTCTGCGCAGTGCGGGGCTGGCGCGCGGCGCCTCGCTCGACAACACCCTCGCCATCGAGGGTGATCGCATCCTCAATCCGGCGCTGCTGCGTTTCAAAGACGAATTCGTCCGCCACAAGATACTCGACGCTGTAGGCGACCTCGCGCTTGCTGGTGCGCCGCTTATCGCCCGCTGCGAAGGCCGAAAATCCGGCCACGCGCTCAACAACGCGCTTCTGCGCGCCCTCTTCGCCGATCCCGCAAATTACGAGCTTCGGAGTACCGCGTCATCGGACCGAGAAAGCGGAAGCAATCAAAGATAAACCGCCAAGGCGCCAAGGACGCCAAGAGGACTGGCGCGCTCCCCTTGGCGTCTTGGCGCCTTGGCGGTTTGTTGCGCTGTCCACGGCGTTGCGGACTGGACCGGACCCGCTGCGGAATGGCATAAGGCCGGTCGCGCTGGGCGCGCCTTAATCCCCGGAGAAGATTGCGAATGGACCTGCGCGAGACGTCGAAAACGCCTGCCGATCGCCCTGCGGGCCGCCGCCTCGCGCGCGGATTTCTCGCGGCGCTTGCGGGCGCGCTTCTCCTCTCCGGTTGTTCCTGGCTGGGGCTCGATTCGAGCGACGATCCGGATGCCAAATATGTCGAGCGGCCGGTCGAGCAGATTTACAACGACGCGTGGAAGCAGATCAAGGACAACAACTGGAACGACGCCGCCAAGCAGTTCGACGAGGTGGAGCGGCAGCATCCCTATTCGGCGTGGGCACGGCGCGCGATGCTGATGAGCGCCTTCTGTTACTATCAGGCCAACAAATACACCGAGGCGATCAGCGCCGCGGACGCGTATATCGAGCTGCATCCCGGCAGCCACGAAGTGGCCTATGCCTTCTATCTGAAGGCGATGTCGCTCTACGAGCAGATCACCGACACCGGACGCGACCAGACCGATACCGAACAGGCGCTCACCGCGCTGCAGGATGTGGTGCAGCGCTTTCCCGACACCGAATATGCGCGCGACGCGAGTCTCAAGGTCGATCTCACCCTCGATCATCTCGCCGGCAAGGAGATGGAGGTCGGCCGTTATTATCTGTTCCGCCGCGATTACATCGGCGCCATCAACCGCTTCCGTGTGGTGGTGGAGCGCTACCAGAAGACGTCGCAGGTGGCGGAAGCGCTCGAGCGGTTGACCGAGGCGTATTACGCGCTCGGCATCTACGACGAGGCGAAGACGGCGGCCGCTGTTCTCGGCGCGAATTATCCCGGCAGCCCCTGGTACCAGGACGCCTACGATCTTCTCGTCACCAACAACATGAAGCCCGAAATCAACAAGGGCTCGTGGATCGAACGCGCTTTCCGGAGCCCGATCTGACGCAGCACCCCTGGCGTCGGGCTATGCCGGTGCTGACTCCTCGCAACCAATGATAAAAACAGGCTGGCGGCATGTCGCCGGCTATGACGGCCGGGTAAATTCCGGCGTGCGCGCTTGCAGCCAGTCCCTCGCGCGCTGCGGGTTCGCTGCCCAGACTTCACCCGCGCGATCTTTCGGCTTGTAGAACAGGGCACGCGCCGCTGCGGCGCCCTGCCCGGGCTCATCGGCGCAGTTTCTGCGGAACAGGCGCTCGATTTCGTCCTCGAATTTGAGCGGAACCTCTTCGCCCGCGCGTTCGCGTCGGGTGCGGATCGCCCGCATAACCGACCAGCGCCGCAATCCGGCCGGAGAAGCCAACAGCACCTGCACAAGCTCGAGCAGCGAGTCCTGCTCCGAAGCCGCGCCCTGCGGCTCAAGCAGCGGACGTTCCCCGGCCTGGCTGTGGTAATGCGCGTCCATGTTGTCGTAGGTCATCGAAAAAATATCGAAGGACGCGGCGGAGCTTCCACCGCGTCCCCCCGGGAATCCTGCTTACGCGGCCTGGAGATTGACGGCCTTGCTGCCTTTCGCATCCGGCTGGATGTCGAACGACACGCGCTGGCCCTCATTCAGGGTCCTGAGCCCCGAGCGCTCAAGCGCCGAGACGTGGACGAACACGTCCTTGCCACCGCCTTCTGGCGAAATGAAGCCGAAGCCCTTTGTGGTGTTGAAGAATTTTACGGTTCCGATCGCCATGTTTTCTCCTGATCGAATCGGGTTCCTGGCCGGCGGCTGCCGGCCTGGTGCGATTGGGAACCATCAGTTCGGAAGTCTGGCTGTCAGGTCCTGCGCGCACGGAGGCGGTTCGGATTTACAACAGTGCGCTTCAAGTGACGGACGCCGTCGCACCGCCGATATACGCGCAAGCCCCGGAAATTGCAACCCGTTTGGCGGGCGGGGGAGAGCGGCCAGTCAGCCGTGCAGCTGGACTGATCGCCCAAATTCGCCTTATTTCGCCCGGAATCGGGGCCCGGGGCTCTGTGATCGCGGAGAAACGTCATTGACGACCGTCCACGAATTTCTCGCGACAACGCTCGACGGCAGGGAGGTTTCGCTCGCCGATTTTCAGGGCCGCGTGCTGCTTATTGTGAATACCGCGAGCAAATGCGGATTCACGCCACAATATGAGGGGTTGGAGCAGCTCTATCGGAGCTATGGCGAGCGCGGGCTGACGGTGCTCGGCTTTCCCTGCAACCAGTTCGGCGCCCAAGAGCCGGGGAGTGCGGCGGAGATCGGCGAATTCTGCCGATCCAATTACGGCGTGAGTTTTCCGATGTTTGCAAAAATTGCGGTGAACGGCGCGGGCGCGCATCCGCTCTACAACTATCTCACGCGCGCGAAACGCGGACTGTTCGGCAAGCGGGCCATCAAATGGAATTTCACGAAGTTTCTGACCGACCGCGCCGGCCGTCCCGTCGCGCGGTACGGGCCGCGGACGAAGCCGGCAGCCCTGGAAGTGCCCCTCGCGCGGCTGTTCTGAGACCGGTCACGTAGGCAGCAAATTCGCACTTGGGCGTGCGTGCAATGCCAGAATCATGTGCTGGAGATTTCTCCGTCGGGCAAGATCGCGTTCTGCGAACTGCCATGATCGAGCGCTCTACTCGAACAGTTCCGCGTGGGTGCCGCGCGGACGAAAATAAAAGTGGCCGCGCGCCGAAGACGGGCCTGCTTAGCACTAGGGTCCAGACTCAATTAAGCCAGTAGGCAACGATCGCGGCAAGGTGAACGGCGGAGAGAAAGTTTCTGGCGAGTTTGTCGTACCGGGTGGCGATTCGCCGGAAGTCCTTTAACCTGCAGAAGCAGCGCTCAATGACG
>DASXYZ010000071.1:0-37827 GCA_036502185.1 Rhizomicrobium sp.
AAATCAACCATCCTTCACCCATGGCCGCGCAAGCGTTTTGCCGTCAAACACCCAAGGTGGGAGCCGTATGCCTTAATTGGGCCTGTACGGCTCTGTGCGGGGGGCGCGCAGTAATGCGCGTCCCTACCGCGATCCCCGAACTTCTAGACCCCGAACTTCTAACTCACATTATCACCATGGCCGGGCGTGACCCGGCCACGACTCTGACCCCGAACTTCTAGACCCCGAACTTCTAACTCACATTATCACTATGGCCGGGCGTGACCCGGCCACCCAGTGGCCGCGCGTCGGCGCGGCGAGTGACCACCCAACTTCCACGCAAGGATTCATCGCTCGCGGACGCTCGCGTGCTGGGTGGCCGGGTCAAGCCCGGCCATGGTGAGCAAAGGAATCGCAGCCTGGCCGCGCATTCGGGAGCGATGACAAAATCTTTCCGCTGGAAATCTGGATCGCCCGGGACAGGCCGGGCGATGACGACTACTGAACGAAATGTTGGAGTCGCAATACTAACGGTGCAAGGCATCGCGGTTGCGTGCTGCAATCCGGCTCACGGCCAGGGTCGCAAATCCCGGTTGGTGCAGAGGATCGCCCGCTGTGTCACCGGTGGCGGGCCCGGAATAACGCGCGGTCACGGCGAGGCCCAGGAGGAGCACGGCGAGGCCCGCGGCCCCGTCCAGCGAGGACGGAATGTTCTTGTGCATGTCGGCGAGCGCGTCGGCCGCGGCCATGGCCGCAAATCCCAGGGCCCAGAACGCGGTGAGCCCGTAATGCGTCAGAACACTGTGGCGCTTCGACCAGCCTGGCGGGGGAGTTCTCCCGCGCGCCTGCAGCGTCAGCGGCTTACGCAAGACGAGCGACAGAAGCGCAAGCCCGAAAAATCCCGCATCGACTGCGAAGCGCGTCATCCCGATGGAAAGCCCCGGCCGCACAAATCCCGCGAAGAGTGCCGCCGCTCCAAAGATCGCAAGCGCGCCCACGTCCAGCAGGTGCAGCACCTGCTCGCGCGCGAAATCGCGCAGGCTCACCGCGAAGGCAGCGGCAAAGGCCGCCCACAGGGCCAGGTCCCTGGAGAGGCCGGCAAGCAGCGCGAAAACGACCAGCGGAACAAAACTGACAATCATTTACCCGCAACTCACGCCGGAAGACGCCCGCGAACAATCAATGCGAGGGAGGCTGCACCGGAGCTTGCCCTGCTGGCGCGGCCGCCCTCGCAGGCCCCTGTTTGGACTGGGCATAAAGTGCCCACAGATGCGCGGTCCTGGCGGCGGCTTCGTTTCCGCTCACCTGCGAGAGAGTCTGAATGGCGTCCGGGTATTTTCGCTGGGCGACTTCGGCAGCGCCGATCAGCAGCGGCCCTTCCCACGGCGTTTTCAATCCGCCCTTCGAAACGGCACGGCGCCCCGCCGCTTCCGCATCGGCATAGCGACCATATCCCCAATAGTCTTCGCCGAGCTTCACGTCCTGTTCGCCGGACCGGCTTCTTTCGGCAGCGGCGGCAATCTGCGGCAGCGAGCGTTCGTCCGCGGCGGCGTCGCGGCGCGCTTTCGACAGCACCGCCCCCACATCGCCGCTCGAGATTTTTGCGGAGGAAATGCCCTGCTCGAGCACATGCACCGCCTCGGTGGGATAGCCCAGTACTGAGGCATCGCTCGCCGCCTCCTTATAGTCCTGCCCGGTCATGGCGCCCGTCACCTGAAGGAGCCGGTAAAGGTACATCGCCTGCGCGTTCCCCATTCCCGGCGCGCCGAACGTGGCGCCCACAAGCTGTGCCCATATGGTTGGTGATGGGTTCTGCAACGCGATCTGTTCGAGTGTCTGTTCGGCGCCGGCCTGGTTGTTCTGCTTCACCTGGCTGCCCATAACGATCTGCATCGCGTTGGGATCGGCGGGCTGCCCGGCCGCTTTGGCGAGAGCGATCGACTGCTGCGCATATTGCTGCGCATGGGCGAAATCGTTGGTGTCGTAATAGGCGATCGCCAGGATTCCGGCGGTCTGGGCGTCAAGCCCGTTCAGTTGCGCCAGCTGCTGGCCATAGGTGATCGTCTTCGGCCATTGTTTCTCCTCTGCGCTCAGCTGCAGCGCATCGTGGAGCACCGCTTTCTTGTCCTCATCCGGCATCGCGGGGGAATCCGCCGCGGCTTCCTCGGCCGTTGCCGCCGTCGGCATGTCGTTCAGGCCAATGGCGGCCGCTGCCATCAGGCGATTGATGGCGTAATCGTCGTATGGCTGCCGATCCGTGACGGTCTGCGCCGCCTTGAGCTTCGCGATGGCGCCCTGGAAATCCTTGCTCTGGAGCGCCTTCTGGGCGTCGCTGATATCCGGGGCGACGGACTTGCTGACATGGGCCTTGCCACCGCTGGACCGCGCGGGCGCGGCAGGCGTGGAACTCATGCCGCCGCCCATCTGGGCGACAGAAGGCGTGGCAGCAATCATGGCGGCCGTGCAGAGCAGGGCAGCTCCCAGGCCGGCGCGGCGGGTCCGGTGTGTCATCGATCTTCCCCTCGTTGATCAGGTCGGCCGGGGGCGAAAAATAACCATCCGGCGGCCGGCCACTCTACCGGCCCTGTCCCGCATTTCAATCGGCTGGCGCAGATGGCAGCCGGCCGGCATAGTGGGAACGGTGAGTCGGGGCTCGTTCGTTTTCACCTCGTGAGGGGACTCTATCGGGGGGGACCTCGAAGCAAAATGGCGTTCCTTTCTCCTTTCCGTGCGAGTCCCGATGACACCTGGCCGGAATCGCTGCGCGACCGTCTGCGCTCGTTTCCGCTGCTTGCCGATCTGGGCGAGCCTGCGCTCCGGCGCGTTCTCGCCCAGGCCACGTGGTTCGGGCTTCCCGGTGGAACGCTTCTTCCGCGCGACGGGGAGAACGCGCGCGCGCTGTTCCTCGTGGTCACCGGCGCTCTTGGTGTATTCGCCGAAGATGCGAAGGCGCGACGGCGCCTCGTCGCCCAGATTGGGGCCGGTGAAACGGCCGGCGAGATGTCTCTGGTTTCCGGGGAGCCGCATACGGCCGAACTGGTCGCGTTGCGCGATACCGAACTTCTGCGCATCGGGCGCGACGGGTTCCAGGCGCTCATGCGGAAACATCCGCACGTCGTCGTCAATCTCCTGAGCATTCTCGTTCAGCGCCTGCGAGGAAGCGCTCGCGATTTCTCCAAGACGGCCCGGCCGCGCGCCTTCGCAGTGGTTCCCCTGCAGGAAGGCCTCGACGACGAACCCATTGCGCGCCGGCTGGCCGGAGCGCTCGCCGACATGGGAACCAAGACGGGCGTTCTGGACTCGGGTTCAGCCGGACGCCCGGCCGAATGGTTTGATGCGTTCGAGGCCGCGCATGACATTGTCTTCTATCGCGGCGATCTGCCGAATTCGGCCTGGACGCATCACTGCATCCGGCAGGCGGACCGGGTCTTTCTGCTTGCGCGTGCCGACAGGCGCCTGCCGCAGCGTCCCTTCGAGATGCCGGCCTTCAAGGTACGCGCCAGCGGCCTGCCGCAGCTGTTGCTGGTCCATCCGTCGGGGACGACGCAGGCCGTCCCCGAGTATTTTTCGCTGCGAACCGGCCGCTTCGAATCGCATCACCACCTGCGCGCCGGGAACGCCGGTGATGTCCGCAGGCTGGCGCGCTTCGTCAGCGGGCGCGCCTTGGGACTCGTGCTCGCGGGAGGCGGTGCGCGGGGCTATGCCCATATCGGCGTGGTGAAGGCGCTGATCGAGGCGGGCGTTCCATTCGACCGTCTGGGCGGCACCAGCATGGGCGCCATCGTGGCAGCGGGGCTTGCCGCGGAATGGGGCCTGGACGAACTCGTTGCGCGGATGCGCGATGCCTTCGTGGACCGAAATCCGCTTTCGGATTTCACCCTGCCGCTGATCGCGCTCCTGAGAGGAAAAAAGGTTTCCGAGCGTCTGCGCGAGCATTTCGCCGACATGCGGATCGAAGAACTGCCGAAGCCGTATTTCTGCGTCTCCTCCGATCTCACGAGTGGACGCGTTCATGTGCATCGCGTGGGCCCGGTGTGGCGCGCATTGCGTGCCAGCGTGGCTGTTCCGGGCGTGCTTCCTCCGGTGACCCATCACGGCCATCTGCTGGTGGATGGCGGCGTGATGAACAATCTGCCGGTCGACGTGATGGCACAGCAGGCGCACGGGCCGATCCTCGCCTCCGACGTGACGGGCGAGATCGATCTCCACGGGACGGACCCGCGCTACGGCGAGAGGCCGATCTGGTGGCTTCTGTGGCAGCGCATGCGCGGCACGCCTTCGATCGTGTCGATCCTGATGCGTTCCGGCACGGTAGGTTCCGAGGCGCAGCGGCACATCGTGCGCGAACAGGCGGACCTTCTGTTCGAACCGCCGCTCGAGACGATCGGGCTGCGCGACTGGCAATCGCTCGATCGGGCGATCGCCGAAGGCTACGACCACGCCCGCCGGCGCATCGACGAACACGGCCTGCCGCTCAGCCGATTCTGGGCGGAAGGCCCGGCCGCCGCGATTCCGCAGGCCGCAGTCGTCTCGATCGGCGCGGGAGGATAGTCGTAGCCCGCGAGAGGAAGGACGCTTGCGAAAGCACGAGTCCGGCGCTCTAGTGCCCGGGAATCAGGAATTGGTGACACGCAGGATTCAGCGCGGAGGTCGCGGAGGATGCGCAGAGGCCGCGGAGAAAATGACGGCGCGCAAAGCGCGCTTGCTTCGACGGGCTCATGCTTCGACAGGCTCATGCTTCGACAGGCTCATGCTTCGACAGGCTCATGCTTCGACAGGCTCATGCTTCGACAGGCTCATGCTTCGACAGGCTCAGCATGAGGGATTTCCTCACCACGAGGGTTTTCCTCGCCACGAGGGGTTTCCTCACCCTGAGCTTGTCGAAGGGTCCTCCGCGCATCCTGCGCGACCTCTGCGCTAAAACTGCTTCCATGAGTGACGGTTGAAGGAACGTGGGTACCAGTCGGATCGGATATCGGCACGGATGTGGACATGGCGATCGATTACGAAGCGGTGATGCAACTCCAGGCGAACGGGACGCCGTTCAGTTATACGGACCGCGAGGCGATGCTCTACGCGCTCGGCATCGGCTTCGGGCGCGATCCGCTCAACGAGGCGGAGCTGCCGTTCGTGTACGAAAACGGTCTGCGCACGATGCCAACGCTCTCGACAGTCGTCTCGTGGGGAAGCGCCATCATCGGGCGCACGGGAATCAACTATCTCATGGTGCTGCATGGCGAGCAGCGGCTCACCGTTCACCGCCCGATGCCGTTCGCAGCCGAGATCACAGCCGACGAACGCGTGGCGGGCGCATGGGACAAGGGCGACAAGGGGGCGGTGATCGTCATCGAGAAGACGCTGCGCCTGAAGGGTTCGGGCGAGAAACTCTGCACGCTGGCTGCTACGACGGTGGCGCGCGGTGACGGCGGGTTCGGCGGCCCGCGCGAGGGCGCGCCCGAGCCACATCCGATTCCTGCGCGCGCGCCCGATCTCGTCCATGCCTGCGACACCCGCCCCGATCAGGCGTTTCTCTATGCGCTCTCGGGCGACCGCAATCCGCTGCACCGCGATCCGCGCGTCGCGAAGATGGCCGGCTTTCCGCGCCCGATCCTGCATGGGCTCTGCACCTACGGCACCGCCTGCCGCGCCATCGTCTCGACCGTGTGCAAATACGATGCGGACAGGATCGAACAATTCGATGCGCGCTTCTCGGCGCCGGTATTCCCGGGCGAGACGATCCTCACCGAGATGTGGATCGACGGGTCCGTCGTGTCGTTCCGCTCGAAAGTGCGCGAGCGCGACGTTCTCGTGATCAACAATGGCAAATGCACGCTTGCGGCCTGACGATCCGATTGGCGATGCCGAAGCCTTGATTGCAGAAGGGCGCGCGGCCGATGCGGCGGCGCAGCTTCGCACGCGCCTCGAAGAAAATCGCGGCGGGCTGCTGCTGCGGCTGACGCTGCAGAAAGCGCTTGCCGCCTCCGGTGACGTGGATGCGGCACTCCAATCCGCGCGCGAGACGGCGCAGCTTTATCCGGATGCGGCGCCGGCGGCGCTTGGTCTTGCCCATGCGCTACAGACCTGCGGGCATCTTCCCGCCGCCATTGCCGAATTCCAGCGCGCGCTGCGGTTCGATCCGGAAAATGTCCAGGCGCGTATCGGCCTCGGATCGGCCTGGCTCGATGCGGGCGAAGCGGAACGGGCGATAGAGGCCTGGCACGGCATCGAAGAGATGGGCGGCGCAGTTCCCGAGACCAGCATCGCCGATGCGCGGCGCGCGTTGCGGGAACCGCGCTGCGACCCGCGATACGTGCGCCAACTCTTCGATCAGTTCGCGGGCGACTACGATTCGCGCATGCTTGGTCAGCTGCATTACCGGGCGCCGGCCATCCTGCGCGAATTTGCGGAGTTTCTGGGGTTGGCGGCCGGCGCTCCCCATTCAATTCTCGATCTGGGTTGCGGCACGGGACTGATGGGGGCCGCACTCGGCGACTGGGCACTGCGCCTCGATGGAGTTGATCTCAGTCCTGCCATGGCTGCGAAGGCGCGGGCGCGAGGCATCTATGACGAGATCGTAACCGCCGATATTTGCTCCTGGCTCGCCGAACAGGAGCGCAACTACGATCTGGTCGTCGCCGCCGACACGTTGGTCTATCTCGGCGATCTCACGCCGGTGTTTGCAAGCGTCGCCGCGCGACTCGCGCCGGGCGGTCATTTTCTTTTTACGGTCGAGGCGATGGACGGCGATGGCTTTGCACTCGGGCCGAAACGGCGATGGCAGCATTCGCAATCCTTTTTGCGGGTGCAGGCCGCGGCTGCCGGCCTGAATGTCGCGGGGTTCATGGACTGCAGTCCGCGCGACGAAGGTGGAGTTGCGGTCCGGGGCTATGCCGTTGCGCTCGCGCCCGCCTGATACGGGACTTTCTCCCGAAGTGCCGCGTGTGCTTTATTCGCCGGAGTATCAGAGCGAGGCGATCATGCTGGAGAGACTTGGCCTAGCGGGCATTCTTCTTGTCGTTCTGACCTGTGGGGCCGCCGCACAGGAGATGTGCGGCGATTCGCCGATCGCGCCGGTGATTCCCGCCCCGGCAGATGTTCGCCAGAAACCGGCGGCGGACGCGAACGCCGCGCAACACAGCGCCTTCCTCGAAATCCGAAAGTGGCAGGGCGCGCTCAAATCCTACCGCGATTGCCTCAATGCGACCGTCGATACCGACAAGCGCGATCTGGGCGAGGCGGCGCGCGACAGCAAGCCCGATACCAAGAAGATGGGAAAGCTGGAGCAGGAGATGACGGATTCGCACCATGCATGGGACGCGTCCGTCGACGAGGAGGAGCGCCTGGTCAACGAATTCCACGCGGTGCAGGTGGCCTATTGCTCGCGCAACGATGTGGACCGTTCCAGCTGTCCGAAAACGTGACCACAGGCGGCTTGCCGGCATAAGTGCCGGCGATTTCTGCGCGGTCGCCTGCGAATCATTTATGCTCGTCCGCATGGCGATGGCGAGTCGGGCAAAGCTGGAGCGGCGCGAACGGGCGCGGAGTTTGACGCGTGCCGCCATCCTGGAAGCCGCGCGGCGGGTGGCGGCGCGCGAGGGCGCCCGCAATCTTTCCTTGCGCGCGACCGCCGCGGAAGCGGGTTTCGCACCGGCCGCGCTCTACGGATATTTCGCCGGCAAGAACGAACTGCTGCTGGCCCTCGCCTCGGAAGACCTCGCCGCGATTACACGCGCGATGCGTTCCGCGGCAGAAAACGCTGACGGCAAACGCGCGCTCGCCGCGGCATCCGAGACGGCGCTGCGATTGCTGCGGGAAACCGAAACGATTGCCGCCGCGTCTGCGGCGCTGCCGCAACAAGCCGGCGCAAGCGAGCCGGAGCGCATCTTCAATGGCAGGCTGATCGCCGCGCTGAGCGCACTCTCCCATGCGGCCGGCCGGCGGACGGACAGTCGCGCCGAGCAGTCGGATGTCGTGTTGCTCGCGGCTGCCCTGACCGGCCTTGCGGTGCTCGCGCGCTCGGGGCGATTGGAAGCGCTGGGTTTTGAAGCGCAGGAAATCGTTGCCAGACTCGACGCCCGCTTTTCGCGCGCCGCTTAGAAGTTACTTCCTCACGAAAACCGCCGGATTTCCTCGCGCACGCGCTCCGGTTGTTCGATCGGCAGGAAATGGCTTGCGCCTTCTATGGTCACGACTCGCGTATCCGGCTTGAGGCGCAGGATGGCCGCGACTTGTTGCTCCGTCGCGGTGCTTGCGAAACTTCCCCGCAGAATCGTGAGCGGACATGCGACGTCGTGCACGATCCCGGCGATGCCGAACGGCGGATCCGTGAAAATCTCCGATTCCCATTCGGGCGAACACGCAAGGCGCATTGTGCCGTCTGTCGTTTTCGCCAGACCGCCGGCGAGGTAGTCCGCGACAATCTGCTCGGGCCAGCGCGCGAATATTCCGCGGTTGCGGAAGTAATCGAGCGCGGCGTCGAAGGAGGGAAAGTTGCTGCGGCGCTGCGCCGCCATCTGGGCCAGACTGTTGGCGGGACCGCGCGTGCCACTCGGTACAGGCTGGAGAAGCACCGGCTCGACAAGCACGAGTGCATGCACGCGCCCGGCCAGATGCGCGGCCGCCATCAGGCTCGCAGTGGCACCGAGCGAATGGCCCGCGAGGACGACCGGACCGTCGGCCATTTCGGCCACGAGCGCCCGCAGATCCTCGGCGAAGACAGACCAACCTTTTGCAAGTCCCGCACCTGTGGAAAGGGTCGAGCGGCCGTGACCGCGCAGGTCGCAGGCGATCACGCGGAAATCCTCGGCAAGCGGCGCCAGCAGTGTCGTGTAGGTCTGCGCGTTGAAACCGTTGGCGTGTGAAAAGAGCAGTGTCCGCTTGCGCGGCCCTCCCCAGTCGAGACAGGATAGTGTCCCCGAACCCAACATATGCGGCCGACGAACGAACTCTGTCACGTTCTCACCGGTTCGGTTTTAGCGACGCGAAAAGCCATGCCCGTCGTGCATCGTTTCGCTGCTCCTCTCGGGCACCAAAAGCCGCGTCGCGCCGTTTCAGAATCGGGTACAGAGCGGCGGTCGGGCTCCCGCAACCCTTCGGGAAAAGGAAAAAATGAGAATTGCGCAAATCGCTCCGCTTTGTGAAGCCGTGCCTCCTCTCTTCTACGGAGGCACGGAACGCATTGTTGCCTGGCTCTGCAACGCGCTCGTCGAGATGGGTCACGATGTAACACTTTTTGCGAGTGCGGAAGCAAGGACGCGCGCAAAGCTGGTGCCGATGCGCGATCAGGCGATTCGGCTCGATTCCTGTCCGCTGAAATCGGATGTGGCGGCCCATCTTTCGATGCTCGACGAGGTGCGCCGGCGGAAACACGAATTCGACGTGCTGCATTTCCATCTGGACCTGCTCCATTTTCCGATGTTCGAAGATGTCGCCCAGCGCACGCTTACCACGCAGCATGGACGTCTCGATCTGAAAGATCTTGCCGGCGCTTACGGGCGCTGGTCGTCCTATCCGCTCGCTTCCATTTCAAATGGCCAGCGTGCGCCGCAGCCGGACGCGAACTGGGTGGCGACGGTCTACCACGGCCTTCCCATGCGGGATTTCCGCTTTTCACCGGCGCCGGAGGGGCGTTATCTGGCTTTTCTCGGCCGCATGTCTCCGGAAAAGGGCCCCGAGCGCGCCATTGCGCTGGCGCGCGCCTGCGGAATTCCGCTGCGGATGGCTGCGAAGGTCGACCCGGCGGACGAAGCCTATTTCCATCGACGCATCGAGCCGCTGCTCCGGGATCCGCTCGTCGAATACGTGGGCGAGATTGGCGAGGACGACAAGTCGGAGTTCCTGGGACATGCGCTCGCGCTGCTGTTCCCGGTGGACTGGCCGGAGCCGTTTGGTATCGTGCTGATCGAGGCGATGGCCTGCGGAACGCCGGTGATCGCCTGGAACCGCGGGGCGGTTCCCGAGCTCGTCGAGCACGGAGTAACGGGATTTGTCGTGGATTCGGACGCCGAGGCTGTCGCGGCGATCGGGCAATTGAAGACGTTGAACCGGCTTCGCATCCGCCATATCTGCGAGCGCCGTTTTTCGGCGCGTTCGATGGCGAAACGGTATCTGGACGTGTATGCCCGCCTCGTCGGCGGGGCCGCCCACGAAGACGAACTGCAAGACGCCGTCTGAAGCCCATGTCCCAGCCGGCGCCCGTCGTGCAGGACCTGCAGGCAGACGCCGCCACCGCCGCCACGGTCGTGGGCGCGAAGCAGTTCGTTCTGAAACAGGGCGACATGTTTCTCGTCGCCGACATCTTCGGCGACGTGACCGGCGAAGCGGACGGATTGTTCCGCAACGATACGCGCGTGCTTTCCGGATTTCGTCTGCTGCTTGGCGGGTACCGTCCTTCGCTTCTCGGCGGCTCTGTCAGCCACGACAACGTGTTCTTCACCGCCCATCTCACCAATCACCCGCTCGCGCCGATCGGCGGACAGTCGTCACCCGAAGGCGTCATCCATATCGAGCGTTCGCGCTTTCTGTGGGACCAGAGGATTTTCGAGCGGATCGCGCTTACAAATTTCAGCGAGCGCGAAGGCGAAATCGTCTTTTCGCTTCTGTACGCCGCGGATTTTCGCGACATGTTCGAGGTCCGGGGCAAGCAAAGAGCTTCGCGCGGACGCATGCTGCCGCCGAAATTCCGCGAGCATGGCGTGCTGCTGTCCTACGAAGGTCTCGATGCGCTGTCGCGTTCGACTGCGATCGCCATCGCGCCGGCTCCGGCACGGCTGACCGCCGGCCGCGCCGATTTCCGGATTGGCTTGGCGCCCGGCGCGAACTTCGAACTGCACGTGGAAATCGGTCCCGATTTCGGCGGCATGCCGGACAGCGACCGCTTTCGCGCGGCGGCGGCGCGGGCGCGCTGGGCCATGCGCCATGCGCGCCGCAAAGGCGCGGCCATTCGTGCGCCGGGCCGCCTGTTCGACGAATGGCTTGAACGCTCGCGTGCCGATCTCGCGCTGCTGACGACGCGGCTTCCCACCGGGCCGTTTCCCTATGCCGGCATCCCGTGGTTCTCCACGCCCTTCGGCCGCGATGCGATCATCACCGCGCTGCAGATTCTTTGGCTCGACCCGAGCCTCGCGCGTGGCGTGCTGTCCTTTCTTGCAGAAACGCAGGCGCGCGAGCGCTCGGAGTTCCAGGATTCCGCGCCCGGCAAGATCATGCACGAAGCGCGCAAGGGCGAGATGACGGCGCTGAAGGAAGTGCCGTTCGGACAGTATTACGGCGCCGTCGATACGACACCGCTATTCGTAATGCTGGCGGGCGCCTATGCGGAACGCACCGGCGATTTCGAGTTTATCGGCAGTCTCTGGCCAGCGCTCGAAGCGGCGATGTCGTGGATCGTGAGTGAGCAGGAGAGCGATGCAGACGGATTCGTCTGCTACCGCCCGAGTGCAACCGGACTTGTCAACCAGGCCTGGAAGGACAGCAACGATTCGATTTTTCACGCGGACGGAACGCTCGCGAAGGGCCCGATCGCCGTGGTCGAGGTGCAAGGCTATGTCTATGCAGCCTGTCGCGCCATGGCTACCCTGGCCGACAAACGGCGCGACGGCGAGAGCGCCGCGCGCTGGCGCAAACGCGCGGAATCTCTGCGCAGCGCGGTTGAAGCGCGGTTCTGGATGGAGGACCTGAACTACTATGCGATCGCGCGCGACGGCGACGGGCGGCCGTGCCGGGTGCGCGCCTCCAATCCGGGCCATCTTCTGTTCACCGGGCTACCCACCCGCAAACGTGCGCGCTGCGTCGGCGAACAGCTCATTTCGCCGGCGTTCAATTCCGGCTGGGGGATACGTACGCTTGCAACCGGCGAAGCGCGCTACAATCCGATGTCCTATCACAACGGCTCGATATGGCCGCACGATGTGGCGCTGTGCGCCGCGGGCATGTCTCGCTACGGCGACCGCAACGCTGTCGGGCGGCTGATGATTGCGATGTTCGAATCGGCCGTTCGCTTCGACATGCGATTGCCCGAACTGTTCTGCGGATTTGCCCGCACGCCGGGCGGGCCGCCGATCGCCTATCCGGTTGCCTGCCTGCCGCAGGCCTGGGCGGCGGGCGCGCCGTTCATGTTCCTGCAGGCCAGTCTCGGTTTGCGTGTCGATGGCATCAAGCGCGAGATCCACGTGGACCGGCCGCAGCTGCCAACGGGAGTCGATATTCTCGAACTGCGCCACGTCCGGGTCGGCGAGGTCTCGACCGAGATCGTGTTCCAGCGCGTGGGCGAGCGCGTAGTGGCGTTCCCGCGCGGCAAGAACGAGGGCGCGGTACCCCTGTTCATTCACGCCTGAGCGGGGACGCCTCGACCGGTCCGGAATAGCGGAAACTGTCGCTCGAGAAGCGCAACACCGCCGAACAGAACGAGTGTGTACAGCAGATCGCCTTCCAGCATGTTGCGCAGGAAGGGCAGGGCGGCCGTGTAGCAGGCGAGCAGCCCCGCCGCGTTATGCGGATACATCCCGTCCAGCGCCCAGACGCCGAAATTCGTGGTGATGAAGAACAGCAGCGACGAGGCGATCGCGGCGCCGGCGATATTTGCCGGCGAGCGGCGCCGCTGCAGCCATAATCCCAGGCACACGATCAGCGCAAAGCTTCCATAGACGACGGGCATCTGGTCGTGAAAGCCGAGCACGAGATCGCCCGCGAACAGTGCGCCCAGCGGCACCAGGAATGCCAGCTTCCAGTCCGCGAGCATGGCCCCGCCGAACAGCGCGACGGCGCTCACCGATGTCAAGTTGGGCGGATGGGGCAGGAGCCGCGACGCTGCCGCAGCAAGGATCATGGTGACGACCAGCATTATTCGTGGCTTCAGCAAAGCGTTCCCCTTCCGTTGTTCATGCATCCGAAAGCTCGAATCTGCGCTCGATCCGTGCCACGCGTTCGTCGAGGCGGTCCATGCGCCGGTTCATCGCGCCGATCTGGATTTCGACGGCCGTCATACGCGTATTCAGATCGTCGATGTCCAGCACGATGGTGCCCACCTTGCCGCGGATATGCCGCAGATGCTCAAGCATCGGACCTGCGACATCGTCGGTCATGCGATCATTCTAGCCCATCGGGTGCATGACGGCAAAAGCATTGTGAATCTCGCGCTTTCTTCGGGATCAGCGCGTCGTCGATTTCGCGCGCGGATGGATCAAGCTTGTATATGGCGCCGGGGCCGTACTTGCCGCCCTGGAAGACGGCACCGACGAGGGAGTCGCCTTCAGCGAGCAGGGCCGATTGCGGCGTCTCGCCGTCCGCGCAATTGGCCCGGCTGCAAAAGGAATGCAGTACCTTCTCCTGGCTTCCGGACAACGAAAACACCACGCCCGCGCCTTTGGAGCCGCCAAACTCCGTCGTGCCATAATAGATGTCGCCGCTCTTCCCGGATTTTCGGGTAACACCTGCCAACGGAAAGGCCCCGTCGGTACAATCGGGCTGTGCGCAGAAGGTATAAAGAACGGACTCCGACAAATCCGGATGCACTTCGAAGACGACACCGCACCCTCCTTCATAGCCCCCGTTGAAGCTGGGGCAGTTCGGACTGAGGTTGCCTCCTGACGCCGTGGTTCCGTAGAGATTGCCATCCTTGTCCATAACGGCACCCGACTCGGGCACGGCCCCGTCGGAGCAGCCAGCCTTGGCACAAAACGAGTAGAGCACCGTTTCCGTCCCTGTCCGGGTGACCTTGTAGACCGTGCCATTGCCAGAATTGGCGCCCCCCTGATAGGTCGTGCCGTAGAGATCGCCGTCGCGATCCATGACGACGCCGCCGAACGGGTAAGAGCCGTCCGTACAACCGGCTTTCTGGCAGAAACTGTAGAGCACCTTCTCCTTTCCATCGGGCGAGAGTTTGAACACGGTGCCGTTCCCGCCGGGCGTACCGCCCTCCACTGTTGCCCCGTACAAATTGCCCCTGCGATCCATGATGACGCGGCCCAAGGGACCAGCGCCGTCCGCACAGCCAGTCCGGCTGCAAAAATTGTAGAGAACGGTTTCCTTTCCATCGGGTGCAAGCCTGAAGACCGCGCCCTGGCCGTTGGCGCCGCCATCAACCGTTGACCCGTACAGATTGCCGAACTTGTCAAGGATGAGCGGAGAGTCAGGAAAATAACCATCGGGGCACGAAGTATCCTTGGTACAAAAAGAATACAGCGTCGTCTCCGTACCATCGGGCGTCAGTTTGAAAACGGTGCCGCAACCGTAGTAGCAGTTCATTGAACCACCATAGGCGGTCGTGCCATAGATATTGTCCGAATCATCCGCGATCAGCGCTGTGTCCGGTTCTGCACCGTCAGGGCAGTTCTGCTGACGGCAAAAGGAATAGAGCGCCGAGAATTTCTTTGTTCCTGCCGTTGCAGATGAGCTGGCTGCGGCGAGCGCGGCGGCCACGAGGCAGCCCAGGACGAATTTGTGCGAAAATCCCAAGCTGCGTGGTGTGACCCTCCAGTCTGGTTCACCAAAAAAGCGCAGACGATCGATTCCCGCCGTCGTATCCCCCTCCGCCGGCGAGCGGCAATGTCTGAAGTCCGTGCTACGACCAGTTCCTTTGAGCCACATCATGGGACCGGCCATGCATTGATGAGATTTGCAACGTTGGGTGTGCCTATCCCAGCCGCGAAATCCCATCCTGGCTGCGACGCATAAGCGGGATCGTACACCGAATCGTTCATCGACAGAACGCCGTTGGTGGCGCCATCGAGGAAGCAGTCGATGACCTGTCCTGCGTTGTTAGGCCCGCACGGAACGACAGTGGTGCTGTCGCCGGATGACGTAAGGTCGGATATGTCGTAAAACACGCAGTTGTTGCCTGCTTTTGCTTTTACCGCCAGGCAATTCGAATTTCCGTACTGCCCGTATTCCTCTTTGGCGAGCGTATAATAAATCGCGTTCGGATTGCCGACCTGCCCGCCATCATGCTGATCGATCAGCGCCTGAATACCAGCGAAAATCGGCGCGGAATACGACGTGCCACTGCCGGATGACCAAAGCCTATGTTTAGGATCATGACATGCGGCGACGGTCAAATGCGAACTGTTGCAATACACCAACGCGTGCCCCCATTCGGGTCCGCCGGCGAAGATCGAAACATCGGGAACATCCCGGACATTGTCGGCCGGATTGCTCAGGATTCCGCTCTGCCAGTTTGGCTTGGGATATCCAACGCAGCCGCCATCCGGCGGATTGAACCCTTCGGCGCAACTACTCGGGCCGCCGCTGCCGCCCAGGACGATGAGAAAGGAATAGGGAGGGTTCAGGTATTTCGAATTGTTGCAAAAGCCTGCCGGACCGTAAGTCTGCTGCTGCTGGGTATAATAGAGCGCAAGCAACACGTTCCCGCAGGAAGAGTTCCAGGCAATTTCGGGAATGTAGGATTGTGCGGAACCCCAATAAGGTCCGTTTTGCGCACTCCAATAGCTGCTTGGGTTTCCCAGCGCCCAATCGCCAAAGGTCGTGCCGCCGACGGCCACCACGTAAGGGCTGGAAGCATACCCGCTGACACTAATCCCCTGAGTCGCAAATCCATTCGGGTCTTGGTAATCGCAGTCTGCTGCGCCGGCGTCTCCTGCGGCGACAAAAACCGAAAAGCCTTCCGCAGCGGCCTGCTGATACGTGGCATTCAGAACCGAATTCCCGCCAGCGCCGAGATCTACCTCGCACGCGCCATAACTCATGCTGATGATTTGCTGGGTGTATATGTCGACGTAGTTCTCCAGTGCAATGAGATATCCCGGGAGCGTGGAGCCCGAACCCGCGCACGCCGCCACGACGATGTTGGCACCCGGCGCTGCTGCGCTCGCCCATTGAGGATCGAGTGCCGCCTCATCACTGCTGTAACCCGATCCGCCCCCAGTCGGATTGGTGCAACTGTGCTCGTTCGAGCCCACTTTGTACGGATTCACCAGCGAAAACAGTGCAGAAGAACATGACTGCTCCACGAACGTAACCCTGAAATTGCACCAATCTTGTGATGGATCGCTACCGCAGCAGGGGTCGTAATCTTCCATCACTACGATTGTCTGTCCCGCGCCATTATAGGTCGAAACCGGAAAGTTGTAGATCGTCCAGAGGTCGGCAGGCACGACCCAGTAGCACGTGCTGCTTTCATTGCCGTTCGCATCGAAGGGTTCACAGCTTTGGGCGCCGGTATATTGCGGCTTTGGGCGGAAGTCGTTCAGCCATGCAATCCCGGCCACCACCGGCGCGAGAGCGGCCGGGATCTGCGGATCGGTCATGTTTGTGATATGGTCCTTGCCACGGACACGGACCCGGTGAATCTCCGTGTGGAACGCCTCGCGCACCTCTCCCGCCGTGCCCGAGAAATCGATTCGCATCCTGCTCGCCGAAACGGCATTGACCGCGAACCCGTGTGAGGCCAACCACGAGACGATTCTGTTCACATCGGGAATGGCAACGCCGAATTTCGAGCCGTATTGGTCCGCGGTGATCCATCTATGATACCGAGGAGACTTCCGATCGAGCTGATCGTGGATCAGCGATTCGACCTGCCGCTCTTGTGCAGCCGGGCGGCGCAGGGCGAGCTGTAGCCCCGGAAGAGACATACTGTCGGGCACCCGCCCGAGATCGTTTTCCGGCCGCGCCTCGGGAGGTGTGCTGCCGTACAGCGTCACACGGTGCGTTTCGTCGCGCGAATGGATTTGGGGCGGCGAGACTGGAGCGTCCGCCGCCCATGCCGAAACGGTCAATCCTGGAATCAGGAGCGTGACGAAAAAAGCGGTCCTGAGAAACATTAGCCCCTCCCGCCACGCGAGTTCGCACCAAAGCATACCATGAGCGGCAAGAGCGGACCAGCGTCATGAAGGGCGGTTCGGGGAACAGGACGGCAAAACGGCTTTGCGCCGCCTCACGTTTTCTTCGGCATCAACGCGTCGTCGATTTCGCGCGCCCGGATTGCGGCCGGGCGGCTGGAGATGCGCTGCCAATAGCGTTCGAACGACGGCCGCTTCTCGATGGTGCCGAACTGCATGCCGAAGCCGAGATGGGAGCCGACATAGAGATCGGCGGCGCTGAAGCGGCCGCCGGCGAGATATTCGTGCTTCGACACCGCGCCCTCGAGCGCGTTCATGACGGCTTCGAAGGATCCATACCCGACCGTCGGCTTGCGCTCTTCGGGGATTACGAAGCCCAGAAATTTGTTCGTGATCGCCGCTTCGACCGGACCCGCCGCAAAGAACAGCCAGCGGTAGTACGGAGCGCGCGCGCGGTCGCCTGGAGGCGGCGCAAGCCCGGCGGCGGGAAACGCATCGGCCAGATAGGTACAGATGGCGGCGACTTCGGTGACCACCGCGTCGCCATGCCTGAGCGCCGGCACCTTTCCCATCGGGTTGATCGCGAGATATTCGCGCCCTTTCATCGTGCTCGCGTAATCGAGCAGCTCGGTGCGATAGGGCTGTCCCACCTCCTCGAGCATCCAGCGCGCGATCCGCCCGCGCGACATCGGGTTGGTGTAGAAGACGATTTCGTCGGTCATTCGCACGCCCTCTCTGTAATGGCCTGCCAGCCGAAGCCGCGAAGGATGGCTGGGGCGGAAGGATTCGAACCTTCGGATGCCGGAATCAAAATCCGGTGCCTTACCGCTTGGCTACGCCCCAGAAGGCGCGAGCCCGCGCCGGGGCGCGGACCATACTTGACTCAACCGCCGGCTTTCAACGCAGCCGGGCCTCGGTTGCGGCCCCGCGGGCGCGCCTCTATAAGACCGCCTCCCGAAGGCACCGGAGAGTAGCTCAGCCTGGTAGAGCACCACGTTCGGGACGTGGGGGCCGGAGGTTCGAATCCTCTCTCTCCGACCATGTTTCAAGTGATTGGATGGCCCTTCTCAGGCAGCGCCGAGGCGCTTGAGTTCCGCCTCGAAGGCACTTCGGTATGCGGTACTTTCGTCTTCGGCCAGATAGTCGGTCAGGCGCGGGACGACTGCGCGATAGAGCGACAGACCGTCCCATGGCAACGCCCGCGTCTCGCGCGCCTCGGCCAGAATGCCGTCGAGCCTGCGGCGGACCTTGTCCGGATCGGGCCGGTAGACAGCCTGCACCGCCGGCCCGAACATGTCGGCCTGGTCTTCCGCCCTGTTTGCGAGCGACGTACGGGACATGGTGCGATCACCGAATCGGGAAACCCCATGCTGCACGATTCGCGCCGCCGCGGCGAGCGGACTGCAACGGTTATCCACTGTTACCCGCGGTCGGGAAAGGCCGCCTTGTACGCCGTGTCGATCTTCGCCATCTGTTCGATCGTGAAGGCGAGGCTGTCGGCGACCTGGGCCACGTGATTGATCTCGTCGAGCGAAAGCTTCCGGCCTTTGCGGGATTTCAGATATTTCTCCAGCACCCGATAACCGCCGATGTGAAAATCCCAGACGTTTTGCGGCACCGGCGCGAAGCGCTGGCTGGCATTGATCCAGATGGCCTGCTCCACTTGCGAGTATCGCACGGCTTCGACGGCGTGATCGCCCTTGCCGTTGTATTGCGCAAATCCGCGCTGCGGCACGTCTCGAAGCAGATGCGCGTCGACCAGTTGCCACCCCAGTTTTGAGAGCGCGATGAAATCCGCCGGCATCTCTGCGAATGGAATACGGGGAAAATTTGTTCGGAGAAACTCGGAATAGCGCGTGCGGTAAAACGGAGCGTGCAGCACGGCGTAGATGTAGCCCAGTATTTCCTCCGGGAGATAATGTCGGGCGTAGCGGGAATCGACGAAAGACCGAAATTCCGTTTTGAAATTCTCGCCCACTTCGTCCCCGGTACCGGACCAGCGAAAAAGGCGCAAGGGGAAAACCGTCGAACCGTCCTTGATCTCGATAAAGCCCGCCGGAGTGGGCTTGTCGCTGACAAGAACGTGCTGCCAATTTCGCGCCTTCGTTTGTCTCACGACATTAAGGCATTGATTATCGCGATGGGCTACGTGGTCCAGAAGCTCGCGCCTGGGATAGTCCATTGCAATTTCGCTAAATTCTCCCCAACGGGTGTCAAACGGTCGATAGTCTACTTTCATTACGCCATCATTTTGTTCTTCTAACGCTGCTTTGCGCGCATGAGATAGCGACCAGTCGCGATTGTCCTTCAGACCGTATCGCCGGGACAGATCATCGTCTGTTACTGCGGGGTTCACAAATTCGGCCAATCGTCTTCTCATTTCTTTTTCGGCAAACGAGATCGCAAAATCATCGCGGTGGGATTGGAATCCCAACACGCCCACTTTGAATATTTGAGTGATTTGCACGCCAGTCTCGTATTCCTGGCGCAACTGCTTGGATTCCGACAGGAACAGATAATCCGGCCCGTCTGGTGCAAGCATTGTCCGGGAAAGTCGATCAATGTCCGAATCGGCTACCACCCGGTATTTGTCGAGCCTCTCGCCCCAGATGTCCGCGCGCCAAACACCGCGTTCAAGATCGCGCTTCTTCACGAAAAGGCTGATCGCCACGCCCTGCTCGATATCAAAAACGTTCTCGTCCTTCGATCCGTCGGGGGCGCGTTCTCCTTTCTTGGAGTTGCCGTGAAGGTCAACGACTAATATGCGTTCAAAGCTTCGCATGAGTGCCGCATGCCGCGGAACGTCGGATTGTCCAGCCACGAGTGGTTTGTGATTATCCCGACCACTCCCTCGTCGACCGCGTCCATTTTCAACTGTGCGAAGCGGATGAACTTCACATAATCATCGTTCAGCCATTTGGGATTGCGCTCGCCAAGCGGCTTCTCGATTTCGTGGACGTTCTTGTCCGTCTCGAGAGTGAATTTGTAGCCGCGGATCGCGGCGCCGATCCATTCGCCCTTGTTTCTCGAATGGCCGGAATAGGGAGGGTTCCCGGTTATGACTAGGATCGGCTTGTCTTTCACCTTCTGGGCAGCTTCCGCCTCTTGGGTAATCGCCGGAAGAAGGAAATTAGGTTCGGGCGCGATCTGCTCCAAAGTGTTCGTCAGAAGAACCTGCAAGCGTTCCCGATCCGCAAGCTTATGCCCCTTGTCGAGAAGATATTGCGAGAGTTTCAGGTGCGCGATGGTGTATGGCGCAATCAAATATTCGAAACCGAACAGGTTGCGGAGAATGTGTTCTCGCACGACGAGGCCGGCCCGGGCGGAATCGGCGCCGCCGATATTTTGAAAGATACGCTGGAACACTTCGAGCAGGAAGGTTCCGGTTCCGCAGGCGAAGTCGAGTACGGTGACTTGCTTGCTGTCGGCGAGTCCGTCGCTGATGCCGAAGCTGTCCTTCAGGATGTCGTCCACCGCGCGGATGATGAAATTCACGATTGGCGGCGGCGTGTAATAGACGCCGCGACCCTTGCGCATCGACGGATCGTAAGCTTTCAGGTAATCCTCGTAAAAATAGATGAACGGATCGCGCTCGAACAGACGATGCTCTTCCTCGTCCGCGGCGCGTACTTTGCGGCTGATGGCCTTTGCGCTGGCGGAAAGACAGGTCCTCGTGGATGGACCTCAGGTCGAGGCCGTTCACGATCGAGAGAACTTCCTCCACCACCCAGCGGACCTCGCGATAGTCTTCGCGGTCGAGCTCGCTCAAAAAATCCACCAGCTCGCGGATGAGGCGGAAGGAGCCCGGCACGTAATCGCGCGCATTGCGCAAAGTGATTTCGTCGTGCGGCCCCGCATTCAGCCGCGCCAGAAAAAGACCGTACGCCAGCATCTGCGCGAAGGCGTCGGCGAACTCCGACAGCTTCAGTTCGCGGAACACCTGATCGCGGAACGTCGTGTAAAGCCCGAACAGCCGGCCTTTCGTGTGTTCGCGTTCTTGGCGGACAAGTTCTTCGGTCAGATAATCCCTCAACAACTTGCTTCTCTTCGCCAATGCGAGGGCCAGCTGCTGCGAACGCCCGATGCCCTCCGGCGCGCTGGAAAAGAAGCCCGCAATCAGTTCGGAGACGGACTGAATCCGCTCCTCGCGAAGCCGGAAGCGCCGGTTGTCGAGGTCGGTTTCGTGGCATAGGACTTCGGTGCGGACGGACTCGCCTTTACGAATCCATATCCATTCGAGATAGTCGGTGAGGAGAATGTTGCCGGACAATTCGCGATATCGGGCGAGCTGTTCCGATTTCCTGGCTTGCGCGAGATTCTCTCCGATGGCTTTTGTTTCCACATAGCCGAGGATCATGCCGGAGCGTGTCACCTTGAAATCCGGTGCGCCCTTTCCGGCCGCGCGCTTGGGCTCGTGCTGAACCTTGGGTGCGCCCTCCGCCCGTTCGGCAAACACGTTCAAGAGGCGCTCGATGCCCGCGCGGTCGGTGTGTTCGGTTTTTTCGCGGACTGCGAACTGCTGCAGGGCGCGGATGTAATCCGCAAACACATCCGCATCGGAGACAGGTTTCCCGCCCACACCACGCCCCGGAATCGCCACCACGGGCAAGCAGACCACGCTATGGGAGCTGCTGTAAACCAAACCGCCGGGCCGCATCCAGACGGCTCAGCCTTGTAGAGCACCACGTTCGGGACGTGGGGGCCGGAGGTTCGAATCCTCTCTCTCCGGCCAGTCAAGTAGCAAAAAGCCCAGCAATCGTAACTTTTGCGTGTAGCACGTCATGCATGCTGACAAATACCCCCGATTCACGCCATTTCACCTGAGTTTCACCCGAGCGAATTCATCGGAAGGACAATCGTTTACGGAATTAGTTCGAACACGGCGCCATAATCCTGGGAGCCGCCATTCACCGAGGTATCGACGAGCTTGCCGTCCGGCATCGCCAGCAAAGGCGCAACCGGCTGGCCGGCGCCCGGGTGGCTGAATGCGTAAAGCACGCTTTCTTTCCAGGAATGTCTGGATGGAGCGAGCTTAAAGACAACGCCCTCATGTCCGCTTCCGCCGTCAAAGGTCGTACCAAGGAGATCGCCCTGGCCGTCCATGATCACGGCCGCAAACGGGATCCCGCCGTCGTCGCCGTCGCCGAAATTGTAGAGCACGCTTTCCTTCCACCCGGCCTTTCCGGGCTTGAGGCGGAAGACGGTGCCGCAGCCCGGGGGCTCATACAAAACATTGCAGTTTCCGCTGCCGCCGTAAGACGTGGTGCTGTACAGATTCCCCTGGCTGTCGAAGTTCACGCTTCCCTGCGGGTAGGCCCCGTCCGTGCTGGAAAACGTATGCAGCACGCTCTCTCTCCATCCGCGCTTGCCCGGGGAAACCTCGAATACGACGCCACAGCCATAGCCGCTGACGCAGCCGGTCGAGCCGCCATAAACGGTCGTTCCATAAAGGTTTCCCGTCGCATCGAAGACGAGATTGGCCTCTGAAACTCCGCCATCGCTGCCACCGGTAAAGCCATAGATATCGTGTTCCTGCCAGCCGTGTTGCGTCGGCGAAAGTTCGTACACGGAGCCGCCGCAGCCCGGATCACTGCAGCCCCAATAGGTGGGCGGGTTGACACCGCCTGCCGTCCGGCTGTAGCGCGGCCCGCCGTCGACACCCGACGCATAGGTCGTCCCATAAAGGTTTCCGGCTCCGTCGAATACGAGGCCGCCAACCGGCATGACGCCTTTCACCTGTCCCGGGACGAAACTGAACAGCACATTTTCCTGCCATGTTTTGCCCGACGGCGTGAGCTCGAATACCACTCCACAGCCGTACCATTGCGTGCCGTTCCAGAGGCACTGACCCTGGCCGCCGCTTATAGTCGTTCCATAGAGATTGCCCGCGGCATCGAACACCAAACTGTCCAACGGCCCGCCGCCGTCCGCGCCGCCGGTGAAGTTGAAAAGCACTGTCTCCTTCCAGCCGCCCTTCGTGCGCGACAGCTCGAAAACATTGCCGAATCCGTAGGCGCCGCCGCCGAGATACGTCGTCCCGTACAGGTTTCCCTTTGCATCAGCGACGAGGCCACCCTGGGGAGAAGCTCCGTTTGCCCCGCCGAAGAGGAACAGATTCTTTTCCCGATCCGTGGCTCCATGTGCGGCGCCGACAATGCTTGCTCCGGCCAAGAGCGCGCAAAGGGCCGTTCCGATGTATCGGTGTTTGCCAGTAGTCTTCCTCATGACCATGTTTCCTCCTCGACGGACGTTCCAGTTGGGGGCGTACTTCCAGGCCTCCGCCCGCTGACATCGTATCAAGTGAAAGCCGGGCGCCGCAAATTCGCTCGGTGCGAAGCGCTTCAACGTTGGAGTGTAGCAGATTCGGTTCAGGCGTTGCGGCGGAGGGGCCGCTGGGGGCAGGCAAACCTTCAACGGCCGCCCGGCTCCGAGGCAGGATCGAGAACATTCTCGATTGGGCGAGGGTCAAGAGGCACCGAACCGGAGAGAACCCGGCGCCTTGGCGCGGCCACATCGAAATCATGCTGCCACGGCTCGAGAGTCGCAACTAATCGTAAGAGTCTTGACGCCAAGGATTGAGGCGCGCAGCCGTGCTGGCAGGGTGCCATTCACCGGAGCAATTCCCGGTTCGCCTGCCCATCAATATGCGCCGCGGCTATTTTTTCTGGCGGCCGTGGCGGGGAAGGCTCTCAGCCCAGGTGATCATTCGTTCGTAGATGTATGCCTGGAATCGATTTCGGGATCCATTCACCGTCTGCGAGGCCGTAACAAGCTGCGAGCTTAGCGGAATGATGAAGTCCCTGTACGTTGTGCCGACGTTTTCAAAAGCAACGAGGAACGCCCCTTCTGAGTCCCAGGTGTCAAGCTGCCCCGGGGTCAGAATTGCGGTTTTGAGCGCGGCGGGGGTCCAGTTCGGATTGTTGCGGTCGACCTCGATTTTCTTTCCGTTGAAGACGAAGGGCTGAAACACCGTCAGATTGTCGAAACTCAGCGGCGATACCGCTGCCTCGGCGTTGAGCATGCCCCAGCCGTAAACAGGGTCCACACCAGGAGCACCGAGATCGGTCGCTGACTGCAGAACGATCTGGGTAGTCTCCGCCGGATAACTGCGCAGCCATGGCCACCGGCTATGCAAAAGTGAAATTGTGCCGGTCACGAGCGGTGCGGAGAAGGACGTTCCCGTCATGCGCGTGATACCGCCATGATTGTCCTCGACGAGCATCAGTTCGCCAGGTGCGACCAGGAATCGGTACTTGAGCTTATTCTGCTCCTGGCAGGTTTTGTCGACAAGGATGCAGGCCTCGCCCGGCGTATTGGAAAATCGCGAAATCTGTTGGGCCGGGCCGACTGAACCAACCACAATCAAATTATCGGGGGCGCTTGCGCCGTGCGGCCATGAGATGTCGGAGCTTTGCTGCACGGCTTCGTTGCCGGCGGCTTTTACCAGAACAGACTTGTCGCTCAGCGAAGCGAGAATTGGCCCCCACTGCTTCGACAGTGTCCAGCCCGGAACACCTAGTGAAGCATTGATCACGGAGTTTTCCTTCACGTCCAACCTGGTAATTCCCTTGCTCACGTCCTTCCAGGTGCCGGAACCGCTCGCATCGAACGGGTTGTACAGCCCGATCTGCGATTTCGGCGCCATACCCATGACGCCGGTCCCGTCTTCCCGGGCTGCAATCAGGCTCCCGACCGCTGCGCCGTGATCGTCAACATAGCCGGCGTAGCCGCCAATGAACCGAAAGCGCTTGACGTCGGAATTGGCACCCGTCGTGGACGCATCGAGAAGCCCCACGCGCGTGCCGGCTGCACCGTTCGTCAGTGCGAGCTCTGGTGACCAGTGCACCGCCGCCATCCACCAATCGACGTCGTCTACCCCGATGGTGGTCATCAATGCGTCATACCAGTTGAGGTAAAAGGCCGAGCGCATTTCCGGGGTTGCAGCCGCCAGCGAAGCCTGGCTCTTCGGATCGATTCCATACTTCGCGAGCATCTGGTTTCCCAGTTCGTGTCCAATGGGACCCCAGACAAGGTCTGCGCTGGTGAAAAGCACCGCAAGCTGCAGCTGCACAAGGAGATAGTTTTTGGAGCCGGCCTGCTGCAGCACACTCCACTCCAAATTCAGAGCGCCCCACTGCGGGCCGGCAACGTCCCAGTATCCGTAGAGCAGTGAACGCAGCGGGTTGCCGTTGAACGGGTTGACCGTTCCCCAGAACGGGTCAACTTCGCCATAAAACGGGTTGATCGAACCGTAGAACGGATTGACCGTTCCCCAGAAGGAGCTGAGGTCGCCCCACAACGGGCCGATCAGACCGTAATCCGGGTTACCGTCGCCGTAAAATGGATCGATCGTACCGTAGAACGGATCGACGGGCCCACCGTCAGTACCATAGTACGGCGTGATTGCGCCGCCCTGATCCGTGTCACGATTTGCTGCGTTCGCGCCGCTCGTGGCGCTCAGGCAGGCAGCTGCTACGGTCACCAGGAGCCAGTTGCGCATGTTCTACTCCATCCATTGGAATCCGGCACTCGGATGGATTGAGCTACAGGCGCAATGAATTCGAAACCTGATTGTATTTGATCAGTTAAAATTCAGTTCAATTACGCCGCTGTCGTTGAGGTTAACGGGAGAACCGATAATCCGATACCCGCGTCGGGTCCGGGCATCTCCAGCACGCGGTCGCTCGGGAAGTGCACGCGAGCTTCGGTTCCCTCGTTCACCGTGCTGGTGATCGTAAACCGGCCGCCATGAAGCTCCGTCAGCGCTTTCACGATGGTCAGGCCCAACCCTGCGCCCTGATACGAACGCGCATAGGCGCTCTCCGCCTGGCCAAACGGTTCCATGATGGCAGCGAGCTTCTCGGATGGAATTCCGTTGCCATTATCCCGGACCGCGAGATCCACGCCGTCCGGCACCGGTTCAATGACGATATCGACCCGGCCGGTTGCGGGAGAGGTGAACTTCACGGCGTTCGAGACAAGGTTGATAGCGACCTGCTGCAGGCGGGCTTGATCGCCGCGCACGCAAACATCGCGATTGCTGCGGTCGAACCAGACCTGCCTCTTTGCAACCTGTTCAAGCGGCAAAGCGGATCTCGCGTGATCGACCACATCGGCCAGGCTTACGGTGTTCTCGCTGAGCGAAACGGTACCGGCTTCGAGGCGCGCCATGTCGAGAACGTCGTTCACGGTCGATAGCAGTCGTCGGCCACCCTCGGCCACGTTGGACGCATATTCCCGCGATTTTTCCGGCTTGATATTGCCCGACATGATTATTTCGGAAAACCCGATGATGGCATTGAGGGGGGTCCGCAGTTCATGACTCATGTTGGCAAGGAAGTGACCCTTGGCGCGGCTGGCCTGCAGAGCCGCATCCATCGCCAATCGCAAATTGGCCAGTGTCTCGGTGAGCCTGCGGTTTTTTTGCGCCACAATGCTGCGATGCCTGCGCTCCGAAGCGTGCCGCAATGCAATCCATGCGATGACGACGCCGCCGACGAGCAGGATGCCGATGATGGACACCGTGAGCGTGGTCTCACGCGATTTCCTGAGGCTGATGTCGCGCTCGAGTTCAGCCGACTTCAGCTGCTCGATTTCCAGCCGTTGGTTTGCGAAGTCGAACTGTGCACTCATCAGTGCAAGATTCGCCGAGGACGCAAGGGATCGCCCCTCGTCGTCCAGCCGCTTGAAGGCTTGCAGGTGCGCGATGGCCAGAGGCAGATTACCGTTCGCGCGATAGACCCGGAACGCAATTTCGTGGATGTCACGCAGCCGAGCGGTCGTCGTTTCAAGATCCAGCCCGCGAAACGCCTTCTGCAGATCATCTGCCGCGGCGGCAATCGCGCCGCGTCGATATGCAATCTCCGCCTTTACGCCCCAGGCGAATCGGCTCTCGCCCCTCTCATCGTGGTGCCCGAGAACGCGGAGCGCTTCATCGGCGTTCCGATCCGCTTCTGCAAGGTTGTGAGTGCGGGCATTGCTGATCGCGAGGTTGGTGAGGATCTGGGCATCAACAACCGGGCTGTCCAGTGCGGAAGCGATCTTGAGCGCCCGGTGAAAGTCCTGAATGGCTTCGTTGTATCGCCCCATCTGTTGTAGCGCAAAGCCAATATCGTTTGCTATTGAAAGATCCAATGCCGGATCGCCCGAGTACACCTGCGAAGCCTCGCGGTAGTAGCGAATCGCGCGAGGGAAATCGTGCGCCTCGTCATAGAGGCCGCCGAGGCCCAGCAGTGCGATGGACTGGCTCCGAGGGACTCCCAAACGAACGAAGATTGTATACGCTTTTTGATAGCTCTTGAGAGCGACCGCGATATTGCCGCTGGCGTTGGCCAGCCGGGCTCTGGTCAGTTCAAGGTCACCGTCGAGCTTGGACAGTTTGGTTTTTTGCGAGGTGAATTGTTCCGCGCGGTCGAGCGTGACCTGTGCGTCTGAAAACCGGTTGAGACGTGTGAGCGCTTCCGCTTCGAGCCACAGACTTGTTGCACGCGCCTCACGGTAATGTGGAGACGAGATGTTCCGATTTGCGAGTGTGTCGGCTTCGCGCGCGCTTGCCAACGCGGCCGCGGGATCGACCATCATCAGGAGTTGGGCTTTTGTTATCGTCCGCTCCAGGTCGCTCCAGCTCCCGCTGCCAGTCGACTGGTCTGGCACCGCAGCCGCGCAAGCGATCGCTGCGCAAAGCACGTAAGCGACGAGAATACAGGGCAGCCACTCGGAAGGCCGCCTGACGTTCGTGGCATTGGCTTTTCGGTCGGGACTCATCCCCTGCCTTATAACGAGCCTTTGACGCCCAAGGTTCGGAGTTGCCCAGGCTCCTGCCCCTGACCAGCTGAACAAAAGGAACTTTGCAATTTTGGCAGGCGACGAGTTTACGGGCAGTAAAGCCTCGGAATAGCTCGCCGAAAGTTGAGCCCAGGCCGCTTCGAGCTGGCACTACGGCGAAAGCTCGGAACATTATCGGATGAAGCGCCAGTGCAGTACCGCGCCCCATCCGCCATTAGAGCTTACCGCTGCTCGAGCAGGTCGCCGCGCCGGTCGGCGTCTTCGACCTCAGTGCTGATGGCATGGGCGAGGGCCATCCCGGCCACGTCCATGGGAGTGGTTGGTCTGCTCCGCCGCCCAGTCCCGGAAGTGCTGCGGACGCCGTGGGCGGTGATTTGGCGCGGGTAGCCCATGCGCCGGAGCAGGGGGTACTTCGGGCACCAAGCACATCGGAATTGTCTCGAGCTCGCGCCCGACGGCCACCGGGTTTGGGTTACGCCACAGCACGTCGCGAGGGATGCAGATTCAGCGACGGAATTCCCAACTTATTGTATCGAGCAATAATTCCGAACTCGAAATTCAATGCCGGGCAAGATGCAGAAGTTCGATGTCCGCATCGAGACTGATCCCCGCGATATAGATGAGCGAATGCGATGTGGGATCCCATGCCACGCCGCTATCGCAGCTGCAATCTGGAATCCGCGCCAGCAAATGCGCAGCGCCGCCCTGGATCGGCTGCGAGAGAAGCAAGCCGGGGTCAAAATCGTCGTCCACATAGGCAATTTCGTTGTCGACTATCGTCCAATGACCCGCATTCGCGATCGTCGGCATGGCGGTGATCCTGCGAGGCTTTCCATCGATGCGCCAAACGCCTTCCATGCCGGCGCGCTCGCCATAGAGCTCATGGCCCCTGATTTGTATGCTGGTCCAACCGACATACGGGAGCGGAGCCACGCGGTTGCCATGATTGAGGACAACGCGCCACAGACGCCAGACATTATTATCGACGCCTGGAAAGATCAGCGAACGTCCATCCGCTTCCCACGCCGGCGCACCCATGAAGCTTCCGCGAAAAGGAATTGACGCGAGCACCCGGCCGGACATCGAGATGATGCGAATGCCCACTGATGTTGTTTTTTGCGAAGAGATGGCGATACTTCTGCCGTCGGGCGACCAGCGAGGCTCCGCATAGGCTGCGTCGTCAGGATCCAACTCGAACACTTTGCGTGCGCTTCCGGATTTCGGAAATATCCACACACCGGCACCGTTCGGCCTTTTCAGTGCGGCTGCGATGGTCCCGTCGACGGATACATCCGGTGTAAATGCAACGCCATTTTCGGTTTCGAGGAATAACGGGTCCGATCCCGAGGCTGGTGCCCGCGCAAGGCCGCTCTGCAATCGGGCGATTTCCACGGCGAGGAGCCCGTTCGAGCCGAAACTCAGGCGCTCCATCGGTTGCGGACTTGATAGGATGCGGTCGGGCGGCCCTCCTTCCACGGGCCACGCCCAAATTGCATAGTCGCCGCCGCGTTTTGTCGTGGCGAAAAGAGTCTTCGAATCGGCGGAAAAGGCGAGCCCGTAACCCTGCCCCGTCTGATTGCAGTCCGAATTTCGTTCCGCGCCGGTGTGCAGATCGAAAAGGATTCGCCGGCTGACGCCGTTTCCAAAAATCCGGCAAAATGCGAGCCATCTCCCATCGGGAGAAACAGCCGGTTCGCGTTCGTCGTAAGTCGCAGAAGAAAGACGGGTCAATTGAGTTCGCCGCCCCGTGGCCAGATCAAAACGCATGATGCGGTCATTGCCGTTCGAACCGGCAGGTTCCTGGAAGAACAATTCCTTGCCGGAAGCGGACCACGCGACGTGTGAGCGCTGGGCGGTGCGGCATCGTGCGACTTCATGCGGCGATCCCACAAGCGATGGCACCACCATGATCCGGCAAGGCAGGCCAGGTTTATAAGCAACATAGGCGATCTGGCCTCCATCTGGCGACCAGCTGGGTGAGCTGTCGTCATAGGGGTCGCCGGTCAGGCGCAACGCATCTCCTCCCGAAACGCGCCGAACAAATATCTTGCGGGTCAACAGATCGGGGCCGGCGGAATAGGCGATCATCGAGCCATCCGGCGAGATGGCAGGATAGCGCTCAATGAGGGAGGTGGCGATCGGAACCTCGGATCGCATGACCACCCATTGCGTCGCGGGCTTCGGCGCGGCAGGCCGTTTCCATCCGACGAACCCTGCTGCAAGCGCGATGCCTACCGCGGCCAGCGCAACTGGTATTCCAAGCGTGCTCCAGCGTCTCTCGAACCCGGCAGCACGGCTGACGACAGCAGCGTTATCGCCATGAACCCAAGCCGGTTGATGGCCGTTTTTCTTCGCACCGCCCAAATCGTCGACAGTGGAATCCGAAGATCGCGGGTTCGGCAGAACGCCACGTAACTTGTAGCCGATGCGTGGAATGGTCTCGATGTCGAACTCGCGGCCGCCCAGTTCCGCAAGCCGGCGCACCTTCGCAACGCTCTGATTGATCGAATCCTCGCTGACGGCAAGTCCGTCCCAGCAGCTCGCGATCAGATCCTTGCGTGAGATCACCCCGCCGCCTGCCCGGGCGATCGCAATCAGAACCTGCATCACGCGAGGCTGAACCGTCTGCTCGCGCCCATCGATGGCAACCTGCCGGCGGGAAGGACGAACCTCGATCCGCCCCAGAGCGAAGTCGCGTTCGCGTGCCAGATCCACCCGCGCGGCAAGTTCGCAGGCCCCCAGATGGCGGTTCATCGGCAATTGTTCAGGCCGATCATGCATCGATCAGGGCTTTCCCTCTTCCTGTCGCGCGAGACTGCGAGCCAGATTCGGGCCCAGATTCGGGCATTGTTGGACAACGGCCGCGCAACGCAATGAACGGCCGAGCAATGACATACGTCCGCAACCCTTCAACAGCGTCCCGCCGGGCGCCAGTCTAGCCCGCGCCCTTCCATGGGTAAACTTGACCGGCAGAACCGAAAACGACCCAGCTCGGCGGCACGTCCGATCCCAGCCTTCGTCCGGACCGGCCGGCCGCCCGTAAAGAGCAGCAACACGGGTATCGGCCGCAACTGTTCCAACCTGCGCGAAGCTGGGCAGCTATTCATCGGCGTCCGTTCATGCCGGTCACGAATTGGTCAGTTTGCGGTGGGTCCGGCGTCCTTTCAGTTCTCCAAACATCCGGCACAAATCGAGGTCGACGCGGATGGCCCGCTCCATCGATAGCGATGAGCGCTATCCAACAGTAAGGAAAAAACCATGAGTAGAAGAGAAATCGCTATCGTGGCGGCGCTCGCCGCGGCCGCCGCGATGACCGCGGCACCCGCCGCAGCGTTTACGTCCGGAATCTGCAAGACCCCCAATTCATTTTTCTCCACCTCCACGGATCCGGTTCAGACGAGTTCCTCCACTTTCACCGAACTTCCCGAAGGCGGATTTGCGATCAAGACCACCAAGACCGGGTGCTTCGTCGTCAGCTTCGTCGCCGATACGTACATGTATCCGAGCGACACTGTTGTCGTCGAGGCGCTGCTGGACCAGAAGGTGATGGATCCCGGACCGATGTATTTTGATGATGGCGATTTCAACTTGGGGGCCTCGCACACGGCCACATGGGCGGTCGACAATCTGCCGCCCGGGGTCCACGACCTGTCCATCTACTGGAAGGTGCAAGGGGGATCTACCACCGCTTCGATGGGCTACAATACGACGACGGTTCTGCATCGCTAATCCCGGCTAATGCTTCGCCGCTACTGGTAGAGTGCGACGTACACGAAGTTGCGGCTCCGATCTGCGTCCGGGCGAGTGCAGAGATATCCGGCGGCGGCGCCTCCAATCAACGTCCCGCCGGATACTCTGCACACCCGTCCCGAAGCACTTATAGCCCAGACAAATTCGGGCTGGCTGCGCCGCGCCTCATCGATCCCCTTGCTCCGCAACAGGCGGCAATCCGCGGCGCACTTTCTAACCTCGGCAAGAGCGACATCTCGAAGCGAACCGAGCTCCATCTCCCGAGCTTGGAGAAGGAAGCCGATGGCTTCGGGGCTGACCTGACTGCGTTGGTTGTGCCGCTTGCTGCGGCTGCCTTCGAGCTCGGGACTGGCTGCTCCTCTTTGGCTGCACGGATCGACCGCCGATTCCGCGCGCGGACACGCCTTGTGCCTACCGGCGATCCCGGTCGCCATAAAATCTGATCGTGCAACCGCACACGTCGATTTGCATTCCCGCAAGCAGCGTCGAGTCAGGTGGGACAGGTTTCTGGCTCCGGACCCTGAGAATTGACTGGGGGGTGAAATGCGGACGCTTCGTTCTTGCAGCAAATTTGTTTTGGCCGGCGTTGCCGCCCTTGCCGCGCTCGCTTCCCTCGGAACGGCTCATGCCGGCATCACCGTCCTTTACGCCTTCACCGGCCGAAGCGACGGCGCTTACCCCCATTCCCGTCTTATCGAGGACAGTGCAGGCAACTTCCACGGGACGAACGGCGATGATGCCCGTGCCGGAACCGTTTTCAAGCTCGCGCCCGACGGCACCGAAACGACGCTTCACACTTTCAGGGGTAAAAACGGCGACGGCGCTCGCCCCTGGGCCGGTGTGATCGAGGACAAGGATGGCAATCTCTTCGGCACGACGGCAGGCGGCGGCGCCGATGGCTACGGAACCGTGTTCAAGCTCGCGCCCGACGGTACCGAAACCGTGCTTTATTCCTTCACCGGCGAAAGCGACGGCGCTGGCCCCGACGCCGGCCTGATCCGTGACAAAGGGGGCAATCTTTATGGCACGACATACCAGACCAATGGCCATTACTGTGAATTCGGCGTCGATTGCGGAGGAACGGTTTTCAGGATCGCGCCCGACGGCACCGAAACGGTGCTTCACAGTTTCACCGGTGAAAAAAACGGCGACGGCGCAGATCCCGAGGCTGGCCTGATCCAGGACGAGGAAGGCAACCTGTACGGAACCACGACCAAGGGCGGCGGCACCGGCTGCAAAGGGGAATATGAACCCAACGGTTGCGGAACTGTTTTCAAGATCGCGCCGGACGGCACCGAAACGGTGCTTTATGCCTTCCACGGGCGCAAGCACGGCGACGGTTCCTACCCCGAGTCTGGCCTGATCGAGGACAAGGCAGGCAACCTTTATGGCACGACCGGCAACGGCGGCACCCATGGAAAGGGAACCGTTTTCAAGCTCGCTCCCAACGGTACCGAAACGGTGCTTTATTCTTTCGCCGGAGGACACGACGGCGCTCACCCTGATGCCGGCCTGATCCAGGACCAGGCAGGCAACCTCTATGGGACGACGCAGGGAGGCGGCGGCACCGGCTACCATCCTCAGCGCGGCTGCGGAACCGTCTTCATGCTCGGTCCCGATGGCACCGAGACGGTGCTTTATGCCTTTCAGGGGCACAAGGACGGCGCCACACCCTCTGCCGGCCTGATGAAGGGCGGGGACGGTCAGCTCTACGGCACGGCATCCGAGGGCGGGATCGGCTGCGGAGGGTTCGGTTGCGGTACCGTCTTCAGGCTCACGAAGTGAGCTGGTCGGTGTACAACGCAACCACCAAATTTGTCATTCCCGCGAAAGCGGGAAACCAGCGCGCCGAATTATCCGGAAAACTCCACCATCTGGGTCCCTGCTTTCGCAGGGATGACAATCAGAGAAATCCGGTGGCAGGAGCAACAATCCCCGAAAATTGAAAGGGGGATGAAATGCACAGGCTTGTTAGTTGCAGCAAAACTGTTCTGGCCGGCGTTGCCGCGCTTGCCGCGCTCGCTTCGCTCGAGACGGCGCATGCCGGCATCACCATCCTTTATGCCTTCACCGGGGGAAGCGACGGCGCCAACCCCTATGCGGGTGTGATCGAGGACAAGGCAGGCAACCTCTACGGCACGACATACCAGGGTGGGATCGAGTGCTACAGTGAGCAGAGTTGCGGAACCGTTTTCAAGCTCGCGCCCGATGGCGCCGAGACGGTGCTGCACGCTTTCACGGGCGGAAAAAGCGACGGCGCTTTGCCCGATGCCGGCCTGATCGCGGACTCGGCGGGCAACCTCTACGGCACGACAATGTTTGGCGGCGCGTATCGCGACGGAACCGTTTTCAAGCTCGCGCCAGATGGCAAAGTCACGGTGCTGCACGCTTTCACCGATGAAAACGGCGACGGTGGGGAGCCCGAGGCCAGCCTGATCCAGGACAAAGCGGGCGACCTCTATGGCACGACGTCCAGTGGCGGCGCCCGTGGATTCGGAACCGTCTACAAGCTCGCTCCCGACGGCGCCGAAACGGTGCTCTATGATTTCAGGTACGGACGCGACGGCGCTATCCCCTTGGCCGGCCTGATCAAGGACAGGGCAGGCAACCTCTATGGTACGACAGCGCAAGGCGGCGACAATCGCTGCCGCGGTTACTCCGGCTCCGGTTGTGGAACCGTTTTCAAGTTCGCGTCGGACGGCACCGAGACGACCCTTTATGCCTTCCACGGGCGCACGCACAACGGCGCGAGCCCCATAGCCGGCCTGGTCGCTGACCAGGCAGGCAACCTCTATGGCACGACTGTTATCGGGGGCAGAGGCTGTGAGCCTGAACCTGTCTGTGGAACAGTTTTCAAACTCTCTCCCGACGGCACCGAAACGACCCTTTACGCATTCCGCGGGCACAAGGACGGCGACGGCGCTCACCCCTTCGCCAGCCTGATCGAAGACGCAGCGGGCAACCTCTATGGCACTACTTACAAGGACGGCACCAACGGTCACTTTGGAACCGTTTTCAAGCTCGCGCCCGACGGCACCGAAACGGTGCTCTATTCCTTCGACGGCGCCGACGGCGCGTTCCCCGGGGCCGGTCTGATCGAGGGCAAGGAAGGCGACCTCTATGGTACGACATCTGCGGGTGGCAGCACAGCCTGCGACGGCGGTTGTGGCACCGTGTTCATGCTTAAGAAGTAACCGGTGGCGGAAATGGTGAATCCGGTGGCATGAGCAACTATTCCGTCACGGCCATTGTTCGCTCGCGCGGCCAATGGCGAATCGAAGCTGAAATGCTTCCTGCAATTCACGTGGAAGTCGGAAAGGAGAGCGGAACAGTTGCTCCGGTCCCCGATTTTCCGTCATGCAGCCCCACCCGCAGCCCAGTTTTCGACGGTCAATCCGCGAACACGGCGGAATTCACGCATATTGTTTGTCACCAGTGTCGCGCCGAGAGCACGCGCATGAGCGGCAATGAACAGGTCGTGCGCGCCGATCATGGTTCCGCGACGCTTCAGATCGGCGCGGATTGCCGCATAATGCACGGCAACATCCCCGGAGAAATCGCGAACGGCGATGTGACGGAGAAACACTTCGACGGCGATTCCGTCCGCCTGCTTTCGTGGCGATATCGCCACGCCGTAAAGCAACTCCGCCTTCGTGATCGCGGAGATGCAGACATTCTCCGTCGGGATCGTCTGTAGCCGCCGCAGCACCGCGACATTGGAACGTTTCAGGATGTAGGAGCAGGTGTCCGTGTCCAGCATGAACAGCCGCATCAGGTCTTGCGTTCCTGGACCGGTAGCTCTTCGACGTCCGTCATGAATTGCGACGAGGCTTTGGGGCCTTCGGCGAGATAGGCCGACCAGTCCGCGGGTCGCGGGGACAGGATGACCTCGTCTCCTTGCTTCCGGATATAGACTTCGTCGGTCGCGAACTGAAAATCCTTGGGCAGGCGCACCGCCTGGCTGCGGTTGTTCATGAAGATTCTGGCCGTTCTCGCCATTCGGTGACCTCCTTGGGATATACAAGAGTATATGCCGCCCGGCCAATCGGCGCAATGCACGTCGGCCGGCGAAATTCTGCGGGGGGGCTCCGTAGGGGATATGCATCCTGATGCGCCCGATCTCTTTCGGAATCGTCCTGGCACCAGCTCTCATTGGCGGGTGCGATCTCCGGAATTCCGAACCGTGGCAGCCCTGGGACTGCGGCCGTCCCGGCCGCACGGCCCCGAAGCATCATCAGGCGCCGGGGCTTGTTTCGAGAAAATGCCGGCGGGACGCCCGCGGTCCCAGGAAGCAACTTCCCTCGCGTGTCATGCAGTTTCGAATCCGCATACTGGAGCAGCGTTACCGGGAAGCGGGCCGGAGGTTTGAAGCCTCTATCTCCGACGAATTCCCGGTCATTCCATCGCATTCTTCCGCGCAGTGTCGCCGAGCCAGTACGCCGACGGCTTCGGCCGGCGTGCCTGGGTGGCGCGGTCGACGGCTACGAGGCCGAATTTCGGGCGGTAGCCTTCGAGCCATTCGAAGTTGTCGAGCAGCGACCAGTGAAGATAGCCCCGCACATCCACGCCGTCCGCCATGGCCGCGTGCAAGCTTGCGAGCGCGCGGCGCGTATAGGCGATCCGCCGCGTGTCGTCTTCCGTGCCGATGCCGTTCTCGGTGACGAGCACCGGGCAGCCCGACACGCACGCCGCTCTGCGCACGGTGGCGCCGAGCGCTTCGGGATAAAACTCGTAGCCCATCTGCGTCAGCTCCGCGCCGGCGCGCGGCGGCACATGTCCTTTCGGCCCGAAGCACAATCGCGTGTAGGTCTGCACGCCTACAAAATCGTCGCCGCGCAGGCTCTCCAGAAACTGTCCGTCGAGCAGTTGCGCGGCGGCATCGCGCAGCAACTCGCCGCCGGGCTCCGCCTGGATTTCGAGCAACGCGAGCGTGAGTCCCACGGGACAGGTGAGGCCCGCCGCTTTCAGCGCCTCATAGCCTTTGCGGTGCGCGGCAATGAGATGCGGCGTCGCGGTGTAGGCGTCGCAGATCAGAAATGGCTGCCAGCGTTCGGGATCGCCGCCGCAGCGCCGCGCGACGTCGATGAAATGCGCCGGCGTCTTCCATCCTGTCCCCTCGTTCGCCGCGCGCTGGGCGAAAATCATGATGGGCACATTGGCTTCGTTGATGGTGCAGGCCCACAGAACGAGATCGCCGAGCGCGCGCACTGCCCGCTCGCAATAGCGCGCAAAGCGATCGACGGACTTCGGGTCTGTCCAGCCGCCGTCGCGGGTGAACCAGAGCGGTGCCGTGAAATGATGGAAGGTGACGATCGGCACGATGCCCGCGGTGCGGACCGCCGCGATCATCCGCCGATAGTGGTCGAGCGCCGCGCGCGAGAAGAATCCCTCTTCCGGTTCGATGCGCGCCCATTCGATCGAGAAGCGGTAGGCCGCAAATCCGAGGCCCTTCAGGAGCGCGATGTCGTTGCCGTACAGGTGATAATGGTCGCAGGCGTCGCCAGAGGGTTCCGCGAAATCGCTGTCGGGCATGTTTTCCATCAGCCACAGATCGCTTGCGGTGTTGGCGCCTTCGACCTGGTGGGCCGCGGTCGCGGTGCCCCACAGGAATCCCTCGGGAAAGGTGATCGGCATTTCGCTTGCTCCCCCTGTTCGGCTCTCTATCCTGCGGAGCCGGCGCATTGCGGCGCCGCGAGTATATGGATTTGCAAACGGCGACCGAACGGACGCGACGGCACGAAGACGAGGGTCCGGACGGGCATTCTTCCACTGTCCGGCCCACAGATGAAGCCGCGCGTGCGGAACGGATCATTCTGATCCGCCACGGACGGCCCGACATTCCGGTGTCGCCGCGCGCCTCGCATCGCGAATTCCGCCTCTACATCGACGCCTACGAAGAATCCGGCCTCGATCCCGTGAGCGCGCCGCCCGAGGAGTTGCAGGACCTCGTGCGCGAACTCTCCGCGGTGTTCACCAGCGGCCGCAAGCGGGCCCATGACAGCGCGCGCGTGCTGGCGCCCTCGGCGGAACTGATTGCCGATCCGCTGTTCGTCGAGGCGCCGCTCGCCTCGCCGCCGATCCCGCTGCTCCGGATGCGGGTTCCAAAATGGGCCGTGGTGTCGCGCATCCTCTGGCACGTCGGATTTCATCCGCGCATCGAGAACTACCGGCGCTCCAAAAATCGCGCGGCGCAGGCGGCCGACATTCTCATGGCGCGCGCCCGCAGCGACGGCGCCGCCGCTCTCGTCGCGCATGGCTATTTCAACCTGATCCTGGGCCGCGAACTGCGCCGCCGCGCCTTTCGCAAAACCGGCTGGCACCGCGCCCGCTTCTGGAACGCGGTGATCTACGACAGAGATTTACCACCCTCCCCTTGACTAGGGCATCTACACATTTTTGAAGCTCCAACCGGCGAAGAATTTGTGGAAATAATCGAGGCCGTTGTGAATCGTGATTGGGCCTGGTGGTTTTTGGGAGGCGTATCCACTCCAACCGCCGAGTCTGGCAATGATCCAGG
>DASXYZ010000072.1:0-2333 GCA_036502185.1 Rhizomicrobium sp.
GCGGTCCCGGCGGTCGGCTCGATGTAGCGGCCGGTTCGCCCGGAGAAATGCAGAATGTGGAAATTCTCGTCGATGATGACATAGGCCGGCGCATGGCGCTCGGCAATGCGTTGGGCGCGGCGCTCCAGCCCGACGTCGGAACCGGGCGCGCGGACCGGCGGCACTTCGACCTTCGCCCGTCCCGCCATGGTGGCGATCGGAAATTCCGGAGGCAGGCGCGTGCCGGTCTCCAGTCTCTTGAAGATCCGGGCGCGGCGGTCGAGCGGCGCGAACATTTTCGGATGACGCGTGACGTTCTCCGAATTGCCGAGAAACAGGAAGCGGTCCGGCAATAGCGCGAAATGAAACAGCGGAATGATGCGGCTTTGCAGATCCCCGTTGAGATAAATCAGGAGATTGCGGCACGAGACCAGGTCGAGTTTGGAGAATGGCGCATCCTTGATGACGTTGTGCTGGGAAAAGATGCACATTTCCCGCAATTCCTTGACGACGCAATAGGTGTCGCCCTCGCGCACGAACCAGCGCGCCAGGCGTTCGGGGGACATGGCGCCGGCGATGTTGGTGCGGTAGCGTCCGACCCGGGCCGCCGCCAGCGAGCGCCCGTCGATGTCGGTCGCGAAGATCTGCACCTGAGGCGCCGTTTCAAGCTTCGCGATGTGTTCGCGCAACAGGATGCCGATCGAATAGGCCTCTTCGCCGGTGGCGCAGCCGAGCACCCAGACCCGGACCTGCTGCCCGGCTCCCTTATTCTCGAAAACCTTGGGGACGACCTGGTTCTCCAGCACCTCGAATTCGCGCTTGTCACGGAAGAACTCGGTAACGCCGATCAGGAGATCGTTGAAGAGATTCTGGACCTCATCCTTGTCCGCCCTGAGGAAATCGACATAGGCGGGAATCTCGTCGATCTGCACCACCTGCATGCGCCGCTGCACGCGGCGCAGGAAGGTGTTCTGCTTGTAGCCGTGGAAATCGTTGCCGGTCTTGCTGCGCAGCACGTCGGCAATGCGCGCCAGCGATGCTGACGCAGCCGCAAGCACCTCGTCAAAGCCCTGCTTCTCCTCCAGCCGCCGCAGGTGACGGGCATAGACATGAATATGCTCCGGGATGTCCTCCGGGGGCAGCACGAAGTCGGCGATCGCCGCCGCCGAACTGGAGTGATCGAGATGGGTCTCATCCTGGTTGGCCGCGGTTCGCTCGGCGATCGCAAGGCCGCCATGATCCTTCAATGTCGCGACGCCGAGCGTGCCCTCACCGTCCATTCCGGCCAGCACCACGCCGATGGATTGCTCGGCGCGTTCTTCCGCCAATGAGATCAGGAAGCTGTCGATGGTCGCGCGCTCGCCGCGCGCCTGCTCGGCGGGTCTCACCGCGAAATGCCCGTCCTGCAGCGTGGTGATCATGTCGGCCGGACAGACATGAATGGTGCCGCCCGCAGCCGCCAGACCATCGGCGATGTCAGCGACCTTGCCGCCGTTCGAGTTGTTCAGCACCTCGCGCAGCCGCGCTTCGTCCACCGCGTCGCGGTACTGCAGCACAAGCACGACGGCCTGGTCGGGATCGAGTTCAAGCTTGGAGAAGAACCGCTCAATCGAGTCCATGGCGCCGGCGGACGCGCCGACTCCCACGATCAGCGGAGCCTTGACCTGGCGCTTTCCCTCGTCAGGTTGCGATTGAACGGGATCGTCCATGGGAAACCTGGAATCTCGTCATTGACGTGGTCGGGGTAACTCGCCGGCAGATAGCAGAATTGGCCGTTGTCCCAACGGGAATATGCACGAGACTGCCAATAGTTCGCTCGCCGGGCAAGTTCATTTGCCTGTCGCGGGATCGCGCCGCGCCCACACATTGCAAGCATGGCAGTGGAACCCGCGACGGACACTTCGAAAGAGCTCGCGGCCTTGTTCAAACGGGCCGATCTTGCCACTGCAAACGCGCGCCGCCATAGCGTCCGACCAAATCCTCCTCGGACCGACGCAGGCCCTTCGCCGCCCTCGCGGCACTCTGCAGGCGCTGCTGGTAAATGAAGGCCATTTCGTCGAGGAGAGATTGCTGCGCGGCAACGAGAAGCCTGCCTTCAGCAATAGCGGCTGAGGCACGCGACATCAGCGGATCGTCCTCGTTCATGGTTCGATATTAACATAGGATAGTTCCTTGGGGTTGCCGAAGACTGGAAATTTAATGCGTGACCAGCGAGCCCAAGGCCGTCGGGTCAGGGCGGTTTCCCAATCTCGCACCGGACACGACGGCTGACAGCCGCGGGATTCACATGGGCGAATGCGGGAAGATTGGAAACCGGGCAAGCTGTGGATTGATCTGTGTAGGGTCGCGCTTAC
>DASXYZ010000073.1:0-3055 GCA_036502185.1 Rhizomicrobium sp.
GACAATCACGCTGATGGGCTCAACTTCAGCGGCAACTATGTCTATGGCCTTGCCACGACTGATGGCGCCTGTGTTTCGGTTCTCGGTAAGCGATGCTCCGCCACCCTTCGGCATTGGCCGACGACTCAGGGCGTCGGTTGCGGCGCCCAGTGCCACGGCATCAGTTCATCGATGCGTTTCTGTGGCCACCCATTCACCAGGCGGGTCAGCAGGTCGGTGAAGTAGGTCTGTGGATTCACACCGTTGAGCTTGCAGGTCTCAATGAGTGACGCCAGGCATGCCCAGTTCGCTCCACCTTCATCACTACCCGCGAACAGGCTATTTTTTCTCGAAAGTGCAACGGGCCGCATGGTGCGCTCAACGCAATTCGTGTCGAGGTCGATACGCCCATCTTCGAGGAACCTAACCAAACCATCCCATTGGTTCAACGCGTAACGGATCGCCTCCGCGGTCGGGCCGCGCGCGGGTAATCGTGCGATCTGCTCCTCGAACCAGACACGCAGGCCCGTGACCAGTGGTCTGCTTTCGATCCGGCGTAACGCCAGCCGCTCAGTGGCGGTCTCGCCACGCACCCGTTCCTCGATCGCGTAGAGCGCGGCGACGCGCCTGAGTGCCTCGATCGCGATCGGCGCCTTCGTCTTCGCCAGATCGTAAAAGCCGCGGCGCACGTGGCTCCAGCAAAAAGCCAGTGTGATGGACGGTTGATTGGAACCGGGTGCGACAAGCCTCTTGTAGGCGCCATAGCCGTCGCATTGCAGGATGCCGTGGTAGCCGCCGAGTAGCGCCTCGGCATGTGCGTGTCCTCGGCCCGGCGCGTAATGATAAACCACTCCCGGCGGATCGCCGCCGCCCCAGGGCCGGTCGTCACGGGCAACCGCCCAGAAATAGCCTTGCTTCGTGCGGCCGCGACCTGGATCGAGCACCGGAACGACCGTCTCGTCGACGAAGATCCTGGTCGAAGCCAGCATGATCTCGCGCAGACGCGTCACCACCGGCGCGACTTCCGCCGCCGCGTAGCCCATCCAGAACGACAATGTGGAACGATCGATGATGACGCCCTGCCGCGCCATGATCTGCGCCTGGCGATAAAGCGGTTGATGATCGGCGTACCGCGACACCGCCACATGGGCGACCAGCGCCTCGGTCGGGAGGCCGCCTTCGATCAGGCGCGCCGGTGCCGGCTCTTGCACAACGGTGCCCGGGCAAGCCCGGCAGGCGAGCTTCGGACGTTTGGTCACAATCACTCGAAATTGGACCGGGATCACATCGAGCCGCTCCGAGGTGTCTTCGCCGATCACCGTCATCTCAGCCCGGCAGCAAGGGCAAGCAGTGTCCTCGGGCACAAGTGTCACCTCAATGCGCGGCAGATGAGCCGGCAAAGCACCGCGGTTCGCACGCCGCTTCGCCGCGTTGTCCTTGCGCAGTTCGGGATTCTGCTTCTCCGCCTCGGCCTCGTCTTTGGCGATTGCCTGCTCGAGGGCTTCGAGGCCCAGCTGTAATTGTTCTTCCGGCAGGCGCTCGGATCGGGCACCGAACTGCATTCGCGTCAGCTTCAGCAGCAGGTGACGCAGCCGGTCATTCTGTGCCAGCAATATGTCCCGTTCGGTGACCGCGGCGTCGCGCTCGGCGAAGGTTGCCAATATCAGCGCACGCAATGCCTCAATATCTTCAGGCAGGCTCAGCGAGTTGTTCTGAAGGGAATCGGTCACGCACGAATCCTACACCGCGGCCGTCGGCCGTGGAATCGCCTTTATCGTCTGAACACGCGTCCAATCGAGACCGTCGAACAACGCGGCGAACTCAACCGGTGAGAGCTTCATCACGCCGCTCATGATCGGCGGCCAGCGGAACGACCCCTGCTGCAATTGCTTCCAGATCAACACGAGGCCGCTGGTATCCCAGACCAATATCTTCACGCGGTCGCCGCGCTTGCAGCGCCAGACGATGACCACGCCAGAGAACGGATCCTCCGCGAGCACTTCCTGCGCCAGAGCGGCGAGACCATGTGCGCCCTTGCGAAAATCGATCGGCCGGGTGGCCAGAAGAATGCGCGCTCCGGAGGGAACATTGATCACGTTCGCGAGGCCGATGCACGAATTGCCCGCAATACCGCGGTCAGTTGAGCGGCGTCATCCATGCCCGGCACGACGCGAACCACGGCACCGGCGAGCCTGATCTCGATCGCCGGTGCCGCCGTGGGTGCGATCGTCGCCGTCGAAACAGACCCCGTGATGATCGGAACGAAACACGGCGAAATCGCGTCAGTTGACCTTGAGGGTTGCGTGGTCGCGCTTCGGTGCGCCGCGCGTCGCCAGCCAAACACCTGCTGCGAACAAATCTGCCAGCGGCGAGCCACCTCGGCGACACGCGCTCCAGGTTCCAGTGTCTCCGCGACGATCCGTGCCTTCTGGTCGTCGGACCAACGGCGGCGGCGGCCCGGTCCGGTCAGAACCTCAACACGCCGATACGTGCCCTTCGCGTCGTCATTAACGTCGAACATAACGATAGCACGAAGCCCCCTGCCGCAGCCGAATCAAGCACTTCCGGGACGGGGGTTAAACAAGGGCGTCAGAGCTACGCTTACTGTCTTCCTTCCCGTCGCGGAAATTAACCCGATATTCGCCGGGCCGGCTCTCCAGCGTGATGCCGAGCGCGCGCAGCTCGGCGGCCACCGTATCAACTCTCAGGGGCGTGTCGCTCATGGTGAGGGAATGATCCGCCCTCGTCGGGGCCTGTGCGCCGCCACCAGGGCGCGTAGCGGCGTCGTGATGGCCCGCGCGACCGTGTTCCAAAGGGCAAAGAGATAGTGCTTCCAGGCAGGCCGCTTGATGAGGCGGGGTTGCTTGGAGGCCCGACTGACGCTTTCCCCCTGCGCCAGCCGGGCTAACGCTCCAGGTCTGGTCCGCGCTCTGGCCTGTGTTCAGTTTCATCGGCGGTGCGCTCGCCGCGCTGTGTGCGCTGCCGGGCTTCGGCTGCGCCGCCGCGGTCAGTGTCGCCTGCCTCAGCCTGCCTCTCGCGGTCGTTCGTCCGGCCGCGAGAGGTGCGGGGTCCGCGT
>DASXYZ010000074.1:0-13347 GCA_036502185.1 Rhizomicrobium sp.
TTGTCGAGCTGCAGACAGCAATCAAGCGATTCATCCAGGAGACGAACCCGATGCCAAAGCCATTCGTTTGGACCGCAGACCCAGCCAAAATCATCGCCGCCGTCAGACGCGGGCATCAAGTGTTAGATTCGATTCACTAGCGGGCGGGGTGATCGGCATAGGCGTCGATGCCGCAAGCGGAGCAAATTACCGCTACAACAGTCCGATTACGGTTCCGTTGGGTGCGCCGGTTGCCGAGCAGCAGACGCCGCCGGCAGCGCCTGGACCGACCGCGCCGGGACAGCCATCCAGTTAGTATTCCAGACCCGCGAGGGACGAACAGGCGCATATGATCATGCGCCTGTTTTTCCCATGGGCCGCGCCGAGGTTACTTCTTCCCGGGCGGTACCGTCTTCTGATTGCGGATGTCGCCGAACGCCGACTGCGGCGCGGGCGCCGATTTCGTCTTGTTCTTGTCGGCCTTGGGCTTCTTCTTTTCGCGATTGTTGCGCTGTTCGCGGTTCGCCATAGGGAGCCTCACTGATCGAGTCTTTCGCGATTCATACGCAACCCGGCGCTGTGCTGGAAGGCCCGGAGGGAGCGTTCCCGCTCACACCTGCGTTTCCTGACCAGAGGGTTTGGAAATGCGCGGACCTCTTGCTGCCGTTCTTTGTCTCGTCCCGGGCATTTGCCTCGCGCAAATGGCGCCGGGAGCGGAATTGGGCGTTCCGCCAACCAGCCTGACCGCGGCTACGGGCGTGGGGCTGGCGGCGGGAAGGATCGGCGCCATCGACACGGCCGGGATGAGCTTCGTGTGCGGCGGAAATTCCGGGAGCCGCATCTACTGGGTCAGCCGCGCCACGCGGTTTCGCGCTGGCGGGGCACAAGCGTCCTTCTTCGATCTGCGGGCCGGCGAACCGGCCGAAGTGACGTTCCATCATTCCAGCGGACGGGACATTGCCGATCTCGTTCGGTTCCGGGCCTGACCAGAAAGGGGAGACGAAGATGAGACGAGGCCTGACCATCACTGCGGCGCTTCTTGCGCTGGCGTTGCCACAGGCAGCTTGGTGCTGCGGCGGCCAGGCCGGATCCGCCGTCGCCATCACCTATGACGGAGGGAAATACACCGTCTCCAACGTCGGACGGCAATGGCTCGATATCGTCTTCACTTCCTGGAACACCTCGTACAACCTGAGACTCGCACCCGGCCAATCCGCATCCCCGTACTCGCCGGGCATGCTCGGCCAGTTCATGCAGGGCTATCAGTCCTGCGTCGCGACCGTGGTGCCGACACGCTAAAGGTCATTTCTCCGGCGTGGGCGCCTTCCTTGGCGGCCGGTTGAAGAATCGCCACAGTGCTCGCCGCCCCGAGCCCACATGCAAAAACCAGAAGGTTGAATAGAACGCTGCCGGAATCGAATTCGCGCAACCGATTGCGAACTTGCCCAGCTCGTGGGCGATGCTTTGGCGAGTTGGACGGCGATAATGGGAACGATCACCATCAGCGCGAAAATCGGCTTCGCCACGCTCCGCGTCAACGCCGCTTCGCGTCTTGCGTAAGGATGGCGGCTCCGCGAAAGTGCCGCGATTTCGAGGGTCGGGTGCACAGTTGAGCGACATGGCAACCACGTCGGCGGCGGCGGAATTGCGCAGCGGAAGCAAGCGCGAGAGGTCCTTCATCGGCCATCCTGAGGGACTGGCCTGGCTCTCAGGCTCCGAGTTCTGGGAGCGCTTTGCCTATTACGGCATGCAGACGCTGCTGGTGCTTTATCTCACGCACTATCTTCTGCAGCCTGGACATGTGGAGCAGGTGTGGGGCTTCGGCGCCTTTCGCCGCTTCATCGGCTGGATATACGGCACGCAATCGCAGATGGCGCTCGCCTCCAACACGGCGCAGCTCTATGCGGCGTTGGTTTACATGACACCGCTTGCCGGTGGCTACATCGCCGACCGCCTGATCGGCCGCACCGCGACCGTCAGCATCGGCGCGATCATCATGGTGATCGGCACCTTCCTGCTGGCGCTGAATTCAACGTTCCTTGTCGCGCTCTTGCTACTGCTTGCCGGCGTCGGCTGCTTCAAGGCCAATATTGCCAGCCAGGTTGGCGCGCTCTACCGGATCGACGATCCGCGCCGCGCCGACGGTTTTCAGATCTACTTCCTCGGCATCCAGCTGGCGGTGATCATTTCGCCTTTTATCTGCGGCACTCTGGGGCAGCGTGTGGACTGGCATCTGGGGTTCGTCGCCGCGGGCGTCGGCATGATTCTGGGCCTTGCCATCTATCTTACCGGGCGTCGCAACTTTCCGCCGGAGCCCATCCGGACCAAAGGCGATCATGTCGAGCGGCCGCCGCTCACGGCGCGGGACTGGAAGGCGGTCATCGTGCTGGTGGCCCTATTGCCCGTGCTCGCCGTTTCGATCATCGGCAACCAGGAAATTTTCGACGCCTATCTCGTGTGGGGCGAAAAATCCTTCCAGACGGTGTTCTTCGGATTCAACATGCCGATCACGTGGCTCGTGTCGCTGGACGCGTTCGTCAGCACCGTCACGATGGTGGGCGTCATCGCGTTCTGGCGCTGGTACAGCCGGCGCTGGAAGGAGCCAGCCGAGATCACCAAGATCGTCATCGGCGTGGCGATCAGCACGCTTGGGCCGCTGGTGCTCGCGGGATGCGCGTTCGTGGCCGACACCACGCACCATCCCGTGCCCCTCTACTGGGCGCTCGGGTTTCACATCCTGAATGACATCGGTTTTGCGAATGTCCTGCCGGTCGGTCTCGCGCTCTATTCGCGCGCCGCGCCGAAGGGTTTGGGCGGCGTGATGATCGCCGTCTATTACGTACACCTCTTCATCGGCAATGCGCTGACCGGCTATCTTGGCGGACTGCTCGGCACGATGCCAAACTCGACATTCTGGGTCTTGCATGCCGCGCTGATGGGAATGGCCGCTCTCGTCTTGTTGGCGGCGCGGACGGCGTTTGCCGCTTTCCTCGCTCCCGAAATCGGGGTGCGAAGCGCGGTGGCTGCCGCAGAGGCATAGTGCGGCCGCGTCTGCATCCCGCAAAACGACACGCAACCAGACGCGTTCGCATGAAAAACCGCTGGAGACCGCTTGGGCATAGAGGTACACGTCGGATCGCTTGTGCCGGAGCGCCGTTCGGTCAAAATCACCAGCTGAAACCCGGGAAAGAGAGGCACTTGTGCGGTATTCACAGCTTGCCTTGGCGGCGGCGACTTGTGTTCTGCTCGCCGGTTGCGATCAGAACCCGAAATCCAGTGGTATCTCGGTCAAAAGCCAGGACGGCAACGTGACGATTTCGGCGAACGGCCAAAACTTCTCAATGAAGACGAACGGCGACAAGAACGGCAGCTTCGCCATGTCCGGCAATGGCGGCCATTTCACGATGAAGGCGTCGGACGGAAAGCAGACCGTCGAAATCAACGCGACCGGCGGCGGTACGGACCTGAAGCTGCCGGGGTTCGTCGCGGCCTATCCGGGCGGAAAGATGCAGTCGACCACGATCGGTTCGGGTGCGGGCGGCGCAAGCGGCACCTTCGTCTTCGAAACTGCGGATTCTCCCGTATCGGTCATCGCCTGGTACAAGCAGAAATCGGCGGATGCCGGCTTCAAGAAGGGAATCGACGTGAATACGGGCACGACGAGCATATTCACGGCCAATGCCGCAGACGGCAAGAAGGCTTTGCAGGTGATTGCGGCCACATCCGGGAGCGGCGCGCGCGTGCAGGTGAACTGGACAGGCAAGTAATTTGCCTGCGACGTCCGACACCCCGCCCGACCGGCTCTGCGTGAACCCAAAGAGCCCTTATTACGACGAAGCCGTCCTCGAACGCGGCGTGGGCGTGCGCTTCAATGGCATCGAAAAGAACAACGTCGAGGAATATTGCGTGACCGAGGGCTGGGTGCGGCTCGCCGCCGGCCGCACTGTGGACCGTGCCGGCAACCCGATGACGGTGAAGCTCAAAGGCACCGTCGAGCCGTATTTCAAGAACCCGCCGCGATAATGCAGGTCTGACCTTTCACGGCGCCATTTCGTACATCGAGAACAACCCCGTGAAGGCGGGCCTGGTGAAGCGGCCGGAAGAATGGCCGCATTCCTCGTTTACCCGACAAGAGGCCGGCGGGACGCCGGCGGTCCCGGGGATAGCGCGATCGGCCGGAAAGGGCGCGGTCGGCACCGGTCGCCGATTCACGCGTTTGCACGCTCAATCGCCCTGCTGCTAGAACCCGCCGCTTTCTGCACCCCGATTTGATAAGGGTGGGCGGCATGCTTCCGCTCCCATAATTCGATGGCAAAAATCGCAGGTAATGAAATTCGGCCGGGACTTCTCATCGCCCATGAGGGCGGATTGTGGCTGGTGGTGAAGACCCAAGCTGTGAAGCCGGGCAAGGGCGGCGCCTACAACCAGGTGGAGATGAAGAACATTGTCACAGGCACGAAAGTGAACGTGCGCTTCCGCGCCGACGAGACGGTGGAGGAGACCTGGCTCGAAAAGAAGGATTTCCAGTTTCTTTATGCGAGCGGCGACTCTGTGATCTTCATGGATATGGAAAGTTACGACCAGATCGAATTGCGGCGCGATTTCGTCGGTGAGCAGGCGCAGTTCCTGCAGGACGGTATGAAGGTTCTGCTTCAGCTGCACGATGGCAGGCCGATCTCGGTCGCGCTGCCGGTGCAGGTGGCGCTCACAGTGACGGAGGCCGATCCGGTGCTACGCGGACAGACTGCGGCACCCGGCTACAAGGCGGCCGTGCTGGAAAACGGGATGCGCGTGCTCGTGCCGCCTTTCATCGAGACCGGCACCAAAATCGTGGTCGCAACCGCCGACGGCTCCTACGTGCGGCGCGCGGAATAGATGCCCTATCTTTCCCCCGCGCTGAATGTGATGACGACGGCTGCCCGCAAGGCGGGCCGCGGGCTGACCCGCGATTTCGGCGAGCTCGAGAATCTGCAGGTCTCGCTCAAAGGCCCCGCAGATTTCGTTTCCACCGCCGACAGGCGCACCGAACAGGTCCTGATCCGGGAACTTTCAAAGGCGCGGCCGGGATACGGATTCCTCGTCGAGGAATCGGGCGCTATTGAAGGGCCTGACAAATCTCACCGCTTCATCATCGATCCGCTGGACGGCACAACGAATTTTCTCCACGGCTTGCCGCATTTCGCGATTTCTCTGGCGCTCGAACGCGAAGGCCAGCTCGTCTCGGCGGTGGTGTACAATCCCGTGACGGACGACATGTTCACGGCGGAAAAGAGCCACGGTGCCTATTTGAACAACCGGCGCCTGCGCGTAGGCGCGCGCAGCACCCTCAAGGAATCGCTTATCGCGACCGGCATGCCGTTTCACGGGCGTCCCGGCCACGAACAGTTTCTTGCGGAGCTTCCGCAGATCATGGCCACGACGGCGGGCGTGCGCCGCTTCGGCTCGGCAGCACTCGATCTCGCCTGGGTCGCCGCCGGACGTTTCGACGGCTATTGGGAGCGCGGGCTGTCCAGCTGGGATCTCGCGGCCGGCATGCTGCTCGTGCGTGAAGCAGGCGGCGCAGTGACGGATCTCTCCGGCGGTGCCCGGGTCCTTGAAACCGGTACCGTTCTGGCGGCGAACGACAGATTGCATTCGCAATTGTTGAAGCTTCTCCGCACCAAACCACGCGGTTGAGCGCTTGCGCGGAGATGATAAAATTCGGGTTGCTTGCAGAGGACATTCTGGCATGAGCTTCGATCGCTTCATCGCCGCCGCCGCGATCGCGCTTGTCGGCACCTGGTGCACGGGGGCAGGCGCGCAGAGCGATTCAGGCGACGGAGTCATCCATCTGCACATGCCCGGACAGGCCATCCATCTCCACCCCATCCGGCATCACGCGCCACAACCGGCAACGCCCGCCCAGACGGATGAGATCGGCGCCGAACCCGCGGCAACGCCGGAGACGCCAGCAGCGGCACCAGCGAAATCTATGCGCGCACGCCAGACATCCGAACATCCGGCGATCCCCTTCAATTTCGGTGACGAGGGAACGGCCGCAACTGCCGGTGCCCCACCGGCTCCCCGGGGCGCACCGCCCATGCAAACTGCGGCGCTTCCTCCTCATCCGGCTGCGCCCGCGCATGCCTCCGCGGCGGAGGCCGCCCATCCAGGTCTCACCAAACACGGTGCGGTGATGTTCACGAAAGGCGCGCCCGACCCTTCGCCTGCCCAGTTCAATGGCGTGAAGCTGCTCGCGAGCGAGCTTGCAACCGCGCTTGAATCCGGCGGAGCCCGCGTCGAGCTCGACGCCTATGGCGGCGCGCCGGGTGACAAGTCGTCGGACGCGCGGCGGCTCTCGCTCCGGCGCGCGCTGGCGGTCCGTCAGCTCCTGATCGACAACGGCGTGCCCTCGAGCCGCATCGATGTCCGGGCGCTCGGCGGAGCAGATGACAAGGGTCCGTCGGACCGCGTCGACGTGTTTGTCCGCACGGGATAGCTACGCCGGCGCGGCGACGCGCATGTCGGTTTCCTTCGCTTCACGCCCGATACTGGCGAAGAAAGCAACCGCGAGCGCGGCCGCGACCGTGACGGCAGCGAGCGCAAATCCATAGCTCCCGTATTGCACCGCGAGGGTGGCCTGAAGCGGCGCTGCGTAGGACGCAAACAGATTGCCCAACTGATAGACGGTGCCCGGAAACGTGCCGCGCGCCTCTGCCGGCGACAGCTCGTTGAGATGGGCGGGGATCACGCCCCAGCAGCCCTGCACCATGAACTGCATCGAGAATGCACCGGCGGCAAGCGCAAACGGGTTCTGCGCCGCGATCCACAGCGGCAGCGACAACAGACAGAGCAGCGCCGTTATCACCAGCGTGCGCCGGCGCCCGAATCGCTGCGAGAAGGCGCCACAGGCAATTCCCCCGATGATGGCCCCGAGATTTGCGACGGCGACGAGAAGGCCGGTCAGATGCGGGCTGAACCCTCGATCGACTTTCAGGAAGGTGGGATAGAGGTCCTGTGTACCATGGCTGAACAGATTGAGCGCGGTCATGAGCAGGATCGCATAGACCGCCAGCTGCCAATGCCGGGCGAGGACCGCGGCGACGCTTCCGGCGCTCCGGCGTTGCGGATGCCAGCCCGGCGACTCGGCGACGTTGCGCCGGATGTAGAGAACAAGCAGCGCCGGAACCAGGCCCAGCATGAAGAGTCCGCGCCAGCCGATCAGCGGAAACAGCACCGCATAGGCCACCGACGCGATGAGGTAGCCACTGGCGTAGCCCGTCTGCAGAATGCCCGACACCAGCCCACGCGATTGCGGCCGCACCGTTTCCATCGTGAGCGAAGCGCCGAGGCCCCATTCGCCGCCCATCGCGATGCCAAACAGCGCGCGCAGACACAGAAACGCGATCAGATTTGGTGAGAATGCGGACGCGAAAGCGAGCGCCGCATAAAGCACCACGTCGAGCATCAGCACGGGCCTGCGGCCGAAGCGGTCGGCCAGCCGCCCGAACAGGAACGCGCCCACGGGGCGGAGCGCGAGCGTGAGGAACAGCGCCAGTGTCACCGATTTCACGTCGGCGCCGAACTCCTTTGCGATGTCGGTGATGACGAAGACGAGCAGGAAATAATCGAAGGCGTCGAGCGTCCAGCCGAGATAGCTCGCGATGACCGCGTGCTTCTCGGCCTTCGTCCAGCCGCGTAGCGCTTCAAACACGGAGCGTATGCTCCAGGCTGGGCGAAACGCGCGCTGTACCAAATACTTCACCATGGCCGGCCTTCGAGCCGGCCACCCAGCAGCCGCGCGTGTGCACGGCAAAAGAATCCGTGGGCGACTTAACTCCTAAGTGAGTGAGTGTCTTTCGGCTCGCGGACGCTCGCCGGCTGGGTGGCCGGGTCAAGCCCGGCCATGGTGAAATCATGGGGCGATCCGTCATCCACGTGCCTGGTTTATAATTAGCTCACTTAATCACATCACCAGCGTGGCTTCGGTCTTGGCGGCGACGTCCTCGCGCGTGACGCCGGGGGCGAGTTCGACAAGCTTCAGACCGGCTTCCGTCACATCGAAGACGCCGAGATTGGTGATCACGCGATCGACGCAAGCTTTGCCGGTCAGCGGCAGCCGGCATGTCCGGAGCAGCTTGGGATATCCCGCCTTGTCGGTGTGGTCCATCGTGACGACAACGTGCTTGACGCCGGCCACGAGATCCATCGCGCCGCCCATCCCTTTGACGAGCTTTCCCGGCACCATCCAGTTCGCGAGATCGCCGGTTTCCGAAACTTCCATCGCGCCCAGGATCGCGAGATCGATGTGCCCGCCGCGAATCATCGCGAAGCTGTCGGCGGACGAGAAATAACAGGTCTGCGGCAGTTCGGTGATCGTCTGCTTGCCGGCGTTGATGAGGTCGGGATCGACTTCGTGGTCGCGCGGGAACGGGCCCATGCCGAGCATTCCGTTTTCCGACTGCAAGGTCACGCTCACGCCTTGCGGAATGTAGTTGGCCACGAGCGTGGGAATTCCGATACCGAGATTGACGTAATACCCATCGCGCAGTTCCTGTGCCGCCCGTTTGGCGAGATCGCTGCGGGTCCAGGGCATGTCATTCTCCCCTTACGGTGCGGTTCTCGATCCGCTTTTCGTAATTCGCGCCCTTCACGATGCGCTGCACGAATATGCCCGGTGTATGGACGCCGTCCGGACCGAGTGTGCCAACGGGCACCAGTTCTTCCACTTCGGCGACCGTGACTTTGCCGGCCGTCGCCATCATGGGATTGAAGTTCCGCGCGGTCTTGCGATAGACGAGATTTCCCGCCTCGTCGCCCTTCCAGGCTTTGACGATCGCCACGTCGGCGACCAGCCCGCGCTCCAGCACATAGATCTCGCCATCGAATTCCTTGAGCTCCTTGCCTTCGGCAATGAGAGTGCCGACGCCGGTTTTTGTGTAGAAGCCCGGAATGCCCGCGCCGCCCGCGCGGATTCGTTCGGCAAGCGTGCCTTGCGGGTTGAATTCGAGCTCGAGCTCGCCCGACAGATACTGCCGCTCGAATGTCTCGTTCTCCCCGACATAGGAACTGATCATCTTGCGAATCTGCCGCGTCTGCAGCAGCAACCCGAGCCCGAAGGCGTCGACGCCGGCATTGTTTGATATGACGGTCAGGCCCTTCACGCCGGAATCGCGCAAACCGGAAATCAGGGTCTCGGGAATGCCGCAGAGGCCGAAGCCGCCGGACATCACCGTCATGCCGTCGAACAGAAGGCCGTCCAGGGCCGCGGCCGCACTGTCGTAGAGTTTTCTCATTCCGATCCGTCCGGCTTGACGCCCGCGTCCCTCTCCCACCTATAGTCGCGTTTACGGTCGCGAAGCGAGGGGCGCAAGATGACGCGGAGTTTCCGGAACCTGTTCTGGGGCGCATCGCTGCTTGGCGTGCTCGCCGCAGACCCTGCGCTGGCCGAAACGCAGCAGACCCTGGCCGCTGTGGGCACCGGTGTCGCGATCGCTCTGCCGATCGCCGCGGCGGGAATTTCGTATTCGAAAAACGACTGGGAGGGCATCGGCCAACTCGCTCTGACCACGGGCGCGACGGTCGGCACGGCGTTGCTGCTCAAGCAATTCGTCAAGGAAGAGCGGCCCGATTACAGCGACAACCGGTCCTTTCCGTCCGAAACCGCCGCGCTCGCCTTCGCTCCGGCGAGCTATCTCTGGGACCGTTACGGCTGGGAATACGGCGTGCCCGCCTATGGCGCGGCGATTTTCTCGGGCTACACGCGCGTTGCCGCGCAGGATCATCACTGGTGGGACGTGGCAGCGAGCGCCGGCATCGCATGGGGCTACACCTTCCTGTTCACCAGCCACTGGCACTACGCCTACAATATTAATTCCAGCATCGAAGTGACCCCCAAGCAGGCGTTCGCCTCACTGAGCTACCGATGGTGAGCATGGCTCGAACCACGCTCGCGGCCGCCGCGCTCGTCGCCTCCTGTGCCGCTGCGCAGTCCATGGAGCTGACGAGTTCCGATTTCCGCGACGGCACGACGCTGTCTCTCGCGCAGGTCAACAGCCGCTGCGGCGGCGAAAACCGCTCGCCGGCGCTGGCCTGGTCGGGTGCGCCTGCGGGAACGAAGAGCTTCGCTCTCACGCTGTTCGATCCCGACGCGCGCGGCGGACGCGGATTCTGGCACTGGGTCATGGTCGATATTCCCGCGAGTGCGACCGGCTTGGGCGAAGGTGCGGGCACGGGCAAAGGATTGCCGGGCGGCGCGGTGCAGGCGGCAAACGACTTCGGCGAAGCCGGATATGGCGGCGCCTGCCCGCCAACCGGCTCGGGCGTGCATCATTACGTATTCACGCTTTATGCGATCCGCACGCCCACTGCCCCTGGAGCCAGGGGGAGCGCGCTCGCCGAGTATCTTAAGTCCAACGCGCTCGCAACGGCGACGCTGACGGGGCTCTATAAGCGATAATTACGCCGTCACGTCCGTCAGTCTGTCAGTTGTTCTGAGCTGCGGGAAGAGACGCATCCAGAGCGCAGCCACGAACAAGGTGCCGGCGCCGCCGAGCACCACGGCCGCAACCGTTCCGAACCATGCGGCGGTGACGCCCGATTCGAATTCTCCCAGTTCGTTCGACGCGTTGATGAAGAGCACGTTCACCGCGCTCACACGGCCGCGCATTGCGTCGGGCGTCGCAAACTGCACCAACGCGTGGCGTACATACACACTCACCATGTCGGAGGCACCGAGGATCGTAAGCGCCGCAAGCGTCACATAGAGATTGCGCGACAGGCCGAACACGATCGTGGCCACGCCGAACACCGCCACCGCCGCAAACATTCGCGTGCCCGCATGGCGCGTAAGCGGTTTTCGCCCCAGCGACAGCGCCACGAGCGTCGCACCCGCCGCCGGCGCGCTGCGCAGCACGCCGAGGCCGATCGGGCCTACATGCAGGATGTCGCGCGCAAAGACGGGTAGAAGCGCGGTCGCCCCGCCGAGCAGAACCGCGAACAGGTCGAGCGAGATGGCGCCCACGATGACGGGGCGCGCACGGACGAATGCAATCCCTTCTGCGATGCGCCGGCCGAAGGAATCGGTCGCGGCCGCGCTCTTTGGTCGTCTGCGTCCGGCCAGCGTTGCGACGGCGGCGCTCGCAAGGAGAAAACAGGCCGCCGACGTGCCGAACGCCGCGCCCGATCCGACCGTGTAGAGAATGCCGCCGAGCGCCGGCCCCGCGATCACCGCAGCCTGAAAGGTGGACGAACTCCATGCGATGGCGCGCGGGAGGCGTTCCGGCGGTACAAGAAACGGCACCAGTGACTGCGACGAAGGACCCGCGATCCCGCGCGCCACGCCGAAGGCAACGAGCACGATGTACCAGAGCGCGAGCTGATGGTCGTGACTCATTGCGATCGCAAGAAAGAGCAATCCGCAAAGCGCTCCTGCCGCGAGGGCAATCGCATAAACGCGGCGCGGATCGCCGCGATCGGCCAGCTCGCCCGCCGGCAAGGTCAGCGCGAACATCGGGACGAACTGGCAGAGTCCCACAAGCCCGAGCGAAAACGGGTCGCGCGTGATCTCATAGATGCGCCAGCCGATCGCCACCGATTGCACCTGCATGGCCAGCGTAGTGAGCAGCCGGCACACCAGGAACAGCGGAAAATCGCGCGTGCGGTAGAGAACGGGGGGAGCAGAGTCCATTGTGCGAGGTGAAGATGTGACCTGCTTACATGGAGTTCAGGGCCCGCGCCCAGTCTCGCGCGCAATGCTCCATATATGTCTTAAAGCTCCTGCCCTGGAATTCGGTCACCCGCTCTTCGCCGCGCGTTTCGCCGAGCCGTTCGGCCACGCGCTGACTGGCGCGGTTGCGGTACGCGAAAGCGGATCTCCGAACACGTCCCGCGCGATATCGGGATCGGCCATGAAGGGCGCGCAGCCTTCGAAATCGTCGGGGTCGCGACGCGCGCCGGAGAAGGCGTCCGGTTTGAATCATCTTCCTCTCGCCGCACCAGCCACCGAAACCGCCATCGCACACGCGTTGACGCGGCACCCGGTCACCCAGGTCCCGGCCCGCGCGAGCAAACGCCACAGGGAGTCAGTGCGACGCGACGGTCTTCCACCGGGGGCTCGCATAATAACCGGTCCAGGAGCCTTGATTCGTGCCGATGACGTAGGTCGGCGAACCGTCGATGAAGCCGGTTGCCGGCATGATGGTGATGTGGTGCGTACCCGCCGTCCCGGTGCAATCATCCACGGTATATTGCAGGCCGACCGATGGAGCGGACGGAAGAGTGATGGTTGCCGCGGCGGCCGAAGTGTCGACGCAGGCGTGATACTCGTTCGAGAGCGTCGAGGTTCCCGGTACATTTGTCGTGCTATAGACGATCGGTCCGTAAACCGAGTGCAGCGTCGAGTACGACGCGTGCCCGTTGCCGAACACCGCTGTGGAAGGGTCGGCTGTTCCATCCTGCTGGATGATGGCGGAATCCGCGATGCTGCACGCGGGCTCGTCGGAAGTGGCGGTGACCGTCGCGCCGCTGTCGCCACTCGAAATCTCGATGCCGCGGAAGCCGCCGGTCACCGTGATCTGCGCGCTCGTCTGCGTCAGAGCTGCCGCCTGAGCCAGAGAGATCGTATACGGTCCGGGCCCGGAGGAAATGCCGACGATCGTGTCGCCCAGGGGAATGCCTGTCCCGGCAACGATCATGCCGACGGCTGCGCCGGTGACCGTAGGCACGCCGGTGATGTCGGAGCTGCCGTTCGTCAGGTCGCCCTCGGTATTGAGGCTGAACGCGGCGGGCGCGCCGGCGCCCGAGACCTGCGCGCAATTGAGCCACGGTTCGACGAGGCGCTGGCCGTGCGAGGCCTGGTTGGTTTCGGGCGCGAGATAGATGTCGGCGAATCGCGCGTCGTCGGTTTGCGCCCCCAGGATGTAGTCGTGCTCGGCGGTGGCGATGCCGTAATCCGCCGAGCCCTGCACGTCGGGATGAAGCGCATTGAAGGTGTGCGGGTTGTCGATATGCAGCGCGCCGCCCGCGACGTGCTCGATGTTGGCGACGGACGCGTTCACCGCGATGGGCTTGGCAAGGAAGCTGTCGTGGCAGCCGGCGGTCATCTCGATGTCGGCATCGGGCATTTGCGCGCCGCCGAACAGCCTTTGATCGGTCTCCGCGCGGATATTGGTGTACCAGTTGCCGCCGGCATCGGCGTTCGGATCGCCCAGGTGGCCGCAGCGGAACACGGCGTTGCCGCCGCCCACTGCGTCGCGCACTTCAAGGTTCGCGAACACCTGGTTCCCTCCGCCGTCGATCTCGACCGCCGGTCCGCTGGTCAGCCCGCCCGCTTCGACGGTCAGGTTGGAGAGTCCGCCGCCCGGATTGCCCGCATTCGCGTCGGAGCGG
>DASXYZ010000075.1:0-5323 GCA_036502185.1 Rhizomicrobium sp.
CCAGGTGTGGATGACCGGCTTCGGGGATTCCGCGTTGAACTTCGAGCTGGTGGTGTGGCCCACGGTGGAGGCGGTGAAGCGTCCCTCCTCGATGCAGGCGGCCTATACCTGGGCGATCGACGATGCGTTGCGCGCCGCGGGCATCGAGATTCCGTTTCCGCAGCGCGATCTGCGGATCCGCAGCGTCTTCGAACGCGAAGGCGAGGCGGCCTTCGACGCGCTGGGCTACAGGCCGCAAACCATCGCGGCGCCGGTGAAAGCGCCGCCGCTGCCCACACGCAACGACGCCGTCCAAGAAACCCTTCGCCCCGAAGAAGAACCGCCGGGGAAGGAAGAAGTGCAGTGGTGAGCGGGGCAGCGCAAGAACGGGCGCCGCAGCATGGCCCTTCTCCAACAAGAAGCCGCGGGGCCTCGCGCTCCAAATCAAGCTCCCGAATTGCGACTCTGACCCCGAACTTCACGTGCGGAGAGTCGCGCGGGCGCTTCGGTCGCGACGACGACGGAGAGGGCAATACCGGCGAAAATGCCTGCAAGGGCCCTACATGCGCGCATGTCTTTTCCCGCTCAGCCGTTCCGGAAATCCATCATGGGAACACCGCACTCCGGGCAGAGTTGCAGCGCGCACCGGAGCCGCCGCTCTTGCATCCGACGTTGATCTCGCGCCTGCTTCGAGAGGGCGTGGGGCCAAGGGGCGACGGATGACGACACTCGAGAGGGCTGGCGCGCCGCTGCGCGCACACACCTTCTTCGGCGAGCCGGTCGAACTGGCGTACCTCGCCTTCACCGAAGCGTGGGAGCGGTTTTCCTATTACGGCATGACGGCGCTGCTCGTGCTCTACATGAGCCAGGCGCTGTTTCTTCCCGGTCACATCGAACATGTCGCGGGATTTGCCGCGTTCCGCTCATCGCTCGAAGCGGTGTTTGGAAAGATGAGCACGGTCGCGCTCGCTTCGCAGGTATTCGGGCTCTACACGGGGCTTGTCTATTTCACGCCGGTGTTCGGCGGCCTGGTCGCGGACCGCTTCATCGGCAAACGGCGCGCCGTCATGCTGGGCGCCATCCTGATGAGCGGCGGCCATATTGCGATGGCGTTCGATGCCTCGTTCCTGCTGGCGCTTGTGCTGCTGATCACGGGCTGCGGACTTCTCAAGGGCAACATCTCCGCCCAGGTCGGCGCGCTTTATCCGCCGGGCGACAGCGAAGGCCGCACGCGCGGCTTCTCGATTTTCTCCATGGGCATCAATGTCGGGGCGACCGCCGGACCTGTTTTGTGCGGGCTGCTCGCGCAGCTTTACGGCTGGCATGCGGGTTTTGGACTTGCCGGTGTGCTGATGCTGATCGGGCTTGCGACCTACATTGCCGGCTTCCGCACGCTCGCCGAAACCACGCCGGTGGCAAACCGTGCGCATCCCGAAGCAAAGATGGACGCGCAGGCGTGGCGCATCGTGGCCGCGCTCGTCATCGTCATGGCGCTGACGATCTTTCAGTCCGTCGCTTATTACCAGAATTCGAATATCGGGCTCGTCTGGATCAGCAATCACGTCGATCTCGGACTCCTCGGCTGGCGGATCCCGGTCGCGTGGTTCAATTCCATCGATCCATTCACCAGCATCATTTTCGTGCCGGTGCTGATCGCTCTCTGGCAATGGCAGGCAGCACGCGGCGGCGAACCGGGCGATCTCGCGAAAATCGCTATCGGCGCCGCCATCGCCTGTATCGCCAATCTGCTGCTGGTCGCGGGCAGCGTGATGTTTGGGCGCGTGCCGGCGCTCTTCCCGGCCGCGTACGACGTCCTGCTCGGAATAGGCTTCCTCTATTACTGGCCGCCTTTGCTTGCGCTTGTCTCGCGCACGGCACCGCCGGCGATCAAGAGCACCATGATGGGCGTGGTTTTTCTCACCCTGTTTCTCTCCAATATCACGATGGGATGGCTGGGCGGGCTTTACGAACAGATCGGTCCGGCGGAGTTCTGGGCGCTGCACGCGGCCATCGCCGCGACGGGCGCCGCGCTTGCGCTGCTGCTCGCGCGCCCGCTCACGCGAATGCTTGAACAGCGATGAGATGCGCGGTCGGTGCGCGCGTGCGATGGAGACGTTGCCGTCACAGAGCGCTCTGGAAGCTGTGTTTGCGAAAAAGCGCCGCGCATTGCAATCCTGCGTCATGAAAGCAGCCAGCGCGCGTCATAACGAGCTTCACGGGCCCATGATTTGGAACGCTGACGCAGTGCTGTCCGCCAGGCTCTGCAGTAACACGGATGTGCGAACGGTCTTGCCGTGCGCTCATTCCGGAAGATTCGGAGTGCCTTCGCAAGCTCCGTCCCGCTACGGTCGCGGGGAACCCTTGCGCCGCCAGAACTTCGCGCGGGCGGCCATGCGATCTGTTGCACCCCGCCGCCTCGCTAACGCTCCGGCAACTGACGCGGAGGTATTCTTGCAGCGACTTGCTGCCCGCGTCGCAGCCATGCGAAGGGGCAATAACCGTTTTGGCACGAGCGGGCGACAGCGCCCGACCCGATGAAGGCGCGCACCATGCCGAATTCCAGTATTGCACCGCGTGGGACCGGCTGCTTGCCCACCTGGACATCCAGCGCCAAGGACATGATCACCACGGCGCTGGGTACAGGCCGTCTCTGGGTCACGCTGGGGTACGGCATCGTCAACGAAATCTACTGGCCGGCGACGGGAACGCCCCAGATTCGCGATCTCGGGTTTATCGTTTCCACGCCGGGCGGTTGGTACGAGATCAAGCGGGTCGCCCGCTACGGTTTCTCGATTGCCGACGGGCATATTCCGTTGCCGCAGATCGTCCACGAGGGCGACGGCTACCGGTTCGCGCTGGACGTGGTGCCGGACTCGCGGCGCGATACGGTGCTGATCTCGTTTCGACTCGCGGGCGAAGGTTTGCGGCTCTATACGCTTCTTGCACCGCACCTCGCGGACAGCGGCCTGCACAACAACGCCTGTGCGGGCGCAGAACTCGTCGCCTGGAAAGACGATGCCGCGGCCTGTCTCGCGAGCGACTGCGGATTTTCGCGCACAAGCGCCGGCCATGTCGGCGTCTCCGACGGTTGGCAGGATTTCGCGCAAAACGGGCGCATGACCTGGACCTACGCCGAAGCGCTCGACGGCAACGTCGCGCTGTTCGGCGAACTCGCGGCCAACGAAGGCGTTCTCGCGCTCGGCTTCTCCGAAACGCGCGAAGGGGCGCGCACGCTTGCGCGGTCGAGCCTGAGCGAGGGCATTGCGCCGATCCGCCAGGGTTTCATCCGAGGATGGAGCGAATGGAGCGAGCGTCTCGCCCTGCCCGCGGCGAGCCCTGCCGTCGAAAGGGAAGCCCGGATTTCCGCAGGCGTCCTGAAGATGCATGAGGACCGCACCTTTCCCGGCTCCATGGTCGCGAGCCTCAGTGTGCCCTGGGGCAATGCGAACGACAGTTCGGGCGGCTATCACCTCGTGTGGACGCGCGACTGCGTCAATGCGGGGCTGGCGCTGATCGCGGCGGGGCTCGCCCACGATGCGCGCCGAACGCTGTCGTGGCTGATCGCGACCCAGACGCCGGACGGCATCTGGTCGCAGAACAGTTTCCCCGACGGGCGGCCTTATTGGACCGGCGTCCAGCTGGATGAAATTTCATTCCCCGTCCTGCTCGCGGCCAAGCTGAAGGAAACTGGCGGACTTGCAGGACTGGGCGGCGTGGAACGCATGGTCGAACGTGCGGTCCGCTACCTTACAAACAGTGGCCCGATCACGGCGCAGGATCGCTGGGAGGAAAATGGGGGCCTGAGCCCGTATACGCTTGCCAATGTGGTGGTGGCACTGATCGCAGCCGCCGATTTTCTCGACGGAGAGGATGCGCAGTATCTGCTCTCGCTCGCCGATTGCTGGAACGCGCGGATCGAGGAATGGACCTATGTCGAACACGCTTCGCTCTGCGAGGCACACGGCGTGGATGGTTATTACGTCCGCATCAGCCCTGCGCCATCCCAGGGCGGCCTCAACGGCCGCGTCGATCTCCGCAACCGTGCGGGCGTCAGCGTACCGGCGGCCGAACTGGTCGGTACCGAGTTCCTGCATCTGGTGCGGCTGGGGCTGAGAGAAGCGAACGATCCACGCATCTGCAACACGCTTCGGGTGAGCGATGCGCTGCTCAGGGTCGAAACGCCGTTCGGCGTTGCCTTTCACCGTTACAACGGCGACGGCTATGGCGAGCACGCCGACGGCAGCCCCTTTGACGGCACCGGCATCGGGCGTGCTTGGCCGCTTCTGACCGGCGAGCGCGGTCATTACGAGCTGCAGCTGGGCGGCGATCCCCTGCCCTGGCTCGAGACGATGACGCGCCTGACGGGACCGCAGGGGCTTATTCCCGAACAGGTCTGGGACAGTGCGCCGATTCCCGCGCGCGGGCTCGAGCCGGGCAAGCCATCGGGCAGCGCAATGCCGCTCGTGTGGGCGCACGCCGAATTCCTGAAGCTCGTCCACGCGCGCGAAAAGAAGCGCCCCGTCGAACTCCTGGACTGCGTCGAGGCGCATCTGTCTCGCCCGCCGGCCGGGCGCCGCGCCTGGCACTGGCGTCCCGACACGCCGTTCGATGCTCTTCCCGCCGGATGCGATCTCCTGTTCGATCTGCCGGTCGCTTTCACGCTGCATTTCGGCTTTGATGGCTGGCAGGCGGTCGAGGACCGATCGTCCGTGCCGCTGGCTTTGGGCCGGCACGGCGTGCGGATCATGCCCGACGGGCGCTCGAAACGCATCGATTTTACATTCTACTTTCCGGACGAGACGCGCTGGGAAGGCCGCGATCACACCGTGCGGTTCGCGTAAGGAGAAAGCCCGAAATCAAGCGAGAGTGATCCGTGGAAATTGGGCGACACGTAATGCATCAACTGTCGCCGTTTTTTCACTCGCTGAATGTCGGCGATTTCGTAGAACTCGCGACCACGCCGCAGGTGCGCGGTGTCGTATGGGAGATCGGCGCGCGCGCCACCTGCGTCCGCACCAACGACAATCTCGACATTTTCGTGCCGAATTCGCGCTTCATAGAGGAGCGCTTTACCAACTGGACCATGCAGAACGAAACGCGCCGCATCCATGTGCCGTTCTCGGTGGCCTATGGCGCCGACAAGGCGAAGGTGCGCGAGGTGGTGCTTGCGGCGGCGACGGCGCTGCCCTTTACCTTGCCCGATAACGACAACCGCCGTACCCAGGTGTGGATGACCGGCTTCGGGGATTCCGCGTTGAACTTCGAGCTGGTGGTGTGGCCCACGGTGGAGGCGGTGAAGCGTCCCTCCTCGATGCAGGCGGCCTATACCTGGGCGATCGACGAT
>DASXYZ010000076.1:0-1684 GCA_036502185.1 Rhizomicrobium sp.
AGTGAAGCCTTATGTCAAATGGGCCTACGAGCCTCTTCGTCCCGAAGATGTTCCCGCGGCAATCGCGCGCGGTTATCACCTAGCCATGCAGCCGCCGCGCGGCCCCGTTTTCATCTCGATCCCGATGGACGATTGGAACAAGCCTTGCCAGCCGGTTGCCGCGCGCAAGGTGAGCCAGTCCGTTTCCCCGGACACCGCTGCGCTCGATGAAGTCGTTCGCGCAATCAGTGCCAGCCGCAATCTAGCTCTCATCACTGGCTCGCAAATCGAAGAAGATGGCGCTTGGCGCGACGTCATCGCCCTCGCCGACCGATTGAATGCCGACGTCTACGCCGAGCCTATCGCTTCGCGCTGGGCATTTCCGCGCTCCCATCGCCTCTTTCACGGCAGCTTGTTGCCCGCGCAAAAACCTCTCGCCGCACAGCTCGCCGCTTATGACACCGTTGTCGTTCTAGGAGCGCCCGTTTTTCTCTATTACGCTTTCGTTCCCGGCGACGCGATCGCGCCTGGCACAAAACTGTTTCAGATCACCAATTCGCCGCAGGATGCCGCCGCCGCTCTCGCCGGCACCAGCATCGTGGGCAACGTTGCCGCCGCAGCGCAATATCTCGCCAGCCGCGTCAAACCGGTCGAGCGCAACGCGCCCTCGCGAACCCAAGAGCCCGAGCCGAAGCCCGAGCATCCCATGACCACCGCCTTTGTCTTCTACACCTTGAACAAGCTTCTGCCTCGCGACGCAATCATCGCCGAGGAGTGCCCGTCCTCGAAAGGCGACCTCGATCGTTACGTCTCTCTCGACGAGCCTGGCTCCTTCTATTCCGTGCGCACCGGAATTTTGGGTTTCGCTTTGCCGGCTGCCGTAGGACTGCAATTAGCCCATCCGAAACGGCGCGTGGTCTGCCCCGTCGGTGACGGCTCGGCGCAATATTCGATTCAAGCCCTATGGTCCGCGGTGCAGCAGAAAGCGCCGGTAATATTTCTCGTCATCTGCAACGGAAATTATTCCGCGCTGAAAGGTTTTCGCGATTTCACGCAGGTCGGAAAAAATGTCCCGGGCATCGACATTCCCGGAATCGATGCCATCAAAATCGCCGAAGGCTACGGCATGAAGGCGCGCGCCGTCGATCGCCCCGAAGATCTCGAACCCGCGCTGAAATGCGCCTTCGCGTCGCAAGAGCCAATCCTCATCAGCGTCAACGTGCAGCAGGGGGGCCAGAAAACCATGGGCATGGACCAATCCGTGAACCCACCGAACTACGGATAACTTCGAAGGCGTTTCAAACGTCGAAGAAAACCGTTTCCTTCGGCCCGCTCAGATGTATCTCATGCCGCCAGGCCCCGGGCTGTCCCGCCATCCGCTGAGCCATCAGCGTCGCTCGCCGCGCCCTCGGCACCAGCCCGAGTACAGGACATTCCTCGTTCCCGGTGTCGCCCGAAAAATAGATTCGCGTCACCAGATGTTTCATCACGCCGCGCGTGAAGACGGCCACCTCGAGATGCGGCGCCTGCAGGGTGCGGCGCGGCCCGGGCACGCGGCCCGGCCTGATCGTTTCAAATTCGCACTCGCCGTTCTCATCCGTGATCTGGCGCCCGAATCCCCCGAACCCGGGATCGATCGGCTTCGCCTGCGTGTCGGCGGGATGATTGTATTTTCCCTCCGCGTTGGCCTGCCAGATTTCGATCA
>DASXYZ010000077.1:0-22994 GCA_036502185.1 Rhizomicrobium sp.
GAGGTCATGGCGGGCGCTCTGGTGTTGCTGGTGGGCGCTCTGGTGAAGGTGGTCGGAACTCTCGTGAAGCTGGTCGGGACTGCTGTCGAGGTGATGGCCGGCGCTCTGGTGTTAGTGGTGGGCGCTCTCGTGAAGCTGGTCGGGACCGTTGTCGAGGTGATGGCCGGCGCTCTGGTGTTAGTGGTGGGCGCTCTCGTGAAGCTGGTCGGGACCGCTGTCGAGGTGATGGCCGGCGCTCTGGTGTTAGTAGTGGGCGCTCGCGTGAAACTGGTCGGGACCGCTGTCGAGCTGGCCGCCGCCCTGGGAACGACAAACGAGGATGCCGGCATTGTGACGATCCTCATCGTCCGTGTGGTCGCACCAAACCCACGCGCGGTCGCCTCCCGGCCTGCGCCCATATGGCTGAGTATTCTCATGCTTGCGCCACCGCGGCCGCCGTGTCCGGCGGCAAAACTGGGCGCGCTCGTTGCGCAGATCGCCAATGCAGCCGCGCTGGCTGCAAGGCAGGTCGATAACTTCCATGTACCCTTGCGAGACATGACGTGTCTCCTTTCCGGATCTTCGTTTTTCTTTGAACCGGGATATTCTGCTCCCGGGCCCCGTCATGAAAAAAACGGCAGCAGACGGCAGGGGGTTCCTATCCTCATTTTACACGAAAACCGTTCGTCATCATTTGTGTCTATGAAATAACAGGGTTGCTTGACTTGTCGCCACAACCTTGATTTGTAGCTGCATCCAAATAGCGAATTGCCGTGCACACTGCTTTCCTCTTTCCCGGTCAGGGCAGCCAGAGCGTCGGAATGGGACGCGCGCTCGCAGAGAGCTTCGCCGCGGCGCGCGATGTGTTCGAAGAAGTCGACGAGGCGCTGAAACAGAAACTTTCCACGCTGACGTGGGACGGGCCCGAATCGGAACTCGTGCTGACCGAGAATGCGCAGCCCGCAATCATGGCTTCGAGTCTCGCCGTCATTCGCGTACTGGAGCGTGAAGCGGGATTCGATATTGCCCGTCGCGTGCGCCTCGTCGCCGGCCATTCGCTGGGCGAATACAGCGCGCTTGCAGCAGCCGGATCCTTCACGCTCGCCGATGCTGCGCGCCTTCTGCGAACGCGTGGCCTGGCGATGCAGGGCGCAGTCGCGCCGGGCGAGGGCGCAATGAGCGCGCTGATCGGAATCGAACTCATCGATGCCGAAGCCGCGGCGCTCGAATCGGCGGCGCAGGGCGGCGTCTGCGTGGTCGCAAACGACAACGCGCCGGGGCAGGTGGTGATTTCCGGGACGAAGGAAGCGGTCGGACGCGGGGGTGATTTTGCCAAGGCAAAGGGGGCGCGAAGGGTTATTCCACTGTCGGTCAGCGCGCCCTTTCATTGCCCGCTCATGGAACCGGCCGCGCGCAGAATGCACGACGCGCTGGCGGAGATTACGATACGGCCGCCTGCAGTTCCGATCGTCTGCAATGTTACCGCGACCGAAACCGCTGAACCGGAGACGATCCGGAGATTGCTTGTCGAACAGGTCACGTCGCGGGTGCGCTGGCGCGAAAGCGTCTTGTCGTTCCGGGCCCTCGGGGTTGATCGGACCGTCGAGGCGGGCGGCAACAAGGTGCTGACCGGCATGGTGAAACGAATCGACGCGGAGCTCGCGACGCTGTCGCTGGATACGCCTGCCGACATCGAGGCATACGTGAGGACATTATGAGCCCCCTCTTTGATCTCACGGGCCGGACCGCGCTCGTCACGGGAGCAAGTGGCGGCATCGGGCGCGCAATCGCACTGGCATTGCACAGGCACGGTGCGGCGGTCGTCCTGTCGGGGACGCGGAAGGATGCGCTCGAGGCGGTGGTGCGCGAACTCGGCTCGCGTGCGCACGCGTTGGCTTGCGATCTGCATGACAGCGCCGCCGTGGACGCACTGGCGAAATCCGCCGAAGCGATGGCCAGTCCGATCGACATTCTCGTCAACAACGCAGGCATCACGCGCGACAATCTGTTTCTGCGCATGAAGGACGCGGAGTGGGACGAGGTCATCGCGGTAGATCTCACCGCCGCGTTCCGTCTTTCCCGCGCCGTGCTCCGCGGTATGATGAAGAACCGCTGGGGACGCATTGTCTCAATCACTTCGGTGGTGGGCGCCACCGGCAATCCCGGCCAGGGCAATTATGCGGCCGCGAAGGCAGGCCTTGCCGGAATGACGCGTTCGTTGGCCGCGGAAGTCGCGAGCCGCAACATCACGGCGAATTGCATTGCTCCCGGCTTCATCGCGACCGCCATGACCGATGCACTCAACGAGGCGCAGAAATCGGCGATTCTCGCGCGCATCCCGGCTGGCCGCATAGGGAGCGCGGCCGAGGTCGCGGCGGCCGTGGTCTATCTCGCCAGCGAGGAGGGGGCCTATGTGACCGGCCAGACCTTGCACGTCAATGGCGGAATGGCGATGATTTAGCCCGTCCACCAAGGGGATAGGGTGCTGTAGCGGGCCCATCCGCTTTATGTTACCAAGCGCCGGTTCGGGCCCGGAGCTGTCGAAAATGCTTGGGGACCGCATTAGCCCGACGCTCCATCCAGCGCGGCGAAGAACAACGAACGAGAGGTTTTGAAAAACACTATGAGCGACACTGCCGAGCGCGTGAAGAAGATCGTTGTCGAGCATCTCAATGTCGATGCCGACAAGGTCACGGACAACGCGTCTTTTATCGAGGACCTGGGGGCGGACAGCCTCGACACCGTCGAGCTGGTCATGGCTTTCGAAGAAGAATTCGGCATCGAGATTCCGGATGACGCCGCGGAGTCGATCGTGACCGTCGGCGACGCCGTCAAATATATCGAGAAATCGCAGGGTTAGGTGGCCGGGGCGGCCGCCTCAGGAATGCGCAGGGTCGTCATCACGGGGCTGGGGCTCGTTACGCCACTGGCCTGCGGTGTTGCTGAAACCTGGTCGCGACTCCTGGCCGGAGAATCCGGCGCGCGGCCGATCACGCGTTTCAAAGCCGACGACCTGCCCGCGCGCATCGCTTGCATGGTGCCGCGCGGGAACGGCTCCGACGGAAGCTTCAACGCCGACGCGTGGGTTGATCCCAAGGAACAGCGGCGCGTGGACGATTTCATCGTCTTCGCGCTCGCCGCCGCCCAGCAGGCGGTCGACGATTCCGGCTTTGTCCCGAAGGACGAGGAGGAGCGCGACCGCACCGGTGTCTTTATCGGCTCGGGCATCGGCGGACTGCCTGGCATTGAGGACGCGGCGATCCTCCTGCACGAGAAGGGTCCGCGAAGGATCAGCCCGTTCTTCATTCCGGGGCGGCTCGTCAATCTCGCCTCGGGCTATGCCTCGATCCGATTTGGCTACAAGGGCCCAAACAGCGCCGTCGCCACAGCCTGCGCGACCGGAGCCCACGCGATCGGCGATGCGGCGCGGCTGATCGCGCTTGACGACGCGGACCGGATGCTGGCGGGCGGCGCCGAGGCTGCCATTTCGCGCCTCGGTATGGCGGGATTTGCCGCCTGTCGCGCCCTATCTACGGCGTTCAACGATCGGCCGGAGAAAGCCTCGCGCCCCTATGACCGCGACCGCGATGGCTTTGTCATGGGCGAAGGCGCGGGCGTCGTGATGCTTGAGGAGTACGAGAGTGCGCGGGCGCGCGGCGCACGAATCTATGCGGAGGTGCGCGGCTACGGCCTTTCCGGCGATGCCCATCACATCACCGCACCCGAGGAAAATGGCGATGGCGGATTCCGCGCGATGAAGATGGCGCTGGATCGCGCCGCTGTGTCGCCTTCCGACATCGATTACGTCAACGCGCACGGCACCTCGACGCCCTTGGGCGACGAGATCGAATTGCGCGCCGTGGAACGAATTTTCGGCAATGCTGCGGGCCAGATCGCGATGTCCTCCACCAAGTCCTCCATCGGCCATCTGCTTGGCGCAGCCGGCGCCGTGGAAGCCATCTTTTCGGTCCTTGCCATCCGCGATCAGATCGTCCCGCCAACCATCAATCTCGACAATCCATCGGTCGAAACGCCGATTGATCTGGTGCCGCACAAGGCGGAGGAGCGCCCGCTCTCCGCCGTGCTCTCGAATTCGTTCGGCTTCGGCGGCACCAACGCCTCGCTGGTGTTTTCCGCCGCCTCGTAGAAACACCGGATTTCGTGTTTACGCAGCGTAGTGAACCGCCAGCGCGCCAAGGAAGCTGATTCGTCGCGGAAGCTCTCGAGTGAGAGAGTGCGATTTTCCGCGCGCTGTACGCGCTTCGCATGTCTTGCGCCCGGATTTTCTTGGCGGCTTGGCGTCTTGGCGGTTTAAGAGGACGGTGCAGCCGGGAGAATAAGCGGTCGCATGTCGCGCATTCTCACCATTCTGTTGTTCATCGCGGCGGTCGTGACCGGCGCCTGGGCGTGGGAGCGCAGCAATTTCGTGGCGCCCGGGCCCGTAGCGCCCGGCGGTGCGCGTGCGACCGTCGTCGAAATCGCGCCCCATCAGGGGCTCATGCGAATTGCGAGGGAGCTGGAGAGCGCGGGCGCGATACGGAACGCGTGGGTGTTTGCTGTCGACGTGCGGTTGCGCGGCGAGGGCGCGCGGCTCAGGGCCGGCGAGTACGCGATCGCGTCGCGTCTCAGCATGCAAAGGATTGCCGATCTGCTGATTTCGGGCCGCGTGATCGAGCACAAACTCACCGCAGCCGAAGGTCTGACGAGCCAGATGATCGCCGGACGTGTGAACGCGGACCGGGCGCTCGCAGGTCCGCTTGCGAGCACGCCCGCCGAGGGCACGCTTCTGCCGGAAACCTATCTCTTCACCAAAGGCACCTTGCGCCACGCGCTCCTCGCGCGCATGCGCGCGGCGCAGGCGCGCTTTCTCGCGCAAGCCTGGCAGACGCGAGCGCCCGGCCTGCCGCTGCGCTCGCCGCGCGAGGCGGTCACTCTGGCTTCGATCGTGGAAAAGGAAACGGCGCTTCCGGAGGAGCGCCGTCACGTCGCCGCGGTTTTCATCAATCGCCTGCGGCTCGGCATGAAACTCGAATCCGATCCGACGGTGATCTACGGGTTGAGCCGGGGCTATCCGCTCGGCCACGGTCTGCGAGCGAGCGAGCTGGCATCCATCACGCCCTACAACACGTATCTGGTTGCGGGCTTGCCGCCGACGCCGATCTGCAACCCCGGCAAGGATTCGATTTCGGCGGTTCTGAATCCGGAGAATTCGGCCGATCTCTATTTCGTGGCGAACGGAACCGGCGGTCACGCTTTCGCTGCGACCAAGCTCGAACAGGACCGCAATGTCGCTCGCTGGCGGCAGATCGAAAGCGCCACCCTCCACCCCAAGCCGTGATGGCACGCAGGAGTCGCGGCTGCGCAATCAAATTGCACCACAAAGACGCAAAGGCCACAAAAAGAAATAGCGCGCGCAGCGCGCAACAGGTCTTTGTGTCCTTCGCGCCTTGGTGGTGAGCAGAGCAAGGTTCGGCTTGCCTGCGTGAGTGTGCCGACTATTCTCCGGGACTTCTTCGGGAGACGAGAATGCCGCTTGTCAGCATGACCGGTTTCGCCGATGCGCAGGGCGCCTTCGAAAACCTGCGCTGGCGCTGGGAATTGCGCAGCGTGAACGGCCGCAGCCTTGACCTGCGGTTGAGAACGCCGATGGGGATGGACGGACTGGAGCCGGCGGCGCGGATGCTCGCCGCCGACCGTTTCCGGCGCGGCAACATCCAGGCGACCCTCGCGCTGGAATCGCAGGATTCCTCGCGCGGCCTCAGGATCGATACGACGGCGCTGGCTCAGGCAGTCAGGCTCGCCACCGAAATTTCGGCCGAAACGGGTCTTGCACCTGCACGCGTCGATGGAATCCTCGCGCTCAAAGGCGTTCTCGTGCAGGAGGAAAACCTGGCCGCCGAGGCGCCGGCGCGCGCGGTGCGCGATGCCGCTCTTCTCGAAAGCCTGTCGCTCGCTTTCGACGCGCTCGCCCGGGCACGCGCCACCGAAGGCGCCAAGCTCGAACAGGTGCTGGCCCGTACCGCTGACGAGATTGTCCGTCTGATCGGTGATGCGCGCCGGTTGGCAGCGACGCAGCCGGAGGCGATCCGCCACAGATTGCGTACACAGTTGAAGGAGCTTCTCGAGACCTCCTCGCAACCCGGCGAGGATCGCCTCGCGCAGGAAATCGCGCTTCTCGCCACGCGCGCCGATGTGCGCGAGGAACTCGATCGCCTGGAGGCGCACATGCAGGACGCGCACGTGCTGATGTCTTCGGGCGAAGCGGTAGGGCGCAAACTCGACTTTCTCTCCCAGGAACTCAACCGCGAAGCCAACACGCTCTGCGCCAAATCGGCCGACGTCGCGCTCACGCGCACGGGCCTCGCGATCAAGGCGGCCGTGGATCAGTTCCGCGAGCAAGCGCAGAACGTGGAATGACCACAATAGCCCGCCGCGGGTTGATGCTCGTGCTGTCTTCGCCTTCGGGGGCGGGCAAGACGACGCTGTCGCGCCGCCTCCTCGAAGGCGATCCCCATCTGTCGCTGTCGGTCTCGATGACCACGCGGCCGAAGCGCAACGGCGAACGCGAGGGCATCGACTATTATTTTGTGAGGGGCGAGACGTTCGCCGCGGCGGTGCGTAGCGGCGAATTTCTCGAGCATGCGACCGTCTTCGATCATTGCTACGGCACGCCGAAGAGGCCCGTGGCAGACGCCCTCGCGCGCGGACGCGACGTGCTGTTCGACATCGATTGGCAGGGCACCCAGCAGCTGAAGGAAAAGGCGCGCGAGGATCTCGTCAGCATCTTCGTGTTGCCGCCCTCGCAAGGAGAACTCGAGCGGCGGCTCAGAGAGCGCGCACAGGATGCATCGGATGTGGTTGCAAAACGCATGGCCAAGGCGGCGGACGAGATCAGCCACTGGGCGGAGTACGATTACGTCATCGTCAACGACGATCTCGATCGCGCGCTCGCCAACATCGCCGCGGTCCTGGCCGCCGAGCGCCTCAAGCGCGCGCGCCAGATCGGGTTATCCGATTTCGTCCGCGGATTGCAGACGGGCGCATAGCCGGCTTCGCCTGCTGTTCAGGGGTGTTTGTCTAGTAACGTGCGGCGCTGCCCATTCTTTCCTCCCCCGCGCGGAACGCGTGGGGGAGGGGTACCGCGAAGCGGTGGAGGGGGCTCGCGAGCGATGCGCGCCTTCCGGTCCTCCAAAGATTGTCTTCATGCGGTTCAGGAACGAGGTCGTCTACCACTCGCGTTCTGCGGTGCTTGAATTGAATCATGCGCGGCTGCCGCATCCTCGCGCGTGAGGCCCCCTCCACCGCTTCGCGGTCCCCCTCCCCCGCCTTCGGCGGGGGAGGAAATCGCCAGCCCGGCGCTTTCGCGGGAGTCCGCCCGACCAAACGCGCGGGCGAGGGCGGCGAACCGGGCGATGTCGAGGTCCTGCGGGCGCGCTTGCGGATCGATGGCGGCGGATCGGATTCGTGCCTCGGCGTCGGGCGCAAGCTGTTTGAGGCTGTGGCGCAGCATTTTCCGGCGCTGTCCGAAACTCGCGGCGGTCACCCGTTCGAGATCGGAGCGGGATGCAGGCGCGCGCGGGCTTGCAAGGGGATCGATGCGGACGAGCGACGATGTTATCTGCGGCGATGGCGTGAAGGCGCGTCGGTCTACATCGAACAGGATGCGGGGCGCGCTTCGCCATTGGGCGAGTACGGACAGGCGGCCATACGCAGCCGTCTGCGGCGGTGCCACCAGCCGCTCGGCCACTTCGCGCTGAAACATCAAGGTGAGACTGTCCCAGAACGGAGGCCACGCCTCGACGGTGAGCCACTTCACCAGCAGCGCCGTCCCTACATTGTAGGGCAGGTTTGCTGCGACACGCAGTGGCGGCACGATCTTCCGTTCACGGAAGAGTTTTGACTCGTCGATCTCCATTGCGTCCGCGGCCACGATATCGAGCCGACCAGGAAAGGCGCGGGCAATTTCTTCGAGGGCCGCGATGCACCGCGTATCCCGCTCCACAACTACGACGCGGGCCGCGCCTTCCGCCAGAAGGGCGCGGGTGAGACCGCCGGGACCAGGCCCGACTTCGTAGAAGCTTGTGTTCTCCAGCGGGCCGGCGGCGCGCGCGATCTTGCGCGCGAGATTCAGATCGAGCAGAAAATTCTGCCCGAGCGACTTCTTCGCATTGAGTCCGTGCGCCGTGATTACTTCGCGCAGTGGCGGAAGGTGGTCAGAGACCGCGGGCATCCGCGATCTCCGCCGCCAGACGGATCGCCGCAATCATGCTGCGCGGATCGGCTTTTCCCTGTCCGGCAATATCGAGGGCCGTTCCGTGATCCGGCGAGGTGCGCACGATCGGAAGGCCGAGCGTTACGTTGACGCCTTCCCAGAAGGCGAGCGTTTTGAGCGGGATCAGCGCCTGGTCGTGATACATGCAGAGTGCGGCGTCGTACTCGGCCCGCGCGTCCGGGTGGAACATTGTATCGGCCGGCAGCGGCCCCAGCACGCGATGGCCGCGCGCGCGCAATTCTTCAACGGCGGGCACAATAATTTCGTTTTCCTGGCGCCCGAGCTTTCCGCTTTCACCCGCATGTGGGTTGAGCCCGGAGATCGCGAGGCGGGGCTCTCGAACGGAAAAATCGCGCGCAAGCGAAGCGAGCACGATTTCCGCCGTCTCGACGATTGCGGCTTGCGAGAGCGCGGCCGGAACTTCGGCGAGCGGAATATGAATGGTGAGCGGGACGACGCGCAGCCCGGCGCCCGCAAGCATCATCACGGCGCGGCGCGCGCCGGTCAGCTTCGCGAGGTATTCGGTGTGGCCGGCAAAGCGAAAACCGGATTCGAGCAGCTTCGCCTTGTTGATCGGCGCCGTCACCAATGCGCCGGCTTCGCCTGCGAGCGCCGCACGAACCGCGGCATCGATCGCGCCGATGACCGCTTGCGCCGTGTTTGTCCCGCGCATCGGGCCGTCCCCTGCGGGCCAGAACGCGTCGTCCGGAAATGCGCCATGCGCGCGAAACAGATCGGGTTGGCCGACCAGCCGGACCGGGCGCCCACCCGCGACGCCGTTCAGTGCCCGCCAGGCCTTGGCCGCGACCTCCGGCCCGATGCCGGCAGGTTCGCCCATCGTGACAAGAACGGGAGACCGCGCTCGCGCGTCAGCGGGTTTCGACATCGGCCTCGCGCCGCAGATCGCGAAGATAGCGGCGGGCGAGAACGGTCATCTGCTGCTCGTAAAGCTGTTCTTCCACCTGGTCGTGCGTCGGAATAACCATGACCGACTCTTTTGGCGGAGCCTTGTCGCAGCGCACGATCAGTTCCACGCCCGCCGATGACGCGAACGGCTCCGTGGTCTGGCCGGGACCGGCTTTGGCGATCGCGTTCTGCATGTCGGCGCTCAGATCGGCGAGCTTCATCGTGCCGAGATTCATGAACACCGTCCCCGGCACCTTGCCAGCGATCTCGTGCGCCTGCTCACAGTCATGGATGCGCGTGCGCAGCACCGCCGCCGCCTGCAGGGCGCGCTCCATCAGCGCCTTGTCCGGCTTGCCCCCCATGGGAAGGAGAAGACGAACGAGCGGCAGGGTGCCGGGCGCCGTGGCCGGCTGCTGCGCCGCCTGCGCGATTTTGGTGCCGACAGGCTCCTGCTTGTCGCGCAGCTGCAGAATGTAATAACCGCCCGAAGAGCGGATTGGCTGGCTCACATCGCCGACATGCATCGTTTCAATGCGGCTCATCAGCTCGGCCGGAAGTTGACCCTCCTGCACCCATCCCAGATCGCCGCCTTGCGCCGCAGTGGGATTTTGGCTGAACTGCCGTGCGACGGCAGCAAAGGGCGCACCCAGCTGGATCTGGCTGTCGAGATCCGTCATGTCCTTGAGGACCTTCGCATCCTGTTCGGGGACGTCGACCGCCTGAAAGACCTCGCTGACCTGATAGCGCGGCTTGTTGGCACCGGCCTTGATCTTCGCGAGTTCCGCGTCGACGTCCTCCGGTGAGACATGCACGCGGTCGCCGAGTTGATCCTGCACGAGCTTGGACCACGCGATCTGCACGCTGATCTGGGCGCGCAGCGTGGCAATATCCACGCCGCCCTGCGCGAGAACGGCTTTGAGCTGGTCCATCGAGAGATGATTGCTCTTGATGATGTCGGCGATGGCCTTGTCGACTTCGGCAGCGGACACCGAGATGTTGTCCTTTTTCGCCTCCAGAAGTTGCATCTGCTCGGTTTCGAGTTCCTTCAGGACCTGATCGCGGATCGCGTCGAGCGCCTTGCCGTTGGGACGCACGCCCGAGGTGGCGATGAACAGAGCCATGCGCTGGCGCAGATCATAGTCGGAGATCACGCTGTCGTTGACGGTGGCCGCAACACCGTCGCCGTGATTGACCACGGAGGCCGCGAGTTCCGCCGCACTGGGTTGGGTGGCGGTGTTGGCGGCGGGAGGCTCGGCAGCCGCTTCGCGGGTGGGTTGCGGAGCGGGCGCGGGAGCCGCGGCAAGTGCGAAGGCGGCTGCGGCCAAAACGCAGACATAGCGAAAATGAGCGGTCAAATGCAGGCTTCCGGCGCTTGTTGTTTCATGTCCGGCGCCATCCCCCCGCCCCGGGCGACCGCAACGGGCCAGGAGAATAAGCATTTCCCGTCGCCGGTCAAAGCGGCGTCGTGGCGTAGAGATATTGAGGGAATATGCCCGAGCGCTGGACTGGAACCTCGGTCGTCTTGAGTGTGAAATGGAAGATCACGTCGGTCGACGGCGGCAGTTCGCGGAACTCTGTGAAGTTGCGCTCGTAGGCGATCGAAAATCCCAGGCACTCGTCGTCGTAGCCGAACCCGAACTCGTCGGAAATCATGTGGCTTGACTCGAGATCGCGCTGGCCCGCGGCATAGGCGAGCCAGTTGCCCCAAAGCCCGACCAGCATCTGCGCCTTCACTTCCTCGCGGGCGCCGAGGCCGAGCGTCACTTCCTCGGATGGAAGCTTGAGATAGCTCACCTGGAGCGATGAGCGGCCGTAACTGGCGTTGACGGAGGCTTCGTTGCGCTCGAGCGTGCCGGTCGAGGAATCGACGTCGATGCGGTCGCTCAGCGAAAGATTGGGTGGGAAATTGACGACGAGACTGCTCACGAGATCGGAGGTCTTCCCGTCGAATCCGGAATCCGGTGCAAACACCGGGTCGGGTTTCAGCCGGTAAGCCTGCCCCAGCAGAAAGTCGACCGAGCCTGCAGGAAACAGCGCCTGACTTCGCACGCCGACATTGGCATTCGGACCGCTCTCCACGAGATCGTGCGACGACAGACGGTCGAGATCGAAAATGTTGGCGCTGTCGAGCTGAAAATCGGTGGTGGAAGAGCCGGTCGGCAGAACGCTGTAGCCGGTTTCGTTGGGAATACCGGCCGGATTGTCCCCATAGGGTGCCGCGATCAGTTGCGCGATGGGTTCGACCACCAGGCCCGTCATGCCGAAGGTGCCGGGCGAAACGAATGGCCAGCGCCAGTCGAGAGCGGCATAAGGCGCCCCGCGCTTCACGTATTGACTGTCGGCGAGACCGGTGGGATCGAGCGCGTTGACATCGCTCGTGTGATAGACGTCGCCGCGCGCGTCGAGCTGCAACGTGAACAGCTGGCCGTCATCGGTGACGAGGGGAAATCGCCAGCGCATTTCCCCGGTCAGACGCTGGTCGTCCTCGCCGAGGTTGCGGGAAATCGCGATCGTCGTGAGGTCGAAACGGAAATCGCCACCCAGCATCTGCTCGCGCGGAACGTAATTGTATTCGACGAGCGGCAGCACCACCGGAAAGAGATTGTTGTTGTCGGTGGTGCGCAGGCCCTGGAAGAAGTATCCGGTGATGGCGAAACGGCTACGGCCATCGAGAGCCTCGAGATACAGATCGTTGTTGAGCCGGTCCGCGTTGCTGATGCTGTAGCGCTGCAGATAACTCGCATAGGAAGTAAGCTGGGCCGTGTAACCGACATCCCAGATGCTGTCGATCGGAATGGTCCCGCCTCCGAACAGCGAGGCGTAGGTCTGATCGAGATTTTCGGTTGCACCTGCATGCGGATCGTCGGCGACGCTCGCCTGGAGCCACATGCCGCCGTTATTCCAGCGCTGGCGATACTCGGCCTGGAGCTGCTCGCCGCCGAAAGTGGACGCCATCGGCGCCAGCGTAATGTCCTGCGAATCGCTAAGCGCGATATAATACGGGACGCGCACGAAATAACCGAGCGTTCTCTTGCTGCCGAGATCGGGCATGAGAAACCCCGTCTCGTGCTTCACCGTCGGATCGGCGTTGGAAAAAAACGGTGTGTAGAAGACGGGAATGCCTTCGAGCTTCACTTCCGCATTGTGGTAGTAGATGCGGTGGTGCACCTCATCGTAGGTGACCTGGTCCGCCAGCACCTCCCAGTCGGGCGTGCGCTGGCCCGGTTTGTTGCAGATCTTGCAGGGTGTGTATGCCGCGTTGCGGGCGACTGTCCGGACGCCGCCGATGCGCGACGCGCGCGCAGCCGCCAACCGTCCGTTCGGTCCGATCAGGGCGGAAAAAGTCTGCATCACCCCATCGCGCATGCGGTCCGTCAGCCGAACCTGCTCGGCAAAAACCACGTCGCCGTTCGGCGCCATCATCACGACATGCCCGGTCGCGGTGACCACGTCCTTCTTCTTGTCGTCGATGACGCGGTCGGCGAGGAGCGTGCGGCCGTTGTAATCGATTTCCACATGGCCCACCGCAGTCGCGGCGCCGGTGTTCAGATCGTAGTCGATACGATCGGCCCGAAGCAGCATTTCTCCGTTGCCGGTGCCGATCAGCGCGCGTGTCGAGAAAGCGGATTGCTGCGAGTCGTCGGTTGCTCCCGTCTCCGCGCCGTGCACGGCCGCCGACGCAAGGAGCAGTCCCGCCAGGGCGAACGCCCCCCCCAGCCGCATGGTCAGCCATCCTCGTGGTGAAAGACCAGCGTCATGCCGACGAGAATGGCGGCCGTCGCGGGCGCCGCAGCTGCAAGTGCCACCGGCAGAATTCCGGTTTCGCCAAGCGCGCGGGTGAGCGCGCCCAGGAAATACACGCCGAACCCGGCCAGGGCGCCGAGAATCACGATACGGCCGAGGCCGCCGAGCCGCGCCAGCCGGAGCGAAAAGCTCGCCGCCACGAGCACCATCGCGGCGAACATCGCCGGCATCATCAGTAGCGAGTCGTAATACAGAAGATACCGCGTCGCGGAGAAACCAGCCTGGCGCGCCGTTTCGATAAAGCCGGGAAGCGTCCAGAACGACAGCGTATCCGGTGGCGCGAAGCTCTCCTGGATGCGCGCCGGCGTGAGCCGGGTGGGGAGTTCGTAACTCGCAAAGTGACGAAGCTGTCCCGAGGGGCTGCTGACCCAGGCGCCCGTGAGCCGCCAGACCCCTTTGCCCAACACGGCCGACTGGGCATCGATGCGGCCGTTGAAACGATCGGCGCCCTCATAAAGAAAAATCGTCACGTCATCGAGCTTCGTGCCCTGATCGGAGACCCGCAATGCATGGATGACCGATTGCGCTTTCGCATCGCCCTGGCGCAGCCAGAGTCCGTTCTCGGATATTGCGAGCTGGGAAGCCTGGCCGCGAACAAGGCGGGCTTCCATCTGGGAATACTGGACGAGAAGACGCGCGGCGATAGGCGTGAAAAGCGTAACCGCGACCACGCCAAGCACCAGGGCGACACTGACAGGCGCCGCCAGCAGATTCCACGCCGACACTCCGGCCGCGCGGATCGCCTGCAATTCGTGACTGCGCGACAGCCGCACGAAAGCAAAGATGCCGCCCAGAAGGACGGCAAAAGGCAAAAGCTTGAGCGCAAGGTCTGGCAGCTGCAGCAGCGCCATCACGATCACCGCGACGGTGGATACGTGCCGGTCGCCTGTCCGATCGAGCAGATCGACGAAATCGATGGAGAAGGAAAGAAAGGCGAAAGCGGCAAACATCGCGCCCACGGCGCCCAGGAACTGACGGGCGAGATACTGATAGAGTGTCCAGGACCAGCTCACGTCGCAGGCTCCGGCGAGCGCGGCCACAATCGGCCGGAGAAACGCATGATGTCGAAGCCTGCGATTTCGGCCAGCGCGACCGCGCCGGCGAGAAGCGGTATGAGATAGAACAGCACGCAGAAGGCGGGTTGCCGCACTGCGATTCCCTGGATGCCGTAGCCGGCAATGCGCAACGCTGCCGCGCCGAACGAGGCGATCACCAGACGCATGGCATAGGCGCCGCGCGCGCGCCGGCCCAGCGTCACCGCGGCGAACGCGATGAGCGCGAAAGCGAGGCAATAGAGTGGCGCGGCGATCCGGTTGTTGGCCTCGGCGAAATAGAGCCTGCGGGTCTGCGGTCGCAGCTTATGTGTGGAAGTCGGCCAGAACAGTTCGCCGAGGTAGCGCTCGCTCGTGCGCAGCTCGGCATCGCGCTGTCGCGCGCCGAACTGGTCGAGATCGAAGACGTAGCGCTGGAATTTGAGCACCGAGAGCGACGGCAGGGCAAAATTCGATCCCGGCGCGCATTTGGGAAGGGCTTGACGCACTGCTCCGCCAAATCCGGCTTTCTTCGCCGATTTTCCACGGCAGGGCGCCTCGAGCGAACTCTGCTCGATTGTGCCGTCGAGCATGATAAGGCGCGCTCCCGCGGGTGTCTGTGCGAGCATGCCGCCTTCCGCGAGATAGGTCGTGGGGTGCAGCCGGTCGCGCTCGTCATGGACGAGCACGCCGCGCAGTCTTCCGTCGGGGGTCAGTTCGCGCATGAAAACGGTCAGGCCGCGCGCCGGCGTGTTGAATTGCCCCTCATTGAGAATGGCCGCGCCTATGTCGGCGCGGATGTCGATCTCCTTGCTCTGCATCAGCCTCTGGCAGAACGGCATGAGATAGAGGCTGCAGAGAAATGTCGCGAGCGTCAGGGCGGCCGCGGCGACCAGAACGGGAGCGAGCAACTGGGAACGGCTGAATCCCGCCGCCGACATGACAGTCAGTTCGCTGTCGGCGTTGAGCTTATGAAGGCCGTAAAGCGTGCCCGCGAAATAGGCGATCGGAAGAATTACCACGAGCAGGCTCGGCAGCATCAGCAGAGTCAGATAGAAAAACGTCGGCGCGGACTGTCCCCGGTTGATGACGAGGTCGAGCAGCCGGAGCGACTGGGACAGCCAGATCACGCAGGTGAGCAGGAAGACAAAGAGGGCGATCGGGCCGATCAGCTGTCGCAGCACGTAAAAGGCAAGACGCGGCATCTGGTGACCTTTGGGGAAGGCCGCCTTCTGGCCGCTCTTTCGCCCGCTTTGCGATTCGCTCTAGACTAGCACCGCCCCGCCAATCGTCCGCAATCCCACATACACCATCTGCGAGGTCTTTCATGCAAATCAAGTTCGTGCCGCTGTCGCTGGCCGGCGCCGGAGCAATCGTGCTGGGCGTTGCGGAAGGCGGATTGCTGGCGGGCCAGGCAGCCCAGGCCGACGGCCTCTCGGGCGGAGCGTTGAAACGCGCCATGTCGGTCAGCCGCTTTTCGGGAAAGCAGGGTCAGCTTCTCGAGGTCGTGGCCCCTTCCGGCATGAAGGCTTCGCGCCTGATCCTTGTGGGGCTCGGCCGGCCCGAGAAATTTGATGCGCGCGTCGCCGAAAAGGCTGCTGCCGCGGTGGTGGCGCGGTTGTTCACGAACGGCGAACGCGCCGTCACGTTCGTGATCGAAGCTCCAAAAGGCGGGTCGCTCGAAGGCGCTGCACTCGCCACGCATCTCGCAATGGGCGCCAGGCTGCGCTGCTACACCTTCAATCATTACCGCACGAAGGACCGCGACGAGCATGAACCGACGCTCAGGGAGATTTCGGTTGCGAGCGGCGATGCGGCGGGCGCGCGGCGTGCCTATGCGGCCATGGAAGCGGTCGCCGAAGGCGTGTGTTTCGCGCGCGATCTCGTCAACGAGCCGCCCAACGTGCTATCGCCGGACGAATTCGCAAAACGCGCACAGGCACTCACAAAACAGGGCGTCGAAGTCCGGGTGATGGGCGAGGCGGAGATGAAGAAGCTCGGCATGGGCGCGCTGCTCGGCGTCGGCCAGGGCAGCGAACGCGAGAGCAAGCTCGTCATCATGCAATGGAACGGCGCGCGCCGCGCCGATGCCGCGCCGGTCGCGCTGGTGGGAAAGGGTGTCTGTTTCGATTCGGGCGGCCTTTCGCTCAAGACCGGGACGGGCATGATGGGCATGAAGGGTGACATGGGCGGGGCCGCCGCCGTCGTGGGAACGATCCAGGCGCTTGCCGCGCGCAAGGCCCGCGTCAACGCCGTGGGCGCGGTCGGTCTCGTCGAGAACATGCCCGACGGGAAAGCGCAGCGGCCGGACGATGTGGTGCGTTCGATGTCCGGGCAGACCATTGAAGTGTTGAACACCGACGCGGAGGGCCGTCTCGTGCTCGCCGACGTGCTCTGGTACGCGCAGTCGCAGTTCAAGCCGCGCTGCGTGATCGACCTTGCCACGCTGACGGGCGCTATCCTGGTTGCTCTGGGTCATGAACACGCCGGCCTTTTCTCGAACGACGATTCGCTCGCCGACCAGATCCTTCGCGCCGGCCGCGAGGTGGGCGAGCCCGTCTGGCGCCTGCCGCTCGGCGACGGCTATGACAAGGTGCTCAAATCCAGGATTGCGGACATGAAGAACATCGGCGGTCCGCAGGCCGGATCGATTACCGCCGCACAGTTCCTGCAGCGCTTCATCGACAAAACGCCGTGGGCGCATCTCGATATCGCCGGCGTCGCCTGGCAGGACGGCGAGCAGAAGGAACTTGCGCCGTCCTGGGCCACGGGATGGGGCGTGCGCACGCTCGACCGCGTGATCGCCGACAATTATGAAAAGTAGGACGGCGGATCGGAACTGCGCGGCGGTGAACGCTACCGGAATTTGCCTTGCATCGACACCCTGCGTCCTTCGACAGGCTCAGGACGAGGACCGCGGGAGACCTGCATCGACCTTCATGGCAGAAAAATTTTCCTCATGCTGAGCCTGTCGAAGCATGCAGGATGCCTGACCGATCTTATTATTTGGCGGGCTGGCGCTCTCATGCTGAGCCTGTCCGCCTGCGCTAAAGCTTCGGCGGGTCAGTATGTGGCATTTGTCCGCCGGAGCCTTGGCGAAGGCGGATCGAAGCATGCAGGACGCCTGTCCAAGGCTCCGATTGCGCAGAGCACCCCGCAATGGGCATGACCGAAGTGCTGTTCTATCATCTCGAGAAGCGGTCGCTCGAAGATGTCTTGCCGGCGCTCGTCGAGCGCACGCTGGCGCATCCCTGGCGTTCCCTGATCCGCACCGAATCGGCCGAGCGCGCCGAGGCCATCGACAATCTGTTGTGGACGTGGAGCGAAGAGAGTTTTCTGCCGCACGGCCGCATGGGCGACGGCGATCCCGCCGCGCAGCCTGTGCTGATCACGACCGAGGAGGGCAATCCGAACGGCGCCGAAGTTGTCTTCTTCGTGGGCGGCGCATTGCCTCACGTCTGGGACGACGGAACGGCGGGGCTCGCACGCATTGTCATTCTTATCGACGGCCGCGACGCGGCGGCGCTCGCGGCAGCGCGTAATGCCTGGTCCGCCGCGAACGCCTTTGGTCACGACGTCACCTACTGGAAGCAATCGACCGGCGGAAAATGGGAAAAGCACGCCTGACCGCGTCGCGAATTCCGGATTGACGGGAATGCCCTATTACGGAATCGGGATTATCACGCTGCTTGTCCAGCTGGGCTGCGCCGCGCATGTGATCCGCTCCGGCCGCTCCTGGCTGTGGATCGTGCCGATCGCGCTTCTGCCGTGGGTGGGTTGCGCGGCCTATCTCCTGATTGCCGTGCTGCCGGACACGCTGCGTGCGCACCTGCTGGCGCGGCGCTTCTATGACGAACCGACCAGCATCGCCGATCCGGGCACAAGCTACGGCCGCAAGAAGCGCGATGTGGAGACGATCGGTTCGGCTCAGTCAAAACGCGTGTTTGCGGAGGAGTGCATCAAGCGCGGTCGTTACGAGGAAGCCGTCGGGCTTTATGCGAGCGCGATGGCGGGCGCCCATGCGGAAGACCCTGCGCTGTTGCACGGGCTCGCGCGGGCCAAACTGCTTGTCGGCGACGGTGCCGGCGCGCAGGCGGCGTTTGAATCGCTGCGCACCATTTCGCCGGCCGATTTCACCGCCGATGCGCGCCTCGATTATGCGCGCGCGCTGGCACTCCAAGGCAAGAAAGACGCCGCGAAGGCGGAATATCAGGCGCTGCTCCCCGTTTATCCGGGCGAAGAAGTCCGCTGCCGTTACGCGCTTCTTCTGCAGGAGATGGGCGACCGCGCCGGCGCCGAAAAGTTGTTCCGCGAAATCGTCGAATCCATGCGCGACGCGCCCGGCTACTATCGGCGCCGCCAGCGCGAATGGGTCGGCATCGCGAAGAAGAACCTGCGGGGTCAAGGAATGGCGTCGGGCGTGAAATCGAACCCATTGAGGCGATGAACCGTATCGGGACGAATTATTCGGCGGTTTGCGAGTCTCAAACGATTGTCATCCCGGCAAAAGCCGGGACCCATATCGCCGACTTCACGTGTTCGCGCCGGAGTGGCCGACCGCACCGCCGGTGCTGCTGGGTCCCGGCTTTCGCCGGGATGACAATTTTTTTGAAAGGCGTGCCCACTCCCGCCCGCCCTGCATGCTTCCGCCGCTATGAGCCCCCGAAATCACCCACTCTTCCCTGAAGACCCAAAAGACTGTCATCCCGGCGAACGCCGGGACCCAGATCGCCGACTTTCACGTGTTCGCGCCGGAGTGGCCGACCTCTCACCGCCGGTGCTGCCGGGCCCGGGCTTTCGCCAGGATGCCTTGATGTGAAGAGTGCCCGTGGGCGTTGCCAGCCCTCGGTGCGGGTGAAATTCTCCCGGAATGCTGTCGCAATCTCATCTCGCTTTTCTCGCCCGCCGCCGCGTCGGCCATCTTGCGACCGCCGATCGGGAGGGCGTTCCCCATCTCGTGCCGGTGTGCTTCGCGGCGGACGACGAGACGATCTACACGCCGATCGACGAAAAGCCGAAGAGCGGCCGCGCGCTCCGGCGGCTGACAAACATCCGGAACAATCCGCGCGTGGCGTTTCTCGTGGATCGTTACGAGGAAGACTGGTCGCGGCTCGGCTGGCTCAGAATCGACGGCTCGGCGGAATTGCTGTCGGAAGGGCCGGAGTTCGAGAAAGCCGTCCGGCTTCTCGTGGCGCGTTATCCCCAATACGGCGCCATGCGATTGTCTCCTGTCATCGCGATCCGGATCGGCGGTGCGCATTCCTGGGGCAATCTCGATTCATGAGCGAGGACAGCACTCCCGAGCCCGCCGATCTGCGTGCATGGCGCAACAGCGAACGCGCGCGGCTGCTCGACATCCGCCGCAACATGCCTGCTGCGGAACACCGCAACGCCGGCGAAATGATCGCGCGCACCCTGAATGCATTTCTGCCCCCCGGCACACAGGAACTGCTCGGCTGCTATTGGCCATTCCGGCGCGAATTCAACTGCGTGCCGTACATGCGCGAGCAGGTCCGCGCGGGCGGAGGCGTGGCACTTCCCGTGGTGCGCGGACGCGGTCAGCCGCTCGAGTTCCGGCACTGGACGGAAGAGGCGGTGATGGAAAAGGGTGTGTGGGACATTCCCCATCCCGCGGAAGGCCCGCCGGTGATTCCGACGGCGCTCCTGATTTCGCTGGTCGGCTTCGACGAGGCGGGATTCCGGTTGGGTTACGGCGCGGCCTATTACGACATGACGTTGGCGGCTTTGCCGTCGCGGACGCTCGCCATCGGGATCGGCTTCGAGTATTCCCGCCTGCCGAGCATTCATCCCCAGCCGCACGACCGCCGGATGGACGCCATCATCACCGAAGCGGGGCTGCGGCAAGGCTGGGCGCGCGAACGTTAGAACGCGTTCGGACGGGAACCATCCAGAGTGTCATCCCTCTCGAAAGCAGGGACTCAGCACGCAGACATATAAATCCCGCGCGCCGGAGGAGCGGCCGGAGCGCCCGGTCATGCAGCCCCACCCGCAGCCCAGTTTTCGACCGCCAATTCGCGAACACGGCGAAATTCGCGCATGTTGTTTGTCACCAGTGTCGCGCCGAGAGCGCGCGCATGAGCGGCAATGAACAGATCGTGCGCACCGATCATGGTCCCGCGCCGCTTCAGATCGGCGCGGATTTCCGCATAATGGACGGCAACATCCCCGGAGAAATCACGAACGGCGATGTGACGGAGAAACACATCGACGGCGATTCCGTCCGCCTGCTTTCGTGGCGAAACCTCCACACCGTAAAGCAACTCTGCCTTCGTGATCGCAGAGATGCAGACGCTTTCCGTCCGGATCGTCTGGAGCCGCCGCAGCACCGCGACATCGGAACGTTTCAGGATGTAGGAGCAGGTGTCCGTATCCAGCATGAAGAGCCGCATCAGGTTTTGCGTTCCTGGACTGGTAGCTTTTCGACGTCCTTCATGAATTGCGAAGAGGCCTTCGGACCTTCGGCGAGATAGGCCGACCAGTCTGCGGGTCGCGGGGACAGGATGACCTCGTCTCCTTCCTTCCGGATATAGACTTCGTCGGTCGTGAACTGGAAATCCTTGGGCAGGCGCACCGCCTGGCTGCGGTTGTTCATGAATATTCTGGCCGTTCTCGCCATTCACCGATCTCCTCTGCCATATACAAGAGTATATGCCGCCCGGGCAATCGGCGCAATGCCACGAAATCGTGCAACCGCGCGCCTCGATTCACGTTCCCGCAAGAAGCCGAGAGTCAGGTCGAACCAGTCTCTGCTTTTCGGTCCCGCGAACGAAAAAGAGGGCAGCGAACTGCACAAGCACAATCGCGGCAAATTTTTTTCGGCCGGCGTTGCCGCAGCCGCGCTCGCTTCACTCGGCACGGCTCATGCCGGCGTTACGGTCCTTTATGCTTTCAAAGGCGGATGCGACGGCGCTTTCAAACCAAACAAATAGAGCGTTAACTTCGACGCCACAGTTCTCCGCAGGATCGCGAACCGCTCGAGCCGGCCCTCACCTACAGCAGCAGAACCAGCGTCGCCACCACGACCGCGTGATATGCCGTATGCAGCACGTCGGGGGCGAAGCCGTGGCGTTTGGGGAGGAAGGTGAGCGTGCCGGCAAAACGGCTGCGATAGCGTTCGGCGCGGGGCGAGTCCGATGACGAGAGATACGGAATCCACCAGGCCCTCGCAATTGCGAGCACCGTGACCGCGTAAAGAACATCGAGATAGATGCGGAGCGCCATCGGCCAGTCGGGGAAAGCGGCAACGCTGAAGCCGAGGCCGGCCGCGTACGGCAGCGTGCTGAACAGCGTGGTCCGGACAAGTTTCGGAGTCGAGTCCGCGGCGTGCACGGCAGCCAGATTGGAAAGCCGGCCAAGCGGAACCCAGTCATGCAGGAGCAGGAACGCGACCTGAGCAGCCTGGAGGCCGATCAAAACGGCTTCGACCGGTGGATGCGGCGACCTCACGTCCGGCCTGTCGCCGCCGGTCGAAGCTCGCGCGGAAGATTTTTTGCCGTCTTCAGCAGATCGTTCCAGTCGTTCGGCGGGTCTCCCGATTTCAGCATGCGACGAAAGATTTCGTAGGGATCGCTCCTGCTGCCGCTTTGCCGCAAGCTGCGCTCGTCATTGACCCACGTATAAACAATCAGCCGGGCGCGCGGATCGTAGCGATGGAACAGGTGAAAGCGCCCGAAAAATCTTGCCCGGAACCAGTGGCGGTATTCCTTGCCGAGCGTATTGCCCTGCCGGTATTCGGCGCGGCCGGGATCGACCGGGATTGTCTCGAACATGAGCATTGCGAGCGCAGCCAGCAGCTTCACGTTGGCGTTGTGCCTGAAACCGTGCGGGTCCGCCCTGCGCGCGCGCTGCGCGGCTTCATTCAGCCTGGAAAGCTGCCGAAGAACGGCGTCGTGAAACAGCAGAGTCCAGCCGTTCGCGAGCATCCGGGGCTAAAGAGCCACATCGCCGTCAAGCTTCTCCTCCAGAGACACGGGAACCTGGCTTGCGAGATTGCGCATCGCGCGGGCGAGGCCGGGCGGAAGCTCCCTGACGTTTCTGCCGTGCGCCAGATTACCGGCGATCAACGCGAGATATGCACCGAGCGCCGGATCGCGATGGGCGGTTTCAGCACTCGAAACCGTGATGCGCGCGCCCTCGACGCGAAAGACGATTTTGCCGCCACAATCCACGCCAAGCGCCCGGCGCACCGATTTGGGTACGGTGGTCTGCCCTTTCGCGGTAATGGTGCTGGTCTCCCGGATCACTGCCGTCGGCATGGTGCTTCCTTCCTTCCGCAAGGTAAGGAATTTTCCTTACCGTGGCAAGCGGCACGGCGGCGCGCGCGGGGGCATGCGAGCGCCGCCAATTTCACCCCACATGTTACCGAAGTTCGGGGTCACGAAGTTCGGGGTCAGAGTTGAATCTTCCTGCGATCCGGGCTATCCAGGCTGCCCGGAAGCCGGTGGAGGAACCGAATGGCGCGGCACAAACGGTATTTCCTCAAGAACCAGCCGCTGCATGTCATCCAAAGGGGCAACAACCGGCAGGCGATCTTCTTTGCGCCGGACGATTATGCGCGCTACCGCGAATGGCTCGGCGAGGCCGCGGCGGAGTACGGCCTCTCTGTTCACGCCTATGTGCTGATGACCAATCACGTCCATCTGCTGGTGACGCCGGCAGAGGAGGAAAGCGTTCCGCGCACCCTGCAATCGCTCGGGCGGCGCTATGTGCGCCATATCAATCGTCTCCAGGGCCGCACCGGTACGCTGTGGGAGGGCCGCTACCGCGCCGCGCCCATCGACAGCGACGCGTACTTTCTCGACTGCTGCCGCTACATCGAGCTCAATCCGGTACGCGCGCGCATGGTGGCGCGACCGCGCGATTATCGCTGGTCGAGCTACCGCGCCCATGCGCTGGGCGCGGCGGACGGGCTTTTGAGCGATCACCGCCTCTATCGCGCGCTCGGGCGCAATGCGCGGGAGCGCCAGACGGAATATCGGCTG
>DASXYZ010000078.1:0-31175 GCA_036502185.1 Rhizomicrobium sp.
CATCACGCTAAAGCCGATTGGCAATTCACAACCGCGGATGCCCGCATAAAACTCAAACGGCTATACCCTCAGTTCCAATGACTCGGGGCACTAGTACCCGGAATCAGAGTTGAGTGATACGAGCCGCTGCCCCCATGGTTCGACAAGCTCACCATGAGGGCAAGAAAACGGCCTCATCCTGAGCCTGTCGAAGGATGCGACCCGAGTCACCGAACGCTGATAGTGGGCCCTAGATCAGCGACTATCGAAAACGGTCGATTGATCTCGCTCCGCAATCCTGTCCCGCACTATCGGATATTAGCCTATTCTACTGCCCGTCACTCCCGCTCAATCGTCCCCGGCGGCTTGCTGGTTACTTCATACACCACCCGGTTGATGCCCTTCACCTCGTTGATGATGCGCGCGACGGCGCGCGCCAGAAAGGCGTGTTCGAAGGGATAGGAGTTCGCCGTCATGCGCCCCTCGACCGGGTCGTACTCGCGGACGCTCGTGACGGCACCGGTCGCCCCGCCGTCCGGAGACTGGTTCATTCCGAAGATCAGCTTCGCCATGCTGCAAAATCTCCGTTCCGGGCCCATCAGAATAGCTTGAGCTGCTCAGTTAGCGCGCCCGGTGTCCCGTCCTCTGCGCATCATCTCCTGCCGCAACTCTTTCATCGCTTCGCGCCGCGCGGCGCACGCAAGGGCTTTCGCACCCTTCTCGCCATAGGTCGAAACGTAAAACCTGCGGCGATGCCGCGTGCCGTCGACGTCGCCCCAGAACGCATCCCATACCACGACCATTTTCTTGCCGGAGCGAACCCTGTATCGCGCGACGCCAACGATGCCGCTGGTATTGGGCGGGTGTCTGTTGTCTCTCAGCCAGCGCACATAAGCCGCATCCGGAACGGTCGCAAGGACGGAGTTGCGATAGGCCTTTGCTGCCGCAAGCGCCTTCGCTTTGCCACCGCATTTCCTGTCGGAAAAATATTTGCTTTTGCGTTTGCCGTGGCGCTGGATAGAGACCTTCCATCCGGCTGCATTTTTCGGGCTTTCCGTTTCGCGTATGATGTTCTGGAGCCCGGTAATCGGGCGTTGGGGCGAAGCGTACTGCAAGAATTCCCGCTCGGGCAGCGGTGTTTTTTTCTTCGATCGATGCGATGTTCGACTGTTCATTTCTCCATGGCTCTCTTCCAGGCGGCGAATTGAATGGCGGCGGTTTGCTGGTCACGTCGTAGCAGATCCGGTTAATGCCTTTCACCTCCTTGATGATGCGCGTGGCGGTGCGCGCAAGGAAAGCGTGGTCGAAGGCGTAGGAATTGGAGGTCATGTCATCGGTGAAAGTGACGGCTCGGCGCGCGCGCATGGTTCGCGATCATCGCCCATAATTCGCCTGAAGGTTTGGCCGGGATCATGCGGATACGCGTGACGCTGGCTACGGCGGAACGCGAAGTTGAATTCGAAGGGTAACCGGTCCCGGATAGTGCGCAAGCGCCGTTTACCCCCCTCACTCCCATTCAATCGTCCCCGGCGGCTTGCTGGTCACGTCGTAGACCACCCGGTTGATCCCCTTCACCTCGTTGATGATGCGCGTGGCGGCGCGGGCGAGGAAGGCGTGTTCGAAGGGGTAGGAATCGGCGGTCATGCCGTCGGTCGAAGTGACGGCGCGGACGGCGCAGACATGTTCGTAGGTGCGGTCGTCGCCCATCACGCCGACGGTGCGCACGGGGAGCAGCACGGCGAAGGCCTGCCAGATCTCGTCGTATAGTCCCGCTTTGCGGATCTCATCGAGCCAGATCGTGTCCGCCTGGCGCAGGATGTCGAGCTTCTCGCGCGTGATTGCGCCGGGCACGCGAATGGCAAGGCCGGGACCGGGAAAAGGATGGCGGCCGACGAAACGCTCGGGCAGGCCGAGCTCGCGCCCCAGCGCGCGCACCTCGTCCTTGAACAATTCGCGCAACGGCTCGACGAGCTTCATGCGCATGCGCGCCGGCAGCCCGCCCACATTGTGGTGCGACTTGATGACGGCAGACGGGCCGCCGAGGGGCGACACGCTTTCGATCACGTCGGGATAGAGCGTGCCCTGCGCCAGAAATTCCGCGCCGCCGATCTTCGCGGCCTCGCGCTCGAACACATCGATGAACGCCGCGCCGATGATCTTGCGCTTGCGCTCGGGATCGTCGACGCCCGCGAGCGCGCCAAGAAACATGTCTTCCGCGTCGGCATGGATGAGCGGAATGTTGTAATGGCCGCGGAACAGCGAAACCACTTCCTCCGCCTCGCCCGCGCGCAACAGCCCGTGATCCACGAAGATGCAGGTGAGCTGGTCACCGATCGCTTCGTGGATGAGGAGTGCGGCGACGGAGGAATCCACGCCGCCGGACAATCCGCAGATCACGCGAGACCTGCCAACCTGCGCGCGGATGCGCGCGATCTCCTCCCGCGCGAAGGCCTTCATGCTCCAGTCGGGCGCGATGCCCGCGATGGTCTGCACGAAATTCGCAAGCAGCGCGCTGCCGCGCGGCGTGTGCACCACTTCGGGATGAAACATCACGCCGTAGAAGCGGCGGCGCTCGTCGGCGATCACGGCATAGGGCGCGTTGTCGCTCTGCGCGATCACATGGAAGCCGGGCGGCAGCGCGGTAACGCGGTCGCCATGGCTCATCCACACGTCGTCGCGCGCGCCGAGCGCCCACACGCCCTCAAACAACGGGCTCTGGCCGCTCACTTCGAGCGTGGCGCGGCCGAATTCGCGGCGCGAGGAGGGTTCGACGCGGCCGCCGAGTTGCGCCACCATCGCCTGCTGCCCGTAGCAGATGCCGAGCACCGGCACGCCCATTTCGAAGGCTTTGGTTGGCGCGCGCGGGCTCTCCGCTCGTGTCACGCTCGCCGGGCCGCCGGAGAGGATGATCGCTTTGGGCGGTGCGGCCGCGAGCGCTTCCTCCACCCTGTTGAACGGCACGATCTCGCAATAGACGCCGCCCTCGCGCACGCGCCGCGCGATCAGCTGCGTCACCTGGCTGCCGAAATCGATGACGAGGACGGGAGCGGGCATGGCGGTTAGTGCCCCCTCCACCGCTTCGCGGTCCCCCTCCCCCACGGCAAGCGTGGGGGAGGAAAGAGGGATGGCTTCGCGCTCTCACTGCCGCATGCTTCGCGCGAGGGAGAAAACACGCTCTTTTCTTTCCTCCTCCGCCAACCGCGGGGGAGGGGGACCGCCCCCGGGGCCGGCCGAAGGCCGGCCCGAGGATAAACTCCGCAGTGGAGGGGGCGGACGCGCACGGAATCGGCGGAAAACATGCCATCACCTAATGGCTCGCCATCACCTTGTCCAGAAGCCGGAACTATCATGCGCGGCGCGTGAGCACGGCCGTGAAAAACCCGTCGGTGCCGGTGGTGCGCGGGGTGGCGCGGAAGATTTCGGCCATGCCGGGCGGAGGAGCCGATCCGGTTGCGTCCCGCCAGATCTCCGCGGCGAGCGCGAGGCGGAAATCGGGGTGGCGCGCGAGAAAGGCGGCGACGCGGTCTTCGTTCTCGCAGGCGAAGAGCGAGCAGGTCGCATAGACGATCCGCCCGCGCGTGGCTTCGGCGGCTTCGTCGAGCAACTGATCCTGGATCGCCTGCAGTTCGCGAACGCGTTCCGGCGTGAGGCGCCATTTCTGCTCCGGCTGACGGCGCCAGGCGCCGGAGCCGCTGCACGGCGCATCGACGAACACGGCGTCAAACGTGTCCTCCTCCGGCGCAGCGTCGCGGATCATCGTTACTCCCGCGCGCGCGGCACGGGGGCCGAGCTGTGCAAGGCGGGCGGGATCGCGATCGCGCGCGACGATCAGTCCCCGATTGTCCATCTGTGCCGCCAGCGCCAGCGCCTTGCCGCCGGCGCCCGCCGCGAGATCGAGGATGCGTTCGCCGGGTTTCGCCGCGCAGAGCAGTGACGCGATCTGCGCCGCCTCGTCCTGGAATTCGAAACGGCCATCGAGGAAGGCGCGCGTGCGCGACAGCGCCGCCGCGCCCGTGTGTTCGCGAATGCGGATGCCATGCCGCGCATAAGGCACGGGTTCGGCCGCGAAGCCGTCGCCGCGCAGTTCGCCGAGCACGTCGTCGCGCGCGGCCTTGAGCATGTTGGCGCGTAGATCGATGGTCGCGCGTCCGCTCATGGCGCGCATTTCTTCGAGCAAATTCGTGCCGAGGCTTTTTTTCAGTTCTTCTTCCAGAAATTCCGGAAATTCGCCCTGCACCCAGAGCGGCGGCGTATCTACGCGCGGATGGGCGAGCGCCGCGCGTTCTTCGTCGCTGAGCGGCGGCGGCCCGTATTTGCTACCGTCGAACAGTTCCCCGACGTTACAGCCTTCCTCCGCAAGGCTCGCCATCACCAGCGCGCGCGGGCTCTCGTCGCGCACCCGCCACGCCAGCGAGGCGCGCCTCCGCAGGACCGCAAACACTCGCTCGCCCACGCCCGCGCGATCCTTCGCCCCCGCATAGCGCCGCGCCCGGAACCAGTCGCGGATGAACCGGTCCGCCGGCTTGTTGCTATGCGCCAGCGCCTCGAGAATCTCGATCGCCGCCTGCAATCTCGCGGAAGGGGTCATCTCATCGAACCGGATTTTTTGCTGGCATGTCGAGCAATCCTGTAGTAATACCTGTTGTCAATAGAGGTATTACTGGAATCGCATCGTGACGACAATGACCAGCAAGGGCCAGGTGACCGTCCCCAAGCGGCTGCGGGACGCGGCGGGATTGAAGCCAGGAAGCCGGGTGAGTTTTGAATTCCGCGATGGGAACATCCTGCTGAAACGCGAATCCAAACCTGCCAAAAGCCGGTTTGCCAAGGTACGGGGAACCCTTAAATCCGGGCTTACTACCGACCAGATCATGGCGCTTCTTCGCGGCGATTGAGCGTGATCCTGGTCGATACGAGCGTCCTGCTCGACGTGTTGACCAACGATTCCGTCTGGGCCGATTGGTCGCAATCGGCTCTTGAACGTGCGTCCGCCGAAGGCAATCTCGCAATCAACGATATCGTCTATTCGGAGCTGTCAATACGCTTCGAAACGGTTGAGGCGCTGGATTCCGCCGTTGCCCCGATGGGCCTGAACCATGCTGCCGTGCCGCGCGCGGCGCTGTTTCTCGCCGGCAAGGCATTCCTGCGCTATTGCCAGCAGGGCGGCACGAGGACGGGCGTGCTCTCCGATTTCTTCATCGGCGCCCATGCCGCAGTTTCAAGCTGCCCTCTCATCACACGCGACACGCGCCGCATCGCGCATTATTTCCCGGGCGTGACACTCATCGCACCGGCATAAGCGTTTCCAGTCGCGGAGACGCGGAGATAAAATGTTCACCACAAAGCCACGAAGGACACGAAGAAAATCTGGCACGCAGGCGGCGCAATATTCTTTGTGCTCTTTGTGTCTTCGTGGTGAAACTATCACAAGTTCCGCGGCTCCGCGGCTCCGCGTGAAATAATTACGTCGAGCCCGGATAGTTCGGCGACTCGCGGGTGACCACCACGTCGTGGACATGGCTTTCGCGCTGGCCCGCGCCGGTGATGCGCACGAACTTCGCGTTGGCGTGCAGCTCGTCGATGGTGCGGCAGCCGGTGTAGCCCATCGCCGCGCGCACGCCGCCGACGATCTGGTGCACCACATTGGCGACCGGGCCCTTGTAGGGCACCTGCCCTTCCACGCCCTCGGGCACCAGCTTGAGAGAATCTTTCACTTCCGCCTGGAAGTAACGGTCGGCGGAGCCGCGCGCCATCGCGCCGACGCTGCCCATGCCGCGATAACCTTTGTAGGAGCGCCCCTGGTACAAAAACACTTCGCCGGGGCTCTCTTCGGTACCTGCGAGCAGCGAGCCCACCATCGCCACATGCGCGCCGGCCGCGAGCGCCTTGGCGAGATCGCCGGAGTAACGGATGCCGCCATCGGCAATCACCGGCACGCCCGCATCGCGCGCGGCCGACACCGCATCCATCACCGCGGTCAGCTGCGGCACGCCCACGCCCGCGACGATGCGCGTGGTGCAGATCGAGCCCGGACCGATGCCGACCTTGATCGCATCCGCGCCCACATCGATCAGCGCTTTCGCGCCGTCCGCGGTCGCCACATTCCCTGCCGCAACCTGCGTGTAATTCGACTCGCGCTTGATGCGGCGCACCGTCTCGAGCACGCCCTTCGAATGGCCGTGCGCGGTATCGACCACGATCACGTCGCATTCGGCTTCGACGAGTTTCAACGCGCGGCGCACGCCGTCCTCGCCGACGCTGGTCGCCGCGGCGACGCGCAGACGCCCGCGTTCGTCCTTGCAGGCGTTGGGATATTTCTGCGCCTTCTCGATGTCCTTCACCGTGATGAGGCCGACGCAGCGGTAGGAATCGTCCACCACGAGAATCTTTTCGATGCGGCGCTGGTGCAGCAGGCGCTTGGCTTCCTGCGCGCCCACACCTTCGCGCACGGTGACGAGTTTGTCCTTCGTCATCAGCTCGGCGACGGGCTGACGCGGGTCGGTCGCAAAGCGCACGTCGCGGTTGGTCAGGATGCCGACGAGTTTGCCGGCGCCGTTGGTGGCGCCCTCGACGACCGGGATTCCGGAAATGCGATAGCGCTCCATCAGGTCGAGCGCGTCCTTGAGCGTGGCGCTCGGTGCGATCGTCACCGGGTTCACCACCATCCCGCTCTCGTACTTCTTCACCCGCTTGACCTGCTCGGCCTGCTCCTCGATGTCGAGATTGCGGTGGATGACGCCCATGCCGCCTTCCTGCGCCATGGCGATGGCGAGCGCGGCTTCGGTGACGGTGTCCATCGCCGCGGAGACGAGCGGGATGCCGAGTTCGACGGTTCGGGTGAGGCGGGTGCGGGTATCGACCTGGCCGGGCAGCACTTCGGAGGCTGCCGGAACCAGCAGCACATCGTCGAAAGTGAGCGCTTCGCGGATCGTCAGGGCAAAGCTCCGGCCAAGGGCTTGGAGCGCCGAGCCTTTATCAGCGGGGCCCGCCCCGCGCAAGCGGACCGGGGATGACGCGCCTGTCAGGGCGGCGGAGGCGGGCAGCGGTGCGGGTGATGGTAGCACCAGCGGGGGCTCGGTCCCGGCGGACCGACCCAGACGCAGCCGGCGAGCGAGAACCCAAGACCGATCAGCAACAATGCGGCCAACGCACGGCGCATCGCGAACACTCCCGAACAATCCACGCGGGATTCAACGCGCCGAGCGGGTTTCGGCTCAATCGGGCGGCGGAGGAGAGGCTGCGCTCACTCGGCAGCGACGGCGAGGTGCAGGGACGGTTCCGGAACCGGGCGACCCAGGGCGTTTGCTTCCTCTATCCACGCCCGAATGGCGTCGGAGATGTTCCTCGCCGCGTCCTCGCGCGTTTCGCCGTCGGACATGCAACCCGGCAAATCCGGGACGGTCGCGAGAAATCCCCCCCCGTCCTCCTGTGGGAGTGCTTCGATCACGACCGGGTATTCACGTTTCACGTTTCGAATCCTTGATGCCGTCGATGAACTTCACGAGCTTGCGAATATAGACCGGCTTTATAGGCCTCCGAAATGGAACCGTCAGAATCGCGCGCTGAGACGGATGCGAGAGTTTGAAGTGGGAGCCGCCCCCGCTTGGCGGCGAACAGCGACATCCGCACGATCTGCATAGCGTCTCGACGTCTGGCATTGACCAGTCTGAGGCCGGATTCCTCCGCATGCGTTCGAGAAGATCGCTCATCCCTTGAATCCCAACGCGACCAGATAGAGCTCGACCGACTCGGCGCGGCTGGCCGGCGGCTTGACGTGGCGGACTTCGCGGAAGCGCTGCTTCACGCGCGCGAGCAGATCGCCTGCCGCGCCGCCCTGGAAAACCTTTCCGACGAATGCCCCACCCGGCTTCAGCACCTGTTCGGCCATATCGAGCGCCGCTTCGAACAGAGCCGTTGTGCGCAGGTGATCGGTGGCGCGATGACCGGTGGTTGGCGCGGCCATATCGGAGAGCACCACATCGGCTTTCCCGCCCAGCGCCTCGCCCAGGCGCGCCGGCGTATCAGGATCGAGCAGATCGGCCTGAACAAACACCACGCCGGGGAGCAGGCACATCTCCAGAATGTCGGTCGCGACGACGCGTCCTTTCGCGCCTACGCGGGCCGCCGCGACCTGGCTCCAGCCGCCCGGCGCCGCGCCGAGATCGAGCACCGTCGCGCCCGCCTTCAGGAAATGAAATTTCGAATCCAGTTCGAGCAGCTTGAATGCCGCGCGGCTGCGATAGCCCTTCGCCTTCGCTTCGCGCACGTAAGGATCGTTCAGCTGGCGCGCGAGCCAGCGCGTGGACGAAGCCTCGCGCCGCTTCGCCGTCTTCACCTTCACGCGCGCTCCCCCGCGCCCGGAGGAGCGGCGGGAGCGCTCAGTCATGAAGGAGTCTCAAAAACATGTTGAACCGGGTGGCGAACATGGGTACGTTTATCCGAAGTATAGCCATGTCACGGCAGCAGCATCATGCCAATTCAGGTCCAGATCGCGAAATGGGGAAACAGCCTCGGTCTCAGAGTACCGCGGGATGTGGCCGCGCGCGTGGGGCTTACGGAAGGCGCGCGCGTGGACATCGAAACCTCGGATGACGGGCGGATCATCGTCACGCGCTCGCGGCGCCGCTTCACGCTCGAGGAACTGATCGCGCAAATGACGCCGGAGCGTGAGCACCGGCTCGAAAACGACGGACCCGTCGGCGGGGAAATGCTTTGAGCGAGGTGCCCGGGCGCGGAAGCCTTGTCTGGCTTTTGTTCTCGCCGCAGGCGGGCAGCGAACAGGCGGGGCGACGCCCCGGCATCGTCCTCACCACTGCCGAGTATCACCAGCATTCGCGGCTTGCCGTCGTCTGTCCCATCACCAGTCGCGAGCGCGGCTGGCCGATGGAAGTGAAGCTTCCGCCCGGACTGGCGGTCTCCGGTGTGGTGCTCGTCGATCATGTGCGCAGCATCGATCGCGAAGCACGAAAGGTCGAAATTGTCGGCGCGGCACCGGCTTCCGTTCTCGACGACATAGACGCCCGTCTCGCGCCACTCCTCAGCCTTTGAGGGCGCCGACGGACTCTTGAAAGCGTGGCCCCTGCATGGTCTAAACCCGCCCTCCCGTTGGGGGATCGTCTAACGGTAGGACAGCGGACTCTGACTCCGCCAGTCTAGGTTCGAATCCTAGTCCCCCAGCCAGATATTCCGAAAATCTGAAAACGTACTCTCGGAATATGACCCCTGCTTTCCGAAGCTCGCCGCGTTGCAAACCGTTCCAACACGATCGCGGCCATTTCCGCGTGTTCCGGCCCGTTACAAAACGTTCCATGCAACACGGCTGCAACATCGCGCGATCAAATCCGCACCATCGCCTCGCCTTCGTGGGGTGGGCGCACATTCGGTCGGGCTGAGCACCGATTACCACCGGCTTCCATACTGACAACCGGGCGATCGCGGGAACTAAGCGCAGACGGCCGAACGCCGCGACCTCGGAGGCGCGTCAGCCTCGCTCAACGCAAGATCAGTTGAAGCCGGTGATTCCGGCGTCGTTCGGGATGTTGCCCGCCCCTTGCGCGGGATTGGCGATGCCGCTGGTCGACATGTCCCAGCCGTCGTTGGACATGTCGCCCTCGTTTCCGTCCTCGCCCACGAAGCCTCCGATGTAGTTGCCGGGAACACCGGTCACCATTCCATAGGACGCCGAATTCCCGAAGGCTGCCGTGTCGCCAGATGCAAAGCCCAGCAACCCTCCGACGGACGTATTCTGGCCGCCATTGATGGGGCCGCTTTCGGTGCAGCCGTCTATTGCGCCGCCCAATTGCTCGCCAACCAGCCCGCCGGCTACGCTGTCATCGCCCGCGCTTGCGCCGGCGGACGCAAAAGAGTTGGTGAGGTGGCCCGCATTGGCGAGACCGACCGAACCGCCGACGGCCGCGTGGTCCGCCGCGGTTGCAAGCCCGGTCGCGTAGGTCTGATCGGCGCTGCCGTCGTTTTCGCCGATCAGTCCGCCAACAATCGCCTGGTCGTCCAGCCCCGAAACCGTCGTGGTCGCGTAGGAATGATCGATCGCGCCGCCCGCCTGATTCCAGCCAACCAGTCCGCCGACAACGCTATGCTCCGCGCTGTCGGCCGTGACTATCGCCTCGCCGCCGGCGTGGGAGAAGCTGATCGTTCCGGTATTGGTCCCTACCAGACCGCCGACCACGCACGCGCCATCGGGACAGCTGACGTTGACATTCCCGCTCGCGGCGCTGCCGAAGATAATTCCTTTGTTGGAGCCCGCGAGTCCGCCAACGGTCATGCAAATGCCTGCGCATTCGTCTTCGATTTTCTTGAGGTTGAAGTGCGAGACCGAACCCGTTTCTCCCACCTCCTGGAAAAAGCCCGTTCCGACGCCGTCGCCCACGCTTTCGATGCGCAACCCGGAGATCGCGTTGCCTAGCCCCTCGAAGGTCCCCTGGAACGGCAGATCGATCGGCGATTGGGTGTATTTGCCGTCGCCCCTCGCGTTATAGCTTTGCGAGAGCGCGAACTGTCCCGAGGGGTTGTCGCCAATCTCTCGCTGCATCAGCCTGATGTTGTTGACGAGCGCGTAACTCTGTCCGTTGATCGTGAGCGGATTGGCCAGCGTGGCGAAGGTGATGTGGCCCTGCGGCCCAAAGGAGAAAACCCCGCCGGCTCCGGTGGAATCATACACGATGGTGAGCGAACCGGAGCCCTCGTCGGAAACCGATTTGTTGACCGTGACGTTGGCGATGGCCTGCAGGGTGAGGCCGTTGGAACTCTCCCACGCGAAGGATGCGGTGATGGCGATGTCTGGCGCGGTGGCGCTCGTGGCAATGGTGACGTTGCCGGCAACCAGTAATCTCGCAAGATCGTTGACGTTGAGCACGGGCTTGGGACCGCTGGGCGAGCACTTTCCGCCCGAGCAGTTCATATTGTGGCTTGTCTTGGTCGAGATCGTCACCGTGGTCCTGGCATCGAGCTTCATCGGGCTCTCGATCGCCACAAATTCGCGATGCTTCGGCGGATGCGGCTTTGCGATCCCGGCCGCTTGGGACCCCGTGGCAAAGAAACAAGCGCCTGTCACTACCGCCGTTAGAAGGACCTGCCGTTTCAAAATCCCTGTGGAGCGCGTGCGTGTCATGTCTATCCCCCTGCCTTGTGTTCCGTCGCTCGTTGGCCGTTACATGGGCAGGCGGCACGCGGCGCTTCCGTGTGGGCCTGGCCTTGTCTGGATGCTACGTAAGGACGTTTTCCCGCGGTTTAGGCGCAGCATTTTGCCAACGTTTCGCCGACGTGACAAGGATGACCCGGATCGATCTCGTTAGTCCGGAGCGGCCGCTCCGGACCGGACGCGGTCAACCACCATGCGCGCAAAGGGGGCATTGGCAACACCAGATACAACAGGGAATAGCCCGCGGCTGTAGCGGCTTCGCCAAATTCGCCAACTCGGACAATCTGACCTGATGAAAACCGGCCGGACCATTCGACCCCTGAATGCCGCGATCGCGGCGGGACAGACGTCCTGCGCGGCGGTGGTTGAAGCTGCTCTTCTTCGCGCGAAGGACCCGTGCGGCGAGGGCCGGTGGACGTTTCGGGCGCTGCGGGAAGATGCACTCGCGGACGCGCGCGCGCAGGATCGTTTTCGTGCAGGAGGGGTGGCCTCTTCGCCGCTCGCGGGCCTTCCGGTTTCGATCAAGGACAATATCGACCTGACAGGCGATGTTACGGCCGGCGGTTCGAAGCTGCTCGAAGATGCGCCGCCGGCCCGATCCGATGCCGCGGCCACAACACGGCTCAGGGCCGCGGGCGCGGTGATCGTCGGCCGCACCAACATGTCGGAGCTGGCGTTCTCGGGGATCGGCTACAACCGCTTCTTTGGCACGCCGGCCAATCCATGGGACCGCGCAACGCGGCGCATTCCGGGCGGCTCGTCGTCGGGTGCGGCGATTTCGGTCACCGATGGAATGGCGGTGGTGGCGATCGGCACCGACACGGGCGGCTCGGTGCGAATCCCGGCCGCGCTGACGGGGCTCGCCGGTTTCAAACCCACGCAGGCGCGCGTGCCGCGCGATGGCGTGCTGCCGCTTTCGACCCTTCTCGATTGCGTGGGGCCGCTCGCGTGGAATGTCGCGGATTGCGCGCTTGTCGACGGCATTCTTGCGGGCGACTCCGCGCCGCTGCCGCGCGCCGACGGAGCACTCCGTTTGTGCACGGCCGACGATTTCATGCTGGAGCGCGCCGACGAGACCGTTCACACGGCGTATGCCGAGGCCAGGCGAATCCTGCTCCATGAAGGCGCCGGCATCGCGCCGCTGCCGCCGGGCGCGTTCGACGAAATGACGGCCTACGTCCGGCGCGGAAGTTTCTCGGGCGCGCAAGCGTGGGCCCGTTTTGGCGAGCTCATTCGCGCCCGGCCGGAAGACATCGATGCGCGTATCGCCGAACGGATTTCGCGCGGCGCAACCATCACGCAAGCTGACCTCGATGCAAATGCGCGCGAGCGTGCACGAATGATGGAGCGATTCGAACGCGCGATGAATTCGTTCGACGCCTTGATCGCACCGACCGTCCCCATCGTGGCACCAAAAATCGCCGACATGGAAAACGACGAACATTTCCGGCAGGCGAATGCGCTGATTCTGCGCAATCCGATGGTCGCGAACCTGCTCGACGCGCCCTCGCTCACCATTCCCTGCCACGTGCCCGGCACGGCGCCCGTCGGGCTGATGCTGGTCGGGCCACGCATGTCCGACCGCCGCCTGCTCGCGCTCGGACTCCAATTGGAACGGCAGCTGGCCGCGCGGTGACACACGCAATCCGGTACCTGTCGGCCGGCCTTAGCCGGATAGGCATGGTTCTCTCGTCGCCTCCTATGAGCGGCGCGATTTTGTGCATTTCATGCGCACCGGTAAGGCCGCGGGCAATCGCGAGCTCCGCCTCATGAGCGTGGAGGCACGATTGCGGTTTTCCCATTTCACCGACGACGAGGTGAATGACCTCTACAGCTACCTCGCAGCGCGCGGACGAAAGCTCGCGGAAAGTACGCCGTAGACGACCGAACCGCTCCGGATGTTGTCCGGGAAGCGGGTCTTCCAGATTGCCAACCCGGCCCCTTCCGGGCCGGGGCCTCACTCCCTGGGAACGTTATTTCCCAAAGGCGGGGATGGGTCTGCAGCCGGTCTTTTCCGCAGCGCCCGCGTCAGAGGGCGACGAGCAATAGTAGAGCTGCGGCCCCTTTCCTGGCAGCCGCCGCGCGATGAAAATCCCCACATGGGTGCTGTTGGCCGGCTGGCTCGCGGCGAAAAAGGCGAACTGCCCCGCCGCCGTATCCTCGTAGGTACCAGCCGGACCCTGCCGGTTTGCGAGTGCCTGTCCGGCAGCGACGAGAGCGATGGCGGCGAAGGCCGAGGCAGCGGAAGCGATCAGAATTTTTTTCACGATGGAGTTCTCCGGGGATTGCGGCCGGCAGTCGGGAAGGGCCGCGCCGGCGGGCGCGAATGTAGCCAAAGCGCCATCAAAGTATAGCGGCAGGGCGGCCTGGTTGGCACCCTTTCGAACTTCCCATTGGCCGCGCTATGACCAGTTCGATGCCGAAGCTCACGGGTACAACCGGCGGAAACCCCGTCGCGCCGGATTTTCTTGCCACAGCGCGCGCGAACCTCTTTCCGCCGCTGCGCAACCTTACCCTTGCAGAGGCGGCGGAGTCGCTGGGCGAAGGTCGCGGCGATGTGGCCGAGCCGCTCCTGAAGCGCTTTCTCGCCAAGCGGCCGAACGATCCCGATGCACTCAACCTGATGGCCGATGTCGCGCGGCGCGCCGGGCGATTGGACGAAGCCGAGCGCCTTCTCGCGCGCGCGGTGGCGCTTGCACCGGGCGGCACGGGCTTCCGTTTCAATTACGCCCTCATCCTGCGCCGTTGCGACAAGTTCGTGGACTCGCTGGCGCAACTCGACGCCATTCTCTCTGCAGATCCCGAAAACCCCCTCGTCCGAGAACGGAAGGCAGCTATCCTTCCGCTCCTCGGACGCGATGAGGAAACGCTCGTTCTCAGGCGGGAGCTGGCGCAGGAGTTTCCGGAATGGCCCGACGCGTGGCTGCACTACGGCCAGGCGCTCCGGCGCATGGGATTTGCCGAGGACGCCATCGCCGCATGGCGCAAGGCACTTGCGCTCGCGCCCAGGACGGTCGCGGTATATGCAAATCTCGCCGATCTCAAGACCTACCGCTTCGCAGAACCCGAGATCGCAGGCATGGAAGCATTGCTCGCCGATCCCGAAATTCCTGCACCGGATCGGGCGCGCCTGCACTTCGGACTCGGCCAGGCGCGGGGCGAGGCGATGCAGTACGCCCGCTCCTTCGAACATTACGCGAGGGCCAACGCGCTCTTGCGCGCGCAAACCGCATTCGATCCCGGGGGGTTCATGGCACACCGGGAGAATTGCGAGCACATCTTCACGCCCGAATTCTTCCGAGCCCGGCAGGGTTGGGGTTGCAGCTCGCGCGCGCCCATCTTCATCGTGGGCATGCCCCGATCGGGATCGACCCTCCTCGAGCAGATCCTGTCGAGTCACAGCATGATCGAGGGCCTGGGGGAACTCGCGGACCTCGACAAGCTCGTCGGTCAAAAATTGTCGGAAACTACGGAGCGGCCGCCACACGAGTTCTGGATCAGCGGCTGGTTCGAATTCCGCAGTGGCCTTCTCGAGGAATTTCCGCGCCTCATGGAGCGCCTGGACGCAAACGACGTACGCGCATTGGGCAGGCAGTATGCGGCGGGAGCGCGCGGACGCCAGACCACATCGCGGCAATTCTTCACCGACAAGGGCCTGCGCAATTTCGGTTATACCGGCCTGATTCATCTGATGCTGCCCGCTGCGAAGATCGTCGATGTGCGTCGCCATCCGCTCGACTGCGGGTGGTCGCTGTTCCGCAGCCATTTTCCGGGCGGGCAACCCTTCTCGGAACGGCTCGCCGACATCGGGCACCACTACCGCAACTATGTTGGTCTGATGAGGCATTTCGAGCATGTGCTGCCCGGACGGATTTACCGCGTCCTATACGACTCTCTCGTCGCCGATCCGGAAGCCGAACTTCACCGCCTGTTCGCGTATCTGGAGTTGCCGTTCGAGGATGCGTGCCTGTGCTTTCACGAAAACCGGCGGGCGGTGGCAACCATCAGCTCCGAGCAGGTCCGCACCCCGCTCTATCAGTCGGGTCTTGCCCAGTGGCAGCCTTACGAGTCCTGGCTTGGTCCTCTCAAAGCAGCGCTCGGACCTGTCCTCGACTCGTGGTCCGCCGCCCCCCTGTAGCGAAGCCCCGCAGGCTGCTCAGGTTCAACCGAGGCCCACCATGCGGCCCGTTGGAGAGACCGGGCGGATTTGTTATCGACGGGAAGCGGTGCCGCGGCGCCAGGAGGTTTCGAGAATGCACGAGCACGAAAGCGCAGCAACCGTGCCGGCCGGGTATGCGCGGTCGGCGATGCCCACGGACGCGGCAGCGCCAGCGGCACCGGACATCCCGCCGATATTTCCCGTACGGCACGGCGAGCAGCTTCTGGCAACGGACCCGAAAGCCGCCGAAGCGCAGGCCCGCGCGTGGCTCGCCGGGCATCCCGCCGATTCGGATGCGGAGTTCGTGTTGGGCGCTGCATTGCGACGGCAAGGGCAGAGCGCCGAGGCCCAAGCGGTGCTGGAGCCGCTCCTCCAGGAACAACCGCAGATGGCGCAGGCATGGCGCGAACTTGGGCTTGCGCTGGCGAATCGCGGCGAAACTGGGCAAGCCTTCGAGGCGTTCCGGCGCGCGCTCGATCTCGACTGCTTCGATGCTCAAGTCTGGCTCGCACTCGGCGAAGCCGCCAGCGCGACCCACCCCGGGGCGGCGGCGATGTGGCGGTCGATTGCACAGGGTTTTGCACGCCGCGACTACCGGGCCGCACTGCCGGCAATTGAAGCGCTTCTCGAAGCCGATCCCGCGAGCGCGTTCCTGCGTGCGCTCAAGGGTCTCGCACTCGCGTGGAGCCGCCAATTCGATGCGGGTGTGGCGGAACTTGCCCGCGTGACAAACGAATGCGCCTGCGGGCCGGGCGTGTGGCTCGAATATGGACGGCTCCTTCGCGCCACACGGGACGATCGGGCCACCGATGCGTTCGCGACCGCGATAGCGCTCCTCCCGTCCTTTTCCGAAGCCTATGTCGGGCTCGCCAATTCGAAGTCGATCCCGATCGATGCGAACCTGATCGAACAAATCCGCGCCCAGCTCGCACGCGCGCGTCTTCCGGCCGAGGATCGCGCACGGCTGAACTACGTACTCGGCAAAGGGCTCGAAGATCTCGGGGATTATCCGGGGTCGTTCGCCGCCTGGCGCGCTTCCAACGAAATCCTCAAACAGACCCGCGGATCGAGCATCGAGAACAGCAAACGCTATCTGCGGGACGCCAGGGCGTTTTTCACGAAGGAATTCTTTGTTACGCGCGGCTCGGCAGGTTCAGACGACGAGAGTCCGATCTTCATTATCGGCATGCCGCGCTCGGGTTCGACCCTCATCGAGCAGATTCTGTCCAGCCACCCGGCAGTGGAAGCGTTGGGCGAAATCACAACTCTGATGGAAACCGGCCAGCGCCTTGCGCCGGAGCGGCCCGGCGATCCCCAAGGTGGCTATCCCCACGTGCTGCAACATCTGGATGCTGCAGGTTTCCGGCGATTGGGCGAAGAATATGTGCGCGCCACGCTCCCGCGGCGCAAGCTTGGCAGACCCTTCTTCACCGACAAACTGCCGCGCAACTACTGCCATGTCGGCCTGATCCATCTCGCCCTTCCCAACGCCCGCATCATCGATGTGCGGCGGCATCCGCTGGACTGCTGCCTCTCCTGCTACAAGCATTACTTTCCCGCGCGTCATCCGCATGCGCTGGACATTGCCGATGTCGGGCGGGTCTACGCCGACTATGTCGCGCTCATGGCGCATTTCGACGAGGTGCTGCCCGGCCGCGTCCACCGGGTGATTTACGAACAGCTGATCGAAAATCCCGAAGCGGAAATCCGCCGGCTGCTCGATCATATCGGTCTACCCTTCGACGAGGCCTGTCTCAGGTTTCACGAAAACCGTCAGCCGGTGCTGACCCTCAGCGCCGGCCAGGTGCGCCAGCCGCTCTTCAAAAGCGGGGTCGGCCGCTGGCGCCATTACGAACTGTGGCTCGAGCCGCTCAAGCGCGCGCTGGGCGATGTTCTCGACGCTTATCCCGCAGCCCCGCCATTCGCTTCGGAGGGTGCAGCATTACCGCCGGGCCAGAGCACGATTGGCCAATACGTCTCGTTCGCGACCGGATCGCGCCGAATCAGCTTCGGCACCGCATCGCCGATCGTGATCCGGCCCATGTCAGCGGGAAAGCCGCCGCAATGACCGCTGCGTCCCTCCGCCAGACTGCCGATCTCCGTATTGGCGATCCGTACGAATCTGCGAAGGAAAAGCTCTTTCCGCGGGTTCGAGACCGCGTTCTGGCCGAAGCGGCCGCGGCGCTTGAAACCGAACAGCCAGCGCTTGCCGAGCAGCTGATCGCGCGGCATCTGAAGAAGAAGCCCAGGGACGCCGAAGCCCTGAACCTGATGGCCGACATCGCGAGGCGTGCGAAGCGTTTCGAGGACTCGGAGCGGCTTCTCTCGCAATGTGTCGTCCTCGCACCCGAGCGTGCCGGATATCGCTACAACTACGCGATCGTTCTTCGCCTCCTGCACAAATACGAGGAGGCGCTCGCGGCGCTGGACACGCTCGTCGAGCGCGACCCTGATAATCCGCTGTTTCTGGACCAGCGAGCGATGGTGCTGTCATGGCTGGGGCGCCACGACGAGTCGCTCGCCCAACGCCATACCCTGGTCGAAGCGTATCCCGAATCGGCGGATGCGTGGCTACGTTATGCGCGCGCGTTGCGCGACACGGGTTTCCAGGACGAATGCCTCGCTGCGATCCGCAAGGCCCTGGCGCTCGCGCCGACGCTTGCGGGCTGCTATTCGATTCTTGCTGCGCTCAAAGTGTACCGCTTCACCCAGGCGGAAACGGAACGCATGGAAGAGCTGATCGCCGACAAGCGATTGGCGCCCGATGACCGAACCGCGCTGCATCAAGCGCTCGGCAAGGCCTATGGTGATGCAGAGAGCTACGCCAAGTCCTTCGAGAACTACGCAAAAGCCAACGCGCAGCGCCGACTCCGCACCAGTTTCGACGGCGGCAGCCCGAGCGCCCACAGGGCCGCGTGCGAACGGTTTTTCGATGCGGATTTCTTCCGCAAGCGGACCGGTTGGGGCTGCGACTCGCGCGCGCCCATCTTCGTTGTCGGACTTGCGCGCTCCGGATCGACTCTCCTCGAACAGATCCTGTCCAGCCATTCGGCAATCGAGGGGCTTGGCGAACGCGCCGATCTCGATATCGCGCTCCTCCAGCCGCTGCTAAACCTGAGAGACGAAATCCAACTCGATCGGATCACCAACGGAAACGCCGTCGAGAAGAGCGGATTGGTGGATGCCTATATCCGGATCATGGAGCGCCTCGGCCCCGACCGGTTCCGGCTCGCGGGCGAGCACTACCTCGATCTCGTAGCCCGCAATCGTGTTCTGGGTCGGCCGTTTTTCGTCGACAAGACCCTGCGCAACTTTTTCTACATCGGGCTGATCCAGCTCATCCTGCCCAAGGCAAAAATCGTCGATGCGCGAAGGCATCCGCTCGACTGCGGATGGTCCTGCTTCAAGAGCCAGTTTCCCGGCTCAAACTTCACCTTTCGGCTGGCCGATATCGGTCAGGACTATGCGAATTACGTAAGGCTCATGGACCATTTCGACCGGGTACTGCCGGGCCGCGTGCACCGCGTCATCTACGAACACCTGGTCGCCGATCCGCGGGCGGAGCTTTTGCGGCTCTTCGATTATCTCGAACTTCCGTTCGAAGAATCCTGCCTGCGCTTTCATGAGAATCCGCGTGCCGTGATGACGCAGAGTTCCGAACAGGTTCGCCGGCCGCTCTATAGATCCGGCATGGCGCAATGGGTACCGTACGAGCCCTGGCTCGGTCCGCTCAAAGCGGCGTTGGGTCCCGTGCTTGATCGTTATCCAGACGCACCTGAGCGGGACGACATCTCCAAAGCCGTTCCTTGATCGGCTCCGCTGCACGCGGTGACTTTCAGATGTGGTCCTTCCTGCAATGCCCTTTGTGACCGCGAACGAGGAGAGCGACGCAAGGCTCGTTGCTTTGCGCTGCCCTTACACGCGACAGGACTGCCCGAAATAGCTCATCTGCCTCTTTCCGACTTGCCCTGCAGGTCGAACATGAAGTCGCCGCTATAACCGACGCAGGTGCCGAGTTCACCCCAGGTCGTGCAGCCCGTACCGTAACCGTCGCCCGGATTCTCCCACACGGCAGGATCGTTCCTGATTGGGTCGCGGATATACCATCCCCACTGGCCGGCGCCGCTGACAAAATCCATGTCGGCATAGACAGAAACCCAGTACCTGCCGGACGATAGTTTCAGCCCCTTCCTGCCGAGAGAACAGGAGAAGGAGCCGGCGCTGTCCTCGCACTGGAGATCGGCGAACGATCCTTTCTTTATCGCTTTGCCCGGCTTGCCCTTGGCATCGGTGTAGAAGACGACGTTCTCGTCGTTCGCGGGGCCGATGCCGTTATAATAGACGCCCGACACATCGACTTCCCTGACCGTCCAGGTTCTCCTTTTCGGAATCACGAAATCGTCGGCGCCATACGAGTCTTCGTTGGTGAGCGACGATGTGAAATTCATCGACGCGAGGCCTGTGCCGGTCGAGTCGCTGTTCTGGTCGTACAGCATTCGTGCGCCCTTCGCCAAATGGATGCCCGGCACGATCGTCGAACCATGGGCACCAACGCTTGGCGTGGCCGCCTCCGCACCAGCGGCCGTCAGCAGTAGAGCCGCAGCAGTGGCCAACAGAGCGGTCTTGTACATTTGAACCCCCCGAGGTTTGCGGTCAGGAGCAATTCCTGCACGCGATGGAATCACCAGCCGGTCCATGGTCAAGTGACAACGAGCCACTCCAGGAAAGCTGCTTGGCGCAATCGCTATCGTACGAGCCCTGGCTCGGATCTTCAAAACGGCGTTCGGCCCCGTGCTGGATTGTCATCCCGATTCGCCTTCACCAGCGGGATTCCGGCAGCAGCTTCTTCGCCATCGAAGTCCGGAATGGCGGGACTGCGAAACGGCCGCAATCTCGGCCAGTTCGCGCGTTCCTTCGATTTGTGGATGACTCGCGAGAATCTGTTCGATCACCGTCGAACCCGAGCGCATCATTCCCACTACAAAAATCGGTTCGTGGCTCTCCGAACCAGAACCCGCAAATTTCCCGAACAGGTCGGGCGTAAAGACCTGTCTTGCGCGCGCCACATCGGCGGTCAGCACATCCGGATCGTGCTCGACTGCAAGCCGCCGGAGGGCATTGCCTCGCGCGTAATTGCCGAAGGATTTTTCGTAGTGGCTGCGATCGGCATAAGCCTTTCCAAGCGCAAAATGCAGGCAGGCGCGATCATCCGGCGAGATATCCGGTTTTGCGATTGTTCGCTCCATTTGCGCGATCTCTTCGTCGGCGAACCGGAAGGCTTTCAAATCCGCGAGATTCCACCATGCGCCGCCGCTATCCGGATCCAGTGCGAGGACCTGCCCACAGGCCGCGACACATTCCTCGAGCCGTCCCAGCCCTCTCAGCACATAGGCGTAGCGGACCCAGTAGAACGCCCGGCTGGGATTCTCTTTCGTGAGCGCACACCAGATCGCCGCCGCACCGGAAAAGTCATCGAGATCTTCCAGAGTGCGCGCCTTGATCGCGCGATCTTCCGGATTGTCGGGCTCCGTCTTCAGTGCCTCCTCGATCAGAGCGAGCGCCTTGTGTCCGGCCGGTGCACCTCGAGCAGCACTGCAGCGTAGTCTCGCCGCGCCGGAGCGAACCCGGGCGCGCTCTCCAAAGCGCGATCCAACAGAGAAAGAGCCGGATCGAGCCGGCCCTGTGTTCGGGCTATTCCACCAAGCAGATGGAGCGCTTGCGCGTCGCGCGGATGCTGCTTCAAATGTTCGCGCAGGAGAGCGGTGGCAGACCCGACCCGTCCGCTGCCGGCTAGGCGCGCCGCTTCGCGCAGCCGCGGATGCCGTAAGCTTCCTTGCGCACGTTCCTCTGCGGCCGATCGACGAGCCATTGTCCGCCTCCGCTCAGCGAAGCTCTTCGGGCACGTCGGGATAGCGCTCGAGCGCGGAGCCCAGGCTGTTGAGTAGCGGCTTCAGCCACGGTTCGAAATGGCGCCAATGGTCGACCGCCTCCGCCGAGAGCGGCCGGCGTACCTGTTCGGAACTCGGCGTGCGGACCGTCCGCTTTGTCTGGTGGAAGCTGAGGCAGCTCTCCTCGAACGGAAGTTCGAGAAAATCGAGCAGGCGACGGATTTCGTCTCGAGGATCGGAAATCAGTTTTTCGTAAATCACCCGGTGAATGCGGCCCGGAAGGACGCGGTCGAAATGCGCCATCAGTTCGGCGTAGTCGCGCCAGACGCGGCCAAGCTCGTTCTGCCGCAGGTTCGTTTCGACGTAATTGTGCTTGAACATGGAAAAACAGCACGCTGCGGGATTGCGCCTTGCGTCGACAATCTTCGCGTTTGGCAGGATCAGTGCGATCAGGCCCACGTGATGATAATTCGCCGGAGCCTTATCAATAAAATGCGGCCGGCCGAGCTTCCGATGAATGGCCGCCCGCCCGATATAACCTTCGCCCATGGCCGCAAGCTCGATTGGATCGATCGCGGCAAGAATGCCAGGATATCCCGAGTTTCCACCGACGCTTCCTCGTTCCACGAACCCAAATGCGAGATCGGCGATATAAGGGAGTTCCGCCGTACCTTCGACGGCCGAATGGCTCGATAAAATCTGTTCGACAAGGGTCGATCCGGCGCGCGGCCGGCCCAGAACGAATATCGGATCGCGCGCCGTGCAGCCCGCGCCGCGCCGGCTTTCCAGGAATTCGGGCGTGAACAGAGCCTTCTGCAGCGAAAGCTCCGCAGCCATCTCGTCCCAATCAAAGTCCATTTGCAACCGCCGCGCGGCATTGCCTTTCGCGTATTGCTCGAAGGCTTTCCCGTAATCCTCATGGTCCTCATAGGCCTTGGCGAGGGCGAACCGGAGATTCGCGCGATCCTCGGCGTCAGGGCCCGCACCATCGAGCTGAGCACGCATGAAGTGAATGTCGGCCTCGTCGAAGTGGACGGTCTTCATGTTGGCGAGGCTCCACCACGCCAGGCCGTAGGACGGACGGCAGGCGATCGCCCGCCGGTAGGCGGCGAGGCTTTCGGGCTGCCTGCCAAGGGCGCGAAGCCCGTCGCCGCAGCGGATCCACAGTTCGGCGCGGCCCGGGAATTCCTCCGCGAGCCCCTGCCAGATCGCGAGCGATTCGTCGTCTTCTCCGACTGCTCCCAGAATGGACGCCCTGAGCTGCCGGAACAGCGGATTGCGCGGATCAGATGCCAGCAGGCGTTCCACTTCCCCGAGCGCGGCGGAATAGCGATGCAGCCGAACGAGCAGCTTCGCCAAGGTGAACCTCGCGAGAGGAAAGGTGGGCGCGCGTTCGAGACAACCGTCCAGCAAGGAGACCGCTTTGCGCGGTCGTCCGCGGCGAGCTTCCGTCTGCGCCATCAGGAACATTCCCTCCGCGTCGTCGGAGTGCCGGAGCAGGTATTCCCGCAACGCGTCTTCAGCGCGCGCTATATCGCGTCCCCGCAGTCCGGCGGCGATGCGCTTCAGCCGCGGGTTTCGCGGCCTGTCCGCACGGAGTGTCGCCGCGGCTAACGCAAATCCGTCCGGCGTTTGCGACTGACCCGTCGCCCGATCGGGAGATTCTGAGTACCTGCTCGCGGAAACGGTTTTTCCTGCCATGCCTCTTATGACCGGAACTTCCGTGAAAACAAAAGAGGGCGGCATGAAGCCGCCCTCTCGAGTTCCGGGCCGCCTTGGCGACGGTCCGATTTGAGGCTGAATTCAGCCCTTACCCTGCAGATCGAACATGAAGTCGCCGGAATAGCCGACGCAGGTGCCGAGTTCACCCCAGGTCGTGCAGCCCGTGCCGTAGCCGTTATCCGGATTCTCCCACATCGCCGGATTGCCGTGGATCTGTGAGTTGATATACCATCCCCACTGGCTCGTGGCTTCGAAGTTCATGTCGGCGACGACCGAAACCCAGTACGTGCCGGCTGTCAGCTTCACGGCTTTTTTCCCCAGCTCGAGGGAGAAAGACCCGGCGTTGTCAGTGCCGTGGAGACCCAGGATCTTCGCGACCCTCTTTCCGGGTTTGCCGTTCTTGTCCTTGTAGAAGAACACGTTTTCGTCCGTCGCGGGGCCGGCGGCGAAGTTGTTGTAGTAGATGCCCGATACGTCGACTTCTTTGACCTTCCACGTCTTGCCCTTCGGAACGACGAAATCGTCCGCGCCCGCAGAGTTCTCGTTGGTAATGGAGCCGGACGTGAAGTTCATCGAGGCGAGGCCGACGCCGGTGTTGTTGCTGTTCTGGTTGTAAAGCATCGACGCGCCCTTGAGCACGTGGATGGTCGGCACGATCTTCGCACCATGGACGCCAACGCTCGTCGTGGCCGCCATCGCGCTGCCCGCAGTCAAGGCGAAAGCCGCTGCCGCGGCCATCAGTACAGTCTTGCTCATGAAAACCCCCTGGGTTCTGGAACGAGAATGTTCCCGTCCTCGTCCGGGGACGTTAGCGGCAGATGTCCGCCGCCGCAAGCATTCTCAATTGGGAAAAGCAGGAACCGGTCGCAGCGCGTCCTGGGCCTCCGCCAAGGGTTCATCCGTGCCCGGATACGGTACGTGCGAGCGTTGTGCGCGCCGCAACCGGCTTGTATAGCCCGGGATAAATCGCCTTCAGATGGGCGATTTTCGGCATGTCGAAAGCCACGATGTACGCGCTGTCGGGGTGATGGATCAGGTAATCCTGATGATAGCTTTCGGCAAGGTAAAAGCCTCTGAGCGGATCGATCCGTGTGACGATTGGCGCCCCGAATGCGTGGGCGCGGGAAAGCTGCGCGACGTAGGCCCGGGCGATCTTCTCCTGCCCGGCATCCGCGAAAAATACCTCCGAGCGGTATTGCGGACCTTCGTCGGGTCCCTGGCGGTCCAGCTCGGTGGGATCGTGCGCGACGGAAAAGAAGACGCGCAGAACCTGCCCGTAGGTGACCACGGAGGGGTCGAAACGGATGCGCACCGTTTCGGCCTGGCCGGTGGTCCCGGTGCTGGTCATCTCGTAATGCGCCGTCGCCGCGGAGCCGCCCGTGTAACCGGCTTCCACTTCGCGTACGCCTTTCACGTGCTCGAATAATCCCTGCATGCCCCAGAAACAGCCGCCGGAAAGAACAGCGGTCTCGGAGCCGCTCCGCGCCACGCGACTCTCGTCGACCGCGGGAGCCGGAATCGCGTGCGCCTGTTCGTCTGCCACCGCGCGCACCGACAGCAATGCTGCCAGCACGGCGATCGGAACGGCGGCAAACCGTTTCATGCTCTCAATCCTTTCAGCTTCGGACCTGTGCACGCGGGACAAACACGAGCGCGGCCGAATTGATGCAATAGCGCAGGCCGGTGGGCGCTGGCCCATCATCAAACACATGTCCGAGATGGGCATTGCAACGCTTGCAGGCAACCGCCGTTCGCACCATGACCCAGTTCGTGTCTTTCGTTTCCACCATGTTTGCGGCAGAAATCGGCCGCGTGAAGCTCGGCCAGCCGGTGCCCGAATCGAATTTGTCGCGTGAATCGAACAGCGCCGTCGCACAGCAGACACAGCGAAACAGCCCGTCTTTGTGCAAATTCCAGTAGGCGCCGCTGAAGGCGGGTTCGGTTCCCGCGCGGCGGGTGATGTCAAATGCCTGAGGCGACAGGACGTGCCGCCACTCTCGATCGCTGCGAATCACCGGGGCGACGGAGTTCCTGCCGAGGCTGCGGCCGGACGAATCGAACTCCTCGATCTGAATCCGCGCTCCCGCAGCCGCCAGCACCGGGCACGCGAGCGGCGAGGCTGCGAAAAGGGCAGCGCCCGCTCCGCCCAGGACCATACGACGGCTTGAAAGTGTCCGCACGGATTGGCTCCTGACGAAACTCCGCGTACGGGCAGAGAATAGAACCCGAGGCCTCCGCACGGTAGCGGAAAGCGAGGCCAACACGGAAAGATGAACCTCTTGACGGGCCAGCAGCACAAAGCCGATATGGCTTATCGTGTCATAGTGGTTGTGAATGCTTTCCCAGAAAGCCCGTTACGCGCTGCATGCGCTGATCGTGCTCGCCGAACACGGCGAGGGCGAACCCATCATGATTGCCGACATTGCGCGGAGGGCGCGGGTTCCGCGCAAGTTTCTCGAACAGATTCTGCTCGACCTCAAGCGGCGCGGTATTGTGAGAAGCCTGCGCGGGCGCGCGGGCGGATATCTTCTGGGCCGACAACCGAAAAACATCACCTTCGCGGAAGTGATCCGCACGATCGACGGGCCGCTCGCGCTCAGCCCGTGCGTCAGCGTCACCGCCTACCACAAATGCGACGATTGCGAAGACGAGGAGACCTGCGCCATCCGCAAGGCGCTGCTCGCCGCCCGCGACGCAACCGCCGCCATTCTCGAGGAGCGCACGCTCGCCGGCGCGCTTTCCTCTGCCAAACGCCGCTCCCGCGCCGGCGCATAGCACAAGGCAGCATCGCCAGCACTTCGGCAAAGTATTTGCACGCGGAGACGCGGAGACGCGGGAAATAAGGCTAAAACGAGACGGTGAGACAATAAGAAAGGCTGCGCGCGACGGCGCGCATTTCCCTCACGCTCTCGCTGCTAGTACCCGGAATCAGGGTTGAGTGATACGAGCCGCCGCTCCCATGGTTCGACAAGCTCACCATGAGGGCAAGAAAACGGCCTCATCCTGAGCCCGTCGAAGGATGCGACCCGAGTCACCGAATGCTGATAGTGGGTACTAGTTGTAAATTTTTGCTGCTCCTTGCCTCCGCGGCTCCGCGTGCATCATTTCTCCATATCTCCTACGCCGGCTTTCGGAAGCGCAGCGTCATGCGGTCGCTTTCGCCGATCGCGTCGTATTTGCTGTGGTCGAAAGCGGGATTGGGCGGCTGGCCGCGCGGCGCGCTCTCGCGCGTCGGCGGCAGCGTCCACACACCGAAGGGATAGTTCTTGGTGTCCTTCGGATTGGCGTTGATCTCCGAAGACTCTTCCAGCTTGAACCCCGCGTTCTCCGCAAGCTTTACGACATAGGCCGTCGACATATAGCCGTCGCTCGCGTCCTTCAGCATCGGCCTGGGATCGGCGCGATGCTGTTCGACCGCGAGAATGCCGCCCGGCTTCAGCGCCGCATAGAAATCCCGCATCGCCTTCTCCGGCATCCCGGGCGTGCCCATCCAGTCATGGATGTTGCGCGCGGTGAGTACGAAATCCGCGGTGCCGGGAGGCACGATAGGCCCGGACTTATCGTTGAACACGCTCATCGCTGTGTCGCCATACACCGCCTTGTCAGAGAATTTTGGCGGCAGCCCGCGGCTTTCAACGGGTACAGCCGCGATATAGCGGCCGCCCGTCGCTTTCGCATAGGGCGCGAGGATTTCCGTCCAGTAGCCGCCGCCCGGCCAGATTTCGAGGATGGTCATGCCGGGTTTCAGTCCCCAGAAGCTGAGGCTCTCGCGCGGATGGCGATAACGGTCGCGCGCAGTGTTCTGTGGCGAGCGGGTCGGGCTGCGCACGGCCTGGGCGAGGGCGGCATCGGCATAGATGCCCGAAGTGCCGGTTACGCCTGCCGGAACGCCGCCTGCCTGGGCCGACGACCATGCAAGCACAGCGGCAGCGGCCATGATCAGTTTCCGCAGCATCGGTCTTTCCTCCTCGCGTTTGCCCGACTCGTATAGCAGGACTGGCGCCGCAGCGCAGCGATACTAGATTCGCAGCGCGGAAGGAGAACCGGGTGCAGCACATCGCAGAGCTCATTCAGGGCTACGGCGTTGCGATCGTCTTTCTGCTCGTGATGGTGAGCCGCGCGGGCCTTCCCATACCGGCCTGGCCGGTGCTCCTCGTCGCGGGCGCGCTCACCGCTTCGCGTGCCGCGCTTCTGCCACCGCTCTTCGCCGCCGCGGCTGCGGGAAGTCTCGTTGCGGATTTGCTCTGGTACGCGGCGGGTGCGCGCTGGGGCCGACGGGTGCTTGGCCTGTTGTGCCGCTTCACACTGTCCCCGGATTCCTGCGTGCGCCAGACCGAAGGGACATTCACGCGGTTCGGCGCGGCCACGCTGCTGTTCGCCAAATTCGTTCCCGGTTACAGCTATGTCGCGGTGGCGCTGTCGGGAATTACCGGCACGGGACTCGCGACGTTTCTCGCGCTCGATGCGCTCGGCAGCGGATTCTACGTCGCCGTCCCGCTCGTGCTTGGCCTGATTTTCCACAATGCCGTGGCGGACGTCATCGCGACTCTTGCGCGCCTCGGCGAGTACGGACTGGTGCTTATTGCAGCGGCGCTCGCGGCCTATGCGGCTGTCCGCTGGATTCAGCGTCGGGCTTTCGTCCGCCGTTTGCGCATGGACAGGATCACCGTCGACGAACTCGCGAATCTGATCGCGGAGGGCCGGCCGCCGGTGATCTTCGACGTGCGCGCCAACGAGGCGCGGCAAAGCGGTGGGATCATCCCGGGTGCAGTCGCAGCCCACGCGGGCGATATCGACGAAGTGCTGCGACAGTATCCGCGCGATGTGGAAGTGGTGATCTACTGCGCCTGCCCGAACGAAGCTTCGGCCGCGATCGCGGCGCTTCATCTCAAGCGCGCGGGCTATCGCCGCATCCGTCCACTGCTCGGCGGTATCGACGCCTGGACCACCGCCGGCCATCCGCTCGCAGCAGTGTGAGGTCTCGCGAGTCCGGGCAGGTGCAGGTCTTCTGTTTCGGTTTGATGGTAACGTGATACTTTGTTCGGCGGGTTTGTGAAGGGACGAGCCAAACTCCACGCTTCTCGTTCGATCCGGCCGAGTCTCCGTTCGCATTGCTTGGGGCTAGCGGATGAGCGGCGCAGTCCATCGAGGGCGACAATCCCGTGCCCCTGGCTTACATTTTGGAGGTGTCCACCTTGGGAGCAGGCGCAATGACTTCTTCGGTTTTGACGCGGCAGACACGCCACCTTTTTCGTTCCGCGCTGGGAGCGCTCGTCTTTGTCGTGGCGGGGGGGCACGGCGCCGGCGCTGCGGTCACCATCTCGTCGAAGCCGACCGAGCACATGAGCTGTTCGGCGGGGGTGTGTACGCCGACGGCAGCGAAAGCCTGGCTCAACACCGGCGATCTAGAAACCATGCTCGCTTCCGGCAATGCGACGGTGAAAACCACCGGCAGCGAAGTTCAGGCGACCGATATCACCGTGGACGCAGGCGTTTCGTGGTCGACCAGCAGTACACTCGTCCTCGATGCCTACCGCTCGGTCACCATAGACAGGCCGGTCTCGGTTGACGGTCTCGCCGGGCTTTCCATCCTCACCAATGACGGCGGCAGCAACGGGCTGTTCCTGTTCGGTCAACACGGCAACGTGACGTTCACCGATCTGTCGAGCGGCCTGTCGATCAATGGTACGAGCTACACTCTTGAGAACTCAATTCAATCGCTGGCCGCTGCGATTGCCAACAATCCATCCGGCGCCTACGCCCTTGCCAACAGTTATGATGCCAGCCAGGACGGGACGTATTCAGCCGCGCCGATCTCCGCCCCCTTATCTGGACTTTTTGAAGGGTTGGGAAACGCGATTTCCAATCTGAGCATCAGCGATACCAGCGATACGGAGGTTGGCCTGTTTGCAGAACTCGATTCTAATGGAGCTATTCGCGATATTTCGATAACGAGCGCCGATATATCCGGCACCGCCTTCCAAGCGGCTGTTGGATCTCTTGCCGGTTACAATTACGGAAAGATCATAGGCGCATCATCGTCCGGTGCCGTTGCTGGCCGTCTGGATGAGACCGGTTTTGCGGGCGGTTTGGTCGGTTATTACGGGGATGGAATTATCGAACTTTCGCATAGCTCAAGCAGAGTTTCCGGTTACATCGCAGGAGGTTTGGCGGGCTGGGGAGGATTCACAATCGATCAATCATTTGCGACGGGAACTGTGTTAGGTAGCGGCAACGCCGGCGGGCTGGCAGGCCTCGTTCCCGGCGCTACGATAACCAACTCCTATGCCACTGGCACCGTGAAGGGCCCCAGATCGGCCGATACTGATGCCGGCGGATTTGTAGGTGCGGCCGATGAAGCGGCCTTGTTCAGCGCGTCCTATTCAACCGGAAGAGTCAAAGGTGGAGAGAGACAATCTCGGGGAGGTTTCGCTGGCGTTATAACTGACGCGTCGTTCGCCCATTGCTATTGGGACACAACGACGAGCGGTGTCTCTCATAAGGGAGTGGGAAACGTGAAGAACGAGCCTGGCGTGACAGGCCTTACAACTGAGCAACTTCAGTCCGGACTGCCCGCCGGCTTCGATCCAAAGGTTTGGGCTGAGGATCCGGACATCAATAAGGGATTGCCATATCTGCTTTCCAATCCGCCGAAGTGAATTGTTCTTCGTTCGGGGGCAGCGCATGATGTAAGACTTCATGGCAGACGCAAGGAGCGTCTAGTGTGTGTTGGAGGGGAACGTGATTCGGACGGTAACGATTGCACTTTCGTGCATAGCAGCTGCGCTTGGAATGTTCGCTTACTCCGTTCGAGCGGAGATGCCTCAGCCGGTCAACGAGATATCGATCGTGGGGCCTTCGCCTTGCGGCTTGTCGACTGCGGGCCTGCGATGCAACAACCTGACGGGCTACTCCTATGTCTACGTTAACGGTTACTACTACGACTCAGATGGCGGAGGCGGTTATTTTGTTGAGGGACCATGCAACGGAAATACGGATAACGGTGGCACCGTGCTGGTCGATAACCAGGGCAACTGCTTCTACCGCGCAAGCACGAACTGGAACATCCGCGAGTGGGGCGCGAACTGCAATGTCGTTGTTCCCAATTCCACGCTGAAGTTCACACCCAATGGGTCGAATCCGGCGACATTGGCGACGTCGCCCCAAGTCCCGGACAACTTCCCGTCTGGCGACCAGCCCATTGTTGTTATCCCGGGGCTCGGCGGCGGCACGTATTCCGTCATGGGGCAGCAAGCACCTCCGATGGGCGGAGGACTAGCGACAATGTCCTATCTCTCGTCCAATGGCAGCGGCTACAGCTCCGGGCAGATTGTTACATTTCCGGCCTCGGGAGGCACCGAGACCCAACTCGTCCAAATCATCGTCGACAAGTGACCCAAGTCACTCCAATGCGATCTTGAACTGGCATTTCCTCAACTACGGGGCCTTCAGCGCCAATCTCCCCAGCACCATGACGGATTCGGTCGGCCATGCCACGCTTGTCCCAGCGTGGACCGGTTCAAAAACCTACGTAGGCAACATTTCCGGATTTAGTTCATCATCGATAACCGTGTTTCCGACACCTGCGCTTCCCCTTGCCGGAGCGACGGACGAACGAGAAATTTCCGCCGGCTGGTATTACAGCGACGATGATTCGACGAATATAAACGCGGCCATTGGGCAAATCGCCTCATCGGGTGGACCGCAACTCGTTGTTCCCGGCAATTGCGGCACCACGGTGCAGATCAACGGCGTCGATGCGAACGGCAACGGCCCGGCGCTGGTCGGGACCGGGATTGCGACAAGCGGGCTTTATGCGCTCGGCGCCATCACCGGAAGCGTGTACAACCGCTCGGACATCAACGCTCAGAGTTCCACGGGCGGCGGTCTGCGCAACATGGCGATCGACGCCATGGGCCTGGTGTCGTTCGGCTATACGCAACCGTCCGGCGGGACAACGGGCGGCACGGTGGTGGAAGTTGACGGCGGCAAAACCGGCGTTTACGCCGATCTCGAAATCCGCAACGCCACCGGCGGCGGCAATGCCGTATTCCAGTGCGGCTCCGATACGGACTCGAACGCCAATGCCGGCGGCAACTGGTACCGCAACCTCCACGCCTTCACGGACCAGACGCTGTTCAGCGGCGCGCAGTTTCCCGATGCCGATATCCGGCCGGCGGGAGGCTGCCACGACAGCTTTTTCGGCAAAGTGATCGCGGCCAACGCCACGGTTGCCAATATCCTGCATGTCAATGGCGGCGCGCTCCAT
>DASXYZ010000079.1:0-1881 GCA_036502185.1 Rhizomicrobium sp.
CATATCGCCGTGCGCGGGCCTTATGCCGAGTTTCCTTGCGATTTCGACCGGCGTGCCCGGATAGATCGCAAGCCGCGCCCGCACCGCGGCGCGGGTCGCATCATCGACCTGGTCGATCAGGCGGGAGGTGAGTTCGACGAATTGCCGCGCCTCTTCAGCGCTGTGCGCGCGGGCCTGCACATAGAGGTCGGTCAGCACGCGCAGCAAGGTCGGGCGAATATCGACGCCTTCCCTGCGGGACAGCGTCATCAACCCATCGAAACCCGGGAATAGTGGAGCAGCGGTCATGTCTGGCGTACGCGACTGAGTGTAATGCTTTGGGCCAGCCTAGGCTGGTTGTTTTAATAGCTCGTTAAGGAAAACAATTCGTGAAAGCGTTGTGGCTTTCGAGACGTGTCGTGCGATCGCCGCGCGCGACCTGATGCAGTCCCGCAACAGCCTATTAAGATGCCGTTAACCACGTCCTGTTCTTAATGCTGCGCAGTCGCCGGCCAAATCATGTCGGTGCGGCGATCAGAGAGAGCTTGGATAATGGGCACCATCATTGAATTTCCGGCGGATGCGGCTTCGCGCCGGCCGGGCTCGGGCATCGATGGCGATCCGCGCGAAACCAGGTCACGCGAAGGCAAGTCACGCGAAGTGATGGGTACGGTCCTGATCCTTCCCGTCATCCGCATCGAACGCGAACCCGACAAAACTAGTGGCGGCAGTGGACCGCAAGAAGGAACGGCCGCCGGCCGCCGCCGCCGTCGCCGCTGATACCTCGACCGTCTCGACAACTGGACATCTCACAATGCCGGAGGCGCGTTTTCCGATCCGGACAAAACGGAGGATTCCGGTCCCGTCGCAAGTATTGACGCTGACGCTGCTCGGGCTTGCGCTCGGCGGCTGCAGTGGCGGCGATTTCGGCCGCACCCGCGAGGATTTTCGCAACGACGACATGCACCGCTGGATGGGCGGCGAGGTCACGGGGAGCGTCGGCTTGCGCCCGTCGCAATTCCAGCTCACCGACTATGAGCGGCAGCTTCGCGATCAGGCCTATCCCCTGATCGAGCCGCCGCACTCGCGCCCTGCCTGGAAGAGCGTGTTCGGCGATTACAAGCCTTTCGCCTCGCCGTGGCGGCAGGGCGTGCCGGCGTTCGACCGTTCCGCCTATGGCCGCATGCTGATCGACGAGCCGCACCGCTCGGATGCCTCGCGCTACTCGCAATTGATCGACGACGTGCGCGACGATATCACGCGCTTCGAGCCGTTCTTCGCCACCGCCATCAAGGTGCTCGATCTCGACCGCAAGCGTAACGCCAGCCTCGCGCATGTCTCCGGATTGTCGCCGCGTGAGCGCGCCGATGCAATCGCGCGCATGGAAGAGAACACCATGATCGTGCAATGGGTGCAGCAGTGCCTGGAGCGCAGGATCTCGTCCTACCACTGGGCGCTGGAGCGGCTGGTGGTCCAGGGGCCGGACAACATGGCGGCCGAAGCCGATCGCCTGATCAGCGAACTCGCCGCGCAAACCGCCAATCCGCCGGTCGCGGTACAGCCGGTGATCGGACACGCCGTGAGCGTGCGCGGCTAGGGACGTGCCGGGTTGAACAGGCACACGCGTAACTCCAAAAACGCCGTCATTGCAATGACGGCAAGATAAGACTCCGCGTTCTCGCGACGCAGTGCGTCCGAGTTTTGCAAGGAAGCTCCGCCCCAAAAAGAAGAGGGCGCACGCGACCCTCAAGAGAGGGCGCGGGGAAGACCGGGTGCGCGCTGCACCCGCGGTCTCGTGTGCAAAGCTGCACAAAGAAAACGCACACGAGCATACAGGTTCAGCGGAGGCAGTCCGGCCTTCCCTGCGCAATGGCTTTACGGCTTATTTCGTGCTCTCCCCGG
>DASXYZ010000080.1:0-174392 GCA_036502185.1 Rhizomicrobium sp.
GATGCGGACGAGCGCGTTATCGAACCTCTGCTTGCGGCAGGAAAAAAGCCCGTGATCCCGCCCAAGAGCAATCGAACCGTCCAGCGCTTCTATGACAAAGAGCTGTACAAAGCACGCCATCTCATCGAGAATTTCTACTGCGCCCTATGCGGGAGTGATCGCAGACGGCAACGGCAATCTTTATGGGACAACCTATCTCGGTGGCTCCGATATCGTCGGCATCGTGTACCGGATCGCGCCGGATGGCAGCGAGGCAGTGCTCCACACGTTCAGTGGGAGCGACGGCTTCTTTCCCTACGCGGATCTGATTGTGGACGGGTCAGGCAATCTCTACGGCACCACCTCGGAGGGCGGCACGAACGACGATGGAACCGTCTTCAAACTGGCGTCGGACGGCACGGAGACGGTGCTCTATTCCTTTGCAGGCGAAACTAAACATGACGGCGCTTTCCCCTATGCCGGCCTGATCATGGACAAGAGCGGCGATCTGTACGGCACCACCTTCGCCGGCGGCCGCGGCTGTCGGGCCGGTCACGGCTGCGGCACCGTCTTCAAAATCGCAGCTGACGGCAGCGAGACGGTGCTCCACTCTTTCAAGGAACAAAGCGACGGCGCCGGACCTTCCGCCGACCTGATCGCCGATAACGCGGGCGATCTCTACGGCATCACCTCATCGGGCGGCGCGCACGGTTACGGCACCGTCTTCACGCTCGGGAAGTAGGTGCAAAAAGGATTGGTAACTCGATGGGGGCGCCACGAGCCGAAGCTCAACCGGCTCTTTGATTCTTGAGAGGGAGGACGTTCATGTTCCGAAATCGCGATATCGCCGGAAAGGCGTTGTTGGCCGCCGCGCTGGCCTCCACCGCGTTCGTTCCGCTGGGCAGCGCCCAAGCCAACAAACTGACTGTGCTTTACTCGTTCGGAGGCAAAAGCGGCGATGGCTACAATCCAACCGGCCGTTTGCTCCGCGACGCCGGCGGCAATCTCTACGGCGCGACCTTCAACGGCGGTACCGGCGTGTGCGACCAGACCAATTGTGGAACGGTGTACAGGCTGGCGCCGGACGGCACCGAGACCGTGCTCCACTCCTTCGCCGGACCATACGGCGATGGAGGCGAGCCCTATGGCGCCGGACCAATAGCCGACCGGAAGGGCAACCTCTACGGCACGACCTATGAAGGGGGGACGCACAACTTCGGCGCCATTTACAAACTTGCCCCCAAGGGCAAGGAGACCCTGCTTTATTCCTTCACCGGCACTGACGATGGCGGTGCGCCGATGGGAGGCCTGGTCCGTAGCGGCGGCAACCTTTACGGCACGACCATTGGCGGCGGCGCCTATCGTGAAGGGACCGTGTTCAAATTGGCGCGGGACGGAACCGAGAGCGTCTTGCACTCATTCGGCTCGGGAAGCGACGGCGTCGCGCCTTACCAGGGCGGACTGGTCGCGGACAACGCGGGCAACCTTTACGGCACGACCTCCACCGGCGGCGCCTATGGTGGGGGAGGCACAGTGTTCCGAGTGGCGCCCGATGGCACCGAAATGGTGCTCTATTCCTTCACCGGCTACAGCGACGGCTTGGGGCCTTACTCGGGCGTGATCCTGGACAAACAGGGCAATATTTACGGCACCACGGTTCTCGGCGGCGGCACGGGATGTGGCGAGAATGGTTGCGGCACAGTCTTCAAACTTGCTCCGGACGGGACGGAGACGGTGCTCCATGCCTTCACCGGCGGCAGCGATGGAAGTCAGCCGATCGGCGATTTGGTCATCGACAAGGAGGGGAATCTCTACGGCACAACCGACAGCGGCGGCGCCGGATACGAAGGCGTGGTGTTCAAGCTCACGCCCGACGGGACCGAAACCGTGCTCCATGCCTTCAACGGCGGCGACGGCGACTCTCCGGTCGGCGGTCTGATTTTGTACGAGGGCAATCTCTACGGCACGACTGCGGGCGGCGGCGCCAATAATGCCGGCACGGTGTTCGAAGTGACAAAGTGAGCGCGACCTTCGGCGGAGAGCAGCCGGGAACCTGCTTTCGGCCCGTTCGCGGATCCGGCGGCAGGTATTGCAGCCGGGAGAACGAGCCGAAAATGGCAATGCTGTCGCCGCCGCTTCTTACCACGAAGAGCACAAAGCACACGAAGCGGGAATGGCTATGCTTCGCGTGAAGCGATGGACCCGCACTTCGTGTCAAACCTCGTATTCTTTGTGATCTTCGTGGTTCAACCTTGTTGGCCCGATATCGATTGGCGACTGTCGGATCGGCCCGCACGATCGCTGTGGTTGCATTGCGAACTTACGTTCTCGGGGAATTCCGGGACGCCATACATAAATCACATCTGGTTATTGCCATATTCGGGTTGGCGCCAGGGTGTTGTGAGTTTGCAGCTTTGCGGGGTTGTGTTGCTTCCCGGGACCGAGGGCGTCCCGCCCGCACTGCGCGAAGACCTGGCGTCCGGCGGCGCTTTGAGGAGGTACGGGCGACGACGCCCGCGGTCTCAGGGATGCCCAACGTCTGGACGTCCGAAGATGCACGTGTCTCCACGAGAGCAGTACCAAGTTGGTAGCTACGCAATCGCGCATGAACCGCTTGATGTCTTGACATCAAAAAGTCAAGCATCCATGCTGCAGTGCATGCGGACAACTCTGACGCTCGACGACGATCTCGCGGGGCTACTGAAGCGGCGGGCGCGGGAACTTGGAATTCCATTCCGGGACGCGGTCAATCGCACCATCCGCACCGGCCTTGGCGAAGCCGCCGCAACCCGGCGACATCCGGCGCCGAAGACTGTCGCCCATTCCTTCGGCCTCAGACCGGGCATCGATCCCGACAAGCTCGGGCAGTTCGCCGACGAACTGGAAGCGGAGTCGTTCGCGGAAAAGCTCCATGATTCTGCCCGACGTAAACGTCCTCGTTCACGCGCACAACGCTGATTCCGCGGTTCACGAAAAGGCGCGCAGATGGTGGGACGGGTGTCTCTCCGGCGCGGAAGGCCTCGGGCTGGCCTGGGCCGCCATGCTGGGTTTCGTGCGCATCACCACCAACCGCAAAGTGGTGGCGCGTCCACTCGCCGTCCACGACGTGATGGAGCGGATTGAGTCCTGGCTGGCACTGCCGCAGGTTCACATTGCGCAGCCTTCCGATACTCACTTTGCAAGGCTTCGCGCGGAACTCGATCGCCTCGGAACCGCCGGCAACCTCACCACCGACGCGCATCTCGCCGTTCTCGCAATGGAGCGCGGCTATGTCCTCTATTCGACCGATACGGATTTCGCCCGCTTCAAAGATCTCCGCTGGGTCAATCCGTGCAGGTAGATGGTCCGCGAGGCCCGCGCCTCGGCTGCAAGGCGGGTGGTACAGATGAAAACTCGGCGGACAATGCATAAGCCGTCGCCTTATTCGGCGACAGTTAATACGCAACTTATCGGCGATTCTCTCGACAATATCGCGATGTTCCGGTCACGCAGCCTTGTCGATATCGATCCGCACGGCAAGGCCGGCCTGCGTGGCGAGATTGATCAGCGTATCGACGCTGAAATTCATGACTTGCCGCGCAGAAGATCGTTCAGGCGCGGTTGGGTGATCCCGAGCCGGCGTGCGGCTTCGGATTGGGTAACTTTCCAGCTTCGTACCCGCTCCTCGATCGCGATCAGCAGCCGGGAGCGCAGGGTCATATTCGCCGCTTCGGCCGGTGTGTTTTCCAGCGCGTCCCAGACACTGTCGAAAATCTGACGTTTCATCGTCCTCTCTCCCGGATTTCCCTCAGTCGCGAGGCCGCAATATCCAGATCGCGTTTCGCTGTTTGCGGCGTCCTCTTCTGAAAGACATGCAACACATAAAGTCGCTCCCCGATATTTGTGACATACAGGACGCGAAAGGCACCGGCCGCGTCTCGGACCCGGATTTCCCGCACGCCCGGGCCCACTGTCGGCATCGGCTTCCAATCGGTCAGCTCAAGCCCGAGTTGTACCTTGTGCAACGGGACGCCCGACTCCTTGCGAACGATTTCGGGAAAATCCCGCAACCTCTCCAGCGAGTCGCCCAGGAATTCCACGCGCTTCATTGCCGACAATCTCGGCTTATATCTGTTCTTGTATAGCTGCCAAGTCGAATAAGGCGAGAGCAGATTGGAGTGCAGCCCAAAGGTGAGACAGGCTGAATAGTACCGATCCGGCGACAGGTAATGCATTCACTGTCCACGCCATTGAATTCCTTCCGATTAAAAGAGCTGTTGACCTGCCTGTTCAGGATTGTCGCCGTTGCGCTGGCAATACCGCCGCAGATTCTCGGCAATCATTCGATCGTGGGCGCCATCGCCTTTCGCGTGTGCGCCGCTCGCAAAACAGCGCGACGTGATGGGCGCGCGGATCGCCGCCAACCTCGCCGCAGAGGACCCTTCGACAAGCTCAGGGTGAGGAAAACCCCTCATGCTGAGCGTGTCGAAGCATGCGCGCTTTGCGCGCCATACTCCTCCGCGGCCTCTGCGCATCCTTCCGCCTACGCCAAGGCTACGGCGGACCTAGCGGAGCTACACGATCCGCCGAAGCTCTAGCGAAGGCCGGCCGCGGCCTCCGCGCTGAATCACTTTTGCATCGCCATCATTTCGCTTTGGATGGCGGCGCGCGGCTGGACGGACACCGCCGGGGGCGCATTATATCGCCTGCGGGAATCAGGGGCTTGCACGCATGCTGACGACCTATCCGGCCGGTTCATCGCCCGACCGCGCAGCCTGGATCGATCTGCTGGATCCGGGCGAGGAAGAGAGGGCGAAGGCGTCGGCCGCGTGCGGCTTTGAGATTCCGTCGCGCAACGCACTCGAGGAAATCGAAGCCTCGAGCCGCCTTCGCGTACGCGGCGACGTACTCATCCTCAGCATGCCGATCGCTTCGAAATCCGGCGGTTTTGGCGAGGGGATGCCGACACCGCTCGGCTTCGTACTGACACCAAAGCTGCTCGTCACCGTGCGCTATGCGGAGCTGCACGCAATCAAGCCCGCGCTCGACCATTTGGGACACGATGCACGGCCGACCAGCGTCGATATGTTCGCGCTGCTGGTCGAAGCGATGGTCGATTATGCAGCCGATCTCCTGGAACAGATCGCGGCAAGCCTGAACGACATCTCGCGACGCGTGTTCAGGCGGACTCCGCAGGCCTCCCGGCGCAGCATCGCGCGCTCCAATCGGGCGCTGAAAGCAGCGCTCCTCGAAATCGGAGAGGCCGGCAACCGGCTCAGCCACATTCGCGACAGCATTCTGGGTCTGCAGCGTATCGCGCCTTTTGCTCGCGACAACGGGAAGGCGTGGATTGCCGAGCCTGTCCAGGCGCGTCTGAAAACGGTGTCTCAGGACCTTCAGTCGCTCGCGGATTTCGAGGTGCATCTGACCGACAAGGTGCAATTCCTGCTCGACGCGATCCTCGGCTTCATCAACACCGAACAGAACGACATCTTCAAGGTGCTGACCATTGTCTCGGTGGTCGGCATTCCGCCGACGCTGATCGCCAGCGTGTACGGAATGAATTTCGACACCATCCACGAATATCACTGGCACTACGGTTACGAATGGGGGCTGTTCCTGATCGTTCTATCCGCCCTCCTGCCCACCGCCTGGTTCAAATGGCGCGGCTGGTGGTAGCCGGCGTCGACTCCGGTCAAGCGATTTCCATCACATCTTCGCCTTCAGCCCCGCATAGAAACCACGGCCGGGCCGGAGAAAGCCTTCCGGCTCCTGGTAATTCGCGTCGAAAAGATTGGTGATCCGGCCGTAGAGCGTGAAGGTCTCGTTGATCGCGTAGCTGGCTGCAACATCGGCGGTCGTGTAGCCGGGCGCGGCGAGGCGCGGGACGGTGAAAGCGCGGTTGCCGTCGATCCAGGAGCCGACGCTCGTCAGATCGGCATCGAACGACAGCGCGTCCGTCGCCTGCCACTCGGCGTTCAGGGTGCCTTTGTGCTTGGGCCGGCGCAGCAATTCCAGATCAAGGATTGCGTCGTTGGCTTCGGTAAAGGTGTAGTCGGCACGCACCTTGAGCTTCGGCAGCACCTGCCAGCTCGCGAACGCTTCCACGCCGTCGGTTTCCGCCTTTCCGACATTCACATAGGTCGTGAAGCTCGCGTTGTCGGTGATGAGATTCTTGATGTCGTTGCGGTACCAGGTGGCGCCGAACCGCACCCGCTGAGCAAGCAGGGACTGCTCGAAACCCGCGTCGTAGCCGAGGCTCGATTCCGGCCGCAGATTCGGATTGCCGAAGAAATCGAAGGCCGGAAAGTTCTGGAACATCTCGGCTAGCGTCGGCGCCTTGAAACCCGTGCCGATGCTGGCCTCGAGCTTCGTGCCGGTCGCCGCGATGAGATACGCAGGTGCGAGCCGCCAGGTGGCTTCGCCGCCGAACTGGGCATTGTCGTCGAAGCGCACTGCCGCGGAGTTGTAGAGGTTGCCGAGCGTCGATTGCAGCTCCGCATAGCCCGACTCTATATCCAGTCCCGCCGAAATCGGCTTGGCGACTCCGTCATGCTCGTGCTCGGCGCCGAGGACGAGCGTTTCATCCTCCGAAAACCGGAGATCGCCCTGCCAGTCCACTTTGGTGCGATCGCCGAAGTACCAGGCGGTGGGGTTGTCGGGACCCGCCTGCGTCGAAGCGATGCTGCCATAGGCGATTCCGAGCGTCTGCTCGAAGAAGCCGCCGGCGAGCACCGAATGCGCCGTCGCGCGCGTGTAATATTGCAGCGTCTCGCTGCGGCTCTGCGTGGAATCGGGAAAATCGGTGAGGAAATTCTCGCCCGTGAAATCGAGCTTCGTATTCGTGTAGCGCGCAACGAGTCCGAGATCGAAATTATCCGCAAGGTCGTAACCGAGCTTCGTCGAAGCCGTCACATTGTTGTACGAATCATCGATCCGCTTCTCGCCCGGCGCGAGCAGATCGAGCGGCGTGACGGGCGTGGCGCCCGACCAGAAATGCTCGATCGTGCCCGCGTAATGGAACAGTCCTTCCGAGCCGCTCGCGGTGCCCGCCTGGTTGAAGGTATCGGACGAACCGCCTTCGATATTTCCCGCAAACTGCGCCGGACCCTCGCCGCTCTTCGTAACGATGTCGATCACGCCGCCGATGGCATCGGAGCCGTAAAGCCCGCTCTGCGGGCCGCGCAGCACTTCGATGCGTGCAACATCCTGTGTGAGAAACTGGCCAAAATCGAACGTGCCTGTGGGGCTGCTCGGATCGCTGACATCGATCCCGTCCACCAGGACTTTGACATGGTTGGAATCGGTGCCGCGCATGAAGACGGAGGTCTGGTTGCCGGGTCCGCCCGACTGCACGACATTCAGTCCCGGCACCTGCGAAAGCACATCCGGCAAGGTCTGCTGCTGCTTCGCCGCGATGTCCTTCGCCGTGATGACGGTGATGCTGCTCGCCACCTCCGCCTTCGGTGTCGGGATGCGCGTCGCCGTGACGACCACGGTCTCTGGTGATTCCGAATTCTGTGCCAAGGCGGATTCGGCCGCGGCCGCAAAGCCAAGCAGGCCAACAGAAGTAATGAGCAAAGTGCGCATGGGACCCTCGCGAACGACATAGCCTGTCGTCGCGACGGTTTCCCCCGCAGCCCCCGGCGCACCCCGGCCGGAAACAGGACGACCGCGCGAGGCAGGTCTCCTGGCTCCCGGGTCACTGCTTCCATCCGCCTTCCCGAAGCTTTCGCCCGGTGGCCGTTGGATGGTCGCTCGCCGGTTACAGTTGCGGGGGCAGCCGCGGTTTTCGACCGCGTTCCCTTTCACATCCCGTACGGGAACCTTGCGCGTGCCGCGACCATAGCAAACGACAGGGCGGGGTCAATTGCGAGCCCAACAAAGTCCAGCCCGGTGAGCGCCAGAGAGAGCACGCGACCCGCAACAACAGATGTGAGGCTTGGCTGCCACATCTCGGCACGAACCCACCAGAATCCAGGAACCACCTTTGGAATCAGCCGTTTGGCACCCGGAGCGGAGAGTGTCATGCGCAGCCTAGAAGACGAGTACGACGAGCGAATCACCAGGCTCCTGGCCTTGGCCAACTCGGCACAGGACGCAGCCGATCGCGCCATGTCCGTGGAATTGCGGGAAACCTATCTGCGCCTTGCCGGCCAGTGGGCGGACCTGGCCACCATGGCGGAGAAGATCTCCACCACTCTGCCGCACGTCGCGAGCCGGGCAGCAAGCCGCTCGCTGGACTGAACCCGCCCATTCGGAGTGCGCCCGTCTGGCCAGGACCCTCTAAGCCGAACCGCGTGGACGCGCCGGCTCCGGCGCTCGCGCGCCGGAGCCAGAAACCGCATCAGCGGAATTTGCGGTGAAATTCGACGCGGTCGCGCGCCCAGCCATTGCGCACCCAGAAGTACCGTTGGCCACCGACCGTCCGGACATAAACGGGCCCGCGGAGCCACACGCCATCGACAAACAGCGGCTGCTCATAAACCGGGTAACCGCAGTACGACGGACGGAAACGCCAGGGCCTGACGCAGGGATTGCCCACGCGGACTCCAACCACCGGAGCGCCGATCGTCACTCCCACCGTTACGCCCGCGTTCGCCGGCACCGTAAGCCCCACGGCGGCGCTTGCGAGCATCGCGGCGCCGACGGCGATCTTCGACAGGGTTCTCATCTCTCTTCTCCTCTTGCCCGGCCGCCAGAATGGCGGGCCGACATGCGGGGCAAGATTGGGCGCCGAGCTCTGAACCGGCTCTGAGGCAGGGATTCAGGTCCCGTTCATTGCTGCAACAAAGTAGAGTGGGAGAATTGAGAGGCGACAATCGGTTACAAAATTCGCCGTGGCGCGAACCGCATGCTGTTCGGAGACAGCGGGGATTCGCGGAATCGAAAAGCAAGTCCTGCGGCCGGAGCCGGGATAAAGCGTCGCGATTTCGTGCGTCAGTGCACGCTGGCGCGCAAACGCTCCATCTGGTCCTTGATTTTCAGTTTTTCCTTCTTGAGGGCCGCGACCCGGACTTCATCCCAGTCGGGGTGGGCCATTTCGGATTCGATCATTTCCTGGAGTTTTCGATGTTTTTCGGACAGTTCCTGAATATGTCCTTCCAGTGCCATCCTGCACCTCGTTCGCATATGACACTCGATTAGACCACAGAACGGGGCCGTCTGTCACGGCTTGACCGCTTCCGGAGGGCGCCAGGCAGCCACGCATGCTGCGCAAAAGACGGGCGCCGGAAGGCGATCTCGGTTATGCTGTGATCCCATGACAGAGGCCGAAGAACAGAGCCTGCGAACCACGCTCGCAAGCCTGATCGAGGAGCACCGCGATCTGGATGTCGCGATCGCAGCCATGGTGGAGCGCGGGCCCGCCGACCAGCTCCAGCTGACGCGGCTGAAGAAGCGCAAGCTTCAGCTCAAGGACCAGATTTCCCGAATCGAAGACCAGCTTCTGCCCAACATCATCGCCTGATTTCCTCGCGGCACAAACGCCTGGCATCCGGCGATGCGGGCACCCGTCTTCCCTTGCAGGGACGCGCGCCTATAATGCGCCGCTTCTCGCGTTCGGGCTTTTGCCCGGAAAAGGCAGGAGCATGGGCGCCGCGTCTCCCCTTGTCGGACTCATCATGGGCAGCCAGTCGGATTGGCGGACCCTGCGCACCGCGGCCGAGCTGCTCGACGAACTCGGCATTCCCCACGAAGCGCGGATCGTCTCCGCCCATCGCACGCCCGACCGGCTTTTTGAGTATGCGAAGGGCGCGCGCGGCCGCGGATTAAAGGTGATCATCGCCGGCGCAGGTGGGGCCGCGCATCTTCCCGGCATGGCCGCCGCGATGACGCAGCTTCCGGTGTTGGGCGTGCCCATCGAAACGCAGGCGCTCAAGGGCATGGACAGCCTCCTGTCGATCGTCCAGATGCCCGGCGGAGTACCGGTCGCAACGTTCGCCATTGGCGAAGCCGGCGCGCGAAACGCGGCGCTTCACGCCGCCGCAATTCTCGCGCTGTCGGATCGTGTTCTCGCTGAACGGCTCGAAACCTGGCGCCGCAGATTGACCGAAGCCGTCGCCGACAGGCCGGCGGACCAGACCGGGCAATGACTTCCGGGAATCGGGCAGGACCTCCGGTTTCGCCGGGAGGCATGATCGGGATTCTGGGCGGCGGACAGCTCGGGCGCATGCTTGCACTCGCCGCCGCACAACTCGGGCTCAAAAGCCACATCTACTGCGATCATGACGATGCGCCCGCGTTCGAAGTCGCAGCGGCGCACAGCGTCGCCGCTTACGAAGACGACGCCGCGCTCCTCCGCTTCGCGGAAGCCGTCGACGTGGTCACATTCGAATTCGAGAATGTGCCGGCTCGCGCGCTCGAAATCCTTGCCCGTGTTCGGCCGACACGTCCCGACGCGGCAGCACTCGCGCCCACGCAGGACCGCCTCGCCGAGAAGGAATTTGTTTCCTCGCTCGGCATTGCCACGGCACCGTTTGCGCGTGCCGACAGTGCCACTGACGCGCACGCAGCGCTCGCGCGGATCGGCGCGCCGGCGCTCCTCAAGACCCGCCGCTTCGGATACGACGGCAAGGGCCAGGCAAAGATTTCGGAATCGGACGATCTCGATCGCGCCCTTGAGGCGATCCGACATGCACCGGCGATCCTCGAGCGTGTGATCGATTTCGCGTTTGAATGTTCCGTGATCGCCGCGCGCGGCGTAGACGGCTCCTTCGCGGCGTACGATCCGCCGGAAAACATTCATCGCGACGGTATTCTTCGGCGCTCGCAGGTACCTTCGAGACTCACGCCGGCCCAGTGCGACGAAGCGCAATCCATCAACAAAAGCATCGCCGAGGCGCTTCGGTTCGTGGGCGTGCTGGCCGTGGAATTCTTTGTGACGAACGACGGCACGCTGCTTGTCAACGAGATCGCGCCGCGGGTGCACAATTCCGGGCATTGGACGCTCGAAGCCTGCACCGTCAGCCAGTTCGAACAGCACATTCGCGCAATTGCCGCCTGGCCTCTCGGCGATCCCGCGCGACATTCCGATGCGGTGATGACGAACCTGATCGGGGAAGATGCGGCCGACTGGCATGCGCTCGCCTCCGCGCCCGGAGCGCTTCACCTCTATGGCAAGAAGGAGATCCGGCCCGGCCGCAAGATGGGCCACCTCACCCGGATTTCGGCCGCGAGCGGTCTGCTGCCGGGCGGCGCTGGGCGCGGCTGAGGATTTCGGAGACCGAGGGCAATCCGCTCACGCGCTCGCGAAGCTGCGCCTTGAACTTTTCGAAGCGCATGATGTCGTCGATCCGGTGGTGCAGAAACGCGTCGGTGAGTTCCTCGTCCTCGCTCGTGTCGGAAAACCAGCGCATCAGCGTCGTGGAATAGACGCCCGCGAGCGTCGCGCGCTTGGTATAAAAGCTGAAATCCGTCGAGATATCGCCGATCCCCCGCCAGATCGCGTCCACCGTGCGGTAGAGCAGTTTCATTCCGGTCGCCGCGTGCGGCGGCAATGTCAGGAAGGCGGCTGCGCGCCGCGCCGCTTCCTTGTGCTCCCTGAGCACCGCAAGCCGCGTCTTGACGGCAAGCGCGATCCGTTCGCGGATTTTCAGATTGGCAAGCTTTGTCTTTGCAAGGAGCCGCGTCATTTCGGAATCGGCATATTCGGAAAACGCCTCCACGAGACCGAGCGGACCGTCCGGAAACAGACGCGGGATTTCGCTTTCGGAAACGCTCGCTTCGCCTGCCGCCCGCTTCAGTACCCTGTCGGTAAATCCATCGAACGGAACATGCGGGAGTGCCGCGAAGAGGATGGCCTGCCGGGTATCATTGCTTTTGGCACGCGGGCGCCGGGGTTTCCTTTTTTTGGCGGTCGTATCAGCGGGGGTCATGTCGCCTCTCTGCGCACCCAATGGCGCGATTCGCTTTCGAAAATCAGCTGGCTGAGATCGCTCATGCGCTGCGGATAGAGAATGCCGTCGAGGTGATCGACCTCGTGTTGCACCACGCGGGCGTGAAATCCGCTCGCGGTGCGCACGATCTCCCGCCCTTCGTGATCCACGCCGCGATAACGGATATGGGCAGGCCGGGTGACGAGGCCGCGGAGACCCGGCACCGAAAGACAGCCCTCCCATCCGCCTTCGGTTTCCGGACCGATAACCTCGATCTCCGGATTGATGAGAACGGTCAGAGGCGCGGTAGTGTCGAAGTGCTCCTCGCCAGTGGCGGTTTCCTCCGACCGCTCGTCCGGCGCCTGGAACACGATCAGCCGGAGCGGCACATGTACCTGCGGCGCGGCCAACCCCGCCCCGTTCGCATCCGCCATGGTCGCAATCATATCCCTGACGAGGTGCTTGATCTGTGGCGAAAGCGGATCCGCCACGGGGTCGGCGCGGCGGGACAGGACGGGATGACCCATGCGGGCGATCTTGAGGATGGCCATGGCCGAAATATGGGGTGCGTCCCTCGGTCCGTCAAAACCGGCCAGAGTCCGCCGGGATGGACACCTATGGGTCGTTCTGATATCTAGCGCCGCCTTTTGAAACCGGCCGGAGCAGCCCTTTGCAGATCATCGTTCGCGACAACAACATCGACCAGGCGCTGAAGGCGCTGAAAAAGAAGATGCAGCGGGAAGGCATCTTCCGCGAGATGAAGCTCAGGGGCCATTACGAGAAGCCGTCGGAAAAGCGGGCCCGGGAACGCGCCGAGGCCATCCGCCGCTACCGCAAGCTCCAGAGAAAGCGCCTGCAGCGCGAAGGCGTCCTGCCGCGGTAGGGCGAAGGAAGCCTAGACCGGCCCGCAGTCGGCGCAGACGGCGACCTCGACCGTCACGTGGCTGAGAGCGGGATGGCGTCGCCGCAACGCGTCTTTCACGGCCTCCGCAGTTGTCGGATCCGGACTCACCAGCGAAACAATCAGCCCGTGATGACCGGGGCCGAGCCGCCACAGATGCAGGTCGGCGACACGCGCGCCGAACTCGCTCTCGACCGTGGTGCGGATTTCGCTGGCGAGCGTGGGATCGGCTTCGGCATCGAGCAGCACCATGCCGCTGTCGCGAATGAGTCCGAAAGCCCAAGACGCGATCACGCCGGCGCCGATGCAGCCAACCGCGGGATCGAGCCATCTGAAACCGAAGAACAGCCCACCTGACAGCGCCGCGAGCGCGAGGACCGACGTTGCGGCGTCGGCCAGCACATGCACATAGGCGGCCCGGATGTTGTGATCGCGCGTGTGATCGTGGCTGTCGGCGAGAATGAAGGCGCAGGTGACATTCACCGCGAGCCCGATCGCGGCGACGATGAGCGCGTCGCGATAATCGACGGCGACGGGCGCCAGCAACCGCTCGATCGATTGAACGGCGACGGCGATCGCGATCACGCCGAGAATGACCGCGCTTGCAAACGCTGCGAGGTCGCCAAATTTTCCCGAGCCGAAGGTGAAGCGCGTGTTCGCCACATGGCGTCGGGCAAGCCAGTACGCGCCCGCGGCAAGTCCCAACGCGCCAACATGCGTCGCCATGTGCACGCCATCCGCGAGCAGCGCCATCGAGCGGAAGACGAGCCCCGCCGCAATCTCGACGGCCATGAACAGCGCCGTGATTGCGGCCGCCGCCCGGGCACGCACCTCTGCCCTCTCGTGGCCATGCCCGAGAAAGCGATGATCGTGCGTCCACAAGCCATGTTCGTGCGCGTGGGTCATACTGAAGAATAGTCCTTGGCAGCGTCGCGCTCCAATAGTCGGGAGATTTTCGAGACCTGCACGCGCACCGTGCGCCCTTCGACGGGCTCAGGGTGAGGATATCTGTAATCGCGTTGACGCGGACGGCAGAAACAATGCCCTCATGCTGAGCTTGTCGAAGCACGCAATTCGTCGATCCAGGCGTTGTGCAGATTCACCCCAGCGCCTTGACGATCTCTTCGGTCATCTTCTTGGCGTCGCCGAAGAGCATCATGGTGTTGTCGCGGAAGAAGAGTTCGTTCTCGATTCCGGCGTAGCCGGAGCCCATGCCGCGTTTGACGAACAGCACCGTCTTCGCCTTTTCCACATCGAGGATCGGCATGCCGAAGATCGGCGATTGCGGATTGGTTTTCGCCGCAGGGTTGGTTACGTCGTTTGCGCCGATCACATAAGCGACGTCCGTCGTCGCGAACTGGCTGTTGATATCTTCCAGCTCGAACACCTCGTCATAGGGCACGTTCGCTTCCGCGAGCAGCACGTTCATATGTCCCGGCATGCGGCCGGCGACGGGATGGATCGCGTAAGAGACCTTCACGCCCTCTTTCTTCAGCAGATCCGCCATTTCGCGCACCGCGTGCTGCGCCTGGGCGACGGCCATGCCGTAGCCCGGCACGATGATCACCGAGCCCGCATTCTTCATGATGAAGGCCGCGTCTTCCGCCGCGCCCTGCTTCACCGGCCTGGTTTCGGTTGCTCCAGCAGCCGCCACTTCGCCGCCGAAGCCGCCCAGGATGACCGAAACAAACGAGCGGTTCATGCCCTTGCACATGATGTAGGAGAGAATGGCGCCTGAGGAGCCGACAAGCGCGCCGGTGATGATGAGCGCAGTATTTTCGAGCGTGAAGCCGATGCCCGCCGCAGCCCATCCCGAATAGGAATTGAGCATCGAGACGACGACCGGCATGTCGGCGCCCCCGATGGGAATGATCAGCGTGATGCCGAACACAAATGCAAGGCCCGTAATCGCCCAAAACGCCCAGTAGGGCTGCGCCATCACGAACCAGACGATGAGCCCGACAATAACCGCAGCGATCAGGATGTTCAGAGGGTGGCGCGCTGGCAGCAGGATCGGCGCGCCGCTCATGTTTCCGTTGAGCTTCGCGAACGCGATGATCGAACCGGCAAAGGTAATGGCGCCGATGGCGACGCCGATGCTCATCTCGATCAGGCTTTGCGTGCGGATCGCACCTTCGGCGCCGATGCCGTAAGCCTGTGGGCTGTACATGGCGGCGGCGGCGACCAGTACGGCGGCGAGACCGACAAGGCTGTGAAAGGCGGCCACGAGCTGGGGCATCTGCGTCATCGCGATGCGGCGCGCCACGACCGCGCCGATCGTGCCGCCGATGATGATGCCGGCTGCGATCAGGCCCCAGGTCAGCGCATCGGTGACGCCCACGACCCAAAGCGTCGTGCCGATGGCGATCGCCATGCCAACAATGCCGCGCAGGTTTCCGGCGCGCGAGGTTTCCGGGCTCGACAGCCCGCGCAGCGCGAGAATGAAGAGAACGCCCGAGAGGAGATAGGCGAGCGCCGCGATGTCCGCGTTCATCGCTTCTCTTTCTTCCTGTACATCGCAAGCATGCGTCCGGTGACGAGAAAGCCTCCGAAAATATTTACGCAAGCAAGCGTCAGCGCCACGAAACCCAGAATTTTCGATGCCCGCGATGTGCCATTGAACGCCGCCACCGAAACGGCAATCAGCGCGCCCACCACGATCACCGAAGAGATCGCGTTGGTGACGCTCATCAGCGGCGTATGCAGCGCGGGCGTCACGCTCCACACGACGAAGTAGCCCACGAAAATCGCCAAGACGAAAATGGAAACCCGGAAGACGATGGGATCAATGGCTTCCACGTGATTTAGCCCTTCAGCATCGGATGCACGATTTCGCCGTCGCGCGTGAGGCCGGCCCCTTTGACGATCTCGTCGTTCCAGTCGAGCGCCAGCGCGCCGGTTTTCTTGTCGACGATGAGCACCACGAAATTGAACAGGTTGCGTGCGTAGAGGCTCGAAGTATCGACGGCGAGACGCGCGGGCAGATTGGTATAGCCGATGATCGTGACGCCATTGACCCCCACGACACGATCGGGCTGCGAGAGCGGACAATTGCCGCCCTGCTCGACCGCCAGATCGACGATGATCGAGCCGCGCTTCATCGATCTCACCATCTCTTCCGTGACGAGCACCGGCGCCCTGCGTCCCGGGATCAGCGCGGTGGTGATGACGATGTCCTGCTTTCGGATCGTCTCGGCGATCAGCGCCGCCTGCTTCGCCTGGTATTCCTTCGACATTTCCCTGGCGTAGCCGGCCGCGGTTTCGGCCTGCCGGAATTCCTCGTCGATCACCGCGACGAAAGTGGCGCCGAGCGATTCGACCTGCTCCTTGGTGGCAGGTCGCACATCGGTTGCGGAGACGATGGCGCCGAGCCGTCGGGCTGTGGCGATCGCCTGCAACCCCGCGACCCCGACACCCATGATGAAGACCCGTGCCGGCGCGATGGTACCAGCCGCCGTCATCATCATCGGCATGGCGCGACCGAAATGCGCAGCTGCCTCGATGACCGCCTTGTACCCCGCGAGATTGGCCTGGCTCGACAGAACATCCATCGCCTGCGCGCGCGATATGCGTGGAAGGAGTTCCATCGCGAAGGATACGACACCGCGGGCGGCCAGTGCGGCGATCGCCTCCTTCTCCGCGTAGGGTGCGAGCAGTCCGACCATGATGGCGCCGCGCTTCATTGCGCCGATTTCGGAAGCGTCGGGCGCGCGGACCTTGAGGACGATGTCGGCGCCCTCAAGCGCCGAGGCGAAGTCAGGCGCGATAGTCGCCCCGGCCGCCTGGTAATCGGAGTCCCCAACCCCGGCCCGCTCGCCTGCTCCCGCCTCAACCGCGACCGAAAGTCCAAGAGCGGAGAACTTCCGGACCGTATCGGCCGTCGCCGCGACCCGTGCCTCGCCCGGGCGGCGCTCCTTGAGGACTGCCAGTTTCATCTGTGCGGGAGCGGGATCAGCCGTGGGTGCGGAATATCGCGAGGATGATGAGGAGGATAACGGCGGCGATCACCTGCCACTTCATGAAAGAAAGAAAGCCGTGCCAGGTCCTGACGTGCTCGGTCATGTCGGTATGGCCCGAGTCCGGCGCGTGTTCCGATTCGTGTTCCATGCTCGCTTGTCCCGGAGGCGACTTTCGCCCGGCCGGACTATAGCAATCCCGAATCCGGTCGCAACCTCCGGCCCGCGCGGCGCGGGCGCGCAGGGAATCGACAAGAGCGGCGCTCAGGCCCTCCACTCGATCCATGCGCCATGCGGCTGGCAAAACGCGAGCAGGCGTTTGTGGCGGAGGCCATTGCCATAGGAATAAAGGAGCAGCGGTGCGTCACCGGAGCGCGTTCCTTCCATGGATAGGCGCCACACGGGGCGCCTGACGCTCGCCGCGATCAGCGTGTCGTCGAGAGCGATGCGCTGCTCTTCCGAAAACTGATAGGTGACAAAGCTGTGATAGACGCACGCTGTTTCCTGCTCCGGTATTTCGCTCAGCGCGTCGGGCAGGAGCCCGAGCGCGTCGCCCTCGCGGATCGGGATCGCTTCTCTGGAGGCGATTGCGAGCGCGCGTTCGAGATTGGCGAAGCGCGCGGGATGATCGGGCCACACAAGCGCCTTCAGCCAGTCGCGTTCTTCCGGGTTCGAGAGATCGACCGGGTTCTTCTCCAATCCGAGCCTTGAGGCAACGCGCGGCGCGTCTCCGGCGGGTGGCCAATGCTGGCCGCGCAATTCGGTCTTGAGCACAAGGCCTGAATCGGCCGCCCCCGCGCGAATCGATTGCCCGTCGCAAAGATAATGGACTGCATAGCGGTCCCAGAGAAGGTTGAGACCGGCGCTGGGACCGAGTTCGACCAGATGCAACGGTGCGCCAGCTTCTCTCGCAAGCGCGCGAAAGCCTGCATGGAGCACGGCGGAACGCCCAACTTCGTTGGTGTTCGTTACTCGAGTGTGAAGAAGCCGGACAAGCTCTTTGCGATGCGTATGCACGAAATCACGAAAGGCCGAAAAGGCGTGCCTGGGATCGAGCGCCTGTCCACCATTCAGGGTCGCATAGAATGGGCGCAGAGGATGCTCCGCACCGCGCAGCAACATGAAATGTACAGCAGCAAACAGCGTATTGGCTGGCGGCTGGCCGGCTTGAACGGTGTCCGCAAAACGCCGCAAATCGGGATCACGCGCAATGCCCGACGCGAGATGCTCGTAAAGAGGCGCGCCGCTCCTCCGCGTTTCGGCGACAAAGAATTCCCAATAATCGAAAGCGCTTGCGCTCATGCGGGCTCCGGAAGCGGCACGCGGGCCTTGCGAAAGGCCTGACGCTGACGTACCGCGAGCGCCGAGTGATCGAATTTCGCGATCTCCTCCTCAAAGAGGCGATGGAAATTCAGCCGGGCGCCCAGCCGGATCAGCACGCCTCCCAGACCGATCGCCGCACGATCCATGAACACGAATTCGCGCGGCGGACGAACGCCGCCCAGCTCCCGCAGCTTCGCGTGCACCTGGTTGGCCTGTCTCAAGCCATATTCCGCCGCCGGAACGCCGTCGTCCACAAGGCGCACGCGATCGTCGAGGAGCGGGGTAAAGATGAAGCGCGCCCAGACATTCATCGCCCGCACAAGCTCAGGCGTGAAATGCCCGAATCCCCAGGCCCGATAGGAGCGCGCCGCCAGTTCATCGTCGCGCGTCTTCAGAGCGTGATAGAGGCTGACGACGCCCGCTACAAAGGCCGGTGGAAAGGTTCGCACGCAGCCGTAGTCGAGAAGGTTGATCCCTCCGTCGGCGCACACCGTGTAATTGCCGAGATGCGGGTCGCCGTGAATGACGCCGTAGCGCGCGAAAGGTCGCCACCACGCCCGGAACAGTGCCTCAGCGATTCGGTTGCGCGCCGAAGGCGGTGCGGTTTCGAATTCCACAATCGGACGTCCTTCGAGCCACGTCATGGTAAGAAGCCGCTTCGTGCACAAGGGGATGATCGGCTCGGGAACGGCAATGTCGCCACAGCCATCGAGCATGATGGCGTAGAGGCGCATATGCGCAGCCTCGCGGCAGTAGTCGAGTTCTTCGACAAGCCGGGCTGCAATCTCGTGTGAGAATTCCCGCGTGTCGATGGTGGGATCGAACCGGCGCTGGAGCTGCAGCGCGAATTTCAGCTGACGGACGTCGGCGTCCACCGCCGCTGCCATGTCGGGATACTGAAGCTTGCAGGCGAGCGCGCGGCCTTCCTTCCCGACCGCGCGATGAACCTGTCCGAGCGAAGCCGCGGCCGCAGCCTCGCGCTCGAAGCTGCGGAATTTCTTCTGCCACTCGGCGCCGAGTTCCGATGCCATGCGCCGTCGCACGAAGGCCGCGCCCATGGGCGGCGCGTTTGTCTGCAGGGTGAGCAGCGGCGCTGCCACGTCCTGGGGCAGCGCACCGGGAATCGTTGCCACAAATTGTGCAATCTTCATTACCGGGCCACGCAGGTTGCCCAGCACCGCAGTCAGGTCGGTGGCATTGCTCGCACTGAACACGCGCGTGCCCCCCAATGCCCGGCCAGCGCCGCGCGCCGCAACGCCAGCAAGACCGGTCGAAACGCGCGCGAACCGCGATAGGCGACGGACGACCCCGTCCTCGCGGCGCGTCATGCTTTCCCGCCTTGTCGGACGTTTAGTCATTCTTCACCACGCTTCCGCTTTCCGTTCGCCAATCGCGACCGGTTTTGGCACAGCTTTCGCGGAACTTCCCAAAGTGCCTGTCGCAAAACGGGACCGCCGTCGTCCTTACCCTTTCCGGCGCAAAACCGCGCCCCCCGGAGAAACCGATGACGCAGACGATACTGATCGTGGACGACGATCCGGTGCAGCGCCGGCTGCTCGAAGCGGCGATCACGCGCGCCGGCATGGCGGCGGTGACGGCCCCCGGGGGCCAGCCTGCGCTCGATCTCCTCAACGGGCCGCGTGGCGACCAGTTCACGCTCGTTCTGCTCGATCTCGTGATGCCCGACATGGACGGGCTCGCGGTGCTCGAAAAGCTGAAAACAACCGGCAGCACGGTTCCGGTGATCGTCCTCACCGCTCGCGGCGGAATCGATTCCGCCGTGGAAGCGATGCGCGCCGGAGCCTGCGATTTTCTCGTCAAGCCGGCGAGCCCGGAACGGATTACCGTTTCGATCCGCAACGCACTCAAGATCGGCACGCTGGCGGGTGAGGTAACACGCCTGCGCAAGCGCGCCGATAACCGGCTCGACTTCGACGAGCTTATCGGCGTGAGCCCCGCGATCGGGCAGGTCGTCCGGCTGGGACGGCGCGCCGCCCAATCCAACATTCCGATTCTGATCGAAGGCGAATCGGGTGTCGGCAAGGAACTGATCGCGCGCGCCATCCAGGGTTCCTCCGATCGCGCCGGGCGGCCCTTCATCACCGTCAACTGCGGCGCGATTCCGGAAAGTCTCGTCGAATCCATCCTGTTCGGGCACGAGAAAGGATCTTTCACGGGCGCCACGGAAAAGCATCTCGGAAAATTTCAGGAGGCCGATGGCGGCACGCTGTTCCTGGATGAAATCGGCGAGCTGCGCCTCGACATGCAGGTCAAGCTGCTGCGGGCGCTTCAGCAGGGCGACATCGATCCGATCGGATCGAAGCGGCCGGTGAAAGTTGACGTTCGCATCATTTCGGCGACCAATCGCGATCTCGCGGAGCGCACCCGCGAAGGTAATTTCCGCGAGGATCTGTATTACCGTCTGAACGTATTTCCCATTCGCGTGCCGCCGCTGCGCGAGCGGCGCGACGACATCGACGAACTGGCACGCCATTTCATCACGCGCTTTGCGGCGGAGGAGAACAAGCCCATTGCCGGTCTGTCGCCGGAAGCGCGCGCGCTGCTGGAAAAATTCGACTGGCCGGGCAATGTGCGCCAGCTCGAGAACACGATCTTTCGTGCTGTCGTGCTGTGCGATTCGGCGACGCTGGAGATTTGCGACTTTCCGCAGATTGCTGCGGCCGCCGGGGTGGAGATCCGCCCGCGCGTCACGCAGGCCGCACCTGCTGCAATTCACCTGCCGCCGGCCGCCGCTGCGGTGCTCCCAGACGGGCTTCCCCGGTTCGCAATCCCCACCACCAACGATTCGGGCCACATGCGCAGGCTCGAAGAAATCGAGAGCGCTGTCATACGGATGGCGATCGACCACTACGACGGCCACATGTCGGAGATTGCGCGCCGACTCGGGATCGGCCGCTCCACGCTTTATCGCAAATTGAAGGATCTGGGTCTCGGCGGAACCGAATCGTTCGACATGGAAGAGGAGCCCCGGCGGCAGGCGGTCTAAGGAGGCGGCGACGCTCTGCCGGGCTTCAGCTGCTCATGCCCAAAGCAGTCAGATAGAGGTCGAGAATTGCTTCCTGTTCCTGCCGGTCGGCGCGGTCGAGTTTCCTGAGGCGCACGACCTGGCGAAGAATCTTGGCATCGAATCCCTGGCCTTTTGCTTCGGAATAGACTTCGCGGACGTCGGCTGTCAGTGCAGCTTTCTCCTCCTCGAGCCGCTCGATCCGTTCGACGAGCGACCTCAGTTGATCCTTCGCGAATGCCTTGGCCATAACCCCTCACGCGCCGCGGGCCTCAAGGGCGCGGACCCTACTCCGCGCGATTTTCGGGACGCAACAGGCGCATCTTTCAGTGGCTGTGAGTCTTTTGCGCTCGCTCGAAGGCGGCCTTCTGTTCCGGAGTCGCGTCCTTCTGAAAGCGACGTTTCCAGTCCGACGGCGGCATGCCATATACGCGTTCGCGCGCCTGATCGGTTTCAAGGGTGATTCCTTTTTGCGCGGCAGCCTCCCGATACCAATCGCCCAGACAGTTGCGGCAGAATCCTGCCACAATCATCATGTCGATGTTCTGCACATCGGTCCGCCTGCGCAGGTGCTCGACCAGCCGGCGGAACACGGCCGATTCGAGTTCCATTTGCCGATGGGAGTCCATGGCGATCCTCCTTTGCCTGATTCCAGCCACTGCCTGGCACATTGACATGCGAGCCCGCATGCGTGAAACGCTGAACTCTTCGATGGGACCTGCATTTGTTTTCATCCGGATGACCTCCCCGGGCCGCGTCGCGACCGTGCCACGCGGCTCCGCTCGTCCCGCCTGAACGCGATGCGGCGCACACGAAAGACGAAGATCGTGGCGACGCTCGGGCCCGCATCCTCGTCACCGGAAACCATCAAGGCGCTTTTTGAGGCGGGCGCCGACGTGTTCCGCATCAACATGAGCCACACGCCGCACCGGCTGCTTGCCGAACTGCATGGGCGCGTGCGCGCGCTGGAGCGTAGCGACGGCAGGCCGATCGGCATCCTCGCGGATCTGCAGGGACCCAAGATTCGCCTTGGTGAACTTGCCGGTGGCGCGCGAGTTCTTCAGGCCGGCACGCGGGTGGGCCTCGTGCCCGACAAAGTCTCCAGGGACAACAGCACCATTCCCCTGCCCCATCCCGAAGTGTTTGCGGCTCTTCGCCAGGGCGATGGACTCCTGATCGACGACGGCCGCGTCCGGCTGAAGATCGAAAGCGTGAGCGGCAGCGCCGCAGATGCGGTGGTCGTGACCGGTGGGACGATCAAGGACCGCAAGGGCGTCAATCTCCCGGATACAATCCTGCCCATTCCGGCAATGACGGCGAAGGACCGCACCGATCTCGACGCCGCACTGAACGTCGGAGTGGATTGGGTCGCGCTGTCGTTCGTGCAGAGACCGGACGACGTAGCGGAACTGCGCAAGCTCGTGGTCGGCAAGGCCGCGGTCCTCTCCAAGATCGAAAAACCGAAGGCGCTGGAGTGGCTGCCGGAAATCCTGGACCTGACCGACGCCTTGATGGTGGCGCGCGGCGACCTCGGCGTGGAATTGCCGCTTGAGTCCGTTCCCATTTGGCAAAAGGAAATCACGCGCGCGGCGCGGCTCGCCGGCAAGCCAGTGGTGGTCGCGACCCAGATGCTTGAGTCCATGATCGAGGCAGCGGCGCCGACGCGCGCCGAAGTCTCCGATGTGGCGACCGCCGTTTTCGATGGCGCCGATGCGGTGATGCTGTCCGCGGAAACGGCGGCGGGCAAGCACCCGGTCGAAGCCGTCGCCATGATGGACAGAATAGCGCGTGCCGCGGAATCCGGGCCGTTCTTCCAGTCGCTGATGGATGCCCAGCGTGGCGCCCCGGAAGAAACAACGCCCGACGCTATCATGGCGGCCGTCCATCAGGTGACCCACACGATGCATGCGCGCGCGATCGTGAGTTGGACCAAATCGGGTTCGACCGGGCTTCGCGCGGCGCGCGAGCGGCCAGAAGCGCCGATCATCGCGCTGACGCCGAGTGTGGAAACGGCACGGCGGCTTTCGATCGCGTGGGGCCTGCATTGCGTGCTGACCGACGACGCGCACGATCTCGACGATGTGGTGGAACGCGCCGGTCAGATCGCCGAAGCGGAAGGATTCGCGAAAGCTGGCGAACGCATCGTGGTGACGGCCGGCGTCCCGCTCGGCACGCCAGGCGCGACCAACCTTCTCCGCGTCGCCTTTGTGGGGGGACGGTAAATCCGCTCGCCAGCCTGGATTTAGATGCTATCGCCTTCGACGTCGTGCGACAATTGCCGGACTTCGCGATCGACGTCACTCAGGTGATGGTCGAGCGACTGCGCCTTGCGAAGGAGTTTCAGCGCATCGCGCTTGTCGCCGTATTGGACGAGAATTGCGCCGAGTTCCGACATTGCCGCGAACTGCCGGGGATTGATCGTGATTGCCTTCTGCAGACTCACGATCGCCCCTTCATCGTCACCCGCCACCGCCTGCAATTTGCCGCGCTGATGCCAGCCCTCGGCGTAATCGGGGGCTACTTTGGTGACAACGTTCAGGAGCTGTTGGGCGGAGTCCATGTCGCCTGATGCGAGTGCGGCCGCCGCGCGCGTCATCAAGAGATCGATGCTGGCGCTTCCCGACTCCAGAAAGAGCGTGAGAATATGATCTTCGATCGGCTTTGCCACTTCGTCGGAGTTGGCCTTCGCAAGCTGCTGGAAGAGGACGTCGAGTTGCGGAACGGGCCTTGCGGCCGGCGCCAGCTCCTGACGCGGGGCGGCGCCAGTAATCGAAAGCGCAGCGAGCGACGCAGCGAAAAGAATCGACCTCATGGAATTCCTGCTCCGGAACCGGACACGCAAGGCCGATTACGTGCGAAAGCCGCACGCGGTTCCCACAAGCAAAGGTTAGTCAGAAAAACGGCCGCATAAAGGCGGATTGCGACCGTCGAGCGGTTAGCCCTGACGCGCCTTGAAACGGGGATTTTTCTTGTTGATGACGTAGGTACGACCGCGCCGGCGAATGACGCGGCAGTCCTTGTCGCGCTTCTTCAGCGAACGGAGGGAATTGCGGATCTTCATGGCACGCCTCGAAAAAGCGGATGCGAGGCTCCGCCAAAAGAGGCGCGGAAGCTAATGACGTCGTCCGGCTCTGTCAACCACCGCGCCTGTGCTAAGACGCCCTCCGGCCGCGGGGGACATTCGCATGCGTAGCAGATATCGAAAGATCGGCGTTTTGTTTGCCGCGGCGGCCCTCACCACCCCGCTGTCTCAGCGGTGCGAAGCCCAAAGCGTAGTGCCGGCTCCGGCCGCCCCGGTCGAGGCGAACCTGCAGTTCCAGGCATTTGTCACGGGCTTTCGGGCTGCCGCGATCGCCGCGGGAATCGATCCGCAGGTTTACGATCTATCGGTTGCCGGGATCACCCTTGATCCGCAGGTGGAGGCGCTCAATTCCGCGCAACCGGAATTCGTGAAGCCCATATGGGAATATCTCGATTCTGCCGTGAGCTTTACGCGGATCACTGCCGGCCAGGAGATGCTAGCCGCCTACGCTCCGACGCTAGCGGTGATCGAGCAGAGATTTGGCGTGCAGAAGGAAATCCTCGTCGCGATCTGGGGAATCGAGAGCGATTTCGGGCGGGAGATGGGCGGCTTCAACATGTTCGAGGCGCTGGCAACACTTGCCTACCAGGGACCACGTAGCGATTTTGGTCGGCGCGAACTCCTCGATGCGCTCAGGATTGAACAGCAGGAGCATCTCGCTCCTGCCACAATGACATCCTCCTGGGCCGGCGCCTTCGGTCAGACGCAGTTCGTGCCCTCTGCCTTTCTGCGCTACGCCGTCGACGGCGATGGCGACGGGCGGCGCGATCTCTGGCGCTCACCCGCCGACGCACTCGCTTCGGCCGCCAATCTGCTTCTCCAGTCTGGCTGGGAGCGCGAAGCCCCTTGGGGCTACGAAGTCGTCCTGCCGGCCAATTTTCCCTATGAACTTGCCGATCCCGACAAGCCGTCCACGATCGACGCCTGGCGCGCGCTTGGCGTGCGGGCGGCCGGCGGCTACGCGCTTCCGGCGAGCCAGGCACGCGCGGCGATCTATCTGCCGGCTGGGGCGCGCGGACCGGCCTTCATGATCTTCGACAATTTCCACACTGTCCTGAAGTACAACAACGCCGCCTCGTATGCGCTCGCCGTCTGCCTTCTGGCGGACCGGCTCAAGGGCTATCCGCCGATCGCCGCGGCATGGCCTCGGGACGCGGTGCCGCTGTCGCGGCCCGAGCAGCTGTCACTGCAGAACGATCTCCTGCGGCTCGGATTCGATCCCGGTCCGCTTGACGGGATTCTCGGCCGCCAAGGCCGCGCCGCGCTACGAGCATGGCAAAAATCGCGTGGCCGTATCCCCGACGGTTTCGCGACCGAATCGGTGCTCGAGCAGGTCGAGCGCGAATTGCCGGCGCGATAGATCATGGCGCTTCATGCTTGTGCATTGTGCCGCTCATGGGGATAGATCAGAGTGATTGCATCCGAACCCATTGCCACGCCTTGGAGAGTGCCGAGCGCGCGGCCGAATAGTTTCTCACCAAAGAAAGTCTCCGTAGATGCGTCGCTCTTTTCTGCCATTGGTCTTTCTATCTGCCCTGGTTTTCGCACCTGTATTTGGGCCGGTTGAAGCCGCAGCCGCGCAAGCGACGGGCATTACGTATACGATCACCAAAACCATCCCCCTCGGCCCGCCCGACCGCTGGGATTACATGAGCTACGATGCGCCGAGCGGGCGGCTCTACGTGTCGCACGGCGACCGGGTGACGGTTGTGGACGGAAAAAGTGGTGCGATCCTCGGCGCTGTCGAAGGCTTGCCTGGCGGCACGCATGGAATCGCGATCGCGCCGGGCTCCGGCCGCGGCTACACCGACGACGGCAAGGCGGGGATCGCAGCATCATTCGATGTCAACACTTTCAGGATCGTTCATCGCATCACGGCGGAACCGGACGCGGACGGCGTGCTGTACGATCCGCCCAGCGGGCACATCTTCGTGATCGACGGCGATTCGGGAAAACTCACTGCGATTGATCCGAAAACCGATTCGGTCATAGCCAACATCGACGGCGGCGGCGGGTTGGAGTTCGGCCTGTCCGGCGACAATGGCAAGCTCTACATAAACGGCGCGGAAAAGAACGAAATCGTCCGTATCGATACGGCGACCAACAAGGCCGACGCGCACTGGCCGCTGCCGGGATGTCAGCGGCCGCACGGCATCGCGTTGGACCACGCCACACATCGATTGTTTTCGAGTTGCGTGAACAAGGTGCTGCTGGTCGTGAATTCCGATACCGGCGCAGTGGTAGCGACTCTGCCGATCGGCGCCGGAAGCGACGCCGCCCGCTTCGATCCCACGCGGAAGCTGATCTTCAGCTCGAACCGCGAAGGCACGTTGTCGGTGATTTCCGAGGCATCGCCCAACCGCTACACGCCGCTGGCCCCGGTGGCGACGCAGTTCGGGGCGCGCACGATGGCGCTCGATCCGCAGAGCGGGCGGATTTACCTCGTCACGGCGGATTTTACCGTCAATCCGAACGCGGCCGCCTCCGATGCCCGGCACCGTTACACGGTGACGCCAGGATCGGTCAGGCTTCTGTTCCTGGACCCGGCGCTCCGCCTTCGCCAAGGCTCCGGCGGACAAGGAGCATCTCCTAACCCGCCGTAGTCTCTGTGAAGGCGGGCCGGCCGACGCTGAGGTATTCGAATCCCGCCTCGCGCATCTGTTGCGGGCGATAGATATTGCGCAAATCGATCATCAGCGGACGCCTGAGCAGCGCCTTCACGCGGACGAGATCGAGCGCGCGGAATTCGTTCCATTCGGTCAGGATGACGACGCCATCCGCATCCGCGAGCGCTTCGTACGCGTCGGCGCAAAGTTCGACATCGAGAAGTTTCGCCGCTTCTCTGGCACCTTCCGGATCATAGGCGCGAATTCGCGCGCCTTCCGCCTGCAGCATCGGCAGGATTACGAGGCTCGGCGCGTCGCGCATGTCGTCCGTGTTCGGTTTAAAGGTCAGACCGAGAACGGCGATGGTCTTGCCCGAGACGCCGCCGAAGCCGCCGGAGATCTTGCGCGCCATCTCTTTCTTGCGCGATTCGTTGATGCCCACCACGGTTTCAACGATGCGCGTGGGAGCGCCCGCTTCCTGCGACGTGCGCAGGAGCGCGAGCGTGTCCTTGGGGAAGCATGAGCCGCCATAACCAGGGCCCGCGTGCAGAAATTTGGAGCCGATGCGGCCGTCGAGCCCGATGCCGCGGGCGACGTCCTGAACGTCGCCGCCGAGTCTTTCGCAAAGATCGGCCATTTCGTTGATGAAGGTGATCTTGGTCGCCAAAAAAGCATTGGCCGCATATTTGATGAGTTCGGCCGTCTCGCGCGAGGTGAACAGGATGGGCGTTTCGTTGAGATAGAGTGGTCGATACACCTCTCGCAGCACCAGCCGAGCATGCTCCGAATCGCAGCCGACCACCACACGGTCCGGGCGCAGGAAATCCTCGATCGCGGATCCTTCGCGCAGGAATTCCGGATTGGACGCGACGTCGAACCGCGCACGCGGACTGTTGCGGCGGACGATCTCTTCAACCTTTCGACTCGTGCCGACCGGCACTGTCGACTTCGTGACGATCACCGCATCCTGGCGCAACGCACGGGCGATTTCCTCGGCAGCGGAAAACACGAAGCTCAGATCGGCGTGACCATCACCGCGCCGGCTGGGAGTTCCCACCGCGATGAACACCGCCTCGGCATTTTCGACCGCTCCGGCCAGCACCGAGGTGAAGGAAAGCCGCCGGGCCTTGACGTTCGCCGCGACGACCTCCTCGAGACCCGGCTCAAAAATGGGAATGCGCCCGGCGTCCAGATCGGCAATCTTGCCCCCGTCCTTGTCGACGCAGATCACGTGATGCCCGAATTCCGACAGGCAGGCGGCAGACACGAGACCGACGTATCCCGTGCCGATCATGGCAATGCGCATGGTGATGCCCCTTCGAGGACCCGCGCTGTTTCACTTACTCCGCCCGGTCTTGCAAGCACCCGAGCGGGGCGGGCCGCATTTCGGCGGAGGTCCCGGCATGCCATAAACGCCTGCGATTCGCGAGATGCGCATGATTTTGGTGACGGGAGCGGCCGGATTCATCGGCTTTCATGTGGCCGAGGCCCTGCTTGCGCGGGGCGCGGACGTGCTCGGAATCGATAATCTCAACGATTATTACGAAGTGTCGCTGAAGAAGGCTCGGCTCGCGCTCCTTTTGGCGCACAAAAATTTCCGCTTCCGCCGCGTCGAAATCTCGGACCACGATACGATGCGGACGATCCCGGGAGAATTCTCCAACATCTCGGGCGTTTTGCATTTTGCCGCACAGGCAGGCGTCCGTCATTCGCTCACAAATCCTTTTGTCTACGCGCAGTCCAATGTCATGGGGCAGGTGGTAATGCTCGAACTGGCGCGCGCCTGCAGAAGCCTGCGTCATTTCGTCTATGCGAGTTCCTCTTCGGTTTACGGCGCCAACACCAAGCTGCCTTTTTCCGTAGACGACCCTGTCACCCAGCCAAACTCGCTCTATGCCGCAACCAAGCGCGCCGACGAGCTGATCAGCCACACCTATGCCCATCTCTACGCCCTGCCAGCCACCGGATTGCGTTTCTTTACGGTGTACGGTCCGTGGGGCCGCCCCGATATGGCGCTCTTCCTCTTCACGCGCGCGATTCTGGCCGACCAACCAATCCGGGTCTTCAACCACGGCGAGATGTGGCGGGATTTCACCTATATCGATGATGTCGTGAACGGTGTTCTGCGGGCACTCGAGCGAGAACCTGCGGGCTCACCGCCGCACGCGATCTACAACCTTGGTAATCACCGTTCGGAAAAACTGACGGAGTTCATTGCGGTGCTGGAAATTGCGCTTGGAAAGAAAGCACAGATGCAGTTCGAGCCGATGCAGCCGGGCGATGTTCCTGCGACCTATGCCGACATCGAAGCAAGCCGGCGCGATCTGGGGTTCGAACCGGCCATACCGATCACAGAGGGTATCCCGCGCTTCGTGCGCTGGTATCGCGATTACTACAAATTGTGAGTCATCAATCGTTGCTTTACTTTTTGAATGCCAGACTCTTATGTTTTCTTCGCGAAAAGGGGAGATTCGCTCATGCCGCGCCGAATTGTGGCCGCTACGGCGGCTCTGGCCATAATGTTTTCGACGCCAGTGCTTGCGCAGAGTGAGTCCGGCGGTGCTTCAAGCGGTGGCGCGGCCTCGGGCGGTGCTGCAAGTGCGCCCGAAGGGGCGCTTACACCCAACGCTCCGCTTCAGGCGCCCCCCGACGAGAGTCCTGTTCCTGCGGGCACTGCGGCAGGCGTGGGAACGGCCGCGGCCTGGTCGCCCGGGCCTGTGACAATCGCGGTAGGCGTGGCTGCTGTCGCAGCAGCGGTGTGCCTCGCCGTATGTGGCGGCAGTTCCACGAGCAGCACTACCAAGACGACGAAATAGCGGAACGCCTCCGCTAGAGGTCCGCCGGTTTCGAGAAACTCACGCGCCAGCGCGCGAGCGCCAGAGGCGCGAGTGCGGCCACGACTGCAAATGTATCGGCGATCCAGTCCAGAATATCGCAGTCGCGGCTGACGAAGGGCAGCGCCTGCACGAGTTCGATTCCTGCGCCGAATGCCGACAGCGCAACAGCCAATGCGAGCAGTCCCAGGCGGGGGAACGCCGCGACGGAGAGAACTGTCAGCACATAAAACGCCGCGAAATGCTCCGCCTTGTCCCAGGGGAACAGTTTGGGCGAGGAATGCGGCGGTATGATCGCAGAGACGAAGGTGAACGCCAGCGCAGCCCAGAATGCGGCTTGTGCCAGGCGCAGGAGAACCCGGGCATCCAGGTGATTCATAGGAGCAGGATAGCATTGTGCGCACCTGCGCAAGTCATCTGCGGCGCGAGCGTTAGGCCCCCTCCATTGCCAATCGGCTACGACGCGCACCGAAGAGCAGATAGATCACGAGGCCGCCTGCATTCCAGAACAGGAACCACAGCTGGGTGAAACGCGGCAGCCCGTTGGCGAACAGGTAGACGCAGCCTGCAATACAGATGCAGGCAAGCGGAATGCCGAGGGGGACCCGGAAGACTCGCGGACGCTCCGGTTCGCGCAGCCGCAACACAATCAACGAAAGCGCCACCGCGATGAATGCTGCGAGTGTCCCGGCATTGGCGAGCAGCGCGATCCGGTCGAGCGGAAGGGTCGCTGCGAGCACGACGACCCAGAAGCCGGCAACGAGCGTCATCACCACAGGAGTCCCGCGCGTTCTGTGCAGACGCGCGAGCCGTTCCGGCAAAAGCCCGTCACGCGCCATCACGAACCAGATCCGGCTTTGCCCGTACATCAACACGAGTATGACTGTAGGCAAGGCCACGATCGCCGCGGACGCGACGATTTGGGCCGCCACCGGATGGCGAACCAGCTCGAGCACATGCACGAGCGGGGCGCCGGTGTGGGAAATATCCAAATAGGAGGCAGCGCCCAGGGCCGCGGCGGCGACCGCAATGTAGATCGCGGTGCAGATGACCATTGATCCCACGATGCCGATGGAGAGATCGCGCGCCGGATTTTTCGTTTCCTCCGCGGCGGTCGAGACCGCGTCGAATCCGTAGAACGCAAAGAAGATCAGCGCCGCGGCCGCCAGCACGCCGCGCTTTACGCCATCGGCATCCACATGCGCGCCGAAGCCGTACGGCGCGAAAGGATGAAATCGCGTCACGTCGAAAGCGGGCGCAGCAAGCACTACGAAAACGACAAGAGCTGCGAGCTTGATCCCCACCAGAATCAGATTGACCGTCGCGCTTTCGCGGGTGCCGATAACGAGGAGCGCCGTCACCACGATACCGATCGCGACTGCCGGCAGATCGAGGATTCCCCCCACAAGCGTGCCGTGCGCAAGACCTGCAGGAAGCGGGGCGCCGATCGCGTTGAGAAACTCGGTGAAATGCGCGGACCAGCCGACCGCCACGGCTGCCGCAGCCACCGTGTATTCGAGCACGAGGCTCCAGCCGATGATCCAGGCGATGAGTTCTCCCAGGACCGCATAGCTGTAGGTGTAGGCGCTGCCCGCGACGGGCATCAGCGTGGACATTTCGGCGTAGCAGAGCGCCGCACAGCCACAGATCACTCCGCACAGAGCGAAGGAGACGATCACCGCCGGCCCCGCGAGCCCAGCACCGATGCCGGTCAGGGTGTAGATTCCCGTTCCCACGATGGCGCCGACGCCCAAGGCTATCAAATGCGGCCAGCTCAGGGTCGGCTTCAGGCGCCGCCCATCATCGGCCGGCAAATCGATCGGTTTCCGGCGCATGATGAAATTCATCTATTCCCCCGCCCGAGAGTTCTTTCGTAACAGGGCCCGATGCGCCGGGAATGGTCAAGATGCGAAGGGCTGGCCCCCTATCAACATGCCGAGACGGACGATTCCGATGATGAGGCGCGACAGCGCGGACATATCGGCCGGCATGCCCTGGCGCCAGATATCCAAAAGGAGCGCAACGCGCACATAGTCGGTGCGGTTGTGCACCTCGTGCGTATAGGTGTCGTCCCAGACGAGATAGTCTCCGTCTCCCAGGCGGTGTTCGACACCGTCGATCCACAGGATGGCACCGAGCCGCCCGTCACGCCCTCGCGGCATGCTGAGGCCGAGATGGCATCGCACGATGCCACGAAATGGCCCGCGATGCGGCGGGATGTGCTTGCCGGGCGCCAGGAACGAGAACGATGCGGACAATACGTTTGGACATGAGGTGACCAGATCCGCCGTCGCGGGACAGCGAGCGAGATTTTTGCGGATATCGGCTCCATACGCCCGCAGCACGAACATGCGCCAGTCATTACCGTCGTTCGCCGAGATCGGCGCCTGAGCCGGCATGAGTTCATGAAAGAGCGGGATTTCCGAAAGATTGCGTGACAAGGCAAGCGCTTCATCACGGATGGATTGCCAGGTGCGCGCAAAGCGCGAAGCCTGCGGGAAATAGATGGTCTCGTCCAGTATCGGTGGCGCGGTGATCCGGTGATCGTAAATCCAGCGCATCGTGCCGGCGGTAAGATCATAAAGCTGCGTCATGTAACGTATCGCTGTCGTGGTCTGTCGCGCGTTCGAGGCGCCGCACCCATCCGCAGCATGCAGTCCCGTCCGGACCGCAAGTCAGCAATACCCGCCCGTAGCGCCGAAAGGTCCCGCTCCGCGCAGAGAACATGGCAACTGGCGCGACTCAAGGAAAGAGGCGGCCAGCGGGAGCCGAGTCATTCCTTGCTTGATGTCACCCTCGGGTATCACTCGAAAAAAGCAGAAAACTCGAACGAAGGGCTTCGGACGTGGTTTCTGAACCGCGGCTGAATCCGCGTGTAGGACGGTGCCCGACGGGCAGATTATGCTGCCGGCCTCACCGCGCCTTTGCCAAAGAACGAATCGGAGGATGATTCGCGCATAGACCGGCGCCTGCTGCGTTTTGCTTCCACGATTTGTTCCAGCCAGGCATGAAAGACGGGAGCTGCCGGCGGTTGCCACCGTGTTTCTGGTCTGCGACGAACTTTGGGATATTCCGCAATTAGCGACGGATCGCGACTTTGCATTGCCCGTTCGCGGTATTGCTCTAGCAGCAGCTTCTCCGCCAGCGTAAAGTAATTTCGGGGGAGCGCAGGCCAGAGGTTGCTTTCGCGCTGGAGGTAACGGCGCACGTCGCGGTGGTATTCGCGACCGGGCGTCCCCGGATCGTATTCGGGATGCCCTTGGCAGAATAGAAGATCGGTCCGGCCTCGTTTGAGGAAGAGGTCCACGCCGGCCTCAGGTGCTGACGTCAATATCCGGTAGCCGTTCGAGACGAGTGCATTTTCGCAGACTTCATTCCATCGCGAATGCGCGACGTTCAGGGCGTGGGGAAGTTCAGGAGTGAAGATATCGTGACCGATGACAAAATGACGGAAAACTCCGAACCGCTTCTCCGCAAGACGCTGCCGTTCGATTCCGTCGCGGCGGAGAAGGGCTGCATGGGCCGCCAGGCAGGAGAAGACCGTCGAAGGACCTTCGGCGACAACCCAGTCGATCAGGTCGGCAAGTTCACTCCAATATGGCTCGAGCCGAAGATCGGAAAACCGGGGCTCGGTTCCGGTTACGATCAACGCATCGAGTTCGGAACCCGGAACATCGAGTATGGGGCGATAGGAATTTCGTTGTAGGTGATTACGTCCCGCAGCACCGCGCGCAAGGCCCTGGAGTGAAAAGAAGCTGACGCGCACCAGCAGGTCGGATGCTGCTGCACCGAGCAGATGAATGAACTGGCGCTCCGTGCGTTCGAGCGCCGAGTCGGGCATGTTGTTGACAAGCCCGAGCTCTATGCAGAATTCGCTGCCGACAACCTTGTTTTTCCGCGCGCGGGGCGCCGCGACAACGGCCATGGTCAGATGCTCCCCGCCATCCGCATCGTACCGTGATCGCGCCGAGCAACAACAAGCCAGGCGCTTTTGATGTGCCGCTTCATTCTCGTGGCTGCCGTCTCGATCCCCTGCGAAATGCAGCGGCAAATGCCGCATTGCCCGCATTAAACGACCTTGGGATATGCAGGTTCCGGAATCGTCTGCCGAGAGAGTGCTGCCAGGCTCGCGCGCGGAATACGGCCGGGTTCGAAGGGCGCACGGCCTCAGGTTTTGTCGGATACCCGGGTTTTGCCGGGGGCTCTGTCCCGCATCCTGAATGAATTGGTATGCTGATCTGCAGCCTTCCTTCAGCCACGGTGGAGCATTGGGGAGACGCAGAAATGAATGGCGCGGAAAGCCTGCTTGCCTCTCTCGCAAGAGGCGGTGTCGAAACCTGCTTCATGAATCCGGGCACGACGGAGATCCATCTCGTCGCGGCGCTGGACCGAGTTCCCGAATTGCGTGCTGTGGCCTGCATTTTTGAAGGCGTAGCTTCCGGCGCGGCGGACGGCTATGCGCGGCTCGCGGGCAAGCCCGCCAGCACGGTGTTTCATCTGGGGCCGGGCCTGTCGAATGCCTTGGCCAATTTGCACAATGCGCGCCGCGCGCAGGTTCCCGTCGTGAACATCGTGGGCGACCATGCGACCTTTCACCGGCCGTTCGACCCGCCGCTCGCGTCCGATATCGAGGCAATCGCAAGACCCTTTTCGCACTGGCTCTCCAGCGCCCGCGACGCGGGCGAGCTGGGCCGATTGGGCGCAGAGGCAATCGCTGCTTCGCGTGTCGCGCCCGGGCGGATCGCCACCCTCGTCATGCCTTCCGACGCGGCTTGGGCCGAGGGCGGGAGCATCGCCGAATTGCCCGCTGTTCCTTCGGCAAGATTACCGGAGGCAGCGCGGATCGAAGACGCTGCGCGAATTCTGCGCAACGGCTTTCCGAGCGCGCTGCTCCTCGGTTCACATACCACGCAGGGGAACGCGCTCTCTGCAGCCGCGCAAGTCTCGGCTGCAACGGGTGCGAAGCTCCTCGCGCCCCTGAACTTCGCGCGGTTGGAACGCGGCGCGGGAAGGCCGCCTGTCGAGCGCATCGCCTATGTCACCGAGCAGGCAATCGCCCAGCTTTCGGGATTTCGGCAATTGTTGCTCGTCGGCGCGCCGGAGCCCGTCGCGTTCTTCGGTCATCCTTCGCGCGCGAGCCGACTCGCTCCGGAGGAGTGCAGGATCTTCACTCTTTCAGAGTCCCACGAGGATTGCGCCGGCGCACTGGCCGGACTCGCCGGCGCTCTCGATGCGACGGGGGCAAAGCCGCGGCTGCAAGAGTTCGAAGCCCAAATGCCAAAGGACCGCGAACTCACGCTCGCCGGGATCGCGCAGACCATAGGCGCGCTGCTGCCGGAGGGCGCCATTGTGGTCGATGAATCGATCACCTCCGGCCGCGGCCTGATGGCGGCGACGAGCGGCGCGGCACCCCACGACTGGCTGGTGAACACGGGCGGGGCGATCGGCATTGCCGTTCCGCTCGCAGTCGGCGCGGCGATTGCGGCGCCCGGCCGCCCGGTGCTGTGCCTCGAGGGCGACGGGAGCCTCATGTACACGCTGCAAGGGCTGTGGACCGCAGCGCGCGAAAGTCTGCCCATCACAACGGTCGTTTTCTCCAACCGCTCTTACGCGATACTCAAGAACGAACTCTCCGCCCTCGGCACCAACCCCGGCCCACGCGCTTTGGAAGCACTCGACATCGCACCTCCGGCTATCGATTTCGTCGCACTCTCGCAGAGCCTGAGCGTTCCCGCCACGCGCGTCCGCTCGCTCGAGGCATTCGCAACCGCGCTCCGCTTGGGCCTCGCCAGCCGCGAACCGAACCTGATCGAGATCCCGCTGTAGCGCCGCAAGAGCGCCGACCGGGAACTCCATGCGCAATGCGGACTTCCGATATCAAAGACGGGAGAATGCCCATGGATTCATCGCTGCGAAAAACCGCCTCGCCTGATGGCAGCACACCCGTCGAGCGGATGTACTTTGCATGAAACGATGCGCTCTCGCGCAACGACATGGAGGCGCTTCTCGCGCTGTACGCGCCTGACGCCCAGCTGGAGAGTCCGCTCGTTCCGCACCTTATGGGTACGAAGGATGGCGTGCTGCGTGGGCACGATGAGTTGCGCCGGCTTTTCGAAAAGCTTGCCGAGCGCAAACCGCCGGTGCGCCAGTACTACCGCACGCCCTATCTCACCGACGGCAAGCGTCTGATCTGGGAATACCCGCGCGACGCAGGAAAGGGCGAGCAGATGGATTTCGTCGAAGCGATGGAGCTCAATGATGACGGGCTGATCCAGCGGCACTGCGTCTACTGGGGCTGGTTCGGCTTCGGGGTGCTGCAGCGCGACGAATATCACAGCTGAGCCGGCCGCCGAAGCGGTCGGAGGACCTTCCCGCGCGCGTCAGCGCGGTGGCGGATTGGCAGGCACGCCGGGCCGGTTGAGCTGTTCGAGCGCGGCGCCAAGCGCGTTCAGTTCGGCGCCGAAGCCGCTCCAGTCTCCCGATTTCAGTTTCGCGATTGCGCGATCGTAGTGGGCGAGTGCCTCGTGCGCGCGGCCGGAGGGCGGGCCGGCTTGCACGATCGCGGCGGGGGCAGCCGCCGGCGCGGGCGTGGTCGGCACCGCCGGCGCCTTGAACAGCGCCGCGAGCGCGCCGGCAAGCGTCTGTTCCATCACCACCCGGTCGCCGTAGATGGCGATCACGCGCTTGAGCTCGGGCAGCTGGCCCGATTGCGCGCGCAGATAAAGCGGGGTCACGTAGAGAATCGAATTGCCGATCGGAATGACGAGCAGATTTCCGCGGATGACGCGCGAGCCACTTTGATTCCAGAGCGTGATCTGCTGGGAAATCTCCGTGTTCTGGTTGATGAGCGCCTCGATCTGGAATGGCCCATAAACCAGCTTTTCCTTGGGAAATTCATAGACGATCAGCTTACCGTAGTCGGGCGCATCGCAGCGCGCAGCAAGCCAGGCGATCATGTTCTCGCGCTGGCTCGGCACCATCGGAATCATCAGGAAGAATTCGGTTCGCGTCTCCCCGGGCAGGCGCATGTTGATATAATAGGGCGACATCCTGCTGTCGCCCGAATCCTCGTCGCTTCCGTTCGGCTGACGCGGAAACTGCCAGAGGTCTTCGCGATTGTAGAAAACTTCCGGCGCGCCCATGTGATAGGCGCGATAAAGCTGTGCCTGGATCAGGAAGAGATCCTCCGGATAGCGGGTGTGCACCTTGAGATCGGCGGGCATGGCCGCGAACGGCTTGAATAGCGCGGGAAAGATCCGCCGCCAGGTCTCGACGATCGGATCGGCGGGATCGCTCACGTAGAAATCGACGGTTCCCTCGTAGGCGTCGATGACGATCTTGACGGAATTGCGGATGTAGTTGGTGGTGCCGTCCTCGCTGCGCTGGGCGTAGGGAAACCAGCTGCTCGTGGTGTAGGCGTCCTGGATCCAGTAGAGCCGGCCGCCGCTGACGACGATGTAGGGGTCGTGGTCGAGGCTCAGAAAAGGCGCGATCGCACTCACGCGCTCCTGGATGTTGCGCCGGAACAGGATCCGGCTTGCCGGCGTGACGTACTGGCTGAGCAGGATGTTCGCATCGCCGAAATACCAGGCGAAGAGCGCGCGGCTCGCGAGGCTGCCGATGGGAACGCCGTCGGCGCCTTCGTAGGCTCGATAAACATTTTCGCTGCCTTTCGGATAGTCGAACTCCGGCGTGGTGGTCTTGACGATTGCGTATGGCGCGTCGCCCTCTCCGAAATATATCCGCGGTTCGCCGACGGGCGGCCCGCCGGTGGCGACGGGCGGAATGTCCTTCAGATAAAAGATCGGCAGACCCTCCGGCGTCGTGCGCGTCACCGGCGACATCACCACCCCGTTGCCGTGGGTGAACAGCACATGGAGATTGACCCAGGTCTGCGCGTTGGGCGGAAGCAGCGTGGATTCCAATTCGCGCGCCGACAGCGTCACCTGCTGATAGGCACCGCCGAGCACGTAGCGGTCGATGTCCGCGTCGTTGAACTTATAATAGGTGCGGATTTCCTGCAGCTGCGAGTAGGTGTCGAGCAGCGGCTGTGTGTCCCATAAGCGGATGTTGTCGATCGTCGCACGGTCGTCCGCAAGCGACTGGGAGGTGAGCGACTGCTCGGCGGTGAACGGTTTGACCATGATATTGCGGAGTTTATATGCCTCGCGTGTCAGCGCGATGTTGCGGCCGATGTAGGGCTGCTCGAGCTGCAGCTCGTTGGGCTTCACAATAACGCGTTGAAACAGCGCTGTCGCGAGTGGCAGGAGCACCAGCCAAGTGACAAAGACCACTGCGACGGAGGCGATTGGAATGCGCAGCGAGCGCATCCGAACGTTCACGAAGGAAGCGAAGGCCGCCGCGCAGCAGAGGACGACGAGCAGAATCAGGATCGGCAGGCGGACATGGACATCGGTGTAGCCCGCGCCGACCACCACGCCGTTGTCGTCGTAGAGAAGCAGATAGCGGTCGAGATAGAACGACCAGGCTTCGACCAGGAAGAACAACCCGAGCAGGATGGAGCCGTGCACCGCCGCCGCGGGCGAAATGAAGCGGCGGCGCGCATCGAACGCGATTCCGCCGCGGGCACGGTAAACGATGCCGGCGAAAATCGCGCTCAAGACCAGCACGAGCAGCATCCAGTCCTTCAAGGCGACGAACAGGGGAAGCGCGAACAGATAGAAGCTGAAATCGAGTCCGTAGAGCGGATCGCTTCGCCCGTACGGCGCCTGGAAGATGTAGCCGAGCACCAGACTCCAGTTGCCGGTCCAGCCGAGCGCGACCAAAACCGCCACGACGAGAGCGGCAATCGCGACCATCGATCGCCAGGGCAGCCGCCGCATGAGACGATCGATCTGAGCGGGCAGCTGATTGCTGGCCAGTGAATCCCAAGGCATCGCTACCGGCCGCAAATAGGCACGCGGCCCGCCAAAGCGGATCGCCAGCGCTCCGTTTGCCCAGAGAATCGCCGCGGTCACCACGAACACGGCTGCGAAGAGCGCGCTCTTGGCAATGATCGTCGTCCAGAAGACTGCCCAAAACCCGAGCGACGAAAACCAGGCCTGGTCGACGAGGAAACTGCTCGCGAGTCCCAGCGCGACGAGGCAGGCGACAATGATCGCGAAGACCAGCGCGAGTCCTCTGGCCAGAGTCATGCTTTCATCCTCCGAGTCTCCCGCGGGCCCAGCCCTGCGCCAGCCGAATTTCACCGGACGCAACGACACGATATCTCAAGATTGATCGCGAAGTAGAAACGATGGTGGGCGCGACAGGGATCGAACCTGTGACCCCTACGATGTCAACGTAGTGCTCTCCCGCTGAGCTACGCGCCCGTTCCCGTGGGGGCCCGTCCTATAGCGCCCGCGAGCGCGGGCTGGCAAGGCAAGCGCCTGGTAACCTCAGGCTGCGATCATGCGATCGATTTCGTGCACGATCTCGCGAAGGTGAAAGGGTTTGGAGAGGACCTTCGCGCGTTTCGGCGCGTTGGCGGAGGGGTGCAGCGCCACCGCGGCAAAGCCGGTGATGAACATGATCTTGAGACGCTCGTCCATTTCGGCTGCGCGCTTGGCCAGTTCGATGCCGTCCAGGCCCGGCATGACGATATCGGTGAGGAGGAGGTCGAACCGGTCGGTGGCGAGGCACGCATAGGCCTCTTCGCCATCGCCGAAATCAGTAACATCGTGTCCCGCTTTGACGAGCGCGGCCGCCAGAAACCGCCTGAGGGACTCGTCGTCTTCGGCCAGGAGTATGCGCGCCATGGGTTCCCCTTCCCCCTCCAATCCTATATCACGGCTCTATAGCACCGCCGCGAAAGGCGCGGCAGCCGGGGGGCAAAGAGGGAGACAAACGGACGCGATGAGACGACCGGCCCCTCATTGCCACGAACCCGATCCCGTCTTTGAAAGCCTGTTGGCCGAACCGGTCGGCGTGCTGCGGCCGCCGCAGCAGAAAGTCCCCTTCGTTTTCGCGTCGCCCCATTCGGGCCGCCTTTATCCCGCGGGTTTTGTCGATCGCAGCCGGCTCGGTGCGGTGAGCCTCAGACGGTCGGAAGATGCTTTCGTCGAGGAACTCTTCGGCCCGGTCGTCGATTGTGGCGCGCCGCTGCTGTTTGCGCGCTTCCCGCGCGCCTATCTCGACGCCAATCGCGCCCCGGCCGAACTCGACGCTTCGATGTTCGAAGGTACGCTGCCCTTTCCTGTCGATCCAGCAAGCCCGCGCGTCCATGCCGGACTCGGCATCATTCCCCGGGTCGTCCGCGAGGGAGTCGAAATCTACGGCCACCGCTTGCCGGTTCGGGAAGCGGAGGAGCGTATCCGGCATTTTTACCGGCCGTATCACAACCAGCTGGGGCAGCTAATCGCCGACACGCGCGCACGCTTTGGCATTGCCGTGCTGGTGGATTGCCACTCGATGCCCTCGGGCACTGCGGCGCCCGACATCGTGCTGGGCGACCGGCTGGGCCTCGCGGCGGCAGCGCAGGTGACGTACGCGGCCGAGTATGCCTTTTCCAGGCAGGGGTTTCGCGTGGCGCGCAACACACCCTATGCCGGCGGCCATTCGACACAGCTTTACGGGCGGCCCGGAGCCGCCATCCACGCGCTACAGATCGAGATCAATCGCGCTCTTTATCTCGACGAGGAACGGGTGGAACGGGGTCGCGGATTTGAATGCACCCGCCGGCGCCTCGCGTCGGCTCTGCGCGAACTGATTGCCTTTACTGCACCCCAGGCACACTCCCCCCCGTCACGGCTCGCAGCCGAATAAAAAAGCGCCGCACGGATGCATGCCGCCCGAATTCGGGGAGGAAACGCGGCGGAATTGCAGAAATCCGTAACTCCGCGCGGTCCCGGTACCGCGACGGCGATGCTGCGCTGCAAGGTGATTTGTTCCTCCGAGCCGGACATGCGAGCTGGACGGGACTGCAAATCCGGTGGCGGGCCCCGCGTAGTGCCCTTAAGCTGGCTGACGGCCCCTGTACCCCTGTGGCAAAGTGCGGAGTGCAGTTTCGTCGCGCCGCGGCATTGAACGCGGCGCGCCGGTTGCGCAAATAGCAGGCCTATGACCATCGACGCGCTACCTCGCGCCCTGGCCGCGCAAATCCCGCTCCAGGCGCGCAAAATCCTGATTTTCACCGACGCCTGGGCACCCCAGGTGAACGGGGTCGTTCGCACGCTGGAATCGCTCGGCCGCGACCTGGAATCGCGCGGGTGCGAAGTCCGTTATGCTACGCCCCAAGGCCGCGTCACCGTACCACTTCCAACCTATCCAGAAATCCGTCTCGCCGTTTTTCCGCGCCGCAAGCTGGAGGAACTCGTCGATGAGTTCGCACCTGACGCGATCCACATCGCAACGGAAGGGACCATCGGAATGAGCGCGCGCGCGATCTGCCGTGCTCGTGCGCTGCCGTTTACGACATCGTTCCACACCCGCTTCCCTGAATATGTGAACACGCGTTTTCCATTCGTGCCGAAATCGCTTGTCTATATGTTTCTGCGCTGGTTCCATGCGCCGGCCGCCGCCGTAATGGTCGCGACCTCCTCTCTACAGGACGAACTGGAGGCAAACGGTTTCTCCAACGTGCGTATCTGGACTCGCGGCGTCGACGTGGATGTGTTCCGCCCGATTCCCGAAGCGTCTCTTCCTTTCCCCCGACCGATCTGGCTCTACGTCGGACGAATCGCCGTCGAAAAGAATATCGAGGCATTTCTCCGACTTGACCTTCCGGGAACCAAGGTCGTCATTGGCGACGGGCCGGCCAGGATGCGGCTTGCGCATTCCTATCCGGCCGTGCGGTTCCTGGGTCCCCTGACGGGTGAAGACCTCGTCCGCCACTACGCAAGCAGCGATGTTTTTGTCTTCCCGAGTCTTACCGACACCTTCGGTCTGGTGATACTTGAGGCTCTCGCCTGCGGCGTGCCCGTCGCGGCATTTCCGACGCAGGGTCCGCGCGACGTGCTCGGGAACGCCGGGATCGCCGTCCTGGACGAGGACCTCGGTCGAGCCTGCCTGCGAGCACTCGAGATTCCCCGCGAAGCCGCGCGCGCGTTCGCGCTTGGCCGTTCCTGGCAGAATTGCACCGACCAGTTCCTTTCGAACCTGCCGGTGCGTGAAATCTCCGACGGGGTCGACATGACAATCGCAACAGCGAAACCGTCGGCCAGCGGCCATCCGACACCGGTGTGACTTCCTAGGATACCGGACACGCGGTATGGATTGCCGGCTGCCGGACATCCGGCACCGAAGGGGCTCTGTCCGGCGGTAGGGAATGACATTCGCGCCGCCGCATTCCGCCAAACTGCGTTTTCCGCGAGCCTGTGGACCCTCCGCGCGAGCCCCCGACGTCGCCGCCGACGGTCAACGGCTTGCATTTTCGGAACTGTTGTTCCTGGCGGCGGTGATCGTCGGCTGGTCTGCCATGGTGGTGGCGCGGGGCAAGGATGCTTCCTGGGATTTCCGCAATTACCACTGGTACGTCCCTTATGCGTTCCTTCATGGCCGTTTGGGATTCGATGTCGCGGTCGCGCACCAGGCGACGTACTACAACCCGTTTCTGGATCTGCCTTTCTATCTCCTCGCAACACATCTGAAAGCGTGGATCACGCTCGCAATTCTGGGAGCCGTGCAGGGCGCGAGCGTCGTGCCGCTCTATATTCTCTCCCGCTCGCTGCTTCAGGTCGAATGGCAGAAGCTGAGTTGTGTGGTCTTGGGGCTTCTTTCGATGCTCGGGGGCCTCACACTCTACCTCGCCGGGGCGACCTACTACGACAATGTGATGAGCTTGCTCGTTCTCTCGGGCCTCTCGCTGGTCGTGGCGCAACGAGCAAGACTCGCGGAAGGAAGCATTGCGCAAGGTGCGCTTGTCGCTGCCGCGGCGAGCTTTCTTCTGGGCAGCGCCGTCGGTCTCAAGTTGCCGGAGGCTCCCTTCGCGCTTGGCCTTGCGGCGGCGCTCTCCGTACTGCCAGGCAGCGGCGGCAGGCGCCTCACGCGCCTCCTCGCAGCCGCGCTCGGGGGGCTCGCGGGATTTGCCGTTTTCGACGGATATTGGATGGCCGAAATGGCCCGGCTGACCGGCAATCCGGTTTTTCCGTATTTCAATCAGTTCTTCCATTCGCCTTTGGCGCTCGCAGCACCCTATCGCGATCTGCGCTTCATTCCGCGGAGCCTCGAGCACCAGCTGCTGTTTCCGCTGCTGTTCTCTCTGGATTGGAGGGTCGCCGACGACCTGCCCTTCCGCGACATCCGTGTTGGCGTCGCCTACGTCCTGGCGATCGCGACCATTCCCGCCTGGTTTTTCCCACGGCGCACGGAAACCCGCATCGTCTCGCGCGAGGTAGCCGCTGCGCTCATGGCGTTTGCCGCGGCGTCCTACATCGCGTGGCTGAAGGTCTTCGCCATATATCGATATATCCTCGTGCTCGAAATGCTTTCGCCGCTACTGATCGCCGCTGCGATCGGTCTTTGGCCGATTTCGGTCCGCGCCCGGGTCGTCGCGGCCACTCTGACGCTTCTGGCAGTCGAGGCCTGCACAAGGATGTATGAGTCAGGACGTGCCCCAGTCACCGATCCTTACGTGCAGGTCTCAATTCCCCCGATTCCACATCCCTCGAGCACAATGATCCTGATGACCGGGGAAGCGCCGCTCGGATACCTGGTCCCTTCTCTGCCGCCTCAAATCCCCATCCTGCGAATCGACGGCTGGCTGATACAGCCGGGCGACGGTTCGAGACTCACCGCACAGACGCGCAGGCGGGTGGACGCCTTTCGCGGCGACCTGTTCGTCATCGCTGATGCAGGGGAAGTCCTGCGCAGCCGGGATGCACTTGCATCCTACGGACTTGCAATGCGGCCGGCGGAATGCCGAAATATCGTAACGAATCTGGCCGGACCATATCTCTTCTGTCCCCTCTCGCACACACGGGCAACGATACCATGAACGAGTTAGCGGCGCGGCGAACGGACTATGCCGCAGTGACGGAAACACCGGCGCGGGTCGCGGTTCTTGTGCCCTGTTTCAATGAAGAAGCTGCCATCGGCCAGGTGGTGCGCGATTTCCGCGCATCGCTGCCAACCGCCACTGTCTATGTCTACGACAATTGCTCGCGGGACCTGACAGCCGAGCGCGCCCGGGAAGCCGGCGCGGTGGTGCGGCACGAGGAGCGGCGCGGCAAGGGCAATGTAGTCCGGCGCATGTTCGCGGACGTCGAAGCCGACATCTACGTGCTGGTCGACGGCGATGACACTTACGATGCAGCCGCAGCGCCGAAGCTCGTGCAGGCACTTGTCGAAGGAGGCTACGACATAGTTTCCGGCCGGCGCGTCGCCGTGGGCGAACACGCCTATCGCGCTGGCCATGTGTTCGGAAACCACCTGCTCACCGGGCTGACGGCGGCGATGTTCCGGGTGGAAATCGGAGATCTTCTGACGGGCTACCGGGTCATGTCGCGCCGGTTCGTGAAATCGTTTCCGTTCACCGCCGAAGGATTCGGTATTGAAACAGAACTGACTGTTCACGCGGTGCGCCTGCTCATGCCGATCGTAGAGGTGGATACGCGGTACAAGGAGAGGCCCGCGGGTTCGGTCAGCAAGCTCAGCACATGGGGAGATGGCTTTCGCATTCTTTTTACTATCGTCGGGCTCGTGCGCGAAGAGCGACCGCTCGTTTTCTTCACAGGTGTTTTCGCGATTCTGGCAATCGGCTCACTCATTCTCGGCACGCCGGTTGTCGTCGAGTATTTCCGCACCGGACTCGTGCCGCGACTGCCTTCCGCTGTGCTGGCGACGGCTTTGATGTCGCTCGGATTTCTCTCGCTCGCCAGCGGCCTGATCCTCGATACGGTGACCCGCGGGCGCTGGGAGGTCAAACGCACCGCCTATCTGCGAATGCCGGGCCCGCACAATCTGAAGCTGCCATGAATTCGGTTTTGGCCCGCATCCGACGCGTTCACGAGATTCGCTTTCTTCGTTTCGCGCTCGTCGGCACCGGCGGGTTCGTCGTCACGGAGTTTGCGCTCTATCTCGCGCTGCATCTCGCCCATCTGGACAAATACAGCGGCTGGTTTGCGGCATTCCTCGTCGGCGTGACGTTCACCTGGTGGGGAAACCGCACGCTCACCTTCCGCGACCGCGCCGCCTCGCGCGGGCTCGCCCGCGAATGGCTTGCCTTTTTCGTTGGAAACAGTCTCGGCGCGGCTGCAAACTTTGCGGTCTATTTCCTCTTCGTGACCTTCGCCGCCCCACCGCTCGGCAATCCGCTTGTCGCGATCGTGGCAGGCACACTTGTCGGCCTGGTTTTCAATTTCACGGTGTCGGCCCGCTTTATCTTCCGCGCGTCAGCGGAGCGAGATTGCGCCCGCAGTGATGATCCACTCACCTGAGCCTGACAAGTTCTTCCACGACAGCAGTTCCGGAAGGAGTATCGGTTTCGGTTCGCGTGGTTTCGGTCAGGCGCGCGAGCATCATATAAAACCCGCAGGTTACGATGATCTCGACAATTTCCTCGCGCGAGAAGTAATGCGCCGCGTGGCGGACCGTCTCCTCCTCCGCGCGGACGTACTCGATGACTTCCCGCGTAAATCGGAGCAACGCCCTGTCGCTCTCCTCGAAACAGGCATCGTCCAGACGCCCCGCCTCGATCGCCTCGATCTGTTCCTTGCGGCAGCCCGTCGATTCCGCGATCGGCACGTGCTGCACCCATTCATAGGCTCCGCCTTCGAGATGAGACGCAAGCAGGATGACGAGTTCGCGGTGCCGCGGCTTGAGTTTCTGACGTCCGAGGATGGCGCCGCCAAGCCTCATGCAGGGTACGAAATCGCACGCTGCATTGGCCAGCATCTTCATCACATTGAGTTTGCGGGGCATGCGCGCGAACGCCTCCCGTACTTCCTGGGGGGCGTGGTCCAGGTCGGCATAAGGGATCAGTGGCATGCGGCGCTCCGATTGCTTTCGCCTGCGTGAGAATGACGTTGCGAAACCGGTTTCGCAACGCAGGTCTGCTGTGACCTGGGTCAGGCGCCAAGCTGCGGGTCGATGGTAACCGATTTGATGATGGCGAAGACGCGCTGACCCGGCGCCAGACCGAGGCGTTCGATCGATGCGCGGGTAATCCGGGATACAAATTTCAGTTGCCCGCAGAGAAGGCGGATGTCGGCATGCGGGTCGCTACCCGCCGGAATTGTGATCACTTCGCTTTCGAGCACATTGTTGGCGCTGATCGCCTCGGGCGCCTTGCGCGCAAGCATTACCTCATCCGCCCGCAGGCGGACCCGCAGCCGGGTTCCGGCGGGTCGGTGGAGACGGGGCACCAGAAGTGCGCCGCCATCGAACCGCAGGACCGTCAACCCGTCCTCCCGATGCTTTTCGATCCGCGCAGGAAATACGGCACCCGGCGACGGCACGAGGGCGCCAAACTGCGGGTCCGATAGAAGATCGAAAACACTGCCTTGTGCCGCAACCCGTCCGGATTCGATAACGATGAGGTCGTCCGCCAGCCGGGAGACTTCGTCGGTCGCATGGGTGACATAGATCATCGGAATGCGGGCACGATCACGCAGGCGCTCCAAATAGGGAAGAATCTCCGCTTTTCGGGGAGCGTCCAGCGCCGCAAGTGGTTCGTCCAGCAGCAGCAGCCGCGGAGAAGCCAAAAGCGCTCTGCCGAGCGCCACGCGGCCCTTTTCGCCGCCTGAAAGGCGCTCGGGCCTGCGGGCAAGAAGCGGCGCCAGCCCGAGAAGATCCAGGATTTCTTCGCAATCCTGCTTTGGCAGGCGTCGTGCCGCGCGTCGCCAGCCGAAGAGGAGGTTCTTCTCGACGGAGAGATGGGAGAACAGCCGCGCATTCTGGAAGACGTATCCGGTCCGGCGACGGCGCGCCGGCACGAACACCCCTGATGCCGTATCGGTCACCACCTCGCCGTCCAGAACAATGCGACCCGTTTTCGGGTGCAGGAGACCCGCGATGGCATTGATGATGGTCGTCTTGCCCGCGCCAGACGCCCCGAACAGCGCGGTGATGCCGCGCCGTTCCACCGAGAACGCTGCATCGAGGAAAAATGTGCCGAGCCGGTGCCGCAGACTAACTTCGAGACTCATGCCTCCGTCTCCATCCGCAAGCGCCGTTCGGCAATTGCGGCGAGCATCACGCCGAAAAGCGCGAGTCCGATGGAAAGGGCGGAGAGGCGCGCCGCCTCCGCTTCGCCGCCGGGTTGCTGGATCGCGGTATAGATTGCCAGCGGCAGTGTGCGCGTCTCGCCTGGGATGTTGGAGACAAAAGTGATGATCGCGCCGAATTCGCCGATGCTTGCTGCAAAGGCAATAACGGCCCCGGCAACAATTCCGGGGAGCGCCAAAGGAAGCGTGATGTTCAGCAGGCGATCAAACGGGCCTGCGCCCAGCGTTGCCGCCGCTTCCGCGAGGCCGCTTTCCTGGGCCTGCAGAGATAGCCGGATGGCGCGGTACTGTAGCGGGAGAGTGATCAGCCCCGAGGCGAGTGCCGCACCCGTCCAGCTGAACGCAAACTGGATGCCGAGATGGGCGATCAGCCATGCTCCGAGCGGCTCGCGCGGCCCAAGGAGTATCAACAGAAGATAGCCAATCACGACCGGCGGCAGCGCCAGCGGCAGATGCAGAATTCCCTCGAGGAGCGCGCGACCGGGAAACCCGCGATGGCTGAGCAGCAGGGCTGCCGCGAGCGCCAGTGGAAGCGCCCCCGCCACTGCAACCGCCGAGACGCGCAGGCTGAGAAGGAGGGCTTCGGTCTCGGCAGCGGTAAGCAAGGAAAAATCAGCGCCTGACGAAGCCATAGCGCGCAAAAATCGCCTGCGCTGCGGCACCGCTAAGAAACAGGAAGTAATTCCGGACTGCCGGTGTGTCCGCACTCCGAAGTATCCCGGCGGGATACACGATTCGCGCGTGCGTCGATGCTGGAAATATCCCGATGATTTTCACGCGGCCGCTGACGCGTGCATCCGTGAGGTAGACGATACCGAGCGGCACGTCTCCCCGTTCGACCATCGTGAGCGCCCCGCGAACGTCCTCGGCGCGGGCGAGTCGCGGCTCAAGCCGTTCCCACGCATGCAACGCCTGCAGTGCTTCCTTCGCATAGATTCCTGCCGGCACCTGATCGGGATCGCCCACCGCAAGACGCCCTTCGGGACCAAGAAGCTTCATCCAGTCGAAGTTCGGATCGATAGCTCGCCGCGCGGTCGGCGAATTCGCCGGGGCGATAAGTGCGAGTGCATTCGCGAGCAGTGTCGTCCTGCTGTCGATCAGACCCTTTCGCGCCAGGTAGTCCATCCATTTCGTGTCGGCGGAAACAAACACTTGGGCTGGAGCACCGGCCTCGATCTGCCGCGCGAGGGTGGAGGAAGAGGCAAACGATTCCCGGATCCGGGTTCCCGTGCTCTGCGTGAAGGCGGCGTCCACTGCCTGAAGAGCGTCCGTAAGACTCGCCGCCGCAAAAACGGTGATCTCCGCTCTTCCTTGCGCCAGCGGACTGGAGAACGGCAGGAGCAGCTCCAGGCAGAGCAGGCCTGCCGCCAGAAATTTCATCATGAAGGCCCCCGACGTGGAACGGGTCTGATAGCATCGTTTCGAGCGACATGTCAGCCTCGCGGCTGTCGTTCCGAACGCGGTCCTTCGCTCTCTTTCGATCGTTCCCCGAGACCGTTCGCCGCCGCCCGTGATCTCCGAGCCGCGGCACCAGGGAACCGTCGGTTCTACGAAGCGTTCTGCGGCGTGACCGCAGCAAAAAGGAAAGCAGCGATGGATCTGGAACATACCGCAAGAAAGGCCGGACGGACTGTCGGAAAGATGCTCTCTCCCGGCAAATCGGAACAGGAAATTGATATTCTCGACAAACTTGGCCAGGAACACGACGAGGTAGAACAGCTGCTCGCGAAGATGGTGGAAAGCCGAAATGCCACCGAGCGGAAATCGTTGCTCCGAAAGATCAAGGCCGCTCTCGTTCCCCACCTTCGGGCGGAAGAAAAGGTCGTCTACGACGCCGTAATACGGGCCAAAGGCGCCGACGCGGTTCAGGATGGCGAAGAAGGCTATCTGGAGCACGCGCTGGGAGACAAAATCCTGGCGAAGCTGGGGAAGATCACGGATGCCCGTTCCCCGGAGTTTGGGGCCGCTGCGAAAGTCCTGAAGGACCTCGTGCAGCACCACGTGGAGGAGGAAGAGCGCAACATATGGTCGGATGTACGCGACAACTTCTCGGACGAGGAACGGATCGAAATGACGCGCCGATTCGAGGCTGCAAAAAAGACCGTACGCCTGCCCTGAATGCCGGGGCGGGAACACTCCCGGTCACCACACGTTCTGGGTTCGTAAGCACCGCCGAGCCGGCGCCCCCGCTCTTCGTATCGATAAGGGTACGATCAGGCCTGAGAGAGACTGGGCGCCGCTCGGTGTTCTTTTTGCCCAAAAGCGAAGGGCCGCTCGCGGGGAACCCCGCTTGCAAAGGCATCGTTTTCTGGGTGCAACCCAAACCGATCAGGGACTGCAATGGACAAGAATCGAATCGAAGGCACTGCCGACAAAGCGAAGGGCAGCATCAAACAAACGGCCGGCAAAATGACCGGCAACGACAGACTGAGGGCCGAAGGGGCGGCCGACAAGGCAAAAGGACACATCAAGGACGCAGCCGGAAAGGCCGCTGACGCCGCACGGGAAGGCGCGGATCGGGCATCGGATGCCGCACATCACAGCACGTCGCGGCACTAGACGCCGGGTCAATCCTTCCGAATAACAAAACCATTCCGCAGGGCGCGCCGCATCCGTGGCGCGTTCTGCTTTCCGCGAACGCCCGGCTTCCGGAAGGGGCTACTTCGCACCCCTTCCGGCGAGCACGGCGGGAATGGTCAGAAGTATGATCCGCAGGTCGCTCCAGACCGACCAGGACTTCGCGTATTGCATGTCGAGACGGACACGTTCGGCGAAGGTGAACTTGTTGCGGCCGGCGATCTGCCACAGGCCCGTGATTCCCGGGCGAAGCCGACAATATTCCGGGAAGCTTTCTCCATAAAGAAGCACCTGCTCCGTCAGGATCGGACGAGGTCCCACAATGCTCATTTCACCCCGGCACACATTGATGAGTTGTGGCAGTTCGTCGAGGCTGCACGCCCGCAGGATTCTGCCGAGCGGGGTGATTCGCGGGTCATCTTCGAGTTTCTGATATCTCTCCCACTGCTCGCGCGCCGACGGATCGGCTGCAAGGACTTCTTCAAGCCGCTCGTCTGCATTAAGGACCATTGACCGGAACTTCAGGCAGTTGAAAATCCGCCCGCCATGGCCGACGCGGCGCTGGGAGTACAGAGCTGGCCCGCCGTCCAGCCTGATCGAGAGGGCGATGACTCCACCCAGTGCGACAGCGAGTGGCATTGCGAAAAAGCAGATGATGCAGTCGACCAGGCGCTGCCGAAACAGCGACGCCGGTCTGCGGCGCACGTGAACAAGCCGCCGGGGCGGGCCCAGGGAAATGTCGCTGGTCTGCACGCTCATGGCCTGGCTGCGACCGAAAAAATGGAGAGAGGGCTGACGCGAGTAGACTTCACCGGCTTTCCCCTGCCCCGGTACGATCCGACAGGGAAGACATCCGGATTAACGGCCGGCCCATCATTCCCCCGAATGCGAATCACTCTTCAGATGCTCGCACCGACAGGTTAACGGTCAAGAAAAACTTTTGGTCGATGTGGACCTTCTGATGTATGCCGGAGAAACTTCGCTTGCCTCCATACGGGGCTTAATCTCACGGAATACAATGGCCAGACGCAGGGTGGATTCAATGCAAGAGAGGTGGAAGCGGCGTGGCGGAGCGATGGCGCTGGCGGTGGCGGTTCTTGGCTTGGCCGCGACGGGCGCCGTGGCGGAATCCGGGTCAGCACCTGCCATTCTGACGATGCCGCGCTATTCGCACATTTTCGTCATTCTTGAAGAAAACCACACGGCAGACGAGATCGTCCCCAGCCGCGCCGCACCCAATCTCACCCGGTTGGCGCAGACCTATGGATATGCGTGGCGGTTCTACGCGGAGTCGCATCCGAGCGAACCGAATTATGTGGCCATTCTGGGGGGCAACACCTTCGGGATTCGCGACGACGATGCGTTCTGGTGCAAGCCCAAGGCCAAGGATGTCGCCTGTCCGCACGCGGCCGAGCCCGGCTACGCGGACCATACGGTCGCCGCACCCAGTCTTGCGGCGCAACTGGATCAGCATCACCTGAGTTGGAAAGGCTATTTCGAAGACATTCCGGCGAGCGGCTCGCGCGTGTGGCGCTGGCCCGACCAGCCCTCGGCCGGAAAGCCTGCCGCGCTCTATGCCGTCAAGCATAATGGGTTCATGAATTTCCGGGATGTGCAGGACGATCCGGCTCTGAATCAGAAGATCGTCGGATTCGACGTGTTGCAACACGACCTTGCTTCCGGAGACGTGCCGAATTACGCACAGATCGTTCCCAACCAGTGCAACGACATGCACGGTCTGCCGAAAGGCGGCAATGTGCCTTCCGACTGCGTCTATGATGCCGACAAAAAGCTGATTTCCCGCGGGGACGCAGTGGCAGGCCGGCTGGTCGGGGAAATTCTGCGCTCGCCGGTGTGGTCACAACCCGAAAACAGCGCCATCGTCATCACGTTCGACGAGAACGATGCGACGCATCCGGGGGGACATTCGCCCGGTTGCTGCGGTTCGTCACCACTCGATCCGGACAATCCCGGCGGCGGCTGGATTCCAACGATCGTAATTACCAACCACGGTCCGCGCGCGTTGACGGATATCAACCCTTATGATCATTACTCACTTCTGCGGACGACGGAAGACGCGTTCGGGATAGCAGAACATCTCGGCCATGCGGCCGATAGTGCCCACCGTGTGCTCGACATGACCGCACTGTTCTACGTCAAACCTGCACGTTAGGACCGGCCTGCTGCCGCGTCAGTGGCGGACCGTCTGTTCGGAGCGCCGCGCCTTTGCGGATTGGCCTTCGTGGCGACCCTCCGCAATCTCTTCCACGAGTTTGGCGCAAAAGGCCGGAAGATCATCGGGGCCGCGGCTGGTGATCAATCCAGAATCCACCACCACGGCCTCGTCCATCACCTTCGCCCCGGCATTCTTCAGGTCCTGACGGATTGTGGGCCAGCTGGTCAGCCGACGATTTTTCGCCAGTCCCGCATCGATCAGAATCCAGGGAGCGTGGCAGATGGCGGCTATCGGCTTGCCCGCCTCCGCGAAGGCGCGGACAAAATTCTGGACCTGCGGTTTTGTCCGAAGCTGGTCGGGGTTGTTCGCACCTCCCGGCAAAACAATCGCATCATACGCTTCGGGCCGTGCAGCTTCGAGAACCCTGTCGACATGCACCTTCCGGTCGGGTTTCAAATGATCAAAACCCTGAATCTCGCCCGCTTTGGGTGCCACGATCTCAACGGTCGCGCCCTCTTTCTTGAGTGCCTGCATCGGCTCGATCAATTCCGCCTGCTCGAACCCGTCGGTGGCAAGGATTGCCACCGCCTTTCCCGAAAGCCTGCCCGACATGTCCTACTCCATTCGTTATCGGCCACCCGCCATCTTCGGGCCGACCGGCAATGCCTGCGCCATGTGGAGATGATGTTCGAGAACCGGAAGAGTTGCCTTCGCAAACTGCCTGAGCCGCGGATTGTCGCCATGCTGCATGTAGCCCGTAAACAGCGCGATGGCCTCCCGGTGTCCCTGTATCTGTTGCTGATCATAGGTCGCATCGAATTGCCGGCTGCCGACCGACCGCAGTTGTTCGATCAATCCCCGGTGTTTTTCGTCCAGCCGTTCAGGCACGCCGAGCCCGATGCTCTTCGCCACTGCCTTCAGTTCGGAGGAATTTTTCCCGTGATCGCGGATCATCCGCGCCGCAAAGCGGTCGAGACTGCGGTCATGGGAACGCTGTTCCGCAATGCGGGCCGCCCCGATTTCGTAAATTCCCGTGATGGCAGCCTTCTTCACGAATTCCTGGCTCGAAACGCTCGCGTTCGTGGCCGGCACGCCCGACGTGGGAGGCGCTGTTTGTCCGAAAGCGGGAACGGCCGCAAACGCGGTCGTCAGGGCAGCCGCAGACAGCAACAGTTTGCAGGACATCGAAGGTCTCCAGTATGTTTGCCGCTGCTCGGTGAACCCTCGATCGATTTGATTGTTCCGGCTATCACTTGCCAGTGACAACCGGGGACCTGGAAACGATATTTCACAAAAGCCGGGCGGTTTGTTTTCTCTTGCAGTCCTTCTATGCGAGGCGCACCATCCAAGTTGGAGCCTGGGATAATATGCGCCTTCACGAGGGCTGGCGAATGAGCAGGCGGCAGGGCTTCCAGAGATCGGTCCGGTTCAACGGAGGTACCGCCATGCAAGTCAGACACATCCTGCGCGAAAAAGGCCGGGACGTTTTTATGATCCCAAGTGACGCAACGCTGTCCGAGGCTGCGCGGCTCCTCGCGCGCCGGCGCATTGGTGCGCTGGTGGTCGGCGATGGCCGGGGCGGGATTGCCGGGATTCTCTCCGAGCGCGATATCGTACGTGCCGTTGCCGAACACAGCGTCGGCGCGCTTGGCCAGGATGTCGGCCGTCACATGACGCGCGCAGTTTCAACCTGCACGGAATCCGATTCGGTCGATGAGCTTATGGAGACCATGACTCATTGCCGATTTCGCCATGTGCCCGTCGTGGAAAATGACCGGCTCTGCGGAATTGTGTCGATCGGCGATGTTTTGAAGACCTGCATCGCGGAAACGGCTCGCGAAGCCGCGTCCTTGCGCGAGTACATCGCTGCCGGCTGAGGCATTCCCAAAAGTCCGCGTCAACACTCAGGGGGTAGGTCCCTGGGCCGCACCCGCGCGAGCAGATCGCCGGTGGAACGCGCGGGGATCGGCATCGTTTCATACAGGGCCTCCGTAGCGAGGCAGTGGCGTCTCGCGAGCCCAGGAAGGCCGCAAAGGAGACGCAACATGAAATGTCGATCCATGATTCTGTGTGGCGCGGTTACGTTCGCGCTATGCGGCGGGGCTGCGGCGCAGACTGCCAGCCCCACAGACACGCAGAACTCCCAGACACAGCAGGCCAAGCCGGCGCACTCGCGGACAGCGCATCATTATCGCCATCGCGTCATGCGCCACCGCATCGCAAAGGCTTCGCGCGAAACCGCCACCGAAGTGGGCGCCACTCGCAACCTCAATGTGCAGCAGTTGCAGGCGGCGCGGTATGGAGGACCCGCTCCGCAATACCGGCAAGGCGCATACATGCACGGCGGATACGTGCAGGGCGCTTACGTGCAGGGTCAGCCCGTCGCCCCATATCCGCCGCCGGGCCCTGGCTACAATACGGGACTCACGCCGCCAAACAGATTGCCGAACGGCAACCCCTTGCAAAGTGCGACACCGGCCGGCGGGCACAACGACAACGCGACCACTGCCCAGAACCATCGCTCCTGAACTGAGCGGCCATTTCCGGAGCGCGCCGGAACGCGGCCATGGGGGGCGCGTTGTCATTTGACGCGGAGGCAACGCGCCTCGCGGCAAATCAACAGAGAAGGAGACGCATCTATGGGATGCAAAGCGATATTGCTGGGCGGCGCGATGGTTTTGGCGCTTTCCGGTGCGGCGGCGGCGCAACAGGCCACGCCGAATACAGATCAGACCAACGGCACCCCGGCCGCAACGCAAACCGCGCCCGCGCAATCGTCCAACATGTCCGGAACCGCAACCACATCAACGACCAAAAAGCACACCATGCATCATGCGCGGCATCACGCCCGCCACAGCACACGCACAGCCTCCCTGCACCGACCGTCGACACCTGCAGAAAAACGCCAGACAAACGATCTCAACCGGCAGCAACTGCAGGCCGCGCAAACGGCCGCCAGTCAAGGCGGCACGATGAATGCCAGCGGCACGGGTTCGCAGCCGGCGGGGACGCCTGCGGGCTACAATCAGCCCCAGGGAGCACCCGAACAGGGTTCGATGCGATCGGGCACCTACACACAGCCGCAAGGCGCTCCGCCCGGAACGGAGCCTGGGAACGCGGCATACAGCCAGCCAAATGGCGCTTCGAACACGCCTCCGACAGGCACGCCGCAAACGCCGGGCGCCCAGCCGGGCAATGCCGGCCCCTATGTTCAGCAGCCCCAGAACGGGGGTACTGAACCAGGACCATCTTACATGAGTGCGCCCGGCGCGAATGGTCCTGTCGGCGCACCCGCCAATCCTACGACCCCGGCTGACCAAAACAGCCCGGCCCCCAGCACCCCGCCTAACCCCAATCAGCCAGGGCCGAGCAGCTAATAATCTGCCGTGCAACGAGACGCGCGCCATTCCGGCGCGCGTCTTGCTTTTTGAGTGGTCACGAAGGGCAACCGTGGAGATCGGGACGCGTTCCATTTGGGTGTGGGCGCCAAGAGGCAGTGAATGATGCAACCGCAACTGCGGGAGATTAGGCGATGAGACGAATTTCCAAGACGTGCGCGGGGAAGATGTTTGCAGCTGGCTTGATGGCGGTGGCATCCACAACCGCCGTCGCCGCCGGCACGGCCCCGGGCGGAGTAGCTTCCACACCGGGAGTTCCGACGACCAGCGGTACACCGGGCGTGACGCCGGGCAACACCACGCTGCCGGGTGGATCCGTGCCTTATCAGACAACCACACCCGATGTGAATTCTCCGACGGGAACGACGGGGGTTACCACGGCGCCCATGCCAGGTGCTGTCTCGACCATTCCGACAAATACGACGCCCGGCGCGACGCCCGCGCCGCTCGGCACAACGAATTGTGCCCCGGCTGCGGTGCCGGGAGCCGGCTGTGCTCCGGGCACCACCAATACCAACGGCATTACCACGCCACCGGAAACTGCGTATCCGCTGAGCCCCGGGACCAGCACGCCGCACTAGTGGAACCCCCGCGTCCGGCATCCCGTTTGGACTCCGGCAGAGCGCACGATCGGAGGGGAGAATGGAGACGCACATGACCATCCGCACAGCAGTCCTGTCGGGCGCTGCGGTTTTCGCCCTTTCGGGAGCGGGGGCCTGCTTCGCTCAGCAGAGTGGCTACGATCAATATGGATATTCCCGGTATGGGAACGGCCCGCCGGTATCCACGCCCGGCGAGATGCAACAAACGCAGGAGTTGAATCAGCAATCGGCGCAGGGCAGCGCGCGGGACTCCTCGCACACCGGCTACGATCAGGCGCCCTACGGGCCGCCGGACCGGTATCAGGGTCAACAGGAGCAGTATCAAGGCCAGATGCAGCAATACCATGGCCAACAGGAGCGATACCGCTATGAGCGGCAGCGTTACGCACAGGATGTGAGAGCCTACGATCTGGCACAGTACGCCTGGAGCTATCCGGCGCCGTTTGTCTACCGTTATGGCAATGAATACGGGCTTCAGCCCCTCTACCTGATGGCCGAACCCAGTCAGCAGCTGTGGCAGGTACCCGTCGAAGGGTCGGGCGGAAGGTGGGTTGGTCGTGTGCGCAATGTGGAGACAGCGCCGGACGGACGACCCCAACGCATCGAAATCGCGCTGAACCGTCGCGTCTCGGTGTGGGTGCAAGCAAATGATCTGCGCTTTGATCCGTCAGAGGACATCCTCTTCACCGATATGACGCGTGGTCAGCTTTGGACCTTACCGGGCGCTACCGTAGAAAGCGCACCGCTTTAAATCATTTCTGCCGGGCTCGTACTCGGCCGCCGCTCGCCTCACGCGAGCGGCGGCTTCGTGCGCGATTGGGGAGGCCATTGATTTCGCGTGCTTATCATGTCCCTTAGTCGAGACATGCCCGATCCGATTGCTCTCGCCCAGTCACTGATACGCTGCCCCTCGGTGACCCCGGACGACGCCGGGGCCCTTGGCGTTCTCGAGCACGCCCTCGCACCGCTGGGCTTTGTTTGCACGCGCCTGCGCTTCGAGGCTCCCGGAACAGCGCCAATAGACAATCTCTATGCGCGAATCGGCAGCGGCTCGCCGCATTTCTGTTTCGCTGGTCACAGCGACGTCGTGCCTACGGGCGATCGCGAATTGTGGAACAAGGATCCGTTCGCGGCCGAGATTAGCGATGGATTCCTCTTCGGCCGCGGCGCCGCCGACATGAAATCCGCCATTGCTGCTTTCGCTGCGGCCGCGGCGCATCACCTGCGCAAACCACTGCGCGGTTCCATCAGTCTTCTCATCACCGGCGACGAAGAGGGGCCGGCGGTCAACGGCACCGCAAAGGTGCTGGAATGGCTTGCGGCAAAAGGCGAGCATATCGACCACTGTGTCGTCGGCGAACCGACGGCGGTAAAGCATGCCGGCGACACGATCAAGGTCGGTCGCCGCGGCAGCGCGCGTATTCTAATTGGCGTGCAAGGGATGCAGGGTCACACCGCTTATCCGCAGAGAGCACTCAATCCCATACCGATCCTGGCGGCGCTCGTCTCCCGCCTCGCCCGTGAGCAACTCGACGAGGGCACCGCGCATTTCGAACCAACCACCCTTGTTTTCACCACGTTTGACGTCGGCAACCCCGCATCGAACGTGTCGCCCGCGCTCGCGCGCGCTTCGGCCAATATTCGTTTCAATGACCTGCAGATGCCCGACGGGATTCTTCGGCGCCTCCGGCATTACGCGGACGAGATCATGGGTGAAATGGGTGGCGAGATCGATCTCGCGATGGAGGTCGGCGCGCTTCCGTTTTTGACAAAGCCGGGACCGTTTACGGATTTCCTCAGCCGCGCGGTCGAATCGGCGACAGGCCGGACGCCACAGCTCTCGACGACGGGAGGCACGTCTGACGCGCGTTTCCTGACAAGGTACTGCCCCGTCGCCGAAATCGGTCTCGCCGGTGCCACGATGCACAAGACAGATGAATGCGTGGCGGTCGCCGAAATCGAGGCTCTTGTAGCCATCTACGAATCCGTTCTCGACGGCTATTTCGGGGCATCGCCGGGAATCGCAGCGTAATCCACGGTCACGAGATAAAGCCCATCCGGCGGCGCGACTGGACCGCAGCGCGATCTGTCCCGTGCCGCCAATGCCCGCGCAACCTCTTCAGGTCGCCATTTGCCTTCGCCGACCAGCTTTAACGAACCTACGATGGATCGCACCTGATGATGCAGGAACGACCGCGCCTGCGCTGAAACGCGGATCTCGTCACCGGCGCGCTGCACGCTCAGGGCATCAAGCGTTTTGACGGGGGATTGCGCCTGGCATTCCGCGGCACGGAACGTGGTGAAATCGTGCCGTCCCACGAAATATCGCGCGCCCTCCTGCATGAGAGAGGCGTCGAGTTCGCGCGCCACATGCCAGACGCGCCCGCGCTCAAGAACCGGCGCAGCGCGGCGGTTGAGTATACGATACAGATAGCTCCGGCGCGTCGCGGAGAACCGCGCATGAAAATCTGGTGAAGCCACGCGCGCCTCCACCACTGCGACCGGATCGGGCCGCAAATGATAGTTGAGGGCGTCGCGCAATTTCCCGGGTACGAAAGCCTTTTCGAGATCGAAATGCGCGACCTGCCCGAGCGCATGCACGCCCGCGTCGGTACGGCCGGCGCCGGTTACGGCGACCCGCTCCGCAGACAACCTGAATATGGCATCTTCAAGCGCCCTCTGGACCGATGGTCCGTTTTCCTGCCGCTGCCATCCGGCAAAGGGGCCGCCGTCATACTCGATCGTAACGCGATAGCGCGGCATTCACGACGCCTTATCGGCGCCAGAGTGTTTCGCATTGCGGCTGGTGCAACGGCCCGCATTGCAGCCCGATCCAGCGCTCGCGGATTTGCGGCCAGCGCGCGAACACCGCATTTTCCAGAGGATGGAAGCCGTCGTCGTATTCGTCGATCGTGAGCTTCGTGCCGGCGGTGTGAAACACTGCATAGAAGAGGTCGATGGAGAGCGTATCGCGCGTACCACAGTCGATCCGAACGACGTCGTCCCAAAAAATCTGCCGGGTCCGCCCTGACCGCGTGAAAGCGAGGCCGCCCGGAATGACATCCGCGGCGCCACTCTTGTGGCTTCGCGTGCGCCATGAGTTGCCGACCCGGCGCCACAAGGATGGCTTGAGAACTGCACTCACAATCGTTCTCCCTTGCGCAGCGGAAATCCTCGCAAAAATTCCGGTGTATCCGCCGCCGCGCGACCGGCACGCTGAATGCGCGTGAGCCGCAGTGCGCCTTCTCCGCACGCAACCGTCAGCTGTTCATCCCGAATTTCGCCCGGCTTTCCGGCGCCTTCCACAGGAATAGCATACAGGATTTTCAGGCGTTCGCCGCGAGCCTCGCACCATGCCCCCGGGCGCGGCGAAAGCCCACGAATATGACAGTCGATCTCCCCCGCGGGCCTGGTCCAGTCGATGCGGGTCTCCTCTTTCGAGATTTTATTCGCGTAGGTAATCCCCTGTTCGCTTTGAGGCCGTTCGTCGACGTTCCCCTGTTCGAGCGCGGCAAGCGCGCGAGCCATTAGGGCTGCGCCGAGAGTTGCCAGTTCATCGTGAAGGTCGCCATAGGTCTTGCGCGCCACTGCGACACGCTCGGCCATGAGTACGGGCCCGGTATCGAGGCCCTTCTCCATGCGCATCACCATCGCCCCGGTCTCGCGGTCACCAGCCATGATCGCGCGCTGGATGGGCGCCGCACCCCTCCAGCGCGGCAGAAGGGACGCATGCAGATTGAAGCAGCCGAGCCGCGGTGCTTCGAGGACGCGCGCGGGTAGCAGTAGGCCATAGGCGACGACGACCGCAGCGTCCGTTGCGAAGCCTTCGAACGCGTCCTGCGCACGACTGTCTCGTAGGGTAGTCGGCGTGTGGATACTGAGTCCGTGCGCCTCGGAATACCGCGCAACCGGGGACGGCTCCGGTACGAGCCCACGTCCGCGAGGTCGCGCCGGCTGGGTATAGGCAGCGACGACCTGATGTCCATGTCCGATCAGCGCCGCGAGGGTCGGCACCGCAAAATCGGGTGTTCCAAGGAAGGCGAGGCGCAGGGCCATGCCGTGCCGTCAGCCGGCCTCTTTCAGACGCTGGGACTTTGCAAGCTTACGAAGCGCCATGGCCCGCTTGAGGCGCGACAGGTGATCGAGAAAAAGAATGCCTTCGAGATGATCAATCTCGTGCTGCAGGCAGGTTGCGAGCAGTCCCTCGGCTTCGAGTGTCTGAGGCTTGCCATCCAGATCAAGGTATGCGGCACGAATTTGCGCAGGCCGATCGACTTCCTCCCAGATCTCGGGGACGGACAGGCAGCCTTCCTCGAACGTCGCCATTTCATCGGACGCCCAGACAATCCGTGGATTGACGAAAACTCGTGGCTCCTTGCGGCCGTCCTTGCGGGCTGTATCCATCACCAGAATGCGCTTGGGGACCCCCACCTGGATCGCTGCCAGGCCAATTCCGTCCGCGGCGTACATGGCTTCCAGCAATTCATCGGCGAGCTTGCGAATCTCCACATCCACCATCTCGACCGGCCGCGACACGGCTTTGAGACGCGGATCGGGCGCGACCAGGATGGGGCGAGTAGCCATGGATCGGAGATAGGCGAGCCCTAACACCCGGTCAAGATAGGGTCGACCGGGGGCGGAGCTGGTGATCCCGGCTCAATTCGGCTCAGGCGACATATGCCGCCCCAAGTAGCGCGAGTCCGCCGACACCAAAGGCCGTAGCGGCGTACCAGAGCCAGGATCGGCGGGTAATGATCGCAACCGTCGACATCGCAATACCGATCTCAAAAAGCGTCGCGGCGCCTGTCAACCAGTGGTGTCGGTCTTCGTAGGTTTGGCTTTCCACGATCAGCCGGTCGCGATCTGCCTCGTTCGCAGCCGCTTTCCTGCGGTCCTGGTCCTGCTTTGTAGCCCGTTTTCCGGCCTGTTTCTTGTAATCGCCGGCGCGAGCCGGAACCGAGTCCGCAGCGATGGTGTACATGAACTTCTTCAGTCCATCGGACTGGAATTCGTTCCAGGCGTCCGTCGCCTCGTCCTGGTGCAGCACGGCTTCGCTTGATGCACCGAGCGCGCGCCCGCCTTCCACAGTCTCGAGACTACCCGCGACTGCGGCGAGAACCGCGAGCATTGCGACGGTGATCGAAACGCGCGCAATGAAGGGGTCATGGCTGTGAGCCGCGTGTTCCGCGTGCTCGGTATGCTCGTGCGCGTCCAGCGCGGGATCGTGCGTCACCTGCCCCTCCGACAGACCAAAGCCGCGCTCCTATAAGGAGGCGCGTGCACACTCTCAAGCCGGTGGGGAGAAGAACAAAGCGCCGGCTCCTGGGAGCCGGCGCATTTTGGTCAGTACGAGCAGTATCCGTAATAGTAGTCGTAATCGCTGCAATACGGGTACCCATAAGCCGGATAACCCCAATAGGGATAGCCGTAGAGGCCGATCCCCCATCCGCCCCAGCCCGGGCCGTACCAGCGGCCACGCCACCAGCCGCCGCGCCAGCCGCGGCCGCGCCAGCCGGCGACCGCCGGTCTATTAAATCCGCCACGGAATGCACCGCCGTGGAAGCCACCGCGGAAGCCGCCGCCATGGAAGCCGCCGCCGTGAAAGCCACCGCCTGCGTGCCCGCGCATCTGCGCGTATGCCGGAAGCGCGGTCAGTGCCGCACCCGTCAGACCAAGCACGCTTACCAGCGCCGTTCCGCGCACGAACGACTTCAGCTTCTCCGAAATCTTCAGCATCTTCGATCTCCTTTCTTCGCGCACGCCCAAGCCTCGTCAGAACCTCCAATTTCGACGTGCTTTAGGAACGAACGGGGGCCGTGCGGGTTTCGCGGGGAACGGTGCCGTACCCCGGAATGAGTTGCACTAGCCGGCGATCCGGTTGAATGCAGCTTCGCCCGCGCCGGTAAAACGAATGCCGCGGCTTTTTCTGTCCCGTTCGATCCACTTCAGCATCTCGAAACGTTCGAGAAGTGCCGCCCCGAGCGCGCCACCGAGATGAAGGCGGCGCATGCTCCAGTCGAGGCAGCCCCGGCAGAGCGGCCGGCGCGCCTTTGCAAGCCTGTCGAGATCGATCGAGAATTCCCGCATGAAGTCGGCTCCCGCGCGCGTCAGGCGCAGCGCTTCGCCTGTGCGCACGATCCGGCGCCTGCTCACCAGGCCATCGAGCAGACGAACGCCCATTTCGCCGGCGAGATGGTCATAACAAATGCGCGCAAAGCGAAGTGCGGGATCGCGTGGTCCAGGACGCGTTCGCATCTGTCCCGTACGCGCGGCAACGCCCATGATCGCTTCGAGCATTTCCGCCACGTCATCGTGGGCGAGGCGGAAGTAGCGATGCCGCCCTTGGCGCCTCGCGATGATGAGGCCCGCAGTCTCCAGCTTGGCGAGGTGGGAGCTTGCGGTTTGGGCGGTCACGCCCGCTTCCCCTGCAAGCTCGCTCGCGGTGAGCGCTATGCCTCCCGCGAGCGCGGCGAGCATGTTCGCGCGGGCAGGATCGCCCGCCAGTGCGGCCACGGGCGCGATGCTGGGGCCATCCTTCATGCTTCGACCATAATCGAAGCATGGCTGCAGAGACAAGCACTAGGCTGCGGCCGAGCCAACAGGAGCAAAGACCATGAGCGTCGTCTGCCATATCCGCTACCAGCTCGACCCTTCAAAACGCGCCGCGTTCGAGGACTACGCCAGAAACTGGCTGACGATCATTCCCCGCTGCGGCGGCGAACTCTTCGGATACTTCATGCCACACGAAGGCACGAACGACATCGCCCGCGCACTGATAGGCTTCGACAGCCTCTCCGCCTACGAAGCCTATCGCGCCAGGCTGCGCAGCGATGCCGACAGCCTGGCCAATTTTGCTCGTGCGGAGCGCGAGCGGTCTATCCTGCGCGAGAAACGCGAATTCCTGCGGCAGGTCGGATAGGCCGGCAGTGCGCTATTCGGCGGCGCTTGCTTCGCGCAGCAGTCCGCCGGATGAAGGCGCGGCGTAATCGATCACGCGCGCGCTGTCCGGCCGGTCGGCGGATGACGGTCCACTGCGGGCGCCCGATCCCACGCTCGCGCCGGAGTTCCCGCAATTTCCGTATGTTCGCGACACGACGCGCGGCTTCTGGCCATCGGCGCGCGAGGTGATCTCGACGCTGCGGGCGCAGAACACGTTGCCGCCGCCGGTCGACACGAACGAGTAGCTTTCGGAACCGGCCGGAAGCTTGCCAGACCCGATTTCCGTGAGCCCCTGCGGGTTTGAAATCGACTGCGCCGCCAGCGCGTTCGCGCTGCGAATCGTCTCCGCCATCTGACGATCCATTTCCGCCGAGATGCGGTCGATCGTGGGGAAGGGCGCCGGGTCGAAGAATGCCAACGGCCAATCGGGGCCGAACGCCGCGTTATCGGGTGCGACGACCACCTCAGGCGGCAAGTCTCCCGTATAACGGATTTGCTCCACCGCGCCGCCTGGAAACCGGATGGTAATGAAATGAGCCTTCCGGCCCATTGCTGCGGCAAAGCTGAAGGCGCCGCAAAGCAGAACGGCCGCCGCACCGGCAATGATGGCGTTTCGGATAGCTCTCATGGTGAGCCTCCACGTGTGTTGTGACACAGCACAATTTAGACGCCATCTGGTTCAGGTGAAGGGATTTTGTTGACGCGGGATTGCGACAGGATGTCTTGCAGGATGCTCTTCATGATTACACTGTCGTCATCTTTTCTTTGGGTGGCGCCGAAAGCCGGTGCGGGGCCCGAATGGGCCTGCGAGCAACGGTCGGGCTAAGATCAGCAGGAGGAATTCGATGGCTGCGCTGCCACTCACCGACTGGCACGATTTTTACGTGATGGTCGGAACCGCTTCTGGTGCCCTTGTCGGCGCCTCCTTCATTGTCGCGACGCTGGCGGGCAGCCTGAAGGAGAAGAGCACGACTGGGCTGCGCGGATTCATCTCTCCTACCGTTGTTCACCTCGGCAGCGTTCTCGTCGCGTCGGCGATTCTGACTGCCCCCGCCCTGACCCCGTCTGCATTGGCGATTTTGTTGGGCATCGGAGGCATCGCCGGGATCGGCTACGGCGCGGTTGTGGCGAGGCGCGTCTGGACGTTACGTCTCGATATTGCAGACCGCGCCTGCTACCTGATCGTGCCGATCCTCGCTTATGCAGCCGTGACTGCGGCGGCCGTCATCGTTCGTTGGGCCGTCGCGCCTGCTCTCGACGCGCTTGCCATCGCGCTGGTCGTCATCCTGATCGTCGGGATGCGCAATACGTGGGATATGGCGACCTTCATTCTCTTGCGCGGTAGCGGCACGTAAGCGCATCCCCGACGGGTGGCCGGGGGCGCACGAAGAGACCGCATGAATGTGCTGGGAACAAACTGGTGCGGTCTGGCGCGGGCTGCAGGACCTTGGCGTGGCCGGTTGCGAATAACGGGGTGCACAACGTCGCCGATGTTTGAGGCGACGTGGTCGAGCCCCGCATTGACGCCAAAAAAACATATCGCTCGTCGCGAGGATGCGCGGCCGTTTGCGTGCGGCTCTCGCGACCGGTCTCCACCAAGAAAAAATAAAAGGCCGCGGGAAACCGCGGCCTTTCCAGGGATCGGCGTTCCGGCATCAGCCGGGATAGTCGTAGTCGTAATCAGGTCCGTAATCGTTGTAGTAATCGTGATCGTAGTCGGGTCCGTAGTAGGTATCCGGATACACGTTGTACGTCCGCGTGTAATTGTAGGGCGTGACCCTGTCGTAGTCATAGCGGTCGAACTCTCCGATGCGGAAACAGTCGCGTCCCCAGTCGTCGCATTGCATCCGCACACAATCATCGCCGTAACAGCGCGTCCTGAAAGTGTCCGCCGAAGCGGGGGTGCCGGTAGTCGCGATCGCCCCCAATCCCAACATGGCCGCGGCGGCTGTCATCTTCAACGCATTTGCTAGCATCTTCATCTCCTGCGCTATTGCAGTCCACCCTCCGCTGGACGTTTCTGTTGCCATTTGATGCGGATGTCGCGCGCCCCTTCTTCCTCCGCGCTCCGGTTGCGTCGAATGCCGCATCGCCCTATGCTAATGAGCGTCGGTGCAGAGAGTTCCGCCTGCGGTGCATCTGCTAAGCACAGGAAATCACTTGAGAATTGTTGGTCGCGATCCTGCCGCAATGTGACCCGGCGCCGTCAGTGCATGGCGATCTGTTTCCCCATTCCGAGCTGATCAAAAAGAAAATCGAGCATGTCCGTCTGTTCGGCGATCCGTTCAGAGAGAGAGCTGCCGATGCCGTGGCCGGAATTCGCACTGGTTCGCAGCAGGATCGGGCGCTTCGAGCCCGTAGCTGCCTGCAATGCTGCCGTGAATTTGCGCGAATGCATGGGGTTGACGCGGCCGTCGGTGGCGCCCGTGAGCATGAGGACGGCCGGATAGGCAGCGCCTTTTCGTACATGGTGATAGGGCGAGTAGGCATACAGCGCCTTGAACTGCTCCGGATTTTTCACCGTACCGAATTCGGTGGTGTTGAACGAACCGTTGGGATCGAGTTCGACGCGCACCATGTCGTAGATGCCGACGGCCGAAACAACCGCGCGCGCGAGCGCGGGATGCTGGGTCAGCGTTGCGCCCATGAGCAGTCCTCCGTTGGAACCGCCCATCAGCGCCAGCTTGTCATGCGAGGTATAGCGGCGCGCGATGAGATAATCGCCTGCGGCTGCAAAATCGTCGAACACGTTCTGCTTCTTTGTCAGCATGCCTTCCTGATGCCAGCGCTCGCCGTACTCGGCGCCGCCGCGGATATTCGCGATCGCATAGATGCCGCCGCGATCGAGCCACAGCCGCCGCATGGCGCCGATGAACGATGGCGTCATGCTGATACCATAGCCGCCATAGCCGTAAAGCAGAGTCGGGTTGCTGCCGTCGCGCTTCGTGCGTTTGCGCTCGATGATGTTAACCGGCACTTTTGTACCATCTTTCGAGGTTGCGAATTCGCGTTTCACTTCCGTGTCGTCGAAAGACATTGGGGAGATGACCTTCAGTGCCGTTTCGGTCGTTTTGCCCGAAGAGGGATTCCACGACGCGTAGTACCGCGGCCGAAGATAGGTGGAGACGTCAAACAGCACGTCGCCGTCGGCGAGCGGCTCGATCTCGGAATTGGCCGCGATTTCGGGCAGCGGCAGCTGTCCTTCAGGATGACCGCTCAGATCGAAGACGCGCACCTGGTTGGGGCCGCCCACGATGTCGCGCACGAACAGGCGATCGGGCGAGAGCGTAAGGTCCTGCACGTGCTGTTCGGCGCCGCCCGAAAGAATGGCAACTTTGCCGTCCGGAACGATCGTCGCCGCCTTCGCGAGCGCGCCGGCCTGATAGTGCGCGTTCAGCCGGATAACCTTGCCATTCGGCGCACCGTCGCGGCTGATCGCGTAGATCGCGTCATCCGGTCCGATCGCCGCATAGACGATGCGGTCGGGATAGTTTGCGATTTCGACTGCGGGCTGGCCTTCGCGCAGCACATAGAAAGCCCATTCGCCGCCGTCCCCCCGCTGGACAGAGGCAAGAACCGCCGACCGGCCGTAGCGGTTGTCGAGAAACACTTCCGAAACGCGCTCGAGCCCGTCCTTCTTTCCCAGCGTCAACGCGTCGGTTTTCCAATCGCCGCCCAGGCGATGGAAATAGACCTGCGTGTTGAAATGCTGTTCGGCCGCGGGCGCGTCCGCGCCTGGATAGCGCGTATACCAGAAAGCTCTGCCATCCTGCGTCCAGGCGAGGTCCCCGCCCGCCGTCGGATATTGCACGCGCGGGATCGGCTCGCCGATCTCCTTGCCGCTCGCGACCTCATAGACATGCAGCGTGCCGTCCTCGCTACCGTTCTTCGACAGCGACAGCGCGACAAGCTTTCCGTCGGGCGAAGGCACGAACCAGTCGATGGACGTCAGCCCCTTGGCGTCGAGCGAATTGGGATCGAGGACCGTTTTGCGGCTTGCCGGCTCCGCCTTGGCATCGAGCGTCACCAGCATCGGCTGCTGCTTTGCGGGATCGCTGTACATCGCGAAAACCAGCCGCCCGTGCGCCTTGAGCTGGGAGTAGGATGGCGAAGTAGCTGTTATCAGCTTCGTAAGCTTCGACTTGATCGCTTCCGCGTCCGGCAAAACGTCGAGGTAAGTCCGCGTACGCGCGTTCTGCGCATCGCTCCAGGCCTGCACTTTGGGATCGGCCGCGTTCTCGAGCCACCGATACGGATCGGCGACCTTCACGCCCTGAATCACATCTGCGGTTTTGCCCACGGGCGTCGCCGGCGGCGGCGGAATGGTGGCGGCCAGAGCCGCCCCCGCGATGCACCACAAAGCAAGCGCGTAGGGGAGAGGACGTGTCATGGTTGCGATCTCCGGAGAACTGGGCAGTTACGGCAGGTGGATGACTGTCGTTGTACACGAGTCAATCGGAATTCATGGTATCGGGATAGCCGGCCCGTCGCCATTGGACCGCTATTGTGCGCGTTTCGACAGCCTCGGCGTGAGAATGATTTTGTTGCCATCGATGCCGATGCAAATACCAATGGTGCTCATCCTGACCCTGTCGAAGGACGCAACATGCAGCTGCAATCTTCGTTAAGGTGCTCGTGATCAAAGCCACCGACCTCCTTCGTCCAACGCCGGCCGGCCTCTGCTGCATTCCCGGCGATTTCGTGATCGATCCCGTGCGCCCAATGCCAAGGGCCGTGATCACGCACGGCCATGGCGATCATGCGCGACCGGGACACGATGCGGTGCTCGCGACGGCAGAGACGCTTGCCATCATGGCGGCGCGTTACGGTGACGGCTTTGCGGGAACGGCGCAGGCTGCCCATTATGGCAAAACGGTTTCGTATAATGGTGTAGCCGTCACTCTCGTGCCGGCCGGTCACGTGCTCGGCTCGGCGCAGGTCGTGCTGTGCTGGAGGGGCCTCACCGTTGTTGTATCCGGCGACTACAAGCGCCGGCGCGATCCGACCTGTCTGCCTTTCGTGCCTGTGGCCTGCGACGTGTTCGTTTCGGAGGCGACGTTCGGCCTTCCGGTGTTCCGCCATCCCTGCGATGCCGGCGAGGTCGCCAAACTGCTCAAATCGGTTGCGCAGTTTTCCGAGCGCGCGCATCTCGTCGGTGTCTATGCGCTCGGCAAGGCACAGCGTCTTATCTGCCTCCTCCGCGAGGCGGGATACGACCGCACGATCTTCGTTCACGGCGCACTCGCGAAGCTGAATGCCCTTTATGAGGAGCATGGCGTGGCGCTGGGCGCCTTGGCGCCGGCGACGGAGGATCGGAACAACAGGTTCGCGGGCGAAATCATCCTGGCGCCGCCCGACACCATTGCCGAGCGCTGGTCGCGGCGCTTCGCCGATCCGTTGCCGGCGTTTGCCTCGGGCTGGATGGGCGTGCGGGCGCGGGCGCGCCAACGCCACGTGGAGCTGCCGCTCGTCATTTCCGATCATGCCGATTGGGACGAACTGACGGAGACGTTCCGGGAGCTGCATCCCGAGCAAGTGTGGCTGACGCACGGGGAAGAGGACGCGCTGCTGCGATGGGCGCAGCTCAACGGCGTGCACGCGCGTGCGCTTTCGCTTGGGGGCTATCGCGACGAGGAAGGCGAATAGATGCGCGCTTTCGCGCGGCTGCTCGATCGGCTCGCCTTTACACCGTCGCGCAATGCGAAGCTCGTACTGATGCGTGATTATTTCAAAGAGACGCCCGATCCAGAGCGCGGCTGGGCACTTGCTGCGCTGACCGGCGCGCTCGCTTTCGACGTGGCGAAGCCCGCCATCATCCGCAAGGCGGTCGAATCACGAATGGACGCGCAGCTTTTCGCGCTCTCTCACGATTACGTGGGCGATCTGGCGGAAACCGTGGCGCTGGTGTGGCCGCGGCGCGCGGTCGGAAGCATTCCCGAACCGGAACTGTCGGAAGTAATCGATACGCTGCAAGGCGCGCTGCGGCACGATGTGCAGCGCCTGCTCGAAATCTGGCTTGATGCCCTCGATGCAGACGGCCGCTGGGCACTCCTCAAGCTTTTGACCGGCGCCCTGCGTGTCGGCGTCTCCGCGCGGCTCGCCGAACAGGCGCTGGCGGCGCTCGGCCAGGAGGATGTGAGCGAGGTCGAGGAACTCTGGCATGCGCAGCACCCCCCTTACGAAGATCTGTTCGCTTGGCTGGAGGGGCGCAGCGAAAAACCCTCGCGCGCCGCGCCCGGCCGATTTCGCCCGGTAATGCTTGCGCAGGCGCTCGACGAAGCAACCGATCTCGCGAAACTCAACCCGCGCGATTACGCCGCCGAATGGAAATGGGACGGCATCCGCGTGCAGGCGGTGAGCGAAGGCGGCGCGCGGCGGCTCTTCAGTCGCACCGGCGACGACATCGCTCATTCCTTTCCGGACGTGATCGCCGCTCTCAATTTCGAAGGGGTGATCGACGGCGAACTGCTCGTCATCCGCAATGGTGCATTCGCGTCGTTCTCCGAGCTTCAACAACGGCTCAACCGCAAGTCACCCGATGCGAAGACGATTGCGAACTACCCTGCCGGCATCCGCGCCTACGATCTCCTGTTCGAGAACGAAACGGACCTTCGTCCCCTGCCCTTCCGCGAGCGGCGGATGCGGCTCGAAACTTTCATCGCGCGGACAAATGCGCCACGGATCGATCTTTCGCCGATGGTTGTATTCGAGAGTTGGGAGGCGCTGGCTCGTCTGCGAGCCAGTCCGCCACCGGGCGATTCGCGGCTCGCCGAAGGACTGATGCTGAAGCGCTGGGATTCGATCTACGAGGCGGGCCGGCCGAAAGGCCCGTGGTTTAAATGGAAGCGCGATCCGCATCTGATCGACGCGGTGCTCCTGTATGCGCAGCGCGGCCACGGGAAACGGTCGAGCTATTATTCGGACTACACGTTCGGTGTCTGGCGCGAAGACGCGAACGGCGACCACACTCTGACTCCGGTGGGCAAGGCGTATTTCGGGTTCACCGACGAAGAACTCCGCGCGCTCGACAAGTTCGTGCGCGACAACACGACCGAGCGCTTCGGCCCCGTCCGCGCGGTCCGCGCCGACAGGGATTTCGGCCTGGTGCTTGAGATCGCCTTCGAGGGCCTCCAACGCTCCACGCGCCACAAGTCCGGCGTCGCCATGCGCTTTCCCCGCATCAACCGCATCCGCTGGGACAAGCCCGCCCGCGATGCCGACAAACTCGCGACTCTGGAGCGGATGCTGGAAACCTCTCAATCGCGGATTTGAGCAGTCATATGCATCATCTTGATCGAGAGGATATCCCTACTGCCCCGTCGGCAGAAACAGACTGCCCGGTCGCCTGAGCCCTCAAGGCTCCCTCGCGATTCCGGAGTGCGTCGGCATAGTCTGGCTGGATGCGTAATGCTTCGTCATATGCAGTCACAGCCTGGTTTAGCTGACCCTCTGCTCCATATGCGCTCCCTAGGTCATTGTACAGTCTGGCATCCCTGGGAGTAATTCGAATGGCCGCCTGGTAATCCGAAATCGCGTCGCCAAACCGGGCAACGTGATAAAATGCTGCACCGCGATTGATGAGGGAAATGGCGTCCTTCGGATTACGAGCCAGCACAAAGTCGAAGTCCGCTATTGCTCCTGCATACTGGCGTTCTGACAAATAGGTATTTCCTCGTGCGCGATATAATGCGAGATCGTCTGGTTTCTTTCCAATCGCGAAATCATAATCCGCAATCGCCCGATCAAGCTGCCCCAACTCTACATATACCACCGCCTGATCGATCCGTGCATCGGCATTGTCAGGCCTCAGCCCGAGCGAAGTGCCTAAATCGGCAGCAGCCAGATCGTCCCTGCCAGTATTGTAATAGGCGACGCCCCGATTGACGTATGCATCCGCGTAATCCGGCTCCAGACGTATTGCCGCGCTGAGGTCGGAAATCGCACGATCATTTTTTCCTTTCAGCAGGTAAATCAGCCCGCGGCCTTCATACGCAGAGGCGGAAGCCTGTGTCCTGATTGCCTGATCGTATTCGGAAAGTGCTTCATTATCCAGTCCCTGAGCGTGGTACGCGCTACCGAGATTCGCGTGTGCAGCACCGTCATGGGGATCAACTTGAAGTGCTGCTTTCAGCGCTGCAATCGCCTGGGCAACCTGTCCCATTGAACTGTAGGCATTTGCGAGCATGACGTATGCGTCGCCGTAGCGGGGTCGCTGCTCAATGGCCGCGCTAAAGTCGCTGACCGCGTTTCTGACCTTGCCCTCCGACAAGTAGATGAAGCCACGGTCGTAATGGGCAACCGAACTGTCATGCGGAGAGAGATTTCCCGAATGCAATAACTTTGTCAAAAGAACCAGTGCACCGTCGTTGTGACCGCGCCGAAACGCGACCGTCGCAGCATACAAGGCGTTCTCGTTTTTCGCAGTAGTTGCGTTGCCTGCAATTATCCAGTCTGCAGTTGCAGGGCCAGTGACCCCGAGGGAAGCGGCAAACAACAGCGATGCGCATACAATTTTGCCCATGACTGAAGGGTTTCATGCCATGCCAAGTTCGTCAAGACTTCCGCATGGCATTAACCGGGAAACCAGGCATTGGAGAGCGCACGTCCTGAATGGTGCGACCCTCCGCTCCGCCGTCCTCGGCAGCCGACTATCTCGGCAGGAAACTGTGATCCAGTGCCAGCAGCGCGAAGGTCGCCAGCCAGTGTTCGCCCATGTAGTCGCCGGCGACGTGAGGCAGCGCGGCGTCAAGGTGCCGGACAATCGCTTCTTCGATTCGGGCATGACAGGCAGCATCTTCGATCGCGTCGGCGATCAGGCGCCAACACCAGGCGCGGGAGAGATTAAGCCCATCGAGGTGGGCGATCTTGCCGTCGGTGCGATCGCTGACGAAGGCGGGATTGAACAGTGTGGCGGGCTCGCCGCGCGCGAGAAGCGGCAGAAACTTCGCGAGCCAGAGCACAAAGCCATCGCTCCCAAGCATGGCGCGCATACAGGCAGCCTCGACCAAGGCTGAAGAGAGAAAATCATCGCCGCAGGGCTCCCAGGCCTGGCAATCGGTGTCATTCGCGTACCAGGCCATCGCCTTTTCGCGCAGCAATCCGGCAAACTCCGCATCACCCGCAGCCTGCGCGTAGTCGTGCGCGAGCAGGAGCGCGAAGGCGGTGTTCGTATGCACGCCCGCCCGCACGGGATATGTCGCGATCGGAAGCCACGCTTGGAACCGCTGTACGAAGGCGTGCGCGAGCGGCCGGAGATTTTCGCGCCAGGTCTTCCCTTCCGCGGTTTCGTGGAGTGCGAGCTCACCTGCAAATTTCAGCGCCCATGCCCAGCCATAGGGCCGTTCGAAGCCGCGCGATTCCGGCCGTGCGAGATAACTGATTTCCGCCGCAATATTCGCGGACAGGAGCTGTGTATCGAAAAGCGCGCGAATGCGCGCGGACTCAGCAAGCCGGGGAAAGCGACGGTAGAGGCGCGCGAGCAGCCAGTGTCCATGCACGCAGGAATGCCAGTCGAAGCTGCCGAAGAAGACCGGATGCAGCGCGCGCGGGCGCTGCACGTCTTCGGGCCCCGCCATCACATGATCGAGCTTGTTCGGCCATTCGCGAACGACATGGGAGAGAGCAGTTCGCGCGAAATTCGACGCGATGTCTTCGGTCAATTTCCTCATGGGCGATGCGCGGCGAAACGAAACACGAGAACATACATGAGGAACACGTTGCAGGCCAAAAGCAGCACGGCGGTGGGCCACTGCGCCTTTATCACGGCGTTGCGATCGGGGAGTTCGAGCAGCGCCGCCGGCACGATGTTGAAATTGGCCGCCATCGGCGTCGTCAGCGTGCCGCAGAATCCCGAGAGCATCCCGAGGGCGCTCATGATCGCCGGGCTCCCGCCGAATTTGTGGACGATCAGCGGCAAGCCGATCGCCGCTGTCATCACCGGAAATGCGGCAAAGGCATTCCCCATGATTGCGGTGAACACGGCCATGCCGAAGCAGTAAGCGGCGATAACGGTCAGGGGATGGGTCAACGGCACGTAATCGGCGACGAGCCTTCCCACCTCGCGGCCGACACCTGCCAGAGCAAACAGCGCGCCGAGCGACGCAAGCATTTGTGGCAGCACCGCGGCCCAACCTATCGCATCCATGAGACGCCGCCCCTCCTCGAACGGAACGACAGGACGCGGACGTAGCCACGCCATTGCTGCGATCCCCGCGACCAGAACTCCGAGCGCCAGGGAAATCACCGTTGCCTGCCGGGGTTCGATCAGGGGCTGCCCCGCCACGACAAGGTTCTTCAGGCCGATGCTTCCGACGAGCGCTGTGAATGGAACGAGGAGCGCAGGCACAAACAGCCAGTTTCCGAAGCGCGCGGCGCTTCTCGCCCGCTCGCCGCGATCACCTCCGTCGCCCGGTGCGGGCCCTAGCAGCCGGGATGCGCCAAGGATCGCGAGCGCGAGCGCAATTGTTCCGTTCTCGAGATTGCCGAGACGGGAGCCGAACAAAAAACTGACAGCCACAAGAGCCCAGAACAGCGAATTGCCGAGCCTGCGAGGGTTGCTGCGGTCGGAAAGGCCGAGGCCGGCGAACGCCGCAAAAACAAGTCCCGCAAAAATGTAGGCGTCCTCTAGCGTGATCACCGCGTCGGTCCGCCTTCTCGGCGGCGCCGTTCGAGGGCCATTTTGCGGTCAAACAGCAGCAACCGCGCCCCATGGATCGCAAGCGCCAAGAAGGCCGTCGGAATGGCCCACAGCGACAGATCGAGCGGCTGTACCGATACCCCGCTCTGCTGAAGGAATCCCTTGATCAGCAGAATGGAGCTGACAGCTACGAAAATGTCCTCGCCGAAAAAAGCCCCCACGTTGTCGGCCGATGCGGCCAGCGCGCGAATGCGCAGACGAGCATACTCGTCCAGGTGACCGGAAACGCGTTCACCCGCCGCTTCCGCCATGGGTGCGATCAGCGGTCTCACCATCTGGGCGTGGCCGCCGATGGCGGTAAGACCGACCGAAGCAAATGCCTGGCGCAGCGCCAGGTAAGCAACAAGCAATCGCCCCGGGCTGGCGACCCGCAATCGCGCAATCAGCATACGTGCCCTCTCCTGCAATCCGTAGCGCTCCAGCAGCCCGATAACGGGCAGCACGAGGAACACGAGACTGACGTAGCGGTTCTCGTTGAAGGCTTTGCCGAACGCAGCAATGACGTCCAGCGGGTGCATTCCCGCCGCGAGTCCCGTCACGAGCGCCGCGGTCGCAACGACAAAAAGCGGATTCGCGCGGACGATAAATCCTGCGATCACCACGAGAATACCTGAAAGTACCAGCATTCCACCTCTTTTGCCTTGCATCGGACCGGGAAATGGTGTCTTGCTCGGACTCGCGGTCGCACGCGCTCGCGCCCCGATCCCCGCTTTATACATAAGTTGGAATTCGCACGCGAAAATCCGAAACCAGGCCATTGCGGCCGCGTTTTGGCTTGCAGGGACAGTTTGCCTGTCCGGCGGATTTCGGGATGCGGGAGGCTTTTCGTTAAGCCATGGCCGCTACAATGGCGCGTACGATTACGCCCGACAGGACGACGAGCGCTCCAAAGCGTAGCATCGTTGCGGATCGGCGGTCGTGCACGACGCAACGAAACCGTTACAGAGACTGGTAAATGGAATTTGTGCAGACGACGGGCGCGCTCGACGCGGTAGCATTGCCGCTGAGGGTACCCGCGGGCGAGACGAAGGCCGCCGCCCGGATTCCGCGCCCGCGACTGATGTCGCTCGATGTGATGCGCGGCTTCGCCGTGCTCGGCATGATTGTGGTCAACACGCTCGCCTTCATGCCCGCCGCCTACGGCTATCGGCCGGATTATGCATTCCTCGCCCATTCGCCATGGGCGGGTTTCACCTTCGCCGATTTCGTGTTTCCGGCTTTTATCTTCATGGCGGGCTTTTCTGTTGCCGTTTCCATGCAACGCAAGCCCTCTCTCGACTGGACACTGTTGCGGCGCATCGCCGCGCGCTCCGCCGGGCTGCTGGTCATCGGATTTCTACTGACGAATATCGACTGGTTCGGCCATATGGACCAGGGCACCTGGCGCTTGCCCGGCGTCCTTCAGCGCATCGGGGTTTGCTACTTCGCGACGGCGCTTCTGTTTGTCACTTGTGGATTCCGCATGCGGCTTCTCATCGGCGCTGCCGTCCTGCTTCTTTATTGGCCGCTCACGCTCCTGCCCTTTCCGCACCACTCTACCGATCTGATGGTGCCCGGCGCCAATTTCGTATCCTGGCTCGACCGGACAATTCTCGGCCCTCATATTTTCGCGACCGGCTCACGTGGCTTCGATCCCGAGGGGCTCCTGAGCACATTGCCCGCAATGGCCCAATGTTTGCTCGGGGCTGTCGTTGGCGAATGGCTGCTCAGAAATCGCGACAGCGCCGCCGCGCCGCGCCAGCTTGCCGTAACGGGTTTTGCCTCAGCCGCTCTTGGGCTCGCCTGGAGTCCGTTGTTTCCGGTAATCAAGAATATCTGGACGAGCAGCTTTGTGCTGTTCTCGACCGGACTCGCAATGTTGCTCCTCGCGCTGTTCTACTGGGCCTTCGATCGCAAGCAGGTTCGGTTTCCCGCGGTAACATTTCTGGAAGCGTTCGGGCTCAATGCTCTCCTTGCCTATGTGCTTCAGGAACTTGCCCAACTCATGCCGGCGGCCGGCGGCGATATGCACGCGATTGGCGCGGCAAGCCTCAAGACGGACATGCCAGCCCTTATGGCCAATCTTCCGGTGATCGCGTTCATCGTGATGCTCTGGATTCCGCTGGAATTCCTCCGCCGCCGCCGCTGGATCGTAAAGATCTGAACAGGATCAAAAGAGCAGGTGCAGCCCGAACACCGCGAGGCAGCTTGCCGCAGCGAGGTTGAGCGCGATTCCAGCCTTTCGGGCGCCTGCGATGTATATTGCGAGCAGTACGATCAGGCTCCCCAACTGTATCCACCAGTAGTTCGTCGCGCCCAGAAGGGATTTGGACAATCCCCAGGCCCACAAATCCGGCCCGACGTGAATCGAGGAATGCGGAAATAGCGCGAGTGGTCTCGGGTGGATCGGAAGATCCAGAAGAAAGTGGGAGAATACCGCAAGCCAAACCGGGAAGCAGACTGCCGCTCCCGCCCGGAAGAAGACGAGAGAAAACAGCGTCGCTTCAACAGCAATCGACGCCAGGGAGTGCGACCAGTCGTCGAAATAGATTCTCTGGCTCGCCGGCTCGATGCCCGCAAAGGAAAATCCGATCCAGAGCAAATCCGGAACGAAGGCGCCCACCAGCAAAGCCCAGGCTGGCGTTTTCGGGGCTCGGCTCTTGATTGCAAGTCCGGCTGCGAAGTGGGCCGCATACATCAGCGCCGACCCTTTGAATTAATCAGCGCCAGAGTCACGACCGGAAATACGATCAGCAGAAGCTGGATAATGCATTCTCTGGCGCCCACCTGCACTTCCTCCGCCAAGCCGAGCCGCTGATCGGACCATAGACTTCACCGGACGCGCAGTCACAAACGCGTGAATCGGCCGAGGTCGTTTGGGAACGCCTGTGTGTCAGATCGCTTTGGCGTATATGCGATAGGTTTTGGCTGGCGGCCCGGCGATGGCCTCGCCGAGGGACACCATGCGCGAGTCAGTTTCGCGCACCCAGGAATATTCGGCCCAGTCGAGGGGATAGCGCGCGGACGCCTGTAGCACGAGATCTCTTACCAACAACACCACGAGCGCGCTTCCCCGCGGCGTGGTGCGCCATTTCCGGCGGATGCCGAGGAACGGGATGCGCGCCGTGCGCCAGGTCTCGCGCTTCATCGTCCAGAGCAGCCGCGCCCAATTGAACGGCAACAAACGGCCGCCGAATGGCGCAATGATGCCATTGATGTCTGGCATGCCGACGCCGATGCCGACTTCCTCGTCATTGATCATCAGGAAGCGGCCATATTCGTTGCGGAAGAAGGGCTTCAGCTCCTTCGCCAGCGCGTCGATTTCCGCGGCGCTGAACGGAACAAAACCCCAAGCGTCCGCCCACGCATCATTATAAATATCGATCAGCAGATCGATCTCGGCGCGATAGCGCTTCATGTCGAAATGCCGGAGTTTCACATTTCCAAAGCGCGCGGCGCGATCAGCAAGCTGGGCAATGCGCGGCGGCAATTCTTTAGGCTGGGTGCGATAGGCGAAGAGGTCGATTTTCTTCGCGAGCCCCGTCTGTTCGAGCAGCGTTCCCATCCATGGCTTACCGTGCGGCATCAGCATGGCCGGCGGCGAATCGAACCCCGCAATCAGGCAGCCGCATTCCTCGTTGATGGAGAAGCTGAGCGGTCCCATCATCCGGGTAAGACCCTTTCCTTTCAGCCACGCCGAAGCGGAGGCGACCAGCGCATGGGCGGCTTCCGGATCGTTTGCGCAATCGAAAAAGCCGAAATGGCCGGTATTGTCGCGATGCGTTTCGAGATGCCGCCGGTTTATCTGGGCTGTGATGCGGCCGACGGGCTTGTTTCCGCGCGAGGCGATGAAGAATGCCGCTTCTGCGAAGGTGAAGAACGGCGCGTGCTTCGGCGAGATGCGCTGCTTCTCGAGCAGGTTGAGTTGCGGAATCCAGTTGGGATCGCCCGCGTAAACGGCATATGGCACGGCAAGCCATTCACTGGCTTGCCTCGGAATTTCGATCTGCGAAACGCGCAGTGCAGCGGAAGGATTCATGGGCGATTCCGGCGCGCGAGTGCAGAGTCAAGAAATGTAGCGGGCAACACATTCGCCAGGCCGGCCAGAAGTGCGAGGGGCCAGGGAAAGACAATTTCCCGCGTTCCGCGCGCAAGACCGGCTACAATCCGGCCGGCGGCGCGCTCGGTGTTCCAGAGAAAAGGCCGTTGGCCCGGGACGCTTGCGCTCATGGGTGTATCCACAAAACCCGGGCAGATCACGGTAACACCTATCCCCTTCGGAGCAAGAAGACGTCGTAACCCGTCCCCGTACATGCGCACTGCCGCCTTCGAGGCGGAATAGAGGGGCGCCTGCGGGAGCGCGATGAAAGCAGCAAGCGAGCTCATGATGGCGATATGACCTTTCCCGCGCGCGACGAATCGCGGCAGCAACGGAATCACGGTATTGGCCACGCCCAGGATATTCGTGGTAACAATTTCATGCGCCACGGATAATGGCTCGCCGGTGGCGTTGGCGATGACGCGTTCGCCGCCGACGCCCGCATTCGCGATGACGAGATCGATGGGCGTGCGCTCATCGCAGCCAGCGATCCAGGCCGAAAGCGCAGCACCGTCGCCGATATCGAGTATTTGCCAGTTTGCTTCTGCACCCGACGCTTTGCATCGGGCTGCCACCTCTTCGAGCCTTGCCGCATTGCGCGCCGTGAGCGACAGGCGCACGCCATCGCGCGCATAGGCATGCGCAAGCGCTGCTCCGATTCCGCTGCTGGCGCCCGTGATCAGAATATGCCGTGGAATCATGCGTCCTGCGCCGGAACCCATTCACGCGGGCAGGCGGAGATGCGGGGCGAATGGATTGAAGCGCCGGGGCGCTCGGCAAATCCGGCTGCACATCAGCGGGTACGCCAGACGAACTGGCTCGACATCGAGTAATTCCACAGGGCGCCCATGATCGCACCGGCCGCGCCGGCTATCCACCAGGTCGGCTCCCGGGAATAAAGCCAGGAGGCAAGGCCGACATTGGTGAGCGCACCTACGGAACCGATCAGGCAGAAGCCGATAAAGCCGAAGATCAGTCCTTTCCCGGAAAGCCGCCGGTCGTGATAGGTCAGGAAGTTATTGAGAAGAAAATTGCTGATCATGGCGACGAAGGTCGCCACGCTCTGCGCCACCGGAAATCCGAGTACGAAAGCCGCGAGGGCGACGCGCAGGACGAGGAGATGGACGGCCAGTCCGGTGGTCCCCACCAGCGCAAACGAGATAAAGCGGGGCCCGATAACCCCGCCCGTCATTTTGGCAAGGGCGAGTCCGACGAATTCAAAGCCGATGGCCGCGTCGAATTTGCTTTGTCCATGGCGGCGTTCGCGGAACTCGTAAGGAATTTCCACGACGCGCAGCCGCCGCTTTGCGGTCAGCACGATATCGAGAAGGATCTTGAACCCGATGGGCGAGAGGTCTCCCGCGATCTCATCGAGCGTTTCCCGCTTCAGCATAAAAAAGCCGCTCATCGGATCGGCGAGATCCACGCCCAGGAGCCGGCGCGTGAGCCCGGTCGCGGTACGGCTGACGCGTGCCCGGTCGGCTGAAAAGGAATTGGCGCTGCCCCCTTCGATATAGCGGCTGCCTACCGCAAGATCCGCCGAGCCGGCGGTGAGCGCGGTCAGCATGCGCGGCAGAATGGTTTCGTCGTGCTGCAGATCCGCATCCATGACGGCGACGAAGGGTGCGCTCGACGCCAGCATTCCTTCGATGCAGGCGCCCGCAAGTCCCCGGCGGCCCAGCCGCTTGAGGCAGCGCACGCGGGGGTCCCCGATGGCCAGGGATTTCACCGTCTGCGCCGTCCCATCGGGCGAATCGTCGTCGACGAAAATTACTTCCCAGGCAATTCCGGAGAGCACGCGTTCAAGGCGCGCCACGATCTCACGGACGTTTCCGGCCTCATTGAAGGTGGGCACGATGACGCTCAGAAGAGCGGGGTGCGCGGCTTCGGAGACGAGCAGCGGGGCGACAAACGCGCGGACAGACATCTGATCTCCTGGGCGTCCGGGCAAGCGCGCGATTTCACATGATTTGAATGAACAAAATCCCAACGATTCGGGCGCGGAGCCGATTCCGCTTAAGGAAAAATCAGTGCCCTGTAAAGCGCGGGCTTTTCGCCGGCCTGCTGCCGCTTGCGACGCAGTAGAAAACGGCGACCAGCGCGGAGAGGTCGAGGACCAGAAGATAACGGTAATCGCAGGCGATCGAAATGACGAAGAAACTCAGCGTGTAGGCCGCGGCAGCCGCGAGCAGACAGGCCATCGGAATATCGGCAGGACGTCTTCGCCAGAGGAGAAATGCGAAAAATGCGAGTGCAAGGGCCCCATAAAGTACGTGAGAGAACAGCGGGGTTCCGCTGAACAGGGCGGCATAATAGGCGAGCGCGCGATCCTGGGGACGAAAGCGGGTCTCAAGGCCAAGTGCGCGCAGATCCTGCGGCGGGCCGGTCACGCCGGTGTAATACGGCATGCATTGCCCGATATCCGGGGTAGCAAATACCCAAAAAAAGACGCGCGCGCGCGTCCGCAGATAATCTCCGGGATGTGCAAGGAGGACTTGCTGCCATTGAGACGCGAGCACCGCAGGTTTCGCATTTGTCAGTGCGTCCTGGAGCTTACTGGAGGCAAACAGCGTGTCATTGCGCACGGGTGAGTAAAGGCGGACACCGGCCGAACGGATCAGAGAGGAAAGTCCGGGGTCGGCGCTGGACAATTGTACGAGTTTCAGCGTCGGGTCGTATTTTTGCTCTCCGATCAAATCGTAAAGCTGCAGCAGCCTGATCTGACCTGCCGGCTGCGGTACGCCTGTCGTACGAGTCGCGAGCGCAGCGCTCGCGACGATGACGAACCCGAGGGCTGCCGCGGTCGCACCGGTTCCGAGAGCGAGCGCACCTCTCCGGCGGAACCCGCGCCCCCGCGCCACCAGCGCCAGCGCGAGTCCGCCAAACAGCAGCACGACAATTCCGTTTTGGCGCGCCAGGGTCGCGAGGGCGAGCAACGCAAAACCCGCACCGATCAGGATCCAGCGCCTGCCCCCATGCTCCCACTGGGTGGCGGCATGCGAAAGCAGCACGAAGCCCGCCACGGCAGCATCGGCGAATAGAACGTCCTTCCAGACGATCCCCTGGTACAGCAACACCTGCGGGAGGGCTGCGCAAAACGACGCGAGGAGAGGCAGAACCCATGTGCGACGCCGCACCAGCCACAGCAGCGAAGCCAGGCTCGCGAAGAAGAGCAGCGTGTCGAAGAGCACAAACAAGCCCGCTCCGCGCAGGAGCGAATCGGCCAAGCCGAGCATCCAGGCCATGACCGGCGGATGCCACGGATTGTAATGCCCCGTCCGGCCGTCGTGCAGCTGCACAACCGAATCGTAAGAAAGCTGGCCCGGCCAGTTGAGCGCGAGCGAAATCGTACATCCGGCCAGAAGTATCGCGAATGCCCACGTCCGCGGTCCCGGAAAGCGCGGTACCGTCGATGCCCAGTCCTGGCCGCCTGCGGCGACAAGAGGTGCGCACCGATCGTATCCAGACGACAGAAAGCGAAGGATGGCCCCCGGAATAATGAATTTCGGTCTTGAAATCGTCGGCAATCGGGCATTACCTCGCTGTCGGACGGGGGATTACACCGGTTTTACTTGCCCTGACGCGCCGCGGTGCCGAGCCTGATGCCCCCGCGCACGGCCGCAGGCGTCGGGCTGAGCGCCGGCGGCTATTGGCCTGAGATGATCGATAAACCAGTTTTCTTCGACGCCAGCGGGCGCCGTGCCTCGCGCATGTCGATTTTCGGCCGCGCCGCCGCCGTGCTGACGACCGTCGTGGGCATCATATTCGTCGCCAGCCTGATCGCCGAGCCCCATGTCGCGCAACCCAATCTCCCCGGACATTTGAGCGCTATCAATCCGGCCGAACTCGTGCGCCGCGCCTTCGATCCGGCCATGATGACTGCGGCCGCCAAGCTCGCCCAGGAAGCGCGCGCGGAACGGGCCAAACTCGTGCGCGCGTGGCGCGCCCAGCGCGCGAAGGTCGCACATGCGCACGCATCTCCTGCCGCGCTGCGCCCCTTCGCGAACCGGCCACTCACCGTGGGGTTCTACCTGAGCACGGATGAGCTCGGCTATCCCGATCTGAAACGCGAATTGTCGAAACTGGACTGGTTCGTGCCGGCCTGGATGAATCTCGAAGGACCGGGACTGAAGCTCGTCCACAGTGTGGATAAGAAAGCGGTTGCGGCGATCGCGCACGGTAAACCGAACATCGCGATTCTGCCGCTCGTGCAGAACGCTTCGAATGCGGTCTGGAACGGCCCGGGAATGGCGACCCTCCTGGCCGATCCGTTGCGCCGGCGCATTCTGCTCAAAGGAATTGCCGGTTTTCTCGCGGCAAACCGGTTCCAGGGGGCGGTGGTGGATTTCGAAAGTCTGCCGCAAAGCGCCTATCCCGATCTCGTGTCGTTCCTGCGCGAAATGAAAGCTGCGTTCGCTCCGCATGGATGGCTCATCGTAGTTGCCTCGCCCTTCGACGACGACAGCTGGCCCTACGCCGAATGCGCCAATATCATCGATTACACGCTGCTCATGGCATACGACGAGCACGACGATTCGGCGGGCGCCGGCAGCATAGCGGGTCAGGCCTGGTATGAGGAAAACCTCGACAAACGCATGGCGGTGCTGTCGCCGGCCCGCACCATCATCGGGATCGGAAACTACGGTTACGACTGGTCCGACGGGTCGGCGGAGGCGATCAGTTTCGAGGACGCGGTAGTTGCCGCGCGTGATTCGCAGGCACGGATCCTCTTCGACGACGCGACCAACAATCCGCATTTCTCGTATCTGGAGGACGACAACAGCAAACATCAGGTCTGGTTTCTGGACGGCGCCACGTCTTACAACGAGATCCACGCAGCCGATCCCTATCAGCCGGCCGGCTATGCACTCTGGAAGCTCGGGAGCGAGGATCCCTCCATCTGGACTGTGCTGGGCCGGCGCTATGGTTCCGGCGCGCCGGCGGGTCTGCGCAACATTCCGACCAGCCAGGACGTCGATTTCGAAGGACAGGGCGAAATTCTTCAGGTGGAAGCGCATCCCGCGCCGGGAACGCGATCGCTCGATATCGACAGGGATACCGGCGATATTGACGACGAAAACTACACAAAGTTGCCCACGCCCTATGTGGTCCGACAGCTCGGCGCCCGCGGCAAGGAACTCGCTCTCACTTTCGACGACGGACCGGATCCCGAGTGGACGCCGCAAATTCTCGATATTCTGAAAGCAAAGCATGTCAAGGCGACGTTCTTCGTGATCGGCGAGAACGCGGAAGCCTACCCGCAGATCGTTCAGCGGATCGTGGCCGAGGGGCACGATGTGGGCAATCACACCTTCACCCACCCCAACCTCTCGGATACGCCAAGGGCTGCGGTGGAGCTGGAGCTCAACGCGACGCAGCGCCTGTTCCAGGCTCTTACCGGACGCTCGCTGCGTCTGTTTCGTCCGCCCTACCTTGGCGATGCCGAACCATCCGATGAGTCGGACCTGCAGCCCGTCGAGATGGCTCAGGATCTGGGCTACATCACCGTCGGAATGCATGTCGATCCGGTCGACTGGGAGCTGCCGGGTACAAAAGCGATTCTCCAGCGGACGCTCGCGGCCGTTCACGCGAAGAACCCGGATATTCGCGGCAACATCATTCTGTTTCACGACGCGGGCGGCGACCGCTCGCAGACCGTTGCCGCCCTGCCGAAGGTCATCGACGAGCTGCGCGCACAGGGCTACCACTTCGTTTCCGTTGCCGAACTCGCCGGATTGACGCGCGCGCAGGCCATGCCGCGGCTTCCGATCACCGCGACGCTCATCATGGACAGGATCGTATTCCTGACCCTGAGCTGGACCGGTCTCATTCTCTATTACTGCTTCCTTGCGGCGATCTTCCTCGGCATTGCGCGTCTTGTCGTGTGGTGCGTGCTCGCGCTCATGAACCGCCCGCGCGAGGCTGGACAGTCCGCGCCACCGACAGCCGGTTTCACACGTGCCGTCTCGGTCATCATTCCGGCGTTCAACGAAGAAAAGGTGATCGCGGCAACTGTGGAGCGCATCCTTGCGAGCGATCATCCCAATCTCGAGATCGTGATTGTCGACGACGGTTCGCAGGACGATACGGCCGGTATTGTGACGCGCGGCTTTGGCGCAGATCCGCGGGTCCAACTCCTCCGAATCGCGAATGGCGGCAAGGCCAATGCCCTCAATCTCGGCCTTTCTCGTGCGACGGGCGATGTCGTCGTCGCGCTCGACGCCGACACCCAGTTCGAGATGGACACGATTTCACGCCTGGTTCGCTGGTTCGACGATCCGCGGGTTGGCGCGGTCGCCGGAAACGCGAAAGTCGGAAACCGCATCAATACCATCACGCGCTGGCAGGCGCTGGAATACATCGTTTCGCAGAATCTCGAGCGGCGTGCGCTGGCGGCGCTGGATACGCTCACGGTTGTGCCGGGTGCGGTCGGCGCCTGGCGCAGGAGCGTGCTCGATCAGCTCGGCGGTTTTACGGCGAATACGCTCGCCGAAGACCAGGATCTGACCATCGCCGTACAGCGCGGAGGCTATCGCGTGCTTTTCGATGCGAGCGCGATCGCTTGGACGGAAGCGCCGGCGACGATCCGCGGCTTCGCCAAGCAGCGCTTCCGCTGGGCATTCGGAACCCTCCAATGCCTCTGGAAATATCGCGCGCTGACTTTCAATCGGCGGTACGGCGCGCTCGGTCTGGTCGCGCTGCCGCAAGCCTGGATGTTCCAGATTTTCCTGACGGCGCTCGCCCCGCTCGCCGACCTGATGCTGATCTGGCAGCTCCTGTTTCAGACGATTGCGTATCTTGAGCACGGCTCCGAATTCAGCAACACGAACCTGTACACGGTCGCGATCTATTATGCCGTGTTCATGGTGGTGGACCTTCTGGCCGCACTGTTCGGCTTCTGCATGGAGCGGCGCGAGAACTGGAACCTCACCTGGTGGCTGATGCTCCAACGCTTCGGCTACCGGCAGATCATGTATTACGTGCTGGTGCGCTCCATCAGCACGGCTCTTCGTGGCCGCTTCGTCGGGTGGTCGAAACTCGAGCGGACCGGCACTGTGAAGGTCAACTACGCCCGCAACATGACGGCGCACTGAGCGGTTTCAACGCGGTACAAAGAAGATTCCTTCGTCGTCCGCGTGGTCGAGGCGGTAATTGCGCGAAATCGCCGCCTCGGCTGATTGAGGCAGAGGGAAAGGGGCTGTTTCGTCAAGTTCGATCGCACCATACCGGCGCGACTGGATAAACCGGAGAAAGGGAGCGGGATCTCGCGTTCGGGTCCGAAGCTGCTGGTCAATGTTGAACACATCGACCGGTGCCGCCTTTCCCGCCCAGTAGCAGAACGCAAGACTTTCGCAGATCACCGGCCCGGGGCGTGCCCGCACAAACGCGATGTCGCGCGCGGCGAGCGCCGTCTCCTCACGCATTGGCTGAAGCCAGAATGAGGGGGTGCGCCAGTTGGTGTTCGCCGCGCCCGATACAAACAGTGGGAGAAAAGTCGCGATCACGAAAACAGACCCGGCGATGCGCGACGCCAATTCGCCGCCCGCCAACAGGCAATCAAGCACCAGCCCGACCACCAGCGCGAGTGCAATATCGGCGTCGAACATGGCGTTCACATCCACGCCCGCGCCGCCGAGGAATATCGCGCCCACCGGAATGGCGATCCCCACGTAAATCGCCGCAAACGCCACGGCCGGGCCTTTCGGAGCCCGAACCAGGAGAATGCTAAGCGCGCATAGCGGAATGGCGGCGAACGGCAGCCATGTTCCGAAGTTGCTCCACGATTGCGCGAGCGACCATTCGCGCGCGGAATTCAGCCGGTTGAGCAGGTCGAACCCGAATTCTGTCCAAAACAGGACAAGGCCCGCAACGATCAGAGCGGTGGCGTAAAGAGCAAATCGGCGGGCGTTGCGAGGATCAAACAATGCGAGCCAGAGGAGGGCTGCGAGCGGCAACACGAACAGGTTGTGCTTCACGAAGCCACCGGCGACGAAAAGCAAAGCAGCGGCTAGCATATTGCCACCGGATCGCGGTGCACGCACCACAAGCAACATAGCGGCCATTTGCAAGGCATGACCCAGAAGCTGAGGATCGTCCATGCCGACGTAATCGGACGCGACCAGCAAAGCTGTGGAGAGAGAGAGCATTGAAAACACAGCCGCCCGCCGGCTTGCGCCCGACATCCGAACGAGACTCGCAACCAGGCCGCACAGTGTCAGGAACGAAAAAAGCGAGACAATCCGTCCGGCAATAATCTGGTCGCCCACAAGGGTGCCCAGAAGACCGACCAGATAGAACGAGAGCGGGGGGTAATTGTTGATCATGAAATCGGCGGGCCGCGGGTAAAGGCCTCGTCCCGCCACGGCTGCCGCGGCATGATAGGCGTTCCAGCCTTCATCCGGATCGAGCGGAACGTGCAGAGGAACGATGGCCACGGCGTGAACGACCCCGGCAAGGCTTGCGATCGCGGCTGCGGCAAGAACGACCGGCAGAATGGGCGCAATCGCATGGTGGAGCGCGTTTGCGCGTCCGGCGCCTTCCGCCAGGCTCACCGCTTCGCGCAATTCTCGTCGGGCCGGATGCGATAGAGCGAAAAGAAGCTGCCCGCGTGTTCGAGCTCGAGCATGTCTGGGACCGGGCTTCTTTTTCCGCCCAGGTGAATCACGACGGCGGTGTCGAAATGACACTGGAACCGAATCAGGTAGGGGAAAACCTTTCCGATATCCGGATCGTCGTTCACATTGCCGGCCGAAAGATCGTCCAGCTCGGTAATGTCTGGCGGCGATCCCTCCTCGGCAGAACGCGCCGCGATCCGCTCGACTGCGGGCGCGAGCCGGATCACATGCTGTCCGACGGTGGTGAACAGAAGCGGCGTAAACGCCTGACGGTCGATGATCGCGTATTCTGCCATGTGCCAGTAGGGCTGATCAGACGCCAACCCCATTGCATCTCCGTCAAGTACGGTGACGAGTTTCGATCCGCGCGGCAGGCTGCGCGTTGCCGCGCGGAATTCCGCAAATCGCGCATCGTAGTAGAGCCAGTTGCCGGCGAGCGCGGCAGCGCAATAGGCGGCTACTGCCAGCGCGCCGAGCGCGAGTGCCGCAGTCATGCGGGGTGCAAAGCGGAACTCGGCTGCGGCAAATGCCAGCGTTCCGAGCACCGCAGGCAAGCGGAGATCGACGCCCCATCCGCCCATTGCCCATTCCGGCGCAAAGATGCAGGCAAAGAGCAACGCGGCGAGCGCGAGGCGCAGGCGCGGGTGGACGAAAATCTTCTTCCGCCACACGCCGACCGCAAAAAGCACGACCAGCGCGCCAAGCAACAGCCATGCCGGCCGGTCGAAGCAGAATTGCACAGCCGCGCTCAAGCGGTCGTCGATTGTGTCGAGCAGGTTGAAGCCGACTATTCCACCGCTGCCCTTCGGCTTCAGAAGCAAATAGGCCGCTACCACCGGTACTGCTGCGAGCACCAAGGGGCCGAGCCGTTTCAGCCTCGAAAGGGAAAGCAATCGCGGGCCCGGCGCTGAAATTTCGTAGCAGCCGACAAGGACCAGAAGCGTCGCCGCGGCGAAGAGGTGGCAGAAATAGATGACCAGCACTGCCGCGGCGAATGCCGGAAGATGCCAGGGCCCTCGCCGGTCGGCAGCGGCAATCCAGCCCGCAAAGACGAGCAGGGCGAGGCCCGATCCGAAACAGTAGTTGAAAAAGCCCCACATGAAATTCGCGTTATAGGCGAAGAAGGCCGCGAATAACGGCGCGACCCCCACTCGTCGGTACAGTGCCCATTGCACCGTCGTTGCCCCTGCGACCCAGAGCCAGACGGCGAGAGCGAGGAAGAGCGCAGTTGCACGGCTGAGACCCAGCAGGGGCGTGAGAAACGGAACGGTCAGTTCGGCTGCGAGGTTGGGCACGAAGGACCAGTCGACCCGATAGAAATGGGCGATCAGTGACGATTTCGCGCCGCCCGCCAGCAGGTGGAAGGTTGCGAGATGCGCCGGATAATCCGGCATGGCCGGCATCGGCGCGATGAAGACAGGCAAAGCGAGCAGTACGGCGGAGAGGACAAGCGCTGACGCGGGCCACGCGGACGTCAGGGCGGATGGGCGGGTCACGGGCTGTCTGTCCCCAAGCTCGACAGATGCCGGGACAGGGGGCGTTTTTCCCTGGCCGTCACGCCAGATCGTCGCAGATTCCATCCCTGCCTTTCCTTGGCGCCGGCGGCGTTACCCCTGGAGCGGGATCGATTGGCCCCGCTCCCGGCTTTACATAAAGCAGGAGGGTTTTGCCGCCTCGGGCTTTTCGGCTATAGCCGGTCGCCTGCTTTGGCAAGCGGTTGCAGCAAAGCCTTTGGCGAAACCGGACGCGACGAAATGGCAGGACCGAGAATGCGGGTCATCCTTGCACAACCGCGCGGCTTTTGCGCCGGCGTGGTGCGCGCAATCGACATCGTCGAGCATGCGCTCGAAAAATACGGCGAGCCCGTCTATGTCCGCCACGAGATCGTGCACAATCGGCATGTCGTCGAGGCGCTCAAGCGCAAAGGGGCCCGCTTCGTCGAGGAGCTGGACGAAGTTCCCCAAGGTGCTGTGACCGTCTTCAGCGCGCATGGCGTGCCTCAGGCCATTGTGCGCGAAGCGGCGAAGCGCGAATTGCCGGTCCTCGATGCGACGTGTCCGCTCGTTTCCAAGGTCCACGCGCAAGGCAAGCGCTATGTCTCGAAAGGCCGTACGCTGATCCTGATCGGGCACGCCGGACACCCCGAAGTCGAGGGCACGATGGGCCAGGTCGGCGCGCCAGTCCATCTCGTCTCCTCCGAGGCCGACGTCCAGGCGCTCGACATTCCCGACGATGCGCCACTCGCCTATGTCACCCAGACGACGCTCAGCATCGACGACACGCGCGGCGTGATCGCCGCACTCAAGCGGCGGTTCAAAGACATCATGGGACCCGATACGTCCGACATTTGCTACGCAACCCAGAACCGGCAATCGGCCGTGCGCGAACTCTGCAAGGTTGCCCAGGTCATCCTCGTGGTCGGGGCGAAGAACAGTTCCAACTCGAACCGCCTGCGCGAGATCGGCCTCGAAGAAGGCGTTCCGAGCTATCTCATCGCCGACGGCAGCGAACTCGATCCCGCCTGGGTCAAGGACAAGCATACCATCGGCCTGACGGCCGGCGCCTCGGCCCCCGAGGAACTGGTGCGTAACGTGATCGACGCGCTCTGCCGGCTCGGCGATGTCGAAGTTTCCGAAATGGACGGCGTGGAAGAGAAGATCGAGTTCCGCCTCCCGGCGGAACTGCGGCACCGCAAGCGCCATTCCGCCACCGTGGAGTAGGATGTGGGCATCCCATTGAGACAGGTCGTCCGGGTCGGCGGCTATATCATGAAACAGCATCTGAGCGGGCGGAAGCGCTATCCGCTGGTACTAATGCTGGAGCCGCTGTTCCGCTGCAACCTCGCCTGCGCGGGATGCGGCAAGATCGATTATCCCGACGAGATTCTGAACCAGCGGCTCAGCTACGACGAATGCATGCAGGCCATCGACGAGTGCGGCGCGCCGGTTGTTTCGATCGCCGGCGGCGAGCCGCTCCTGCATCGCGAACTGCCGCAGATCGTGGATGGTTTTCTCGCGCGCAAGAAGTTCGTGATCCTGTGCACCAACGCGCTTCTGCTCGCCAAGAAGATCGATCAGTTCCGGCCGCATCCGGATTTCAACTGGTCGATCCACCTCGATGGCGACAAGGCAATGCACGACAAATCCGTCTGCCTCGAAGGCACCTACGAAAAGGCGGTCGATGCGATCCGGCTTGCCAAGTCGAAAGGATTTCGGGTCACCATCAATTGCACGCTGTTCAGCGATGCGGATCCCGCGCGCGTCGCCGCGTTCTTCGACGAGATGAAGGCGATCGGTCTCGACGGCATCACCGTGTCGCCCGGCTACGCTTACGAGCGGGCTCCGGACCAGGAGCATTTCCTAAGCCGCGAGCGCACCAAGAATATCTTCCGCGGCATCTTCGCGCGCGGTGAGGGCGGCAAGAAATGGCCGTTCAGCCAGTCCGCCATGTTCCTCGATTTCCTCGCCGGCAATCAGACTTACCACTGCACGCCCTGGGGCAACCCCACGCGCACGGTCTTCGGTTGGCAACGCCCCTGTTATCTGCTCGGCGAAGGCTACGTGCAGACCTTCCGCGAGCTGATGGAAGAAACTGATTGGGATTCCTACGGCATCGGCAATTATGAGAAATGCGCCAATTGCATGGTCCATTGCGGCTTCGAGGCGACCGCTGTCATCGACAGTGTCCACCATCCGCTCAAGGCGCTCGGCGTGATGATGAAGGGTGTGAAAACCGGAGGACCGATGGCGCCGGAAATCCCGCTCGATCGCCAGCGGCCGGCGAAATACGTGTTCTCGGCCCATGTCGAGAAGAAGCTCGCCGAAATCCGCGCCAGGAAGCCCTCACCCGAGCACGTCGCTGCGGCGAAATAGGCGCGGGACCAACCAAGCCCGGATCGATCTTTCGCTAAACCCGTTCCCTGGCGCCCCATCCGGGACGAAGTTCCCGAAGCGACATTTTTCCAAATCTCCCTGAGTTTCTCCCTGAAGCAGGGAGGCCACCGACTCCCTCCGCGGTGGGTTACGCTCCGCTGATTTCTGGAATACTACCGATTCGGTATATAAGTCAACCGATACTTCCGGCCGCTCAGACGGCGTCGAATGCTACCGGTCCCACCTCTGTCCCGGCAAACCCTCCGCCGAGTGCATGACGGCAGCGGAACAGGGCTGCGAAGGCCTGCTCGGACTCCCATGCCGTTCTCAAGAGAGCAGGCACCTGTGCCGGCGCGCGCCGGATCGACCGCAGCACGGCACCCACATTGATCCCGCCGCAGGGACGCATGGCAACCTGCGCGGCCAAAGGGATGGTCCGGTGCGCGGCATCCGAAACGATGCGGAGGGCGGCAAAGGGAAGCCCGTGATGACGGGCTACCCGCGCGGCGATATGGGATTCCATATCGACGGCAGAGGCGCGGGTTCGTGCGCGCAGCCGCGCCTTGCTTTCGGGGTCCACGGAGATTTCATCCGTTCCGGCGAGAGGCGCCACCGTTGCGTGCGGCAGCCGCGAGGCAAGCGTCCGCGACCAAGCGCGATGGGTGGGATGGCTGCCTTCCGCGTCAACGATCTCCGAGGCAATGATGGCATCGCCGACGCGCAGGTCCGGCGACAGCGCGCCGCAGATACCGATGCTCAGGACGCGTCGCGCCCCGGCCTCGAGCTCCGCGGTCAGCCGCCGTTCGAGAGCGACGGCATCGCCGCCTCCGACAACCAGCCGGACGTCAGGGCCTTCTATAAGACGGGCCTCGCGCGCGAGGCCGGTGACCGCAACGATCATCAAATCCCGTATGAAACGCGATTGGAGTGCCCAGCCCGGAGATTGCGGTATCGTGCAACCGCCCACAACGGGAAGAACTTGGCATAACCATGATAGCGCAGGTAGAACACGCGCGGGAAGCCCCCGCCCGTGTAGCTCTCCTCGCTCCAAAGTCCCTGATCCTGCTGGGTTTCCTGTAACCAACGGATTCCGCGCGCCACTGCGGCGCAGTTGACCTCCCCTGCGGCCATTAGTCCCAGCAGCGCCCATGCGGTCTGGGAGGGAACGGAAGGCGCGGGTTCATAGCCTTTATAATCGAGCCTGTAGCTGTCACAGCTTTCGCCCCAGCCGCCATCGGGATTTTGAATCGAAAGCAGCCAGTCCGCGGCACGGCGCATTGAGGGTGAATCGAAATCGAGACCCGCGGCGTTGAGTCCCGCAAGCGCCGACCAGGTCCCATAGATGTAATTCACGCCCCAGCGGCCGAACCAGCTGCCGTCCTTCTCCTGGATCTCTTGCAGGTAATCGACGGCGGGTTTCATGCGCGGGCTGTCGAGCGATTCGCCAAGCTGCGCGAGCATTCCGATGCAGCGTGCCGTGACATCGGCGGTCGGCGGATCGAGCAAGGCCCCGTGATCGGCGAAGGGAATATTGTTCAGATAGTGATAGGTATTGTCGGCATCGAACGACGCCCAGCCGCCATTGTGGCTCTGCAGTCCTTCGACCCATTCGCGCCCGCGCGCGATCGCCTCGGCGTGCCCATTGTCCGATGAAACAGATTTCGCGGCGCGATCGAGGACGAGGACAACGGCCGCCGTGTCGTCGAGATCGGGATAATGGGCATTGTTGTACTGGAACGGCCACCCACCAGGACGGACGTGCGGGCGCACCTCTGCCCAGTCCCCCTTTACATCGAGTACCTGGCGCGCCTTCAGCCATTCGCAGAGTCGCCCGATTGCCTCGCTCTTTGCGTCGGCTTCGAGCAAAGCGTGACCGGCAAGTGCGCTATCCCAAACGGGCGAGACGCACGGCTGGCAATAAGCTTCGTCGCTCCGAATGACGAGGAGCCGATCTATGGAATGTCGCGCCAGCGCGCGGTGCGGATGATCCGGCGGACGACCCAGCGCATCGTACATCATTACGCTGTTGGCCATCGCGGGATAGATGGCACCAAGCCCATCTTCGCCGTTCAGGCGTTCGGTCACGAACTGCTCGCAACACGCTAGTGCGCGCCGGCGCAGCACGCCGGGCCAAAGCGGCTCTACGAGCTTGAGAAGACCGTCGAGCAGATGAAAGACAACCGCCCAGAACCGACTCTGGTGCGGCGCGCGCCAATGCGCCGGCGCGGCATTCGGAACAAACAGTTCGGCCACATGGACGCCGCGCGGGTTTTTGGCCATCGGCTTCAGCGCGGCGAGCACGAGAATCGGCACGAGCACGGTGCGCGCCCAATACGACATTTTCGAAAGGCGGATGGGAAACCAGGGCGGCGCGAGGATCAGTTCCGCAGGAATGGCAGGAATGGTGCGCCATGGCATCTCGCCGAACAGCGCAAGCAGAATGCGCGTGAAGACGTTGGCCCGGATCGCGCCGCCACGCGCCAGCACCGCTTCGCGCGCCCGCCGCATATGCGGCGCCTCGGGCGAGTCGCCGATCATCTTCAGTGCGAAATACGCCTTGACCGTGGCGCTGAGATCGAACGCGCCTCCATGATAGAGTGGCCAGCCACCGTGATCCCCCTGGACGCGACGAAGATAGTTCCCGATCTTCTCCTCGAGTTCGGAATCCGCGAACTCGCCGAGATAATGCACGAGCAGCACATACTCGGCCGGTATGGTTGCATCGGCTTCGAGTTCGAAGATGAAATGTCCGTCCTCGCGCTGCTGCGCGAGCAGCGCCCGGATCGCACGCGCGATTGTGTCATCGAGCGAGCCATGGTCCGGTGCGAAGGCAACCACGTCATCCATGCCGCGAGTATCTCCCGGTGTCCCAATCGCCCGCTGCGAGCGCGGCCGCTTTGTGCCCCGAGCGGATGGCGCCTTCAATGGTGGCGGGCAGCCCGGTTGCCGTCCAGTCGCCGGCAAGGAAGAGATTATTCCATCGTGTCCGCGAAGGCAGCCGCCTTGAACATTGTTCGGGAGTCGCGCGAAACGTCGCGCGTTTTTCCTTGACGATCTGCCAGATGGGCAGTTCTGGCGGCAGGTCATAGGCCGCGGCGACATCCTGCCAGAGCAATTTTGCCAGTTCTTTCCTGTCGCGATCGACAATGGCATCGGCCCCGCTGACGGTCACCGAGATGCGGTCTGGAAAGGCGAACAACCATTCCGCCGTCCCGCCGATCACACCCATAATGGCGGGCGCGCGGGCGGGTGCCGTGGCGCGGAAATGTCCGTTGACGATGGCAGAACTTTGTTCGGGAACGACGAGGTCCGGCAGAAGCGCTGCAGCGACGGAGGGCGGGACGGCAAGTATCAAGCCGTCGTTCGGCGCAAGCGCAACGGGGGCATCGCCAAAATCGAGGGCGGATGCGGTCGTTCCGTCGAGCATTATGGCGCGCACGCGCGCTCCGAGCCGGATGCTGCCGCCGCAGCGCATGGTGTACGCGATTCCAGGTTCCACAAAAGCCGCTGCGAGATTCGGGGACGCAATTCGCGGACGGCAATATTGCCCGCCCCGCGCGAGCGTCTGACGCAGGACGGCCGCAGCAAGCGCAGCCGATGCATCTTCGGGCGCGGTGTTCAACGCGGCCAGTAGCAAGGGTCGCATCAGACGTTCCCAGACTGGTCCGTCGCAGGCGATGACATCGCGCACCCGTTTGCCGCTGTGCGGCCGGAGAAGACGCAGATAGGGCGCGTAGTCGCGCGCGGTCGTATCCGGCACGCGGCGGCCTTCGGACAACACCCACCACGGCACCGCGCCCATGTTCGGCAGAAGCGTCCAGCGCGCGCCACTTCTCACGTCGCAGAACGAAAAGCGCGCCTCCTCCGGGCCTGCCAGACGGTCCTCTGCGCCGATCGTGTTCAGATACGCGAATGTCGCGCGGTTTCCGCTGAGCACCAGATGGTTGCCGTTATCGATCGTCCCCTGAAACTGGGTATCGAACCACGAGCGGCAGCGGCCGCCCGCCTGGGGCGCCGCTTCGAGAATCTCGCACGCGAGTCCGTCGCGCGCCAGCGCCACCGCGGCGGCGAGGCCGGCCAGGCCCGCGCCGACGACGTAAACCTTGCGCGCGCTCATGCGGCAAGTCCGTGGCGAAACAGCATCCAGAAAAGCCGCGCTTTCGGCGGCCGCACACGGCGTCGCGGCGGCGTCCATCCCCGTTTTTCCATGTCCAACAGAATGGACGAGTACACCGCGCCCATCAGCCTCGGCGGCCGCAACTCACCGCGGGGCTTGGCACTCATGATCCGGTCGGCATCGCGATAGTGCTGATGCGCAACGCCGCCGAGCGCGCGACACGCCGAAGAAATCTGCGGTGCTGCTATAGTGTCAACAGGATCGCCGACGACGACGCCTGCGCCTTCGAGGAGCTCGTGTGGCAGATAAAGACGGCCGAGAGCCGCGTCTTCGTCGAGGTCGCGCAGGATGTTCGTGAGCTGCAGCGCGCGTCCCAGATGATGCGCGAGCTGAAAACCCGGCTCTTCGTCCATGCCGAACACCTTGATCGACAGCCGCCCCACCGCGCTCGCGACCCGGTCGCAGTAGAGATCGAGCGTACCGAACTCGGGCGCGACGATATCTTCGGCCACATCCATCGCCATGCCGTCGATGACCGAGAGGAAATCTTCCTTCCGAAAGCGATAGCGCTGCAACGCAGATTCGAGAAACGCGGACAGTGGAGCCGATGTGCCGGCATAGAGCGCATCGATACTAATTCGCCACGCTTGCAGCATCTCGATCCGCTCGGCGCGCGGACGGGCGGTATCGTCTGCAATGTCGTCCACGCCCCGGCAGAAGCGATAGACAGCGTACATCGCCTCCCGTGGCTCCTTTGGCAGAAGGCGCATGGCGAGGTAAAACGAACTGCCCGACGCTGCGCGCGCGGCGACCTCGCTTTCCGGTTCATCGGCCATGGACGGATTCGCGCGCTTCCGCAGGGCTGACCGGAGGGACCGTTTGTGGTCCGCGGCCAGCAAAGAATCTGACAGCGGCCCATGCGGCAATCCTCGCCGCTTCGCCGCCGGTGTGATGGACGCGCTGCGACAGAGGATCGCGCGCGCGCAGACGCCGCGCCAGGTCTTCCGCAAGTTTTTGAATGACGGCAACTTCCAGTGCGAGGCGCCGGTTTCTTATCTGCTCCGCGAACGGTCGCGACTCATCGAGAAGCAGCGACACGCGATCGAGAAGCTCGTCCAGCGTCGCCCGCAACGCAGGGGCGGCAGCACGTTCGGCGAGCACGTCCGGTCCGAGCCCGCGGCGATGCAAAACGTCGAGCGGGATGTAGACGCGATCGAGATTGCGATAGTCCTTCGCGCAGTCCTGAAGGTGGTTGATGACCTGAAGGGCCGAGCAAAGCGCATCCGATGCGGGCCATGTGGCGCGCGATTCGCCATGGACGTCCAGGACAAAACGGCCGACCGGCATGGCCGAATAGCGGCAATAGTCCATCAGATCGTTCCAGTCCGCATAGCGCAATTTCGTCACATCGCGCCTGAACGCCTCGAGTAGGTCGAGCGGTTGCTGATCCGGCAAATTCCTTTCCAGCAAAATCTGCCGTAGCCCAGTTGCTTCCGGCGAAACTTCCGCTTCTCCGAGGAGGTCTCGCCGCATTCCGTCGAGAAGGCGAAGCTTATCTGCCGGATCGGCAGTCGGGTGATCGGCGACGTCGTCAGCGGTTCGCGCAAAGCGATAGAAGGCGAGAATGACCGGACGATGTCTTCGGCTGATCAGAAACGAGGCGACAGGAAAATTCTCGTCCCTGTGCCCTTTGCCCGAGGAAAGAAATGCCGGCTGTTCCATGGATGCTCAAGCCATCGCCTGGGCGCGGCCTTTCCACATGCCGCCCCGCCCGCGCCAACATTGCATCGCCGATTGCACCGTAAACACGGCATAACAAAGGCCGGTCAGGGGCAGTAGAAACCCCCATGCCGGCGAAAGGCGGTAGAAGCGCAGGATTGGCTGCAAAGAAACGGCCATGAGCAGCCACGCCACAGCCCCGGCAACGCGCGCGGGTCCCGGACCGAATATCGTGAGCAGCGGCGGAGCGGCATATATGATCAGCATTCCGGCCACCGTGCCACACAGGAGTACAAATGAGTAGCCGAGCTGTGCGTAGGCGGAGCGCGCGACCATCGCGCCAATGCCCGCGAGGCCGCCATAGGGGCGAATGCTGACCGCCCGCTCCGTAAGGCCGAGCCAGATCGGGCCGTGCGGTTTCAGAAGGCGGGCGAGCGCGCAATCGTCAATGATGTCATCCGCGATTCGCTCGACACCGCCCGCCGCGAGGAGCGCATCGCGGCGCACCAGCATGCATCCGCCCGCGGCCGCCGCAGTCCTTCTCGCGCGGTCGCTTACCCAGGCAAACGGAAACAGCATCGCAAAGAAGAATACGAAGGCGGGGATCAGGAGCTTTTCCGCAAAGCCGTCGCAATGGAGTTTCGCCATCTGCGAAACGAGAACGAGACGGCGCGCCTCCGCGACCATGACAAGGCGGCGCAGATTGTCGGGCGAGTGCGCGATATCCGCGTCGGTAATCAGGAGGTAGTCGGGCGCGCGCATGTCGAGCGCTCGCGCCACCCCCTGTCGCATCGCCCACACCTTGCCCGTCCATCCGCCCGGTCGTTCCTGACCGGACACGATTTCCATCCGCTCGCCCGATCCGCAGGCGAGTGCAGCGCGTCGCGCGATCTGTGTGGTGCCGTCCGAGCTCCGATCGTCGACAAGGACAATGCGGAAATCTCCTGGATAATCCTGGGCGAGCAGGCTCTCGGTCGCGCACGCGATCACGTCCGCCTCGTCGCGCGCGGGGACGATGGCCGTAACGGATGGCCAGGTCCCCGGAGCGCCTGAAGGCAAATCGCGATCGTCGCGTTTGCGCATCAGCCAGAACAGCCCCCGTGCGGACAGGAGATACATCCAGACGAGCAATGGTAGTGTTGCGAGCCAGATCATCCCAAATATCCGGCGCTGCGGTACCAGGCAAGGGCGTCCGCAAGCGCTTCGCGGTGTGGGCGCGCACGATAGCCCAGTTCGCGTTCCGCGCGCGCCGAAGTGAAGTACATGTGATGTCCAGCCATCTTGAGTGCATCGCGCGTGAGGAACGGTTCCTTGCCGGTCACCTGCGCGGCCGCTTCCGCGAAAAGCGCCAGCGGAAACAGTGGCCCGCGTGGCAACCGCACGCGCGGCGGCTTGCGGCCCGCGAGTTCCGCGATCAGCGCCAGAATCTCTCTCAGTCTTACGTTCTGGCCGCCCAGAATGTAAGAGCGGCCGATTTCACCCTTTTCAAGCGCGAGCAGATGGCCTCGCGCCACGTCCTCCACATGGGCGAGATTGAGCCCCGTTTCCACATAGGCCGGCATCCGTCCCGTCGCGGTTTCCACAATAATGCGGCCGGTCGGCGTCGGCTTGATATCGCGCGGTCCAATGGGCGTGGAGGGATTGACGATCACGGCCGGCAATGCCTTTTCGGCAATCAGCTGTTCGACGACTCGTTCGGCCGCCACCTTGCTGCGCTTGTAGGCGCCGATCGCCTGCAACTCGTCAAGGCGTCGCGTTTCGTCGGCCGGATCGCACGCCGTGCCCGGTTTCAACGTGGCGACGCTGCTCGTATAAACGATGCGCTCGACACCCGTCTGCATCGCCGCATCCATAACGGCGCGCGTGCCCTGGACATTATTGCGCATGATCTCCCGCGCGTCGCGCGCCCATAGCCGGTAGTCTGCCGCGACATGAAAGAGATATCGCGCGTCGCGCATGGCACGGCACATATCGGCCGGATCGCGCATGTCGCCTTCTACGATCTCGCCGGCAAATCCCTCCAGATTGCCGCGCGGGCTCGTCGCACGCGCAAGCGCCCGCACGGCAAAACCCTGCTCCCCAAGCAGCCGCGCGACCGCCGATCCGACAAAGCCGGACGCGCCCGTGACTAGAACAATATCACGTGACGACATAAGTTCGATTACTCAGCTGGTTTCGTATCATGATTGGTGCTCCCGCACACGTTGTCGCATTACAGTTTGCGACCGAGATCACGGCAAGAGCCTCGTCAGCACCGGACGCAGCGGATGATCCATCACCTGATCGACGCGGTCGCAGAATCGTGTCGTGTGCGGCTGCCGAACGTGCTCCTCAAACGCTGCGGTGTCCTTCCAGTGCGAGTGGATGTAGAACTCGTCGGGATCTCCGACCGACTGGAATGCATGAATTTCGAGACATCCGGGTTCGCAGCGCGTTGGGCCTTGAACCTCCTGGATGGCCTGCCGCAACTCGCCCTGCAAGCCGGAGCGTGCATGTAATCTGGCGAACAGGAAAATCTCCATCTTGCTTCCCTTCTTGTGAGTTCGTGCATGAAGCCGCCTACTCATCGACAGGGAAGCGGGCGGCTTCGCGGCTGGCTTTGAGCGCATGGCCGCCTTCCGCGATTTGCCAGCTCAGAAGCACGGGAATGGATAGGGCAATGTCGCGCGCGCGCTTGAGAAGCGAGATGGCGAGCGCAGCGGAGGCCGGAAGGCCGAAGAGTGGCCCCAGCAGCGCGTAGGCGGCTTCCTGAACGCCGATCGCCGCGGGAACAAATACCGCGACGCTGCGGATGCCGTAGAGGATCGCCTCGATCGCAAGCACGGAAGGAAACGACAGCCTGCGTCCGATGAACCGGATGGCGAGCCACGCCCAGACCGCCGTGGCAACCCAGGCGGCGAGATGGATCGCGAGCGCCAGAAAAAGCCGGAGGGGAGCGCCATAGATCGCGGCGAAGCTGCGTTGTACCGCGCCCGCCTTCGCGGCGGTTTCAGGCAGGAGCCGCGACATCCATCCCACGATTCGGGAAAAACTTCGCCGCTGCAGCACCACGAACAATGCGGCGCCTACGGCTGCAGCGGAAAGCCCGATTGCAAGTCCTCTGGCGAGTCCACTGCTCGCTGCCGACGGCTGAACGCGTGTCATGAGAATGGCAAAGCCTGCCAGAACGAAAGCGATCTGCGCCACCACTTCGACGGTGACGTCGACGAGGGTGGACGCGAAGGCCAGCGGACCGCTTACGTGGCGCAGCATGACCGCGCGCGCGCCGATCACCATTCCGCCCACCTGTGAGAACGGCAGGATTTCGCCCGCGCAATCGCGCACCGCTCGTCCCCACATGAAAGTCGCAGGGTTCGGCTTCTCGCGCACGGGCACCAGGACGAACCACGCGGTCCCGAGAAGCGCGAAGAGTGCCGCGCCATAGAGGCAGAGAAGGACAAATCCGCCCCAGCCGGCGGCCTCGATCGCCGAAAGGACCTGGTCCGTACCCACATAGAAAACCAGATAGGCCGCGAGAGCGAGCCCCATCACCGCGGCGAGGATGACTCCGATCCGCACCGGCCGTTCAGGCGCAGGCGCGAGGTTTCGATCCGCGCATGAACCGGCGCGCGAGCCGCGCCAGGAGCGGCACGGCGCGTGGATGCAGCAGACGCCGATCGTAGATTCCGAGCCTGCGGTTATTCTCCGAAAGGCAGATGTCGAGCAACTCGGCCATTCCGATATCCACGCCGACCTGGCTCGCGCCCGAGACAGTAAAATTGTGGTCCTGCGGATTGCCGTTCACGTCGCGCGCGAGTGACAGGCGCTCGGATACCAGATACGCCCAAACCGCAAGCCGCTTCAGATCGAATAATGGGCGGCGCCAGAAAGGCAGGTTGTGCCGGTGCCAGGCGGCCCAGTTGACGAAGAACAGGATGTGACGGCCCTCTTCCTGCATCACCGGTTCGAAGGTCGCGAGAAGTGCGGGCGGAAAAAATCCGGAGCGGCGCGCCATCTCGAACAGGCCGAAGGCAAAGAAACTGTCGATGCATTCACTGTAGCCGGTGACCATGAAAGCCCATTCCGCATCTTGCGGCTTTACATATTCGGGCTCCGGCGCCAGCGCGATACCATAGGCCTCCACGAGATTGGCGAGCACATGTTTGTGCCGGTTTTCCTCGAATGCGTTGAGCGCGACGGCCCTGGCGAGGAGGGGATCTGAGATCCATTCGCTGTACGTTTTCACGTGCAGCCCGGCCTTGCCCTCTGTCTGCACCGCAATGTCCCAGATGGGAAGCCGGACCAGCCTGTCCCGCGCCTCCTCGTCGAGCTTCGGCCAATCAAGGACAGCCGGATGGTACGGATCGAAGGTGTCGAGAAGCGTGCGGCAGAAAAGATTCTTGTGCGCCTCGCTGCCGATGGTGACGGGAGCGTCGGGCGGCACGCGCGCGGCGCGATAGGCCAGGTCGGGGAAGACGAGCGTCAAACCGTTCACGCCGCGTGTTCGCGGCGTGCGCGCAGGAACTGGAAGAACTCGGCGCCCTCGCGCAAACGGCGCCTCATCATCTGCGGACTGCGCAGCATCTCGCCCACGATTTCTCCGATCTTGTTCCAGCGGAAATAGAAACGTCTGTAGAAGTTCTCGAGCGAATCGTGGATCTGCCTGTGCGTGAGATGCGGATAATGCAGCGGCGCAATCTGTATCCCGCGCTCGTCCACGAGTTCCGCGTTGGCAGCATCGAGCCAACCGTTTTCCACGGCCTGTTTGTGCAGGAATGTGCCCGGATAGGGCGCAGCGAGCGACACCTGGATGGTGTGCGGGTTGATGCGATTGGCGAAGCGTACCGTTTCCTCGATCGTCTCCATCGTTTCGCCGGGCAGGCCCAGAATGAACGTGCCGTGGATGGTAACGCCGAGATCGTGACAGTCGCGCGTGAACCGCTCCGCGACTTCGATACGCATCCCCTTCTTGATGTTGTGGAGAATCTGCTGATTGCCGGATTCGTAGCCGACGAGAAGCAGCCTCAGCCCGTTGTCGCGCATGACCTTGAGCGAATCTCTCGGCACGTTGGCCTTGGCGTTGCAGGACCATTCGACGCCGAGCCGGCCCAGTTCCTTTGCGATCGCTTCGGCGCGCGGCAGATTGTCCGTGAACGTGTCGTCGTCGAAGAAGAATTCCTTCACCTGCGGAAACGCCTTCTTCGCCCAGGCGATCTCCTCGACCACATGACCCACGCTGCGGGTGCGGTAGCGGTGTCCGCCGACGGTTTGTGGCCAGAGGCAGAAAGTGCAGCGCGATTTGCAGCCGCGCCCCGTGTAGATCGAAATGTAGGGATGTTTCAGATATCCGATGAAATAATTTTCGATGTGTAGGTCGCGTTTGTAAACGGGCGTAACGAACGGAAGCGAATCCATGTTCTCGAGAATCGCGCGCTCTTCGTTGTGGACGATCGCGCCCGCCGCGTTGCGATAGCTGAGCCCTTTGATCTCCGACCATGGTACGTCGCGCGCCACGTCGAGAATCGTGAAGTCGAACTCGTTGCGGGCCACGAAATCGATCTCCGGCGCGTCATTGAGGCTTCCTTCCGGATCGACGGCCACTTTCGCACCGATAAATCCCGCCTTGAGCGCGGGATTGGCATCCTTGAGCGCCCGGACCGTTCGCCGGTCGGAGCTGAAGGACGGCATCGATGTGTGCAGCACAACGAGATCGTGGTCGCGCGCGACCGAAACGACGTCGTCCAATCCCAGTCCGTGCGGCGGCGCATCGATCAGTCGGCTGCCCTCGACCAGCGCGGCGGGCTGGGCAAGCCATGTCGGATACCAGAAGGAGCGGATCTCGCGCTTCGCCTGGTAGCGCGAGCCGGCGCCTCCGTCGAAACCGTCGAACGACGGACCTTGCAGAAAGAGCGTCCTCAACATCTCAAGCTCCTTCCAGTTGCGCGAGCGCACCATCATCAGCGGTAACGTAGCGTGTGCCCCGCCATTCGACGGTGTGGCCGAAAAACGACGCCACAAATATGGCGAAGGACAGCACATCGCGGAGAGGCAGCAGCCAGAGCGATCCGCAGCGCACGCCCAGAAAGCGATCGCTTTGAAATGCGAGGCAGGCCCGCGATGCAATAGCCGCCCCCAATACTGCGAGCGGCAACACGGAAAATCCCTGGAGCAGGACGGCAATTATCGCGAGGGGCAGCGGGTAGGTCAGGAGCGTGCCCGCATAGCCGCTTTTCGCCACCAGAAGATTTGTTCTAGCCCATCGCAACTCTTGGCGAAAAAGCTGGGAGAATGTCTGTTCGCTGCAGACATGCTCGACCGCAAAAGCCCTCGGAATGCTGAGGCGGTAACCCTTCTCGCGGACCGCGCGGCCCAGCTCGTAATCGTCCGCCAACACATTGGCGAGCGACTCGAAGCCACCGATCTCGTCCAGAACCCGCCTTTTGAGCGCGATGGTGGATCCGAAACAGGGCTCGGTGAGCCGCAACGCCATTCCGAGACAGACATTCGGCAGAAAGTGATAACCGATCCCCATCGCCGCGAGCGTCGCCCACACATTGCCGATTGGCTTTCCGGAATAAAGGCAGGAAACCACTCCAACTTCCGGTTCATCCAGCGCTGCAAGAATCTCGTGCAGATAGCCAGGCTGGACCCGGATGTCGCTGTCGCTCAGCACGAGAATCTCGTGCCTCGCATGCGCAAGCATGTTGATCAGATTGGCGACCTTGGGGTTGGAACCGCCAAACGCCGGATCGGTGACAATCTTGACATTGGCCGCCGGAAATTCCCTGACGAGCTTCTCGATCACGCAAAGCGCGGGATCTTTCCGCGACTGTGCGCCAAAAACGATCTGTATCGGCCCGTCATAGTCCAATCGGAAAAAGCTGCGCAGATTTTCCTCGAGACCGGGCTCGGCGAGATGGAGTGGCTTGAGCAGCGTGACCGGCGCGCGGCTCGACTTTCCAGGCCGCGCACGAGCCGGCCGGAAAAAAAGCGTTGCGGCTGCTGCCAGCGTGAATCCGGTCGCCATAAGCGAAAGAATGCAGAATGCAAGGCCGACCAGGTGATGAATTCCGAACATTGCGCTCCCCGAACCAGCCCGGGTCCGTTCCTCAGCTATCAGATAGGCGCGCCACAGCAAAGGTTAAGGGCTTGTCGCGGAAGCGTTTCGCCGCCACTGCAATCCAACCCAAAGGCCACTCCCGGCTGCCGTCTCTTCGCTACTGAACGCGCATGCCTACAAAACGCCGCTTTCGTGCGTCCTTTGGTGCGGCCGGATTCGGGTCCGGCGGGATCACCAGAGGAGATGGATATGCGCCGAATCCTGCATGCGAGTCTGCTGACCGGTACCGTCCTGGCAGGCACACTCGTGATTGCCGGCGGGCCCACATTGGCCCAAGACGAAATGTACGCAACGGACGAGGCGGATTCCGCCATCGGTCTCGACGCCTTCTCGAACCAACTCGCGCCTTATGGCTACTGGCTTTACAGCGACCGCTGGGGCCTTGTTTGGCAGCCCGCCGATGTCTCCTACGATTTTCATCCCTACTTTTCGGATGGTCACTGGGTATATACCGACGACTACGGCTGGTACTGGCAATCGGATCGTCCTTGGGGAGACATCACCTTCCACTACGGGCGCTGGGTCGACGATCCCGATGATGGCTGGCTATGGATTCCGGGTTATGTGTGGAGTCCGGGCTGGGTCGTGTGGCGCAGCAATGGCCGTTACATCGGCTGGATGCCGATGCCGCCCGACGAAGCGTTTCTCGAAGGCCGCGGCGATCTCGGGCCCGGCGTGTCGTTCCGCTTCGGCGTCGGCGATGTGGCCGGGCTATATGGGTATTCGCGCTGGTACCCGAATTACAACGAGACACTGTTTGCTCGAAACTGGGTGTTCGTCGGTGCGGGCCAGATCACCGCTCCCAATTACCGCGTCGTCGCGCTCCGAAATCCGGCGCAGATCATCAACGTCATCCATCAGACGCGGAACGTCACCAATTACGCCGTGATTAACAATCACGTCGTCAACAGAAGCATCGACGTGAAGATCGTCGAGCGCGCTGCCGGACATCCCGTCCCGGTTGTTCGCGCAGCGACCGTTATCCGAAATCCGAGATTGGTGACAACAGTCGCGGTGGGACAGCGTGTGCAACTGCGGGTACGCGCGTCCGCGCCCCATGGAACGGGCGTGGCCAACAGCGCTCCGCCTCCGCCCCAGCGCATCGTCGCGAAACTTTCGACGCGCGTGCCAGCCGCGCGCGGACATGGGCCGACACACTTGTTCACGCGCACGACTGTTGCGGCGCCCGAGGCGCAAACCCGTTTCCGCGGCACGCCCGCTCGAGGAGCGGCTCCCGGCGAAGCGCCGAACGGCGCGATGGGAACCGGCACGCAACGCCCGCGCGAGGGCCAGCCGGGTGGGATGACGGGCCCGAACGGCGAGCGTCCTCGCGAGGCGCAGCCCAACGGCATGATGGGCCCCAATGGCGGACGGTCGCGCGAGAACCAGCCCAACGGGACGATGGGTCCGAACGGCGAGCGTCCTCGCGAGGCGCAGCCCAACGGCATGACGGGCCCAAACGGCGAGCGACCGCGCGAGGCGCAGCCCAACGGCATGACGGGTCCGAACGGCGAGCGCCCTCGCGAGGCGCAGCCCAACGGCATGACGGGCCCGAACGGCGAGCGTTCACGCGAAGCCCAGCCCAACGGCATGATGGGTCCGAACGGCGAGCGTTCACGCGAAGCCCAGCCCAACGGCACGATGGGTCCGAATGGCGAGCGTCCGCGCGAAGCCCAGCCCAACGGCACGATGGGCCCAAACGGCGAGCGACCGCGCGAGGCGCAGCCCAACGGCATGATGGGCCCAAATGGCGAGCGTCCGCGCGAAGCCCAGCCTAACGGCATGCAGCGCGAGAACCAGCCGGGCGGCATGGCCGGGCCGAACGGCGGAATGGGTCCAAATGGCGGCCCCGGTCCGAATGCAGCGCGGCAGCGACCGGGCGAGCAGGGACAGCAGACACCGCCGCCACATCGCCAGAAGAAAGAACAGCCGAATCCGCCCCAGAATCCGCCGCAGTAAGCCGCATCAGACTCCGTGCGCGCGCGCCTGCCCCTGGGCAGGCGCGCGCCAGCGGTTCAGATGACTGCAACCGCCGCCGCTTCGGATCACACGAGCCATCGATCCGGCCTGTGGCGAGCGCTATCGCAACCGCAAGGCTGGCTCGTGCTTCTCGTTGCGGGCCAGCTGCTTTTCTGGACTGTCGTCCCTTGGTTGTTTGCCTGGAGCCTGCCGCTCGACGTGGTGAGCGACGGCATCGCCTGGGGACACGAGTGGCAATGGGGCTATTACAAGCATCCACCCCTGCCGTCATGGCTCGCTGAACTCTTCTTCGTGGCGCTCGGAAACATTGGTCCGTTTCTGCTCAGCCAGATCGCGATCGCCGCCACATACGGACTGGTATTTCTTTTGGGACGCGAATTCATGCCCGCCCGCTGGGCGGCGGCAGGCGCGCTCCTGCTTGCCGGCGTTTATTACTTCTCCGTCCCCACGCCCGAGTTCAACCACAACGTCGCGCAGATGCCGCTGTGGGCGGCGGCGAGCCTGTTTTATTACCGAGCTTGGAAGGGGGGAGGCCTGCGCTGGTGGCTTGCGCTTGGCATCGCGGCCGGGTTCGGCCTTATCGCCAAATACGCTACGGGCGTGCTGCTGGTAGCGATGCTCGCCCATTTCATCCGCACACGAGGACTGCGGTTCATGGTTGGCAATGCGGGGCCAGCTCTCGCCATTGTCGCCTGCGTCGCTGTTGTCGCGCCGCACCTTGTCTGGCTTTTCCGCAATGGTTTTCCGACGTTGCACTACGCGGTCGGACGCGCTGGAACGGCATCGGCGCCGCTGGACCGATTTGTGGCGCCTGCAAAGTTCCTGCTGGCCCAGGGGATCGACATCGCACCGGCGTTTCTTGCTGCCGCAATCGCGGGACTGCTCCCCCGCAGACCTGCGTCGGCCGTTCGCGACGAAAATATGCGCTTTCTGCTCTGGCTGACGCTCGGCCCTCCCCTCCTCACTGCGTGCGTGTCGCTCGCGACAGGGCTCGGTATCCGCGACATGTGGGGCGCGCCAATGTGGAATCTGACGGGGCTTGTAATTGCGGAGGCGGCGCTGCTGTGCCGCGCAAATCCGGCTTGGACACGGCTCGCAATTAGCGTGGCCACGCTCTTCGTGCTTGGGCTTCTCGTCTGGCTGTTCTCGAACGTCTTTGTTCCCGAATTTGAGGGGAGGCCATCCCGTATCCAGTGGCCCGACCAGCAGATGTCGCAGAGCCTTGCCGCGGCCTGGCAGCACCAGATGCACAGGCCGCTGACAATCGTGGCAGCCGATGGCTGGATTGGCGGTCTGGTCGCGATGGGCACGAGTCCGCGTGCCTCGGTCTGGATCGATGCGAGCTACGCCAAGTCACCCTGGATCACGCCGCGCCGGCTCGCGCAGGAAGGTGCGCTGGTTGTGTGGCGAATCCGGAGCGAGAACAGGCCTCCTCCGCCTCTGGCGCACGTGCGGGGCCTGCAGATCGTCGGCGTAAAATCCTTTGCGTGGCCCGCGACACCCAAAGCGCCGCCGCTCCGCATCGGCTACGGTGTCATTCCGCCACGCGGTAACAATTCCTGAAAACAGCGACTCCGGAATGCTTGGCGATCACTGCATCCAGTCTCGCTTGTCGGGAGGGAGGGTAGCGGCTATGTCTCCCCCGCTACCGACCAGCCCCCTTTTCGATGCGCCACCGATTTCTGCCCGAAAACACGAACATCAATTTCGTAGGCGCGCGTTATTATGCCTTCGCGATCGATGGCCTGCTGGTCCTTCTATCCATTGTTTCGATCGCGATGCAGGGCTTCAATCTCGGCATCGACTTCACGGGCGGCGTGCTGCTCGAAGTCAAGGCGCCTCATGTCATCGATATCGGACATGTCCGCGCGCAGGTGGGCGGCCTCGGTTTCGGCGAATCCGAACTGCAATATTTCGGGGGTGGGGAATGCGAGAAGCCGGCGAACAGTTGCCTGCTGATTCGCGTTCAACCGAAGGCCGGGCAATCGGGTCAGGATGCAGCCACCGAGATCAGAGCGAAACTCGGTCGGGGATTCACCTATCGCCGTGCGGAGGTCGTGGGCCCGAAAGTATCCCATGAGCTGTTCCAGGCGGGCGTGTGGGCCACCATCCTCGCCGTTATCGCGATTGCGGCCTGGGTCGCGGTGCGATTCGAGTGGCAATACGGCGTCGGTGCCATTGTGGCTACAGGTCACGACGTCTTTGTGACGGCGGGACTTTTCTCGGTCTTCCACATGGAGTTTTCACTCACCTCGGTGGCCGCGTTGCTCACGCTCGCAGGTTATTCGATCAACGACACCGTCGTGGTGTTCGACAGGATTCGGGAGAACCGCCGCAAGTACAAACGCATGGCGCTGGGCGACCTCATCAATCTTTCGACCAATCAGATGCTGGTGCGAACGATTCTTACGAGTGCCGCCACCGCGGTTTCAATCGTTCCGCTGCTGCTTTTCGGTGGCCCCACGCTCTTCGACTTCACGGCCGCCATTCTCTTCGGTATCCTGGTCGGCACGTTCTCCTCGACATACGTGGCCGCCGCTCTGCTGCTTTATCTGCCCGCGCTTGGGGGCGGGGGTGCCGGGGGCGCCCGCGAGGAACCGGCCACTCCCGCGCGGTCGGCGTCAGAACGGGTTCAGTGAAGGCCGGCGTGTATAGGTCAGATAGCCGGCGTTAACGCCGGCCCGGAGACCAACGCCAGTGCGCATTGGCGCAAGTGTGATGCCGTCGGCGCGCTGATAGTTCACCCCGATCCCCGCGATGAAATAATAGCTGCCTTCCACGCCGGGAAATTTCTGGAACAGCCTGTCGGCGCTTCGCAGATTGTACACAAGTGTGAAGCATTTCGAGGCGTTCGCCCCGATATCGAATCCGACCGAGGGTCCTTGCCAATACACCCTAATCGGCTCCCGTCCCTTGCGGATCAGCCACCCCGACCCGTAGCGCAGGCCGACCACGAACGCACCCGAGCCTTCGTCGCCCTTGATGTAGGCATCGGGCAGGCCCTGTTCGGAGAAAATCCGCTCCACGGCCTTGGCGACCGCGGCAGTCGTGGTGCCGAAGAAGTCCGATGCTGCGCGGACGATCTCGTTCTGCGTGAAGGCTTCGTCGCTCTGCGCGCCGGCTGGGGTAACGGCGGACAGGGAAACCGCCATCGCAAAAACCGCGGCAGCGACAAGGCGCAACATATTCATAAATCCTCCTCACACCCTCGGCGTTAGGCTATTGACGCAGACTTGGGCGGCACAGCCGCCCGAAGCGATTCGCAGTCGAGCCGCCGTTGGTGACGGAAACAAGGCAGAATGCCGGACGAAGAAAGGCATGGAACGGGCGAACGCCGCCTTGGCGGCTGGGGATGGTTCGCCATCTTCGCGATGCTCGCAATTCTCGCGGCGGCGATCTGGTATTGCATTCATGCGTGGAGTGAGATGGCGGGCGTGGGCATCTCGCCGGCCGGCTGGCTATTCTTGGTGCTCGGCGCAGTGCTGACGATCATCGTCGGAGGGGGCCTGATGGCGCTGCTCTTCTATTCGAGCCGCAAGGGCAAAGACTTCTGAGTTGGGCTTTCAGGCGCGGCCGCGGGCGACGAAGAAGGGATTGGCGAATTTCTCCTCGATCTTGCCGTAGACGAAGGGCCTGCCATCCAGTGTGAGAACACTTCCTCCCGCCGCAGCCAAAACCGCATGGCCGGCGGCCGTGTCCCACTCCATTGTCCGCCCAAGCCGCGGATAGAGATCGGCCTCGCCTGCCGCGACGAGGCAGAATTTAAGCGAGGAGCCGGCGCTGACGAATTCCCGGACCGGAAATCTTGCAAGATAGTCATCGGTGCTAGCATCCCGGTGCGAGCGACTCGCGACCGCGACAATTCCTTCGGGCGGAGCGTGCCGAGCCTCGATTGCGCGCGCTTGCGAAAACGCGGGAGATGCCCCGGGCTCCGTCGTGAGTTCGAAGGCTCCTTCCGAGACGTCGCCCAGGAAGAGCCGTGCCTTGGCAGGTGCGAACACGCAGCCCCGCACCGGCCCGCCGTTCACGATTTCACCGATGTTGACCGTGAACTCGCCGTTGCGGCTGAGAAATTCCTTTGTCCCATCCAAAGGATCGACCAGAAAGAAGCGGCTGCCGATTTCGGGGAATGCGCCCGCGGCGGCGGCCTCCTCTGCGATGATGGGCACGCCCGGGAAAAGTCGACGCAATTCGGCAAGGATGAAAGCTTCCGCTTCCTCGTCGGCGTCGGTGACGGGCGAACGATCGTCCTTGTGGCGCGTGCTGATGGCTTCCGCCGCGTAGTGGCGCAAGAGAATTTCGCCCGCGCGCCAGGCGATGCGGGCGAGGTCGAGCACGGCTTCGCCCGGGCCGATACGCGGGTTCGGATTCACCTTAAGCCTTCCTTAAGCGGTATGTCGGAGCGTTACGGAATGGCAATCAATATGGGCGCGAGGCGGCATACAAGTTCATGAACGATCTCGATTTTGCGGCGCTGCTTGTGTCGCGCGTGTGCCACGACCTTGTGAGCCCTGTGGGTGCCGTGGTCAACGGACTCGAAGTGCTCGAGGAAGAGCGCGATGCCGCGATGCGCGCGGATGCGCTGAAGCTTGTGGCCTCAAGCGCCGCGCTGGCCGCCGCACGGCTCAAATTCGCGCGCCTCGCCTTTGGCGCAGCGGGCTCGGCGGGCGCCGAGCTGGACTTGAGCGAAGTCGGCCGCACGGTGTGCGGGCTGCTTGAGGGCGGCAAGACCGAGATGCTCTGGGAGGCTGCCGCGGTGAACTGGCCCAAGGACTGGGCCAAGCTCCTGATGAACTCGGCACTCGTCGCTGCCGACTGTCTGCCACGTGGAGGCCGGGTGCGGGTCACGACCACAGCCGATCCTTCGGTTCCGGGATTTGCGGTGCGCGCGACCGGCCAGGGCGCGCGCGTACATGAAGAAGTCGGGACGGCTCTGAATGGCGAACCCACAGGCATGCTCGACGGCCGCAGCATCCAACCCTATCTCACCTACAGGCTCGCGCGCCTGCTCGATGCGAAGCTCGAACTCGCCTTGAGCGACGGCATCGTCGATATTTCAGTCGGGTCGCTGCCGCTCTAGCCGGCTCGATCTGGTCTTCACCTCCTCGGCAGAGCGTAAATTTCTGCGTGTTCGCAACTGCAATAGAAACCTGGCGCGTGGTCGGGCCGGGAACCTCACGCGCTTGTGTACGCTAAATGAGCGGCGAAACAGGATTAAGGGTTGATAGTAGAGTTCGATAGAAACGTCTTCAGGAGCGTTCGATCCTGCGCCGCCGGCACTCGGTAGTGTCGCCGAATCGGCTTCCGGAAGAGAACAGAACGAGAGAATCTGGTGAACGGATTTTGCCTGTGCAAGCAGAAGAAGAGCGTCGGAGAAGCCTTCTTAGCCAGGCGGCGCGGACGAAGCGGACGGGGCTTGTGCCGCAGCGAGGCTCTGGACCCCGCCGTAAAAGCATGGTTACGATATATGACAAATGAGTGGGTTGGCCGCCGTCGGGCGGCATCCGGGGGAATGGTCGAGTTCTGGGGCGTCGCAATATCGCCCGGCGTGGCCGCGCCGGGTTTCCTTTTGCTTGGTTAGAGTAAAACGATGGACCAACCGCTACACGATCTCAGGCCATTCCGAGTCGGCCATACCCCCTCCCACCGCTTCATCAGCATCGGGATCGTGGTGCTCCTGCATGCGGTGGCGATCTGGGCACTGGCAACAGGTCTGATCCAGAACCTGGCGTCGAAACTGCCGGCAGAGTTCAAGGCGGAGGTGATCCCGCCCAAGGAAAACTCCAAACCACCGCCACCGCCACCGCCGCCAGAGCTCCAGAAACCGCCGCCGCCCTTCGTGCCGCCGCCGGAAATCTCGATTCAGACCGAGGCAGCGCCGAACACGATCACTGTATCGAAGGTCCCCCCACCCCCAGCACCGCCGCCGCGCGTCGTGGCGCCACCGAAGCCGGCCGGCGTTACGGCGCCGGTTCTCATTGCCTCCCGGGGCAACGATTGTACGAGGGACTATCCTGCGATAGCCGTGCGCCTCAACCAGACCGGAACCACGCTTGTCACGGTGCATGTTGGCGCCGATGGCAATGTCCAAGGCGCAGACATCGCCGATTCAAGCGGCCACGATTCTCTGGATCAAGCTGCCATCCGATGCGTGCAAAGTCGCTATCACTTTAAGCCAGCCATGCAGAGCGGCGCACCTGTCCCGCAAACGGTACAAATACGGGTCGTGTGGAAATTGCAGGGGTAGGCCCAAAATTTAAGAGTGCTCTTGAGAGCTAATCCTAATGGAGTGACGAAGACATGATCTCGAAGCATCTGGCGATCGCTTTTGCCGTCGCTTTCCTGTCGGCTGCCGGGGCAGGCTCAGGATTCGCCCAGCAGAATGCGAACCCGCCCGCGGCCACCCAGCCGGCGGCGAACCCCGCGCCGGGCCCCGCGGCCCAGCCAGGAGCGGCTCCAGCGAATGCGCCGACGGCGGCGCCCGCGCCGGCTCCCGGTCCGGTGGCGAAACAGCCGTCAGCCCTACCCGCCTCCGCGGTCACCGGATCGAACAACCCGTATGGCCTCTACGCCTTCGTCAAGAACGGCGACTTCGTCATTCGCGCGGTGGTGGCGATCCTCGCGATTATGTCGATCGGCACCTGGTACATTTTCTTCATGAAGTTCTGGGAGCAGTCGCGCGTTCTCAACCATTCCCGGGTCGTCGAGCGCCGCTTCTGGAGTTCCGCGAATCTCAATGAAGGCATCGACAAGCTGCCGAAGAACAGCCTCTTCCGCAGCGTGGCCGAGAGCGGCGTGCGCGCCTCCTCGGGCCAGGGCACCGGCCTCGTCAACCTCAACGACTGGATCGGCATGTCGCTCAATCGCCAGCTCGAAGAGGCCAATTCGCGCCTCCAGGGCGGCGTCGCCTTCCTCGCGTCCGTCGGTTCGGTCGCGCCCTTCGTCGGACTGTTCGGCACCGTCTGGGGCATCCTGAAGGCGCTGATCTCGATCGGCGTCGCCGGACAGGCCTCGATCGACAAGGTGGCGGGGCCCGTCGGCGAAGCCCTCATCGCCACCGCCATCGGCCTCTTCGTCGCGGTGCCCGCGGTGCTCTGCTACAACTATCTCGTTCGCCGCAACAAGGTCATCAACGAGCGCCTGCGCAGCTTTGCGAGCGACCTTCAGACCTATCTCATCACCAACAAGAAATAGCGGAAGGGAGAAAATCCTACCCGCGAACCGAGGAATGCCGGAATGTCCATAGCAGTCCATGCGGCCGAAGCCGATGAGGCGGAACTGAACACCACGATCAACACCACGCCGCTTGTGGACGTGATGCTCGTTCTGCTCATCATTTTTCTCATCACAGTACCTGTCGTCATCAAGCAGGTGCCACTCCAGCTGCCGAATGCCCGCATCATTCCGCTGACGACCAAGCCGGAAAACATCGTCATTGCAGTCGACAAGGACGAGAACGTCTATTGGAACAACCAGCCTGTCGATGTCAGCCAGCTGAAAGACCGTTTTGCGGCGGCGCTCAGAACTGCGATCGCCAAAAACGGACAGCTGCCCGAAGTCCATATTCGCGGCGACAGGAACTCACGCTTCGAGGCAATCGGAAAGGTGATCCTCGCCTGTCAGCAGGCGGGCATACAGAAAGTCGCCTTCCTGACGGAACCGCTCAACGTAGAGCAATAGGGTTATCGCAAAGGACAATTCGCCATGGCAATGAACGTCGGACAAGCCGGGGGCGACAACGAGGTGATGGTGGAGATGAACACCACGCCCCTGATCGACGTCATGCTCGTTCTTCTGGTGATGCTGATCATCACCATTCCCATCCAGACCCATGCGGTGAAGCTCAACATGCCGAACCCCAACGCGCCACCGCCGACCACACAGCCGGTTATACATACGCTGGGCATCGATTTCGATGGCACGATCAGCTGGGACGGCAAGACCGTTCCCAACCTGCAGGCCCTCAGCACCTACTTCAAGGGAATCGCGCAGGAGACGGACCAGGACGAAGTCCATGTGAGCCCCAATCGTCTGGCAAAGTACGACACGGTCGCCAAGGTCCTAGGGGAAGCCTCGCGCGACGGCGTCACCAAGATCGGCTTCACCGGCGAAGAACAGTACATGCAGTAGCCCGCCGCGCGGCAGTCGCGCGATCGTGACGGGCGGCCATATGCGTCCGGAACCGGGCACCCGCGTTCCCGACATGCGAAAGAGGATTTCGATGCACTCCTGCACTTTGCGCGGCTTTGCCCTGGCGTTGCTGATGGCGACGGGATCGGTTTCCGCGGCCGCCGTCTTTGTGCCCATTGCGGCAGAAGCAGCCGGCGTCCGTCCACAAGTTGGGAAGCCGCTGCAGGCGGCGATCGCGCTCGCCAACAAGGGTAATTCGGGCGGGGCGCTCGCTCAGGTCCGGCAAGCCGAATCGGTGAGCGGTCTTACGGCGTCGGAGCGGCAGGCGATCGACCAGACCAAACAGTTCATCGCCGCCAAGACGGGGAATTTCAGCGGCGGCGGCGGAAGCGCGACCGCGGCGGCGGCGAAATTCGCCGCGGATTATAATGCTGGCCGCTATTCGGCGGTAACGAGCGAAGACGTCCAGCTCCTGAAGAAATACGGCGGCTTCACCGCCCAGGACCAGATCATCGTGGCGCAGGCCTATTATCTGTCGGGCCGGGCGGCGCAGGCGGTCGCCTATCTGCAGCCTCTCATTTCCGGTGCGCACCCGAGCGAGGCCGCGCTGCATCTGATGTACAGCGCGGCCTACAAGGTCAATGACACGGCGGCGATGCGGTCGGCACTCGAGCGCCTCGTTTCCGATTACCCGAAGCCGGAATACTGGGCCAATCTTCTGCAGGTTACAGAAGGCGCCAAGGGTCTCAAGGATCGCCAGACTCTCAATCTCTACCGGCTGCGGCTGCGCACAGGCACGATGAAGACGGCCGACGATTTCATGACGGCGGCCGAGATGGCGCTGGAATTCGGTTCGGCGCCGGAAGCGGCCGACATCGTGCAGAAGGGGCTGGACGCGAAAGTGCTATCCGGCGACCGCGTGATGAAGCTCCTCAACACGGCGAAAACGCAGGCGGCGACCGACGAGGCGAATTTCGCGAAAACCGCAGCCGCGGCGGCAAAGGCGAAATCGGGGGACGATGCCGTGAAGCTCGGCGTGGAAATGGCCGGAGCGGGCAAAGGCCAGGACGCGATCAATGAAATCCAGCAGGGCATCCAGAAGGGCGTCGCCGACAAGAGTGACGCCCAGATCCAGCTCGGAATCGCATATCTCGATGCCAAACAGAAGGATGCCGCGATCAAAGCGTTCGATGCTGTTCCACAATCGGACGCAAACGGCTCGATGATCGCGCATCTCTGGTCGATCTACACCCGCACCAGCCACTGACAAAGCTTCAGGCTGTGGCCACCGCCATCGGCCGCCAGGCTGGTTTTCGCTTCAGAACGCCTGAGGACGCGTTGGTCGTCAGCGTGGCTATGACGCCTATGAGCGTGACAGAGCCGGCGCGCGCCCAATAGCCCGGAAGAACGGTGCGAGAGAGCAGAAACGCGGCAAGAATCGAGATAACGATTTCCTTCGCGAGTTCAATGCCGAGTGTTTCGGCCGTCATGTCCGCGGCACCGGGTGGCCGGTAAATCAGCAGACCGCTCGGATTCGTCGTCATCTTCGCGGTTTGCTCGGCCGTGGCGTTCTTTCCCTTCATGTCGGTCCAGGGAAAGAAATAGAGACCGGCGCTTGCGCCCATCGAGTCATGCAGCGCGGCAAGTACCGGCGCCTCTCTTCATCGTTCCCCTCCTGCTTTTCCTGGCTTTGGTGTGCGCCCAAAGGCGACTCATTCGGTGCCAGCTGCATTACGGTTCTGCGAAGCTTTTGTGACTGCGGGTTCCTGCACTTAATGCTTTCGCAAGGCCCCGACGTGTTGAATTGCGCCGGAACGCGGGAGGCGGGAATGCGATTTCGGCGTGGGGCTGGCGCCGTCGTCGGCATTAGCTGCTTTCTGGCCGCGGGCATCGGGGCCTTGGAAGCCTTCCGGCACGGCAGCGGTAGTTCGTCGGCCATACTCCTCTTTGCCGCTGCTGCCGCCTTGGCCGTTCTCTGGCTCCTGCTGGCACTCCTGCACGCGCGAGCCCGCATCCGGACGCTTCGGAGAAGCACCGCCGGTCTCCAGAGCCTGACGGAAAAGCTCGAGGAATCTCTCGCCACAGTTTCGGCAGTCAATGCGCGGCTGAACGCGAGCGAAGCCCGCTACCGCGGCCTCGTAGATGCACAGGACGATGCGATCTGCCGCCGCGCGCCAGACTGCACACTCAATTACGGCAATGATGCCTTTTTTCGCCTGTTTGATCTTCGTCCCGAGGAGACGGTCGGCAGGCCATTTTCGCCCAAGCCCCATCCCGAAAGCAGGGCCCGGGGCTTCGATGCGTTCGCGCCGGCCGGATCAGGCCCGCAGCGGCTCCGATATGATCAGAACGTGCACACCGCCTATGGCTGGCGATGGATTGCCTGGGAAGATTACCCCATCCGCGATTCCACCGGCCGGTTGATCGAGGTCCAGAGCGTCGGACGCGACATCACGGAGCGCAAGGCGCTGGAGGACGCGCTGACGGAAGCGCGCGACCGGGCGGAAGCCGCCAACCGCGCCAAATCGCGCTTCTTGGCGGCGATGAGCCATGAAATCCGCACACCGATGAACGGGGTGCTGGGCATGGCGAGACTTCTCCTCGAGACCCGGCTTTCACCGGATCAGAAGACCTATGCCAAGGCGGTGCAGCATTCGGGAGAGGCTCTGCTGTCGCTCATCGACGAAATTCTCGATTTCTCCAGAATTGAATCCGGAACCATCGAACTCGAGCAGGGCGAACTCGATGTGCGAGCGATCACCGAAGGCGTTGTCGAGCTCCTTGCCACGCGTGCCCAGGAAAAGCGCATCGAAATCGCGTGCGTAATCGCGCCCGATACGCCCGCACTTGTCCGCGCTGATGCGGCCAGGGTCAGGCAGATTCTGACCAATCTCGTCGGCAATGCGGTCAAGTTCACGGAGACCGGCGGTGTGCGCGTCGATGTGCGTCACGGGGAATCCGGGCAACGACGCATTCTCCATTTTGAAATTCACGACACCGGCATCGGCGTACCCGCCGCGATGCAGACGGATATCTTCCGCGAATTCGTGCAGGCCGACTCCACGCATGGACGCCGCTTCGGCGGCTCGGGCCTCGGGCTGTCAATTTCGAAACGCCTTGTTGAAGCGATGGGCGGCGAGATCGGCGTGGAGGCGCGCGCGGGCAGAGGCAGCACGTTCTGGTTTGCGGTCCCGGCACCCGTCCTTCGCGACCCCCCGTCTGCGGAAGGAGCAAGCCTGTCGGGATTGCGAATCGCGATTGCCAGCGGCAATTCCATGCTGCGCGAAATGCTTCTCGCGCAAATCCGGAGCGCCGGTGGCGATGCGCTCGCGGCGTCAGTAGAGGGCGCAGATCCGGCTTGCGGAACACTGGATGCGATTCTCATAGATGCTGGCGCAAACGGCAGGATCGAGCTTGCCGCGAAACCTGTGCAAGGAGCCCGGTCCATCGTGCTGCTGACGCCGGCTGCACGTGGCGAGATCGAGCGCCTGCGCGAAGCGGGATTTGACAGCTATCTCGTGAAGCCGGTGCGGCAGACTTCGCTCGCCGAGCGGATTCGCGGGAAGCCGGAACGGGATGCCGCCGCAGAAGCCCGCGCACTCACAGACGTCCGAAATCCGTCCGGCAAGTCAGTGTCGGAATCAGCAAAAGCCAATACGCGCCTGCGCATTCTTTTGGCGGAGGACAATCCGGTCAACATTCTTTTGACGCGCGAATTGTTGCGCCGGCGCGGACATCAGGTGACGGAAGTAACTTCCGGCGAAGGAGCCGTTGCAGCGCTCGCGGGCGAGCAATTCGACATACTCATCACCGATATCCATATGCCGGGACTGGATGGGATCGAGGCCACGCGCCGCATCCGCGCGGCAGAAGCACTTTCCGGCCGGCAGCCTGTGCCAATCATCGCACTGACCGCCGACGTACTGGACGCCGGAAGAGATGCTTGCCACCAGGCGGGCATGAATGGTTTTCTCGGAAAACCCATCGCGCCGGCGGAGCTGGATGACATGATTGCAAGATTTTTTCCCGGCCACGTGCGCGCCGCCGCCGAATGATAGCTTCCGCGCGTTCGCGCCTCGCCGCTTATGCGCAGCCGCGCGTGCTCGCCATGCTGGCGCTCGGCTTCTCCTCGGGCCTGCCGTTCCTGCTCACGGGAAACACGTTCGGGTATTGGCTGCGCGATCTCGGGACTTCACTCGCCGCAATCGGCTTCGTCTCCTGGGTCGGCCTTGCCTATTCGCTCAAATTCCTTTGGGCGCCACTCATCGACCGCACGGCGCCGCCGCTGTTTGGCAGGCTTGGGCGCAGGCGCAGCTGGATGCTTCTTGCGCAAATGATCGTCGCGCTGGGACTTTGCGCCATGGCGATCGAGGGGCGCGGGATGGGGCTCGTCTTCCTCGCCGCAATGGCGCTCGTTGTCGCGTTCGCATCTGCGACACAGGACATCGTGATCGACGCCTGGCGAATCGAAAGCGCGACGAGCGGCGAAGAACTTGGCCTCCTCACCTCTGCATATCAGTTCGGCTACCGGATCGCGTTGCTCGCGACGGATGCGCTCATCCTTGTTGCCGCCGCGAACCTCGGCTGGCAGCTCTCTTACGCAGTCTGCGCCACGGCGATGCTCATCGGAATCGGCGCAACGCTCTTTGCCGCCGAACCGGCGAAGGCCGACGCGGTGCTCGAAGAAAAAAGCCGGCGTTCGCCCATTAGCTCCCCGAAAGGCCTGCTCGACGCGATCTGGGGCCCCTTTGTCGTATTCTTCCGCAGCTATGGCTGGCTTGCGGTCCTGATGCTGGCGGCGATCAGCCTGTATCGCCTCCCCGATTTCGTCATGGGGCCGATGACAAACCCGTTCTATCACGACATTGGACTCACAAAGAGTTACGTGGGGATCGTCCGTGGTACGGTCGGTGTAGCTGCTGCGTTGCTTGGCATCGCGGCAGGCGGCGCCTGCGCGCTCCGCTTCGGCTACATGCGCGCGCTTATTCTGGGCGGTATTCTGCAGGCGCTCGCGGTTGCGGCGTTCGCGCTGCTGGCACAAAAAAATCCGCCTGCCCTGCTGTTTGCTTTGGTGATGGTCGGCGACAATTTCAGCACCGGCTTCGCAGGCGTGGCGCTGGTCGCCTACATGTCGAGTCTCACAAGTCTCGGCTACACGGCCACGCAATATGCGCTGTTGAGTTCCACCTACGCGTGGGTCGGCAAGATCCTCAAAGGGCCCACCGGCGTTTTCGTGGAAAGCCTGGCCGCGCACACCGGACTGCTGCGCGCCTACCAGATCTTCTTCGTCGGCGCCGGCGCAATCGGAGTGCCGGCGATCGTGCTGTTCATTCTGTTGTCGGCGCGTCAGCGCCCGCCGCGCATTGCCGCACTTCAGAACGGGTGAGTTCATCAATTGGGTCCGATTCACCAGTCCCATTTGCCCCGGGTGGCCGGTTTGATGTAACATCGGGGCTGCAGTGGAGGGCGCCGCGGGCGCATCTCCGCTTTCGAAGGTGGCAGGAAGCTTGGTCAACACACACGAACCGGGAATGTTCGAGGGAGTGCTCGAACAATGGCCGGTCCTGGCGACCGCCGGCGCGCTCGAGGTCCGTCTGGCCGAGACGGAGCACGAGGTCGAGGCCGCCCAGCGCCTGCGCTACCGCGTGTTCTACGAGGAGATGAGCGCGATCCCGAGCCCCGTCATGCGCGAGCACCGGCGGGACTTCGACCGCTTCGACGGGTTCTGCGATCACATTCTGGTCGTCGACCGCGCTGACACCGATGATGAGGGCCAGCCCGCCGTCGTCGGCACTTATCGCATCATGCGCAATCCGGATGCCCAGCGCGCGGGCGGGTTTTATACGTCGGGCGAATACGACATCGCGCCGATGCTCGCGGCCGGAAACGATGGCGCGCGGCTGCTCGAGCTGGGGCGCTCTTGCGTGCTCAAGACCTATCGCGCGCGCCCCGTCGCAATGCAGCTGCTCTGGCGCGCTGTCATGGTCTGCGTGGCGCGCTTTTCCATCGACGTGATGTTCGGCTGCGCCTCGCTCCACGGCACCGATCCCGACGCTCAGTCGCTGCCGCTCTCCTACCTCCATCACTACCATGCGATGACCGGACCAAATCGTGTGCGCGCACATTCCGAACTGCGCGTCCGCATGGACCGGCTACCGCGCGAGGACATTGATGTGCGCGAGGCACGCCGCGCCCTGCCGCCGCTGGTGAAGGGTTACTTACGGGCCGGCGCGCGTATTGGCGACGGTGCCGTTGTCGATCGCCAGTTCGGCACGACGGATGTTTTCATCCATCTTCCCGTTGCCGGCATTGATTCCCGTTACAGCAACCGCTTCGGCGCCATTTAGTAACGGATCACGCCGCCAGCCTGCCCTCGATCGCATTCCAGATGGCGTGGGCGATGTCGCGGCCGCCGAAGCGCCGCACTTCCACGATCCCTGTGGGCGAGGTGACATTCACCTCGGTCAGATATTCGCCGATCACGTCGATCCCCACAAAGACCAGGCCCTGCTTCTTCAGTTCGGGACCGAGGCGTTCACATATCTCCGTCTCCCGCCGGGTGAGCGTGGCGGGCTCGGCGCGGCCGCCGACGTGCAGGTTGGAGCGCGCTTCGCCCGCGGCCGGCACGCGATTGATAGCGCCGGCAAATTCGCCGTCCACGAGAATGATGCGCTTGTCGCCCTTGCGCACCTCCGGGATGTAACGTTGCACCATCACTGGCTCGCGATAGAACTGCGTGAATATATCGAGAAGCGCGCCGAGATTTTCGTCGTCTTGCTTCACCCGGAACACGCCGGCGCCGCCGCCGCCGTAGAGCGGCTTCAACACCATGTCGCGATGTTCGCTCCGGAACCGCCGGATCTCCTCGCGGTCACTGGTAATCAGCGTCGGCGGCATCAGATCGCCGAACAGGGTGACGAACACCTTTTCCGGCGCGTTGCGCACATGGAAGGGATCGTTGACGACGAGGGTCGAAGGCGCGAGCCGCTCCAGAATGTGCGTCGCCGTGATGTAGGCCAGGTCGAAGGGCGGGTCCTGGCGCATCAATACCACCTGCATGCGCGACAGATCGGTGAGAGCGGACGGACCAAGCGTGAAGTGATTGCCCGGTTCCGCCCGCACTATAAGCGGCCGTATCCGCGCATTGACGACGCCATCGCGCAGCGAAAGGTCGCTCGGCCCATAATAGAAGAGCCCGTGCTCCCGGCGTTGAGCTTCCATCGCAAGCGCGAAGGTCGAATCGCCGGCAATATCGATCCGTTCGATGGGGTCCATTTGAATGGCAACGGAGAGCGTCATGGTTCGGCCATGAGAGGAGTTTCAGAGCATTTCAACTGAACGAAACTCCTTCTTAGTTCAACCGCCGCTTCAGGCCGTCGAGCCCGAGCGTCGCTTCGTTGTGCAGGGTCGTGCCGGGTTTTGCGAGGGCAAGACAGGTACCAAATGCGCTGCGCGCCGCTCCCAGTTCGCCCAGCTGTTCGCGAAAGTGTGCGATGTCTAGCCTCAGTCCCGCGTTTTTCGGCGCGATGAGCGCCATTCGCCGCGCAATTTCGAGCGCGCGCCGGTATTCGCCAGATCGAGCGGCCCGAAGCTTCAGGTTGTTTTCGAGACGGAGAAGAATATCGATGTCCTCTACGCTATGCATCGGGTCGAGGTCTTCGCCGGCGAGTTCGCGCATCAAAGGCGGCGCGCCCAGAGATTCCTGCTCAAGTGCAGCGCCGCCATTGAAGGGGTCGATCAGCGCCTCGCTGCCGCGCACGCGGATGCGCAAAAGAAAGTGCCCCGGCGAGTTCAGTCCTGACGCTTCGAAGCCGGCCGCGCGCGCCGCGTGCAGATAAAGGACCCCGAGCGCAACCGGCATGCCACGCCTCCGGTCGATCACCGCGATCAGATCGGCGTTTCGCGGATCATCGTAGGTCACCCGGTCGCCGTCATATCCGAAGCTGCCTGCGAGCAGTGCCGCGAGCGAACGAGCCGCATGCTCGGCATGAACCGAAAGCCTCGCCTCGAGCCGCGCCTGTTCGGCGATCTCGGCGAGATGGGCAATATAAGGTTTCAAATCATGGTCCGCGTGGTCGAGCGCGGCAAGCATGAGCGCTGCGCGCGCAATGTCATGCGGGACCTGCCCGGATTCGCCCAGTTGGCGGAGATATGTTTCCGGATCGTCGGGATGGAGGCGCATGGGGAAAGTCTGCCCTAGCCGCGGCCGGGACGCCACGCATCCCGGACATGTGTCGGCCAGAACTGTCCGGCGGAAAGCACAACGATATCGAAGCGCACGCCTTTGGGTGGTGGACCGCGCAGCCGGGCAAGGTAGAGATCCGCGGCGCGGGCGATGCGGTCCCGTTGGCGCGGGAGCAGCGCTTCGCGCGCATCGCGAAGGGAGCTGCGGGTTTTCACTTCGACAAAGCACAGAACGCCGCGCGGGCTCAGCGCCACAAGATCGACCTCGCCAGCGTGCGTGCGCAGCCGGCGCGCGAGAATGCGGTAGCCCTTGGCGATCAGCAGAATTGCCGCGACTCTTTCAGCGTGCCGGCCGCGGCGTTCGGCTTTGCTCCGACGCTCGAAGGAAACACCTGATGTCATTGGCCGGTGTCCTTCTTGCGCGCGAGAGCTCGTGCGTAGACGGCGCGGCGGGAGATGTTCAGCGCGTTGGCTACGAGATCGGAAGCTGCGCGCACGGGCATGAATTCGAGTGCGCTCTCCAAGAGCAGGTCCGCACGGCCGAGATCGGGCCCATCCGGCGGAGCGAAATTGACAATGACCGTGACCTCGCCGCGTGGCGCACCAGCTTCGTCGTACCTTTTCGCCAAGTTTTCGAGGGTGTCCCGACGCACCTCCTCGTGAAGCTTCGTTATTTCGCGCGCAACTGCTGCATGGCGTGCCCCCAGAACCTCGGACATGTCGCGAAGGCTTTCTGCGAGTCTCTGCGGCGCCTCAAAGAACACGAGCGTGGCGCGAACCGGCTTTAGCTCCGCGAGAGCGGTACGACGCGCAGCACTTGCGGCGGGAAGAAAGCCCGCGAAAAAAAACCTGTCCGTGGGCAACCCGGAGACGACGAGTCCGGCGAGCGCTGCCGAGGCACCCGGAACTGGATGTACGGCAATTCCGGCGGCGAGCGCTTCGCTGACGAGCTTGTATCCCGGATCGGAGATGAGCGGGGTTCCGGCGTCGCTGACAAGCGCGATACGCGCGCCTTGGGCCAGGCGCCGCAGTATCATCGGCCGGGTACGTGCTGCGGAATGCTCGCTGTAAGAAAGCAGCGGTCGGGAAACCGCGTGAATGGCGAGGAGCCGCGCCGTCGTGCGGGTGTCCTCGGCCGCAATGGCGTCGCACCTGCTTAGCACATCCAGGGCGCGGAGCGTCACGTCCCGCGCATTGCCGATCGGGGTCGCCGTGACGTAGAGGCCCGGCTCCAGCGGACTTGGCGATGGGGGTTCAGTCGGCGTAGCGTTACTCATGTCTTTTCTTGCGCCGGAATCCATGAATCGCGACCCGGGAGGTCTGTCGAACCCCGCTTTCGTCCGCCACGCCCGACGACTGTGCGCCATTTCTTTGCTGGTTGCGACAGCAACTCTTGCCGGCTGCGTGACGCCACCGCCGCCGCCGAAGACCGTGCGTCCTGCACCACCGCCTACCCCGCCACAGACGCTGGCTACCCATCCACTGACCGGGGAGGAACCCGGTTTCCTCCGTCTGGGCAACATCCCTCCCAAAACAGTTCCGGTCCGGATCGGCATTCTGTTGCCGTTTTCGAGCGGTTCGGCTGCGACGCACCAGCTCGCGGCAAGCATGATGAAATCCGCGGAGATGGCCCTGTTCGATTCCGGCAAGCGCGACATCGTCCTCATGTCCGCCGACGAGGGATCCGGCGGCGCCGAAGCCGCTGTCGGCGCGCGGAAGCTTCTCGCCCAAGGGGCGGAAATCATCGTGGGTCCCCTTTTCGCTCAATCCGTTTCGGCAGTTGCGCCGCTCGCACGAGATCACGCGGTGCCTGTGATTGCATTCTCCACCGACCGTGCAGTCGGAGGAGACGGCGTTTATCTCCTGAGTTTTCAGCCCGAGAATCAGGTCCGACGAATTGTCTCCTATGCGGTCGAGCAGGGCCATGGCGGGTTTGCGGCTCTAGTGCCGCGTACCGCCTACGGGACGCGCGTGGCGGAGGCGTTTCGTCAAAGCGTAGCGGCTGCCGGCGCGCGCGTTGCCGACCTTGAGACCTTTGTTCCGGAAGAAGGAGAGATCGCCGCTCCCACACAGGCCGTCGTAACGGCCCGTCCGGATGCCATCCTGATTGCCCAGGGCGGCGCTCTGCTGCGTAGTCTCGCGACGACGCTGGCGGCAGATGGAGAAGGCAGTCAGCAGGTGCAATATCTCGGAACGGGTTTGTGGGATGAACCGGCTACCGCGGGTGAACCCGATCTCGCGGGCGCGTGGTTTGCCGCGCCCGATCCTGAAGCGGAACGCGCCTTCGCGGATCGGTACCACGCGACCTATGGCGGCGATGCGCCGCCGCTCGCCGCACTCGCTTACGACGCGGTCTCGCTTGTTTCGCTGCTCTCGTCAGGACCCGCCTACCACCGCTTCACACCCGAAGCCCTGACCGATCCCAATGGGTTTTCCGGCATCGACGGGATTTTCCGCTTCGGCGCCGACGGCTCGTCGGAGCGCGGACTGGCGATCCTGAAAGTCGAGCCGGGCAGCGGCTTCGCGATTGTCAGCCCGGCGCCAAGGACATTCCAAGCTCCGGGGACGTAACGGGCCGGCTGGCATCTGCGAGCGCCGCCAGCACGGTATTGAGTACGAGTCTTCCTGTGGGCGTCGCGAAAACCCGTGCGCCCCGCCGCAAAAGAAATCCGCCCAGTTCGAGATCCTCCATAACCGTTTCGTCGAACACGCGATTCCAGCGGGCGCGATACGCACCAAGGTCCAGTCCTTCTGCGAGACGGAGGTTCATAACCAGATGCTCTCGCGCCGCATCTGCCTCCGATACTTGGTCAATTGTCGAGAAGCCGTGACCCTTCTCTGCCACCTGCGCGAGCCATCGCTCCGGCAGGCGTTCGCCCGAGGTCGCAATCGGTTCACCGCCATTCGCGATACGGCCATGGGCTCCGGGACCCACGCCTGCGAAACTCCCATAGCGCCAATAAAGCAGGTTGTGACGACACTCGCGTCCCGGGGTGGCGTGGTTTGAAATTTCGTAGGCCGGCAGACCTGCCGCCTCCATCGTCTCCTGGGTGACTTCGTACAATTCGGTTGCGCAGTCTTCGCCGTTCGGCAGAAGGACGCCCGCGCGTTCGAGCGCCGCGAAGGGCGTCGAATCTTCTATGGTCAGCTGGTAAAGTGAGAGATGCTCAGTGCCGAGCGCAATCGCTTCAGCAAGTTCTGAGCGCCATTCGGCGATACTCTGTTCGGGACGGCTGTAAATCATATCGAGCGAAACGCGTTCAAAAACGGTGGTGGCCAGACCCGCGGCCGCGCGAGCTTCGGTCGCGCTGTGACGGCGGCCGAGAAACGCAAGGGCCTTGTCGTCGAGCGATTGCACGCCCAGCGAAAGCCGGTTGACGCCTGCGCTCCTGTAGTCGCGGAAACGCGCGGCATCGGCGCTTGTCGGATTGGCTTCCAGCGTGATCTCGGCGCTGTCAGCAAGACTCCAGAGTGTCGCGATCTTGTCGAGAATTGTCCCGACTGCACGCCCGCTCACCAGTGACGGCGTGCCTCCGCCGAAAAATACAGATGTCACTGATCTGTGCGATGCTGCGAGCTCTTTCACCACGAACTCCAGTTCGCGCGCGATCGCACGCTGCCACGCCGCTTCGTCCCGCTCCACGCGCACGTGTGAATTGAAATCGCAGTAAGGACACTTGGCCGTGCAGAACGGCCAATGCACATAAATCCCGAAGTTTGCCGCTCTCATGCGGGCTCGTCGCGTCGGCCAAGATATTCCGCCAATTTCGCAAATGCGCGAGCACGATGGCTGATGGCGTGCTTGCGAGCCGGAACGATCTCGCCGAAGCTTTGATTCATGCCATCGGCGACGAAGACCGGATCGTAACCGAACCCTCGCGTGCCGCGCGGCGGGAAGCAGAGCCGTCCGTGGACATTGCCTTCGAAAACCTTGATTTCGCCATCTGGTACGGCGAGCGCCAGCGCGCAGACAAACGAAGCCGAATTATCCGCAGCGCCGCGTTCCTTCAGTTCCGCCTCGAGGCGTACCATCGCGCGCGGAAAATCCCGGTCAGGACCCGCCCAGCGCGCGGAATAGATCCCTGGCGCGCCATCGAGTGCATGCACAACAAGACCCGAATCGTCCGCGAGCGCTGTGCGGCCCGTGGATTCTGCGGCCGCGCGTGCCTTCAGAATCGCATTTTCCGCGAAGGTGCTGCCGGTTTCTTCCGGTTCGGAAAGACCGAGTTCGGCCGCTCCCCTTGTTTCAATTCCAAGAGGCGCCAGCAGGGCGGCGATTTCTGCGACCTTGCCCCCATTGTGACTCGCGATCACGAGCGTTCGCGGAAGCTTCATGCAAGCGCTCGCTTCTGAACTTCGATCAACTCCGCCACACCCTTGCGTGCGAGCCGCAGAAGCTCGCCGAATTCTGCGTCCGTGAATGGCGCCGCTTCCGCAGTGGCCTGTACTTCCACCAGTCCGCCGGTTCCGGTCAGGACGAAATTCGCGTCGGTATCGGCGCTGGAATCTTCCTCGTAATCGAGATCGAGCAACACCTGGCCCTGCCGGATTCCGCAGGAAACCGCAGCGACTTGATCCCGGATTACGGGTCGTGTCAGCATACCCATCTTTGACATGAACGCTACGCACTGGCTGAGCGCCACGAATCCGCCGGTGACTGAGGCTGTTCGCGTTCCGCCATCGGCCTGAATCACATCGCAGTCGATGACGATCTGACGCTCAGGAAGGGCGGTCAGATCGGTGACCGCGCGTAGCGAGCGTCCGACGAGACGCTGAATTTCGAGAGTGCGGCCGGATTGCCTTCCTGATGCCGCTTCGCGCCGTGTGCGCTCATGTGTCGAACGTGGCAGCATACCGTATTCGGCCGTGACCCAGCCCTTTCCCGTGCCCCTTAAAAAGGGCGGCACCTGTTCCTGCAGGCTGGCCGTTACGAGCACATGGGTATGGCCAAACCTCGCCAGGCAAGAGCCTTCGGCGTGCCGGGCCACGCCGGATTCGAGGCTGATATTGCGCATATTGTCGGCAGCACGCCCGCTCGGCCGCATGGGATCCCTTGAAGTTCGAGGTGGCGGCCGCTACGTAGCCTTGCCGCCCGGCAGGCGCAACGAGAGCTTGCAGGGGTGGAAACAATCGTGAAATTTCAAAGGCTTCAAGATGGACCCGGCCCAGATTGACGCAACGCAGGCACGTCTGCTTGTGAGCGATCTGGGCGAGCGTCCGCGCGAGGTTTTCCGGCACCTCGTAGACGCCTTCCTCGCGTCCGGCGAACCGGTCGGTTCGCGCACGCTTTCCCAGCGCCTTCCGCATTCCCTTTCTCCGGCTTCGATCCGTAACGTGATGGCAGATCTTGAGGCTATGGGACTCCTGTGGGCGCCCCACACCAGTGCCGGCCGTGTTCCGACTGAAAAGGGACTGAGGCTGTTCGTCGATGGCCTGCTCGAGATTGGTGATTTGTCTCCGGAAGAGCGCGGTGCCATCGAGGCCCGCGTCACGCGGGAGGGGCGCGGTGTGGAGGACGTCCTCACCGAGGCCACGCTCATGCTTTCGGGCCTTTCGCACTGCGCCGGGCTCGTCGTCGCCCCCAAGCAGGACGCTGCCCTGAAACATGTGGAATTCGTCTCGGTGGCGCCCGGACGCGCTTTGGTCGTCATCGTCTCGGAGGACGGGCAGGTCGAGAACCGCCTGATCGAAACGCCCCTTGGACTGCCGGTTTCGACGCTGGGCGACGCTTCCAACTATCTCAATGCGCGCCTTCGGGGTCGCACGATTGATGCAGCGCGCTCGGAAATCGCCGCCGATCTGGAAACAAGACGGGCGGAGCTGAACGCGCTGACAGCGAAAATCGTTGCCGAAGGACTGGCGGTGCTCGCGGAACCTTCGGGAGCCGCGCCTGCGGCGGAAGAGAAAGTCTTGATAGTGCGCGGCGCTGCGCATCTGCTCGATCGCCTGGAAGCGCAGGCCGATCTCGAACGGGTGCGGACGTTGTTCGATGATATCGAGCGCAAGAATGATCTGATCCGGCTGCTCGAACTGGCCGCCCAGGGCGATGGCGTGCGCATCTTCATCGGTTCGGAGAACCGGCTGTTCAGCCTCTCCGGATCCTCGATTGTCGCCGCGCCCTATCTGAACACGCAAGGCAGGGTTGTCGGCGTGATCGGCGTATTGGGTCCCACGCGTTTGAACTATGCTCGCATTATTCCCATGGTGGACCACACGGCGAAAGTTGTGGGCAGACTGCTCGCCTGATGCGTCCTGGAGAAACAGATTCGATGGCCGATAACGACAACGATAACGAATATCTGGCCAGCACAACGGCCCAGAACGGCGACGGGGCACAGGCCGACGAAATTTCGGCTCTGAACGCCCAAATCGCCGATCTCAAGGAAAAGCACCTGCGCGCGCTTGCCGACGCCGAAAATACGCGCCGGCGCACCGAGCGCGAACGGCTTGAGGCAAGCCAATACGCAGTCACACGGTTTGCCCGTGACATGCTGGTTGTCAGGGACAATCTCCGGCGGGCGCTCGATCATGTTCCCGCAGACGCCCGCGCCCAGGCGGATCCGGCGATCAAGGCGGTTCTCGACGGTATCGAGGCGACGGAGCGCGAACTCGAATCGACGCTGGACCGGCACGGCGTCCGCGCGATCGATGCGAGCGATGGCAAATTCGATCCGAATCTGCACCAGGCGATTGCGGAAGTTCCGGCGGAGGGAAAGCCGGTGGGGACCGTCGTAAACGTCGTTCAGACCGGCTACCGGATTGCCGACCGGCTGCTCAGGCCGGCCATGGTGACAATCGCGCGCGCCACTTCGGAGGACCAGAACCCAAAGGAGCAGCAGCAGCCTGAGCAACGGTGAACAGATGAACGGGCGGGCCAGTTCAGTCCGGATCGTCGTCGCCGGGAGTGCCGGGCGCATGGGGCGCGCGCTCGTCCGCGCCGTCCTTGCGGATCGTGCCTGTGCGCTGGTGGGGGCCCTCGAAGCACCCTCCCATCCCGAACTCGGCAGCGACGCCGCCTCGCTTGCGGGCCTGGCGCCTGAGGGTGTGGGGCTCTCGGATAATGCGCGCGAGGCACTTGGTGCGGCTGACGCGCTGATCGATTTTACTGCGCCCGCAGTATCGGTTGCGCTCGCTGCTCTCGCCGCAGAACTGGGCGTGGTGCACGTTCTCGGGACAACCGGAATGTCGTCGGCGCAAGACACGCAGGTCGCCACTTCGGCCGAGCGCACGGCGATCGTAAGGTCCGGCAACATGAGTCTCGGCGTGACTTTGCTCGCCGCGCTCGTCCGCCGCGCTGCGCGCGCGCTGCCCGATTTTGATGTGTCGATCGTCGAAATGCATCATAGGGCGAAAAAGGATGCGCCGTCCGGAACCGCGCTCCTTCTTGGTCGCACCATCGAAGAAGCCCGCGTAAACGGCGACGATCCGCGGCAGCGCACCGTGGAGTTTGCGTCGCTGCGCGGCGGCACTGTCGTGGGCGAACATCAGGTCGTGCTCGCCGGCCCTCACGAACGTGTGGTTCTCGCGCATATCGCCGAGGATCGCGCGATCTTTGCCCGCGGCGCCGTCGCGGCCGCCAAATGGGGTCAGTCCCGCCCGCCAGGTCTTTACTCGATGGCCGACGTTCTGGGCCTGTCTGAGTAGCGGATGCTTCAGCCGAAGTGTGGCTCGCGTGCGCGCTGAAGCGCTGCTCGAAGCGCGCCGGCGACGGAGAGTTTTTGTGGTGGGGCGAGAAATGCTCCGATCTGAACGGCGCGCCCGTGGCTTCGCAGCGTCACGCCGGCCCCGGTTTCCACCGGCTCCTCCAGTTCGACCCGGACCCAATAGGGATTGAACTCGATCGGCGTCGACGACCCGCGCGGTTCATGACGCTCGATGCGCAGCTGATTCCTTGTGAGACATACCTCTTCGTAACGGCGCGCCGCCCTTCTGCTCGCCAGGAAGGCCCATGCGAGAAGCGCAACGTCGGCGCCCATGAACGGCGTAATGGGCCAAGCGCCCCGCAGCAGGAACCACGCTGCAAATGCGAGATCGATTGCTGCAACGACGAAGAGAACCGCGAGAAGAGCCGCAAAACGCATCGGCGGATTGGGCCTGAGCGTCGCCCGATAGAGAACTGTACCTGCCGCGGTTTCCATCAGTCTCGTCAAAAATCCCCTTGGCGCTGGCTCCGCCACTTCACTGATGATAACGGGCGCCCGGCTGAGGGCGTTCCGCTTTCTGCGATTGCGAGAAGCCGCCAGATGGGGCATGGCGACACCGCCGAACAGCGGGGCAGACATGACAAAACCGTTTACGCGGCGGGAAGCAGAGCGATTCTTCGCACGCCTGAAATCGGCAAATCCGTCACCCCGAACCGAACTCGACTACACGAATCCGTTCACGTTGCTGGTAGCCGTCGTGCTTTCGGCACAGGCAACCGACAAGGGTGTCAATCGCGCGACCGCAATGCTTTTCAGGATAGCCGACACTCCGCAGAAGCTCCTCGCCCTCGGTGAAGAGAGCCTGCTCGTCCATATCCGTTCGATCGGGCTGTATCGCACCAAGGCAAAGAATCTGATAGCGCTGTCGAAACAGCTGATTGCGGAGCATGGCGGGCGCGTGCCCAAGGACCGCGATGCGCTCGAAGCGCTCCCGGGCGTCGGCCGCAAGACCGCGAACGTTGTGCTCAATGTCGCGTTCGGCGAGGCGACGATCGCCGTTGATACGCATATCTTCCGGGTCGCAAACCGGACGGGGCTCGCGCCCGGCAAGATGCCCCTTGACGTGGAGCAAAGGCTCGAAAAAATCGTGCCCGAGGAGTACCGACAGCACGCCCATCATTGGCTGATCCTGCATGGACGATATGTGTGTGTCGCGCGAAAACCCAGATGCCCGGTCTGTGTTGTGCGTGACCTGTGCCGCTACAAATCAAAGACGCGCGAAGCCTCCTGATCAGCAAACGTTGTAGCTGATGAACGGGGCGTCAAGAGACAGCAGTGTTCGCTCGCGGGCGCAATGAATCGAGGCATTTCGGATCGGCCGCCATTTCACGCCCGCGCGGAAGCGTTTCAACGTGCCGTACGAGAAGCGCGGTGCCAAACGGGTAAAGAAAGAAAAACACCCTGCACGCCGGTGCGTCGTAGCGCCAAGTTTCCACCGCGCCATCCTTGCGGACAAAAGCCGGGGGGCCCAAAGCGACAATCAGCTGATCCGATTTGAGGCCGGCGAGATCGGCGGGTTCTCCCACCGGAGGGGCAGCAGGAAGCGCGACGTTAGGTGCTGGCTGCTGGACTGAAGTGCGTGATTTTTGCGTGGCACAGGCGGCGACAGCCACACACAACGCGGCTATGGCGAGAAACCGCACCGCGGTCGTTCTCCTCGCAACACGTATTTTGCCCCTCATTCGGCGAGTGTCCGAATTTGCGAGTTCGCGAGCGTGAGCTTGGCGATCGACAGATCGCCGCTGCGCTCCAACTCCGCGAGGAAGCTGCGCGTTCGGCTGAGCGCATCGGCATGACTTTCTTCCCAGCGGCGGACCGCCTCCGCCCCTTGCGCTCGCGTTACGGCTTTCGAGGAGGAGAAGCTCGCGAGTGCCTCGGCCGCAAGCGCCCTCTGGCCGGCGTAAAGGTCATCTACGATGCGCCGGACCGCCAGCCGGTCCCAGTGCTCGTGACCGGCGATCCGGTTTGCAAGACCGCGCAGCCGGTCGAGCCCCACCGTCGCGCCGATCGCGAAATACGCACCGGCCACCAGATCGATCGGCAAGCCGCGGGCGTCCGCCAGCAGAACAATTTCGGGAGTACCTGCGAGAAGTGGCAGCACCGCGATATCTTCCGACAAGTCGAACGGAGTTCCGGAGTTTTGGAGCTCGGCAATCCGCGCTTCGGTTGCCTGTGCCTCATAGGGCGATACGAGACTCGCAAAGGTACCTCTCAACGCATCCACGCCGGCGCGATAGCGCGTGATCGCGTCCCCCAGATCGGCGCGGACGGGAATGTTGATGAGAAACCACAGGCCGAGACGCCGGAGCAGTTCCAGAATTTCGTCGTAGGCGCCCGTCTGAACGGTTGCAGGCACCTTTCCGTCCATGGCGTCGATCCGCGATTTGAGCGCCGCCAGTCCCAATGTGCCTTCCGCAAGGACGAACGCGCGCGCGATTCGCGCTGCAGGCGCGCTTGAGACCTCCTCCATGCGGTGAACGAAGACTGGACCTGCCAGATTGATGACGCGGTTTGATAGAACCGTGGCGATGATTTCACGCCGCAATCGGTGATGGATGAGCTCGTCCGGCAGACGCGCCACGGCCGAGGCGGGAAAATAGGCCGCGAGCTCGGAGGCGAAGAACGGATGGTCGGGAAGGTCGCTTGAAACGATCTGCGCGTCAAGATCGAGCTTGGCATAGGCGAGCAGAACCGCGAGTTCCGGCCTGGTCAAACCGCGGCCAGCCAGAGCACGGCGGTGCAACTCGTCATCGTCCGGAAGAAATTCCACGGCGCGATCAAGTCGCCCGCGCCGCTCCAGATCGCGAATGAAGCGTCCGTGCGAATCGAGATCGCGCGGACTGCGCGATTCTGCAACAGATATTGCAAGCGTCTGATCGTAATTGTCGCGCAGCACATGGGCAGCGACGTCATCGGTCATCTCATCGAGAAGCCTGTCGCGCTCGTCCTCCGAAACCTCGGCGCGCCGCAGGGGCCCGCTGAACAGAATCTTGATGTTGACTTCGTGATCCGATGTGTCGACGCCTGCCGAATTGTCGATTGCATCGGTGTTGATCCGGCCCCCCTTCTCTGCGTACGCAATGCGGCCGAGTTGGGTGACGCCCAGATTCGCGCCTTCCCCGATCACCCGTGCCCGGATTTCGTTCGCATCGACGCGTACCGCATCGTTGGCGCGATCGCCCACATCGAGATTGGTCTGGTTGGCAGTCTTGATGAAAGTACCGATTCCGCCGAACCACAGAAGATCGATTTCGGCTTTCAGGAGCGCTCGAATGAGCGCACCGGGTGAAACCCGCCCGCAGTCGAGGCCCGTCAGCGCCCTGACTTCCGGCGAAAGCGGGATTTCCTTGCTGGTTCGCGCGTAAACGCCGCCTCCCTTCGAGATCACCGTCGGGTCGTAATCATCCCAGCTCGAGCGCGGCAGATCGAAGATCCGCTTGCGCTCCTCCCAGCTGCGCTGCGGATCGGAATCGGGATCGATGAAGATATGGCGGTGGTCGAACGCGGCGAGCAGCCTCGTCTGCTTCGACAGAAGCATGCCGTTGCCGAACACATCGCCCGACATGTCGCCGACGCCGATGCAGGTAAACGGCTCGGTCTGGACATCGCGGCCCATCTCGCGGAAGTGGCGTTTCACCGCCTCCCAGACGCCTTTCGCGGTGATACCCATTTTTTTGTGATCATACCCATGGCTGCCGCCGGAAGCGAACGCATCGCCGAGCCAAAAGCCGCGCGACTGCGCGATCTCGTTTGCGATGTCGGAAAAACTCGCCGTTCCCTTGTCGGCCGCCACGACCAGGTATGGATCATCATCGTCATACCTCACGGTTGAAGCCGGCGGGACTATGGCGCCGTCCGATCCGATATTGTCTGTGATGTCGAGCAGGGCATGAATGAATGTTCGGTATGCGGCCACGCCCTGCGCCTGGACTTCTTCGCGGCTCGCCTGCTGGGATATCTGCTTCGGAAAAAAACCACCCTTTGCGCCGACCGGAACGATCACGGCATTCTTTACCTGCTGCGCCTTCACGAGGCCCAGGACTTCGGTGCGGAAGTCCTCGCGGCGATCCGACCAACGAATTCCGCCGCGCGCGACCTTGCCGAAGCGCAGATGCACGCCTTCGACCTGCGGCGAATACACGAAGATCTCGTACAGCGGTTTCGGTGCAGGAAGTTCCGCGAGCTTTGTGCTATCCAGCTTCATGCAAAAATGATGAGGTTCACGGCCTTGCCTGTCGCGCTGGAAGAAATTTGTCCGTAGCACGCACTCCACAATGTTCCGCAAGCGCCGGATGATCCGGTCGTCATCGAGACTCGGAACTGCCTCGAGGGCGGCATCGAAACGTGCCAGCAAAGCACCGGCCTCGGGCTTGCGATCCTGGGCGTCCGGATCGTGGAGCGCGCGGAAGAGGGCCACGAGCAGAGCGGCGATATTTGCATTCCGCGCGAGCGCCTGCTCGATGTAATCCTGGCTGAAAGCAAAACCGGCCTGGCGCAGGAACTTCGCGCAGGCGCGTACAACGATCACATCGCGCCACGTGAGGGCCGCGGACAGGATCAACCGGTTGAAGCCGTCGCTCTCGGCCGTTCCTGAGAGAATGGCGTGAATGGCGTCGGTCAATCCGGCATTCATGTCGTCCGGAAAGGCCCCGCCGTCGGCGCGCTCCATCCGGAAATCCAGAATCACGGCCTCGCCGCCGGATGCGTTCGCCGGAATCAGGGAAACGGCATAGGAGTCCTCCGCGATGACCCGGAAACCCAGATTCTCGAATACCGGCAGACAGGCCGAAAGCGGAAGCATCCGTCCCAGGACGTAGAGCTTCAATCGGAGCGTCGAAGATGGATCGGAGTCCGAGCGGTAGGCCCGCGCCCTGATGGTATTGGCGTCTCTTCCCAGCTCATAGAATGCCTGGAGGTCGCGCACCGCTTCGTCCGGCGCAAACACGTCGCGATAGCGCGGCGGAAACGCGCCCGCATGCCGTCGCAGCAGCCGCAGTCCCTCCGATTCGCCGTGCTTCTGGATGAGATACTGAGCAAACCCGTCCCCCCAGGTGCGGATCGCCGCGCGAATTTCGGATTCAAGCTGTCGCACGTCCACCTGCGGCCGCGCACCCTTGTTGCGACCTATGATGAAGTGGATGCGTGCAAGTTGCGTCTCATCGAGTGCCGGAGTTGCTGCGGACATACGCCCGTCGAACGCGCGCGCGAGTAGAGCATGTATTCTTTCACGCGCAAGGGCGTCGTAGCGGTCGCGCGGAATGTAGACGAGAGCGGAGACGAAGCGGTCGAAACGGTCGAAGCGCAGGAATACTCTTACCCTCGGGCGCTCGCCGAGCCGCAATATGCCAAGGGCGGTGGCGAAGATCTCGTCCTCGCTGGCCTGGAACAACTCCTCGCGCGGATAAGTGTCCAAAATATGCGCGAGCGCCTTGCCGTCGTGACTGTCGGGCGGCAGACCCGCGCGGGTAACTATATGCGCCATCTTCAGGCGGAGCAGCGGAATATCGGCAGGGCGTCTGCTGTAGGCACCCGACGTGAACAGCCCGACGAACCGGCGCTCCCCCGAGAGCCTCGCATTCGCGTCGAACAGCTTCACGCCAAGATAATCCATGTACACGCGGCGATGCACCACTGAGCGCTCGTTCGCCTTGGTGATGATTAGCGGTTCGGGCTGTCTCAGGAATGCGCGTACCTCGGGCGAGAGATTCGTGTGCTCCGGGCCCCGACCGACAACGCGCGTGGCCAAATCGGAGAGAACACCGAGACCGCTCTCCGGAATTGGGGTGAGCCGGCCTCCGTCGGCATCGCTGTACGCGTAATCGCGGCAGCCGAGGAAGGTGAAATGATTGTCACCGAGCCATTCGAGAAAGGCGATGCTTTCTTCCAGAAGTTCGCCCGAGACCGGCGGTGGCTTCCGCCGGATATCCGCAATCGTGCGTTCGAGTTGCTGCAGCATCCGCCGCCAGTCGCGTACGGCCAGGCCAACCTGCGCAAAAACGTTCCCCGCACCTTCAACCAGCGACTGCTTCGCCGGATCTTCGAGAGCGGGGTCGATGACCGCCACGATGATACTCTCGCGGACAGGATTGCCCGACGCACCATGCGCGCCGCTCGCGTCCCGCAGCGTCCGCACGATGGGATGGAACAGGGCATGCGCACGGATGTTACGCGCGCTCAGTTCGCCCATGAGCGAATCAAACAGGAAAGGCATATCGTCGTTGACCGCGACAAATACGGTCTCGCAAGGCGCGCCGTCCGGGCGAATTTCAAAGATGTCGATGAGAGTGGCGCCGGGCATGCGGCGGTGCGAACGCGCAAAAACTTCGCGGGCGAGAGTTGCGAGCGAATCGCTGGAAAACCGGGTGATATCTTCGGGTGGCGCGCCGCCGTACAAGACATCGCAAAAGCTGACGATCTCCGGTGACGCCTTTCCGAGCGCGGCGTGTGCCGCCATCACGCGCGTGGCCGCTGCGTGCTCCTCATCGCGTTCCAGTTCAATGGCGTTGGGGGCATCGGCGCGCAATGCTTGGGCTTCCTGCGGCGTCATCGTGTTCCGATCCTAGAGAGCCGGGCAGCAAGCGACCGCGCGGGTTGCGGCACGCCCGGACGCGCGCCGGGAGGCCGGCTTTGGTGCAACAAAGGCGCGCGTGAGCTTAGCGCGAAAGCATTCCAAAAGGAATCTCCGGAAATCCGCTCAGCTTGGCTTCTGGGGGATGGACAGGAGCGCACGCAAGGCCTGGGCAATGGCGCGCGACGAGGCGCGCCCATCATAGCCCCGGCTGGGATCGAAGGTTACAATCAGTCTCTTTCCGTTGAGCGCAACGGCCGGTCGCCCCGCCATCTCCAGGCTGATCTGACTGACCCGCCGCATCTGCGCGCGGTGGGCGGGCGCCGACGATTCGAATCGGTCGAGCCCACGGGCGACATTATCCATCGCCTGCAGCGCGACCGTGCAGGCCGCGGCATCGTCCGCAATCGCATTCCAGTCGGCCGAAACAGCAAGGTTCAGCCTCTGAGCGAACGCCCAGTGCTGAGTATCCTCCTCTGCTGCATTCTGTACGTCGGCTACTGTGGCAACCGGCGGCGCTGGCGTGTTGGTGTCGCCCGTACGGATCGCCGGAAGGCCGGCGGGATAGGAGTCGGTGTAGAGTGTGACGCCACCCCATCCGGAAACCTGCAGGGCGGTTTCCCCGGAATCGTACTGCAGGACGTGTCCGCCGAGGGCAGCGCTGTTCGCATGCAGCACAAATATCTCAGGCGAACCGTCGAACTGCAGCAGGTAGTCAGGGCCGTCATCCGCGAGCAAAAAACCTACGCTGTCCCCCGCAAGGTATCTGCCCGCCTCGATATGGCCAAGCCGGTCGGACGACAGTCGCGCCTCGACTGCGATCGTGCCCTGTCCTGCTTGCGCGACCCTAACGCAAAGCAGGAAAAGAAATGCTGCAAATGCTCCGAAGGAACTCCTGATCATGCTGCCGCAACTGCTGATATGGGTTGACTGCGCCAACGCTCCGCATCGTCTGTGTTCCGCGAATGGGGCGATTTTATGGACCGGGAATGTCGTTAACCCTGGCGGCTAATCGGTCCGCCCTTTCGAGGCAAAGAGTTGGGCTCCCGCCCGAGATTCTCCGCTTTCGAGCGTGGCCAGCGCGAGTTCGAACTCCCGGGCGAGCGCCGTCGTCATCTCGCACCCGTCCTGTTCGTAGACGGATTGCCGGTCGTTCCGGAGGCATTTTTGGGGGAATCTGGCCAGGTCCAGCGCCAGTTTTTCGGCTGCACACCGCGACCGTCCTTTGGGGACCACGCGATTCACAAGTCCCATCGCGAGCGCCTCCCTTGCGTCCACAGCGCGTCCGGTGAGGATCAAGTCCAGGGCACGCGAAAATCCGATCATCCGCGGCAGGCGCACAGTTCCTCCATCCATGAGCGGAATTCCCCAGCGCCGGCAATAGACTCCCAGCACCGCATCTTCCTCGGCGAGACGCAAATCGCACCACAACGCGAGCTCCAGGCCCCCTGCCACCGCATGTCCCGATATCGCGGCAATCACCGGCTTTGACAGGCACATTCTGGTCGAGCCCATCGGCGCATCTCCGGCGCAACGGTCGAGAGGTGCGCGTGGCGGCGAGATCCGGTTGCCGTTGCCCGCAGCGAGTGCCTTGAGATCCGCGCCGGCGCTGAACGTGCCGCCTTCCCCCCACAGGACAGCGGCACGCGCCTTGCCGTCGTGCTCAAACCGGGTGAACGCCCTTACCAAGGCGTCGGCAGTTGCGCGGTCGACCGCATTGCGGGCGCTCGGCCGCGCAAGAATGATGGTCGTAACGGGCCCGTCCCGCTCCACGCGCACGCTAGAAGGTTCGGAATTCATGCTGCGTTCCATACCTCTCGCGAACGACACTACAAAACAAAATACATGACACGCATCGCGTTTGTTCCTAAAAGGCGATCCTGCACCGATCGAGTATTCCCCGTGAGCCATCCAGACAGTTTCAGATCGCGCAAGTCGCTGAAGGTCGGCGAAAAATCCTACACATACTTTAGTCTGTCGGCGGCGGAAAAGAACGGGCTCGCTGACGCGGCGAAACTGCCGTTCTCACTCAAGGTTCTCCTCGAAAATCTGCTCCGTCACGAAGATGGCGTCACGGTAACCGCCGACGACATCCGGTCGGCAGCCGGTTGGGCAAATACCAGACGCACTGGCCGCGAGATCGCCTTCAGGCCGGCGCGCGTTCTTATGCAGGATCTGACGGGCGTGCCGGCAGTGGTCGATCTCGCCGCCATGCGCGATGCAATGCGGTCGCTTGGCGGTGACCCTGAAGCCATCAATCCGCTCGCCCAGGTCGATCTCGTTATCGATCACTCGGTAATGGTCGACAATTTCGGCCAACGCGACTCGTTCCGGAAAAACGTCGCGATCGAATATCGTCGCAATCTCGAGCGGTACGCCTTCCTACGATGGGGCCAGCAGGCCTTCGCCAATTTCCGGGTGGTACCGCCCGGGACCGGCATCTGCCATCAGGTAAATCTCGAATATCTGGCCCAGACAGTCTGGACTAAACGCGACACAGATCCGCGATCCGGAAGAGTGGTCTCCTATGCCTTTCCGGATACGCTGGTAGGTACCGACAGTCACACGACAATGATCAACGCCCTTGCGGTGTTGGGCTGGGGTGTGGGCGGCATTGAAGCAGAGGCGGCGATGCTCGGTCAGCCGATCTCAATGCTTATTCCCGAAGTCATTGGCTTCCGCCTTTCTGGCAAGCTCCGGGCCGGTGTGACAGCGACTGATCTCGTACTCACCATTACGGAAATGCTGCGCAAGAAAGGCGTAGTGGGCAAGTTCGTGGAATTTTGCGGACCGGGCCTGGACGAAATGTCGCTCGAAGACCGTGCGACGATCGCAAACATGGCTCCGGAATATGGCGCGACATGCGGCTTCTTCCCGATTGACTCAGAGACGATCCGTTATCTGAAGGTCACAGGCCGCAGCCCTTCGCGCGTGGCCCTTGCTGAACGCTACGCGCGTGCACAGGGGCTGTTCCGCGATCGGAAAGCGGCCGAACCGGTTTTCACCGATACCCTGTCGCTGGAACTCGACCATGTTGAACCCAGCCTCGCCGGCCCGAAGCGGCCGCAGGATCGGGTGCCGTTGAAGGACGCGGCGAAGGAGTTTGCATCCGCTCTGGCCGAGATTTTCCACAAAGCCGATGACTCCGACAAACGGGTGCCCGCTTCCGGCGCGGATTATACGCTCGGCCATGGCGATGTTGTGATCGCAGCGATCACATCATGCACGAACACCTCGAATCCCAGCGTGATGATTGGCGCCGGACTGCTCGCCAGGAATGCCGTCGCACGGGGGCTTTCCGTGAAGCCTTGGGTGAAGACCTCGCTGGCGCCGGGCAGCCAGGTGGTGACCGACTATCTCGCCAAGTCGGGACTTGATCTTGCTCTCGATAAGCTCGGATTCCGGCTGGTCGGATACGGGTGCACGACTTGCATCGGCAATTCGGGACCGCTGCTCGAGCCTGTGGGCGAGGCGGTTTCAGAGGGCGATCTCGTGGTGACCGCGGTGCTGTCGGGCAACCGCAATTTCGAGGCACGGGTGCATCCGCAAGTGCGCGCAAATTATCTGGCTTCACCAATGCTGGTCGTCGCCTATTCGCTGGCCGGCTCGCTTCGCATCGACCTGGCTACAACGCCGATCGGCAAGGACAAGTCCGGCACGCCCGTTTATCTCCGGGACATCTGGCCCTCTCCGCAGGACATTGCGGCCGTCATGCGGAGTGCGGTGACCACCGCGAGTTTCCGCAGGCGCTACGGGGACGTATTCGACGGAGGGCACGACTGGAAAAAGGTGCGCGTCCGCAAAGGCAAGACTTATGCGTGGGACGAGCATTCCACCTACGTCAAACACCCGCCCTACTTCGACGGCATGAAACCGCAACCCGAGCGCACCACCGACATTTCGGGAGCTCGCATTCTTGCCCTCTTCGGCGACTCGATTACCACCGATCACATCAGTCCGGCGGGCGCGATAAAAAAAGACAGCCCGGCCGGCAAATATCTGCTCGGTTGGGGGGTCGAATACGCCGATTTCAATTCCTACGGCTCGCGACGCGGCAATCACGAAGTGATGGTTCGAGGAACCTTTGCCAACGTCCGAATCCGGAACGAAATGCTGGACGGCCGCGAGGGCGGCTACACGATCCATTATTCGAACAAGCACCCCTCGGGCGAGGAGATGTCGATCTTCGATGCCGCGATGCGTTACCAGGCCGACGGCGTCCCGCTGGTCGTCGTCGCCGGAAAGGAATACGGGACGGGGTCGTCCCGCGATTGGGCGGCAAAGGGACCACGGCTTCTCGGAGTGCGCGCCGTCATTGCCGAAAGCTTCGAGCGCATCCATCGCTCCAACCTGATCGGAATGGGGATCGCGCCCCTCGTATTCGCCGACGACAAGACCCGGAGCGATTTCGGGCTCACGGGACGGGAAACCATCAGCATCGTTGGATTTTCGGAGATCGTGCCGGGTCTGCGGATGGAAGGGCAGATTACTTCTGCCGACGGCGCCAAACGCCCCTTGCCCCTCGTGCTGCGCATCGATACGGCCGACGAGGTGGGATATTTCCGAAACGGTGGGATACTCCCTTACGTGCTGAGAAATCTCCTCGGGAGGGGGCCGCAGAAGCCGGAGGGATCCTGACGTCGTCTCAAGCCGAAGTGACTGGAGGAGAATCAATGGTCGGTCCATTGTCCGGCCGATGAGGCGGTTCTCCCTGATTTCTTGGGTTTTGCTCGCGACCGCGCTCCTCGCCGGCGTGGCTCCTGCCGACGGGGGGCCTAGGCGACCAGTTGTGGTTGAGCTGTTTACCAGCCAAGGTTGCAGTTCCTGCCTGCCTGCCGATGCCCTGCTTGCGCGACTCGCCGAGCGAAAGGACATTCTCGCCATGAGCCTGTCCATCACCTACTGGGACATGCTCGGGTGGAAGGACACCTTGGCGAATGAAGGGAATACGCGCCGCCAGAAAGCCTATGCGGCTTCGATGGGCCGCGGCGGCATCTATACTCCCCAAATCATCGTTGATGGCGTTACCGACGTGGTGGGGAGCCGGGAGGCCCAGGTTGAAGAGGCCATCGCCGCGCGATCGGGGGACATGCGAACCGTCCCTGTCGCGCTCACTGCTGCAGGCGACACGCTGCACATTGCGATCGGCCCGGCTGGCGAGCACGAGAAAGCGGGGGCGACAGTCTGGCTTTTTCACATCCTGAGCCGGGCCTACGTGCACGTATTGGCGGGAGAAAATCAGGGTCGCAGCCTCACCTACAGAAACGTCGTACGCGACGTGCGACCCGTCGGACTCTGGAAGGGACAGGCATTATCGGTGGACCTGCCACGAAAAGACCAGATCAGCGCGCCGCATGATGCCGTCGCGGTCCTCCTCCAGGAAGGCGGGTACGGACGGATTATCGGAGCAGCATTTTTAGGGCCGGCGAGAGATGAAGTCGCACACTGAGTGGCGACTTTGGGAGGGAGGATGTGAGCGTGCCCGTCTTACCGGCAAGCAGAAGTTTCCCTGCAGGCGCCGGATAGGCGGAAGCGGTTTCGGCCTTTTTTAACAAAATGGCTTCAATCATGCCGCCACCGCTCCGGCCAGGATTAAGGGATCGTGCCGAAACAGCCGTTACGTAGGGAATCCGTTGCGCCCGTCCGTGCGCTTTCGGCAATCGAGGATCTCGAGCGCCTCCGGCTGGCCGCTCGCGGGACCGGTGACGCTGCTTTCGATTGGACGGTTGCCGACGACCACATCGATTGGGATGGCGCCCTGGATGTCTTGGCGCTTCATGGCAATCCGGCGCGCATGGGTTCGGGAAGCGCCTTGCTGGCGTGGATGGGCCCTCCCGGGCGCGAGCGCATTGACGCGGTCCTGCGCGAGCGAAACTGCCACAACAGCTTTTTCGAAATCGAGTTCGAGGCGCCTTCTGCCATGGGCTCGGCCTGGCTGGAAATCCGAGGCGTGCGGATTCCCGGCACCGGCGGCCGCACCGAACGGGTTGCAGGTTTTCTGCGCATCGTCACCGAGCGCAAGCGCGAAACCCAGAGACTGGCGTATCTCGCCACCCGTGACGAACTGACGGGCCACCTGAACCGGACGAGCCTGCGTTCCGAACTCGCCGGGATCATGGAAAAAGCGCGGTCGAACGCACGACACTGCGTCTATCTGGTCAGCGCGATCGACCGACTCGCGACCATCAACGACGCCTACGGCTTTGGCGCGGCTGACGAGGTCATCGTCGCGGTGGGCGAACGGCTCAACTCCGTTCTGCGCGAAACGGACCTCATCGGCAGAATCGCTGGCAACAAGTTCGGAATTGTTCTCGGCTGCTGCACGGAGGACGAACTGATCGCTTTGGCGGATGGTCTGCGCGAATCGGTGCGCAGCGAGATGATCGCCACGCGCCGCGGAACGGTGGCTGCGACCATCAGTGTCGGTGCGGTGTGGCTTCCGACAAACGCGTCCTCCGGCCAGGAGGCGATGCTGCGGGCGGAAGAGGCGCTCGACGAGGCGCGGCACGGCGGCCGGGACGGCTTCTGCATGTACCGCCAATCGCCACAGCGCGAGCGCGCGAGACTCAAGCTCATGACCATCGCCGACGAGGTGGCCGACGCGCTCGCGTCCGACCGGCTGATCTTTGCCTATCAGCCGATCGTCTGCGCGAAGGAGCGCAGGACGGAGCATTACGAATGTCTGCTGCGGATGCTTCGCCCTGACGGCTCGGTTGCTTCGGCCGGGCAGTTCATCCCGGCAACGGAGCAGCTCGGGCTTGTGCGCCATGTGGACCGGCGGGCCCTCGAAATGGCCATCGCGGAACTGCATGCGAATCCGGCGGTTTCGCTCGCGGTCAACGTATCGGGCACCACCGCGCGCGATCCGTCCTGGCTGCTGTCATTCATCAATTACGTGCGCAGCAACGACAGCGTAGCCCCCCGGATCGTCGTGGAACTGACCGAGACCGCAGCGCTCAGCGATTTCGAGGAAGGCACCCGCTTCGTGTCGAAGTTGCGCGATATAGGCTGCAAGGTCGCGATCGACGATTTCGGCGCCGGCTTCACCTCGTTTCGCAATCTTCAGGTGCTGCGGGTCGATATGGTCAAGATCGACGGGAGTTTTGTCCGCGGGCTGATGGGCTCCAGGGAAAACCAGATTTTCGTGCGCACGCTGGTCGATCTTGCCAAGCACTTCCATCTGCAGACCGTGGCAGAATGGGTTGGATCAGAAGACGAGGCTGCGTTGCTCGCGCAGCTGGGGGTCGACTATTTTCAGGGTCACCATTTCGGCGAGCCGACGAGCACGCCGCCCTGGAAGGCAACCTGACAGGCACCGTCATTCCGTCTGCTTGCGTTCGTCGCGTCTCCGCGCGAGTTCGGCGAGCTGCCGGCGCATCTGTTCGATTTCACCCTTGAGCTCGTTCACCTCGTCCGCAGAAGCTGGCTTTCCCGCCGCTGTGCCGTTGCCGGGCCGCGGCGCCGGCTCGGGCTCGGGCGGCGTGGCTCCGAACGGGGAAAACATCCGCATTGTCTTCTCGAACAACGCGAGGTTCTGCCGCGCCACCGCTTCAAACGCCTGGCTGCCTCCGCCGAAAGCTTCCGCCATGCGATGGCGCATGTCCTCCTGCTGCCGGGCGAAGCTTTCCATCGAAAGATCGAGATATCCGGGCACGAGGGCCTGCAGACTATCACCATAAAACCGGATGAGCTGGCGCAAGAAGCGGATGGGGAGAAGATTCTGACCCTTTGCCTCCTCTTCGAAAATGATCTGGGTCAGGACCGACCGCGTAATGTCGTCGCCAGTGCGCGCGTCGCGCACTTCGAACTCGGTGCCTTCTTTCACCATCTCGCAGAGATGATCGAGAGTCACATAGCTTGAGGTGCGGGTGTTGTAGAGACGCCTGTTGGCGTATTTCTTGATGACCACCGGGTCCGGCGTATCTGGCTTGGTATCTGTCACGGTCCGACCGTTCGGAGACATTGACCGGAGAAACCCGGCGCCAAGCAGCACAACACCACTCGCTCGGACTGTCCAGTGCTTTCGGGCCTCCTGCTCCTGTGAGATGCGGATACCCCACCGGAGCTTGCGCCTGGTGGCCCGACCCGGCACTACTCCGTGCCGGAGTTGGAATACCGGCTGCTTCGCGGTTTATGATCGGCCCCATGGCGCCGGCAGATATACGGGAGGTCACAATGAGTCGTGTTGCAGTCGTCACGGGGGGGACAAGAGGCATCGGCGAAGCGATCTCGATGATGCTCAAAGCAGCGGGCCATCGCCCGGCTGCGCTCTTTGCGGGTCGGGACGACCGCGCACGTGAATTCAGCGACCGCACGGGCATTCCGACCTACAAATGCAACGTTGCCGATCTCGCAACATGTGTCGGGACCGTAACGAAGATTGAGGCCGAGCTCGGTCCCGTGGACGTTCTTGTCAACAATGCCGGGATCACTCGAGACTCGACGATGCGCAAGATGAACCGCGCGCAATGGGACGACGTCCTCGATACCAATCTGGGCGGCTGTTTCAACATGTGCAAGGCGGTGTGGGATGGCATGATCGAGCGCGGTTTCGGCCGCGTGGTCAACATAGGCTCGATCAACGGGCAGGCGGGCCAGTACGGGCAGGTTAACTATGCCGCCGCGAAATCGGGCATTCACGGCTTCACAAAGGCACTGGCACAGGAAGGCGCGGCAAAGGGCGTCACCGTGAATGCGATCGCACCGGGTTACATCGACACCGACATGGTCGCGGCCGTTCCTGCGGCGGTGCTCGAAAAAATCGTGGCGCGGATTCCGGTGGGACGCTTGGGACGCGCGGAGGAGATTGCACGCGGCGTGCTTTTCCTCGTCGCCGACGAGGCCGGGTTCGTCACCGGTTCAACGCTGTCGATCAATGGCGGACAGCACATGTATTGAGGCGGTGGGCCCGCTAACCGAATTGCACGTTGCCGACGTGGCGCTGGTCCGGGGCGAGCGGATGGTGCAGCGCGCCCTCAATTTTCGCGTGATAGCGGGCCACAGCATTGTGATCGGCGGCCGCAACGGCGCCGGCAAGACATCCCTCCTCCGCGCCATAGCCGGTCTTCTGGAACCCCGCTCTGGCAGCATCGTGCTCCGGCTGAGCGACGGTCGTGCGCTCGCGAGCGGCGAGGACCGCGGCCCGTTCGTCGGCTGGATAGGACACCTGGACGCAATCAAGCCGCAACTCACCCCGGCAGAACATCTCGAATTCCATCTGCGCTATCACAGGCGAAAGAGGCGCATCGCCGATGCGCTCACGCAAAGCGGTCTCACAGAACTTCGCGATGTGCCGGCCCAGTACCTTTCCACCGGGCAACAGCGCCGGATCGCGTTCGCCCGCCTGATCCTCGTCGGCCGCCCGCTCTGGCTTCTTGATGAGCCGCTGTCCACGCTCGATCCGCACGGCAAAAATCTCGTCCGCGACCTCATCACGAGACACTGCGCGGAGGGCGGCATTGTATTGGCCGCGTCCCATGAGCCGCTCGGTACTGAAACCCAAGTGCTCGAACTCACATGAGCATTGTGGCGCTTATGGCGCGTGATCTGCGGCTCGCCACACGCGCTGGCGGCGGCACCTTTCTCGCATTGGCCTTTTTCGCGGCGACGATGACGCTCGTCCCCCTTGGACTCGGCCCGCAGCTGCGGCTGCTTGCAGCAGTTGCGGCCGGCATTCTGTGGGTCGCGGCAGTCCTTGCCGCTCTTCTGTCGCTGGACAGATTGTTCCAGGCGGATTTCGCCGACGGCAGCCTTGATCTTCTGTCGCTCGGTCCGCTCTCGCTCGAATCGATCGCGTTCGCCAAGATAGCGGCGCACTGGCTCACCACCGGATTGCCGCTCACCTTTCTTGCTCCGTTGACAGCGCTGCTCTTCGACCTGCCCGGCCGCGGCTATGGCGTCCTCGTCACTTCCCTTGCAATTGGATCACCGGCGGTGAGCGCAATCGGCGCAATCGGCGCGAGCCTGACCATGTCGATCCGGCGCGGCGGCCTGATCCTGCCCCTCCTCGTAATGCCTCTGCTTGCACCTGTGGTGATTTTCGGAGCAGGAAGTGTGAAAGCTGCTATCGACGATAGTCCCAATGCCGCGCTCCTTTTTTTGGCTGCCTTTTCGCTGGCCGCCGTACTTCTGTCGCCGTTTGCCGCGGCGGCCGGCCTCAGGCTCAATCTCCATGCCTAGGCGGGCGTCCGTACGATCTCCGGAAGCGCGATGATGTTCGCGCTGGCCAATCCCAAACGCTTCATGGAATTCAGCGGAACGTCCCTCCCCTGGATCGCTTCGGCTGCCGGTATACTCATCGGAGTCGGCCTGTATTTCGCGCTATTCGTCGTGCCGCCCGAACGTCTGCAGGGCGAAACCGTGCGCATCATGTATGTCCATGTGCCTGCGGCATGGACAGCGATGATGGCATACGCGATCATGGCGGTCGTCTCGCTCGTCGCGCTGATCAATCGCCATCCGCTGGCCGACGTGGCCGCGCGCGAGGCTGCACCGCTTGGCGCGCTGTTCACCGCACTCGCGCTCGTCACCGGCTCGCTCTGGGGCAAGCCCACCTGGGGCACGTACTGGGTGTGGGACGCGCGTCTTACCTCTTTTCTTCTCCTGCTGTTTCTGTATCTGGGCTACATCGCGCTGTGGAACGCGATTGAGGACGAGGTCCGTGCCGCGCGCGCGGCGGCCGTGCTTGCGATTGTAGGCGCGGTGAATCTTCCGGTCATCGCCTTTTCAGTGGAGTGGTGGAACACCCTGCATCAGGGCGAAAGCATTTTCCGCCCTGGCGGGCCGGTGATCGCACCGGTGTTTCTGTGGCCGCTTTTCGTGATGGCGGTCGGTTACACATTGTTGTTCGCAAGCCTCTGGATCGTCCGCATTCGCACCGCCATCATTCGCCGCAGCATTCGCGCCCGTCTTTCGGGCATACGTGAACAATGATACGGTTCTTGGAGATGGGCGGCTACGCTGCCTATGTGTGGGCCGCCTATGGGGTTACGCTTCTCGGCCTCGGCGGCGCAGTCGCGACGGCATTGCGTTCCTATCTTCGCGCCAAGTCGCTGCTTGCCGAAGTCGAGCGTAGGACCTGGCGGTGAGGCGGCTTCCGTTTCTTCTCCCTGCGATCGCTCTTGCGGGGCTCCTCTATCTCTTTTTTCATAGTCTGAATGGTCCGCCTCCGGACGAACTACCTTCAGCCCTTATAGGCCGGCCTGCTCCGGCCACGAAGCTGCCGGCGCTCGATGCGGCAGCGACCGCATTCAGCCAGACGGATTTCCGGGCTGGCCATGTCACGGTGCTCAATATCTGGGCCTCCTGGTGCGTACCTTGCCGCGCCGAAGCGCCAGCGCTTGCCGCCCTTTCAAAGATTCCCGGGGTCGCGCTCTATGGAATGGTTTACGAAGACAAGCCCCAAGCCGCGCGCGAATTCCTGAAAGATGTCGGAAATCCGTTCAGCCGGATCGACCTCGACAAGGACGGGCGTGCAGGAATTGAATGGGGTATTTACGGCGTTCCCGAGACGTTCGTCGTCGATCCCCGCGGCGTGATCCGCCTGCGTTATGCGGGACCCATCACAGGCGAAACGCTCGACAGAGTAATCCTGCCGGCGATCGATCATGCCAGAACAAGTAACAGCTAGAAGCGCCGGCCGACCTGTTTGCGCAACGCCCGCGCGGCACCGCCCGCGGCGTATTGGTCGGCTGCCTGTGCAATTGTGGCAAGGCATTTCACGAACCGGCTGCGATCAGTCGGCGCGAGCGGCTCAAGAAGTGCCCGCTCGGCCCTTTCTGCGGCGAGGCGCGCCGCCTTGAGCACGCGCCGTCCCGCCTGCGTGATTGCCACAGCATTTGCGCGCGCGTCCTCCTCGGTACGCTTGCGCGACAGAAGCCCGCGCTCGAGCATCCGCCGGACCATTTCCGCAAGCGTCGAGCGGTCGATCCCGGTGGCATTGACAAGCGCGGTCTGGCTCACCCCTTCGTGCTGTTCGAGCGCGCAGAGAACGAGATACTGGTGCTTCGTGAGATCGCGGTCGCCGGTCTCGCGCGCGAAGAGATCACCATAGAACTGATTGCAGCGGCGCATCAGATGCGCCGGGGTTCCGGTCAGCTCGACGCTTCCGTTCCTGCCCTGTCCCTTCGAAGCCATAAGCCCCCAACACCGTCACGATGTTTTTTTTGGAACCAGTACGCAGAACGCCGGATCGAACCGGAGCCTGGATCGCACGCTCGCTTTCGCAACCCGCAACGAACCTTAGTCGCCCTGAATGCGCGCGACAAGTTTTTCGTCGCGGGGTGCGGCGATCATGTTCGCATGGACCGCCAATGCTGCGGCGCAAGGACCGCGGCTCGCTAGTCCTCTGCGTTGGCGCGGATTTCGTGCTTCAGAATCAGGGGCGTTTGCGCAAGCGCAAAAACAAAAATCAGCGGAATCACCAGCCAGACCTTGAAATAGACCCACGTCGAGGTAGAGAAATCGCGCCAGACGAATTCGTTGAGCGCCGCCAGCAAAAAGAAAAAGGCCGCCCAGCGCCAGGTCAGGCTGCGCCAGCCGGCATCTCTGAGCTGGAACGCCTGCCCAAAGACATACTTGATGAGAAGCTGGTTAAACAGCATTCCCCCCAGCAGCAAAAATGCGAACAACGCATAGAGAACGGTAGGCTTCATCTTGATGAAGTCGGCATTGCGCAGATAAAGCGTGAGGCCGCCAAACACGAGCACGAGGACCGCCGTAAACAGCGGCATGGGTGCCAGCCGGCGCTCGCGCCAATAGCCGAACGCGAGCGCCACGAGCACGGCGACCATGAAACAACCGGTGGCGACAAAAATCCCGAGATATTCGTAGGCGCCGAAGAATACGACAAGCGGCCCCAGATCGAGGGCAAGGCGCGCGAGATAGGAAGATTTTTCCGGGGCGCTCATGCGGCTCCTGTCAACGCCGCTGCAAATGCCGCTGCGCGGAATTCCTGAAGATCGTCTTCTCCTTCGCCGACGCCGATGAAGGGAACCGGCAGCTCGAAGCGGTCGGCAAGCGCGATCAGAATGCCGCCTTTCGCCGTTCCGTCCAGCTTGGTCATGATGAGGCCGGTCAGCGGCACGACCGACTTGAACACCTCGACCTGCGAAATCGCGTTCTGCCCCGTGGTGGCGTCAAGCACCAGCAACACCGAGTGTGGCGCTTCCGGATCGAGTTTGCGGATGACGCGCACGATCTTCTCCAGTTCGGCCATCAGCCCGGCCTTGTTCTGCAGCCGGCCGGCGGTGTCGATGAGAAGCACATCGGCGCCGGTCTCGCGCGCGCGGGCAAGCGCATCGAAGGCAAGCCCGGCCGCATCCGCGCCGGTATTGCGGGCGAACACTTCGGCGCCTGTCCGATCGCCCCAGATCTGCAACTGCTCGATGGCCGCAGCACGGAACGTATCGCCGGCGGCGAGCATCACCTGCAAACCCTCGCTCCGAAGGCGACGCGCGAGCTTTCCGATCGTCGTCGTCTTTCCCGTTCCATTCACGCCGGCGACGAGAACGACGAAGGGCTTTTTCGTCCGGTCTATCTCGAGCGACGCCTCCACCGGCTTGAGGAAGGCGGCGATTTCGCTCGCGAGCACCCTGCGCAATTCGGCTTCGGAGATTTCGCTGTCGTAGCGGCCTCTCGCCACGGCGGTCGCGATATTGGACGAGCGGATGGTCCCTATATCCGCCCGCACCAACGCTTCTTCCAGTTCGGCAATCGTTTCCGCATCAAGCTTCTTCTTCGCAAATATACCAGTGAGCCCGGCGCCAAGCGCATTCGCGCTGCGCGACAGTCCCATCTTCAACCGCGCGAGAACGCCGGTCCTGGGCGACTCAATCCCGCCGCTCATCGAAACGCGACCGCCGTCAGATGATCCTCGGTTGAGCCCGTGATTTGCACGCGCAGGAGATCGCCGGGCCGGGTCGGCGCGTCGAAACGCGCCGGGGCGTAGCAGGGCGTGCGGCCGTGGCCCCGCTTCTCGACGTGCAGCATCTGCTCGCTGCCTCTCAGTGTCTCCAGATGCTTGCGCAGGCTTTGCGCTCCCTTTGCGCGCAATTGCGCAGCGCGTTCTTTCACAAGCGGCCTTGGGACCTGCGGCATCCGGGCCGCCGGGGTGCCCTGGCGCGGACTGAACGGAAAAACGTGCAGATAGGTCAGGCTCGCCTCGTCCACGAGGTCAAGCGTTTTGGCGAACATCGCTTCGGTTTCCGTGGGAAAGCCCGCGATCAGGTCCGCGCCGAACGCCGCCTCAGGCCTGAGGCGGCGCACCTCGTCGCAGAAAGCGATCGTGTCGCTGCGCGAATGACGGCGCTTCATGCGTTTCAGGATCAGATCGTCGCCCGCCTGCGCCGATAGATGAAAATGCGGCATCAGCCGCTCCTCTTCCGCAATCGCGCGGAGAAGCTCGCTGTCCGCTTCGATCGAATCGAGTGATGACAGGCGCAGGCGCACGATTTCGGGCACCAGCCGCAGAAGCTTGCGTACCAGGTGCCCGAGGGAAGGTCGTCCCGGCAGATCCGCGCCATAGGCCGTGAGATCGACGCCCGTCAGCACGATTTCCGCGTAGCCACGGAGCGCGAGCTTTCGCGCTTGTTCGACGACGGCGCCCATCGGAACGCTGCGCGATGGCCCGCGTCCGAACGGAATGATGCAGAAGGTGCAGCGGTGATCGCAGCCGTTCTGAATTTGCAGGAAAGCGCGGGTGCGGCCATCGAAATTCTCAACGAACTGCGCCGCCGTCTCCCTCACCGCTTGAATGTCGTTGACGCGCACGCGTTCGCTGGCGCCGATGCCGAAATCGCGGTAGCTCGCGGGTTCGAGTTTTTCGTGATTGCCGAGCACCAGATCGACTTCGGGCATGGCCGCGTAGGTCGCGGGCTCGATCTGCGCCGCGCAGCCGGTCACGATGATTTTGGCGTGCGGATCGTCGCGGCGACGGCTGCGGATCGCCTGGCGCGACTGGCGCACGGCCTCGGCCGTGACCGCGCAGGTGTTGAAGATCACCACGTTGCCGAGACCGCACTCCATCGCACGCGCGCGGATCACTTCGGACTCGTAGGCATTCACGCGGCAGCCGAAGGTCACGACTTCGGGCCCGGTCACGCGCGGCTCTCCAGTACAGTCAGGTCAACATCTCCCGTGAATGCGAGGCTCGCAGGACCGGTCATCAGAATATGGTCATCGACGGCACGCCGCTCAATGTTGAGGACGCCGCCGTCCAGGACCACATCGGCGGCGCGCGGAGATAACCCGCGCCGATGCGCGGCAGCAAGCGTCGCGCAAGCGCCGGTGCCGCAGGCTTGCGTGATGCCGGCACCGCGTTCCCACACGCGCATGCGCAGGCGGCCGGGCGCAATCACATGTGCGAACTCGACATTTATGCGCGCCGGAAACAGTTCATGATGCTCGACTTGCGGGCCCAGTTCGGCGAGCGCAACCTGTTCGGCATTCTCGGTGAAAATCACGCAATGCGGATTGCCGACGGACACCGCCGCGGCGATCCATTCCTTTCCCCCGGCGCGCAGGGGAAACGCAGCTGTCTCGGTTTCGCGCGACAGCGGAATGTCGCGCCAGCCGAATCGCGGCGGGCCCATATCCACAGTGATGAGCCCACCCCCCCCGTCCCGGCAGCTGAGCGGGCCGCCGCGCGTATCGATGCGCACGCCATCCTGATCTTTGTCGGCAATCAGAAGCTGCGCCACGCAGCGCGCCGCGTTGCCGCAGGATTCCACTTCGTCGCCATCGGCATTGAAAATCCGCATGAACGCATCGGCGCCGCTCTTCGCCCGCTCCATCACGATCACCTGGTCGCAGCCAATTCCGCGACGGCGATCGGCGATCAGCCGCGCCGCCGCCTCGTCGAGCGCAAACCCCCGCTCGCGCGCGTCAAACACGACGAAATCGTTGCCCAGTCCGTGCATCTTGTAGAACGCCGCCATGGCAAGGCTTATAGGGCGAGAAACCCGTCCCCGCACGTGGGCGACGGTTTGACTTCGCGCCGGCCAGAGCCTAAATCCCCGCCCGTTCCGGAAAGCCCATCGGCCTTCCGGTCCCGGGCGCGGCCCGGGATCGACCCCAGGCAGCGCGGGTGCGCCCCCTGGGGCCGTTGTGCTTTGGGATTGAGATGTTTGAATCGCTACAGGACCGCCTCGGCGGTGTTTTCGACGGGCTCAAGGGCCGCGGCGCGCTCAGCGAAGCCGATGTCGAGCAGGCGCTCGTCGAAGTCCGCGCGGCGCTGCTCGATGCCGATGTCGCGCTTCCCGTCGTTCGGGACTTCATCGACAAGGTGCGGCCGCGCGCGACGGGCGAGTCCGTCATCCGCTCGGTCGCGCCGGGTCAGCAGGTCGTCAAGATTGTCCACGATGCGCTCGTAGAGACGCTCGGCAGCGCCAATGAGAGCCTCGATCTCGGCAGTCCGCCCGCGCCGATCCTGATGGTCGGTCTGCAGGGTTCCGGAAAGACGACGACGTCCGCGAAGCTCGGCCTTCTCCTCCAGAACCGCGACAAGAAACGCGTTCTGATGGCGTCGCTCGACGTGCGCCGGCCCGCGGCGATGGAGCAATTGAAAATCCTCGGCGAGCAGGCGGGCGTACCCACGCTGCCGATCGTCGCAAACCAGCTTCCCGTCGATATCGCGCGGCGCGCGCTCGCCGCGGCCAAAGTCGGCGGCTACGACGCGCTGATCCTCGACACGGCCGGCCGCCAGCACATCGACGAAGGCCTGATGGCCGAAGTGGCGCAGGTGCGCGATGCCGTGAAGCCCCACGAAACGCTGCTCGTCGCCGACAGTCTCACGGGCCAGGATGCGGTCAATATCGCGAAAGCCTTCAACGAGCGGGTGCGCGTCAGCGGCATTGTTCTGACGCGCGCCGACGGCGACGCGCGCGGCGGCGCGGCGCTCTCCATGCGCTCCGTCACTGGCGCGCCGATCAAATTCCTGGGCGTGGGAGAAAAGCTCGACGCGCTCGAAGCCTTCCATCCCGACCGCGTAGCCGCGCGCCTGCTCGACATGGGCGACGTGGTGAGCCTCGTCGAAAAGGCCGCCGAAACGGTCGATCGCGAAAAGGCCGAGAAACTCGCCCGCAAGATGAAGAAGGGCGAGTTCGACATGGACGATCTCGCCGATCAACTCCACCAGATGCGCAAGCTCGGCGGCATGCAGGGCGTGCTCGCAATGCTGCCGGGCGTCGGCAAGGTGAAGGACCAGCTGGCGCAGGCCGGATTCGACGACGGGATGCTGAAGCGGCAGGAAGCGATCATCCAGTCGATGACGAAGAGGGAGCGCGCGAAGCCGGACGTGCTCAACGGCTCGCGGCGCAAACGCATCGCGAGCGGCGCGGGCGTCGAAGTCTCCGACGTGAACAAGCTCCTCAAGATGCACCGCCAGATGGCCGATATGATGAAGCGCATGGGAAAGCTCGGAAAGCGCGGCCTGTTCGGCATGGGCGGCATGCCGCAACTCCCGCCCAGTTTCATGCCGGGCGGGCGGTGATGGGGCGAATAGGGAATGGCGAATAGCGAATGGCGAGCAGTAAGAATTCCATTCGCCATTCGCTACTCACCATTCGCTCTTTTTGGATGGGTTCGAGAAGGAAGGAACACCAATGGCACTGAAAATCAGACTGTCTCGGGGCGGCACCAAGAAGCGCCCGCATTATGCGATCGTGATCGCGGATTCCCATTCGCCGCGCGACGGCCGCTTCATCGAGAAGATCGGCTATTACAATCCGATTCTGCCACGCGACCATGCCGACCGGCTGAAGCTCGATCTCGACAAGGCGAAAGCCTGGATCGCGAAGGGCGCCACGGCCAGCGACCGCGTGCATCGCTTCCTTTCCGATGCCGGCATTGTCAAGCCGCTGACGAAACAGAACCCCGACAAGGCGAAGCCGAAGAAGAAGGCGCAGGAACGCGCCGCGGCGGCCGGTGCAGCGGCGCCGCAGGCGTAAGCCCTTCCGGCGCTCTGTCGCATGACGGGCGATGTACTCCTCGGAGTTGTGATCGGCGCGCAGGGCCTCAAGGGCGAGGTGCGCGTCAAGACCTTCACCGAGACGCCGGAGCGGATCGCGAGCTACGGCCCGTTGCGCACGGTGGACGGGCACGTTCTCGAGATTGCCGCGTCGCGGGCCGCGAAGACCGATACCGCGGTCGTCCGATTCAAGGGCATCGACGATCGCACGGCTGCCGAGGCGCTCGCTGACGCGCGGCTTTTCGTGCCGCGCAGCGCCCTTTCACCCGCAGGCGAGGACGAATTTTATCATTCGGACCTGATCGGTCTGCGCGTGCAGGACAGCGAAGGCCGGATGATCGGTGACATTCGCGCCATCCACAATTTCGGCGCCGGCGATGTCATTGAAATTCAGCGTGGCGAAGGCGGCACGCTCCTTTTGCCGTTCACGAAGGACTTCGTCCCCCACATCAATCTCGCCGGCAGATACGTGATCGTCACCGAACCGGAAGATACCGAAGCGGAGGAACAGCGGGGCGTCGAATGACGCTTCGACAGGCTCAGGGTGAGGAAAAAAGGAATCCTCATGGTGAGCCTGTCGAACCATGAGCCTGTCGAACCGTGAGCCTGTCGAACCATGAGCCCGTCGAACCATGAGGGAGATGAATGACCTGGAAGGCGACGGTGCTGACGCTGTTTCCGGCCATGTTTCCGGGGCCGCTGGACGCGTCGCTGATCGGGCAGGCGCGCGAACGCGGGATCTGGTTGCTCGAGGTACGCGACATCCGCGATCACGGAATCGGCCGCCACAGGAGCGTGGACGACACGCCGGCGGGCGGTGGGCCCGGCATGGTCATGCGGGCCGACGTCGCCGCCGCGGCCCTCGATGCCGCGCGCGTGGCGAATCCGGAGGCAATCGCTCTCTATCTCTCCCCGCGTGGCGCCCAGCTCGACCAGGCGCGCGTCCGCGCGCTCGCCGCATCGCCCGGCGTGCTGCTTTTGTGCGGGCGGTTTGAAGGGCTCGACCAGCGCGTTCTCGAGGCCAGGCAAATCGAAGAGGTTTCGCTCGGCGATTTCGTGCTGGCCGGCGGGGAGATCGCCGCGATGGCGCTCATCGAAGCCTGTGTCCGGCTTTTGCCGGGCGTGCTTGGCTGCGAAGCCTCGGGCGCGCAGGAAAGTTTCGAGGCAGGGCTCCTCGAATACCCGCACTACACGCGGCCGGCCGAATTCGAAGGCCGGGAAATCCCGCCGGTGCTGCTGTCGGGGCATCACGAAGCCATCGCGCGCTGGCGGCGGGAACAGGCCGAAACGCTCACCAAGGCGCGCCGGCCGGACCTCTGGGCCCTCTATGAAACGCTGCGCCGGTAGGCTATAGGGCGCCCCTTCCCGCGCGACCCGCTGATGGAGACGGACATGAACCTCTTGAAACAGCTCGAGGCCGAGCAGATGAGCGCGCTGCGCGGCAAGAAAAAGCTGCCCGATTTCCGGCCCGGCGACACGGTGAAGGTCAACGTCAAGGTGGTGGACGCGACCTATGATGAAAAGTCCAAGCAGATGAAGACGCGCGAGCGCCTGCAGGCGTTCGAGGGCGTGTGCATCAGCCGCGCGGGCGACGGCATCAACGAGAGCTTCACCGTGCGCAAGCTCTCCTACGGCGAGGGCGTGGAGCGGGTGTTTCCCATTTACAGCCCGCTGGTCGATTCCGTGCAGGTGGTGCGCAAGGGCAAGGTCCGCCGCGCGAAGCTGTATTACCTGCGCGGCCGGCGCGGCAAATCCGCCCGTATCGGCGAGCGCATCGAGCGCGAAAGAGAAACCGCGGGCAACGCGTAACCAATCACCCTCCCCTTGAGGGAGTTTCTCCCGTATTTTTTTCTGCCAGGCTGAGTCATAGACTCGGTCCGGCGCTGCGTGCTTCGACAGGCTCAGCATGAGGAAATATTTTCTGCCATCGATGCCGAAGCAAGTCTCAATTCTCCTCATCCTGAGCCCGTCGAAGGACGCACGCTGCACGTGCAGTTCTCGATTCGAGTTATGACGGCAATCGCCATGCCGCCGCGCGGTCATCTGCTGCGCCTGCTCGGCGTGGGGTTCGGCGTCGCGGTGGGCGTGGGCGAGATGATCGGCTCGGGCATCCTGCGCTCGCCGTCCGCGATCGCCGGGACGCTGCACGATTCCGGCATGATCATCGCGCTGTGGTCGTTCGGCGCGCTGCATGCGCTGCTTGGCGCCAACATTCTCGCCGAATTGGGGACGGCGCTGCCGCAGGCCGGCGGAAACTACGTCTTCGCGCGACGGGGGCTCGGCGACGTCGCCGGACTCGTGGTCGGCTGGACGATCTACGCCGCGCACCTTGCCGGTATCGCCGCGGCTTCCGTCGTCTTCGCGGATTTTCTCGGCCTCCTGTGGCCCGCGGCCGCAGCTCATACGGCGGCGGTGGCGGTCGCATTGCAATGCGTGCTCTACGGCCTGAACGCGGTCGGGCTTCGCGAAGGCCGTTTCGTGCAGGCGGTGACGAGTTTCGCGAAGGCGCTGTTGCTCGCGGCGTTTGTGGGCGCCGCGTTCTGGGTTGGCGCGCATGGCGGCGTTGCTCGCGCTGGTCTTCCCGTCCATTCCGTGGCGGCTGGTATTTTCGCCTATGTCGGCGCCTATCAGCTGATCGTCGGCGCCTATGCGGGCTGGGCAACGCCGGTGTACTTTTCCGAGGAGAGCATAGCGCCGGAGCGAAGCATTCCGCGCGCGCTTCTGATCGGAATCCTGATTGCGGGCGGACTGTACGTCCTCGTCAACGCCGCGCTCCTCTTCGCTGTCGGGATCGCGGGAACGGCGGCATCGAGCCTCCCCTTCATGGTTGTCCTGCAGCGGGTAGGCGGCGCTGCCGTGTCGCTTCTGTTCCTCATCGGCGGAATGGTGACGGTGACGAGTTGCGCGAACGCCAACATCATGGTGGCGCCGCGGATCCTGTTCGCGCTGTCGCGCGACCGGCTCCTGCCGAATGTGCTCCAGGCGATCAACGAAGGCGGGAGCCCCTATTTCGGATTTGCGCTGACCGCGGCGCTCTCTCTGGTCCTCGCCACGACGGGCGGATTTCGCCTGGTGTTCGGGTTGATTGGCACGCTGAGCGAAGCTTCGGCGGTGATCACCGATCTCTCCTTCTTCGCGCTCCGGAAACGGGAGCCAAATCTGCCGCGGCCGTTCCGCGCGCTCTTCTCGCCCTGGCTGCCGGCGCTGGTCGTTCTCATCGACGGCGCGCTGCTGGTGCTTTTCGCGGCGTCCGACCGCAACGGTGCGATCGTGGCCGCCGCTTTGTGCCTGATCTGCGTGCCGCTGGCGCTTGTCGCGCGGCGAGCGCGGCTGCGCGTCGCCTGATTCCGCGCGGCTTGCCTGCTCGCGCCCACGGCGCTACCTAGCCTGCGCCTTCTGCCCAGAAAGGATTCCCATGCCGCGCAGGAAAATCGCGCTGATCGGCGGCGGCCAGATCGGCGGTACGCTCGCCCATCTCGTCGCGCTCAAGGAACTGGGCGACGTCGTGCTGTTCGACGTCGTGGAAGGCCTGCCGCAGGGCAAGAGCCTCGATCTCGCGCAGGCCGGCCCGATCGAAGGCTGCGACATACGGCTCAGGGGCACCAATTCCTACGCCGATATCGATGGCGCGGATGTGGTGATCGTCACCGCCGGCGTAGCGCGCAAGCCGGGCATGAGCCGCGACGATCTGCTCGGTATCAATCTCAAGGTGATGGCGGCGGTGGGCGAAGGTATCAAGGCCCACGCGCCCGATGCGTTCGTCATCTGCATCACCAATCCGCTCGATGCGATGGTGTGGGCGCTCCGGCGTCTGTCCGGTTTGCCGCATCGCAAGGTCATCGGCATGGCGGGTGTGCTCGACAGCGCGCGCTTTCGCCATTTCCTCGCCGAGGAGATGAAGGTGAGCGTGGAAGATGTGTCGGCATTCGTGCTTGGCGGCCACGGGGACACGATGGTGCCGATACCGCGCTTTTCCACCGTCGCCGGCATTCCGCTGCCCGAACTCGTGAAGATGAGCTGGATCACGCAGGACAGACTCGACCGCATCGTGCAGCGGACGCGCGACGGCGGTGCGGAGATCGTGGGGCTGCTGAAGACGGGCTCGGCTTTCTACGCGCCGGCGACCGCGGCGATCGCGATGGCGGAGAGTTATCTCAAAGACCGCAAGCGCGTGCTGCCCTGCGCGGCTTACATTGATGGACCTTACGGCATCGACGGACTCTATGTCGGTGTGCCGGTGGTGATCGGCGAAAACGGCGTCGAACGCATTGTCGAGCTCGATCTCACCGACGCCGAACGCACCGCCCTCGCCAAATCCGCCGATGCCGTGCGCGGCCTGATCGACGCGTGCAAGAAGCTCGAACCGAAGCTGACGTGAGCGAACGGCTTGAAGATGTCGGTACCCACACATATCCTGTGTGGCTGTGGAGTGCCCATGAAAAACCTCACTCTCGCGATAGATGATAAGGTGCTCAGGGATGTCCGCCGTTACGCGGCGGACAGAGGGACGACCATGAACGCCATTGTGCGCGAGCACTTGACGGGCATCGCCAGCCGGGAAGACAGGGCCGAGAAGGCGCGGCACGAACTCGCTGAATTGGCGGAGCGCTCGAAATGGGATCCCGGTCCCGATTGGAAGTGGTCCCGCCAGGATATCTATGTCCGTGCAATTCTTCCTGGACACGAACGTCCTGATCTACGCGGCAATGGCGAAGTCGCGCGAGCCGATAAAGGCGCCTCGCGCCGCCGCCCTCGTCGAACAGGGTGATTTCGGCATCTCCGCTCAGGTTCTCCAGGAATTCTTCGTCAATGTGACCCGGAAGACGCCTTGTTCGATGCCTTTTGCCGAAGCGATGGAATGGATAAGCCGGCTCGAAACCCAACCCTACGCAACGATCGATGCGGCAATCGTGAATGAGGCCATCGCGTTGTCGCGGCGCTGTCAAATCGACTATCGAGATGCCGCCATTCTCGCGGCAGCCGAATCGCTTGAGGCGGAAATCGTTTATTCGGAAGATTTGAGGCACGGTCAGCGCTATGGCTCGGTATGGGTACTAAATCCATTCCGGCCGTCGTAACGCTCCGAAAAGCAGGATCGTCATGTCCATTCTCGTCGACAAAGACACGCGCGTCATCTGCCAGGGATTCACCGGAAAACAGGGGACGTTTCATTCCGAGCAGGCGATCGCTTACGGCACGAAGATGGCGGGCGGCACCTCACCCGGCAAAGGCGGCACGACTCATCTCGGCCTCCCCGTTTTTGATACGGTGCGCGAAGCGAAGCGCACCACCGATTGCACCGCGAGCGTGATCTATGTGCCGCCGGCTTTCGCCGCCGACGCCATTCTCGAAGCGATCGACGCCGAAATTCCTCTGGTCGTCTGCATCACCGAAGGCATTCCGGTGCTCGACATGGTGAAGGTGAAGCGCGCGCTCTGCGGGTCGAACACGCGGCTCATCGGGCCCAACTGTCCCGGCGTCATCACACCCGGCGAATGCAAGATCGGCATCATGCCGGGCCACATCCATCGCCGCGGCAAGGTGGGCATCGTCTCGCGTTCTGGCACGCTCACCTACGAAGCGGTATTGCAGACGACCGTGGTCGGACTTGGCCAATCGAGCTGCGTCGGCATCGGCGGCGATCCGGTGAAAGGCACCGAGCACATCGAAGTGCTGGAGATGTTTCTCGCCGATCCGGAAACCGAGGCGATAATCATGATCGGCGAGATCGGCGGCTCGGCGGAAGAGGATGCGGCGGATTTCATCCGGCAGTCGAAGACTAGGAAACCGATGGTCGGATTCATCGCGGGCGTCACCGCCCCGCCCGGCCGCCGCATGGGCCACGCCGGCGCGATCATCTCCGGCGGCAAAGGCGGCGCGGAGTCCAAGATTGAAGCGATGAAATCCGCCGGCATCCGCGTCTCCCCCAACCCCGCCGCGCTCGGAACCACGATGGCGGAGCTGTTGGGCGGGAGATAGCGGTCCGGGCGAGCAATGATCGTGCCGGTATGCCGGCGCGCTCCAGAGGCTGTTTGGCAGCGCCGCACACGAAACGTTCGTGCAGGGCGCTGAATTCCCCCTCTCCCCTTGTGGTAGAGGGATGCAGGTCGATGTGTTGAAATCTGCTCAGGAACGAGTGAGGGGTCCTTCGGTAACTGCCGCGAAAATCGCTTCTATCGCGCCATCAAAGTTGTTTTTTCAGTTCCAGATTCCAGAACCGGAGAACACGAAAACCTTGGCTTTCCAGGAATTTGCTGCGAACGCGATCATGTTCGATATTTTCGGGCTCGGCATGCTGGCTGCCGTCGAGTTCGATGACCAGCTTCGCTTCGAAACACACGAAGTCGGCGATATACGGGCCGATCGGCTGCTGTCGCCGGAACTTGTGCCCAAGAAAGCGGCGGTCGCGCAGCGCGTATCAGAGTTTGCGCTCGAAATCGGTCTGTTTGCGACGAAGCTGTCGAGCGAGATCGTGCTTCAGGACGGCCCCTCACCCACGTCCGAGTCTATGACAATCATCGCGTCTCGCACCCCTCTCCCACAAGGGGAGAGGGGAATTCGGAGCGTTGCACCGTCGCTCAATTACGCGGCGGCGAGGTTGCGGGCCTTACGGCGCAGGAACGCCTGCACGGGACGTTCGAAATACGTGTAGGAGAGTGCGCCGAGGCCGATCAGCACCGCGTAGAACGCGAGCATCACCCAGCCGTGCATGAAATCGGCGGGCATCCAGCCCAGGCGCAGCGCGAGCAGCGCGAGCGCAAGCTGCATCGGAAAATGGATCATGTAGGTGGAATAGCTGATATCGCCGAGCAGGGTAAAGCGCGACCAGGCGCCGCCGAAACATTCTTCGTGCAGCGCGAGCGCGGCAAGCGTCAGCGGCACGACGAGCAGGATGAAGGCGAACAGGAAGACCGCGTACTCGTAGCCGATCAGGAAGCGCGCGGCGCCCAGCGGCAGCATTTGAAACAGCGCCGCATGAAACCCGAGATAGATATCGGCAACGGCGATGATCCAGGCTGCGACGGCTGCAAGCGCAACAACGCGCGCGATATGTCTCGCGCCCGGGCGCGCGGCGATGGCGTGCACCGCGTAGTACGTCACACCGCCCCAAAAGAACCCCATCAGCCCGCGGCCGACCTGGCCGTCGCGGAAAAACACGAGAGCACCCACGAACGTGAGAGCCGTCGCCGCCAGCGCTCCGCGCACGCCGAGACGCACGGCGATGAAGAACACGATGTAGAGAAGCACCTCGATCGAAACCGCCCAGGCGGGCCCGTTGAAGGACTGCATTTCATCGGGCGGCAACCATTGCTGAACGAGGAAAATGCTCTTCACGAAATGTGACCAATCATTGGCGCCAAAGATGAACCAGTTCCCGGTCGCGTGGTGAAAGACAATCTGCATCGCCGAGGCGATGAGGAGCGTCGCGAGATAGAGCGGATACAGGCGCGAGATCCGCTGGAGAGCGAATTTGCCGGCGCCGATCTCACGGCGGCGAACGGGTTCGAGATAGAGCCAGAAGAAGACAAAGCCCGAGACAGCGAAGAAAATGTCGACCGCCACCCAGCCTTCGTCATAGAGCGGCTTGAAGACCGGATAGGCCGGTTCCATGGCGCGCGACCACACCGCCTGCCAGGTGCCGCGGACCGCGAAGAAATGCTGCCAATGCCAGAAGATGATGGCGAGCGCGGCAACACCGCGCAGTACGTCCAGCGAATAGAGGCGCTTTGCGGTCACAGCGCGCAGTCCTCTGCACCTGCCTCGGAATCGACACAGGCAACCCCATATTAAGGCCTAGCCGATGAAATTGCAGTCACCCTCCTTTTTCCCCTATGTCACGGCCGCCATGACAATCGCGCTTCAACACAAACCCACCTCCCCCTTGCGGGGAGGTGAAGGAAACTGAATGACCGCACCCACCTCGCAGGGCAAATTTCGCGCCTCGAATGCCGTGCTGGAGTCGACGTCGTTCCTGTCCGGCGCGAGCGCGGCGTTTCTCGAGGATTTGTACGCGCGCTGGCGGGAGAATCCGGATAGCGTCGATCCGGACTGGCGAACCTTTTTCGCCGAACTGGGTGACCGGGAGCCTTCCGCCCGCCAGATCGCCGCAGCCGCCGCCGCCTCGCATTTGAGGCCGAGGCTCGCGCGCGCCGACGGCGAACTGCTGGGCGCGCTGACCGGCTGGTGGCCGGCCGACGAGGCGGCAGCCACGGGCGCCGACGCCAAATCCGCCGCACGCGATTCCATCCGCGCCATCCAGCTCGTGCGCGCCTATCGCGTGATCGGCCATCTCGCCGCCGACCTCGATCCCCTGAATCTCGTGCACAAACAGCCGCTCGCCCAGCTCGATCCGGCATTCTACGGCTTCCACGAGCAGGACCCCGATCGCCCCATCACCATCAACGGCGTGCTCGGGCTCGAGACCGCGACGCTGCGCCAGATGGTGGCGCTTCTGAAGCGCACCTATTGCGGCCGCATCGGCTACGAGTTCATGCACATCAACGATCCGGAGCAGAAAGACTGGCTGCAGCGGCGGATCGAAGGTCCCGACAAGGAAATCGTGTTCACGCCGGAAGGCCAACGCTCGATCCTCAACAAGCTCGTCGAGGCGGAAGGCTTCGAGAAATTCTGCGCGCTGCGCTTCATCGGCACCAAACGTTTCGGGCTCGACGGCGGCGAAGCGATGATCCCGGCTCTCGAACAGATCATCAAGCGCGGCGGTCAGCTCGGCGTCACCGAAATCGTGCTCGGCATGTCGCATCGCGGGCGGCTCAACGTGCTCGCGAACGTGATGTCCAAGCCCTACCGGCAGATCTTCCACGAATTCCAGGGCGGCAGCGTCAACCCGAGCGACATCGAAGGCTCGGGGGATGTGAAGTACCATCTCGGCGCCTCATCGGACCGCGAGTTCGACGGAAGGCGCGTGCATCTGTCCCTGACGCCCAATCCCTCGCATCTCGAAGCCGTCGATCCCGTGGTGCTCGGCAAGGCGCGCGCCAAGCAGCACCAGCTGAGGACGGGCGAGTCCCGCGCGAGCGTACTGCCGCTGCTCATCCATGGCGATGCGGCATTTGCCGGCCAGGGCGTGGTGGCGGAATGTTTCGCCATGTCGGGCACCAAGGGATTCCGCACCGACGGCACGATCCATTTCATCGTCAACAACCAGATCGGCTTCACCACCGCGCCGGCTTACGCGCGCTCCTCGCCCTATCCCTCGGATGTCGCGCTGATGGTGCAGGCACCGATCTTCCATGTAAACGGCGACGATCCCGAAGCGGTGGTGCATTGCGCCCGCATCGCCACCGAATTCCGGCAGCTGGTCCACAAGGACGTGGTCATCGACATGTTCTGCTATCGGCGCTTCGGCCACAACGAGACTGACGAGCCGTCCTTCACGCAGCCTCTGATGTACCGCGCGATCAGGGAGCATCCGACGACGCTCGCGCTCTACGCGCAGCGCCTGATCGGGGAAGGCCAGGCGAGCGAAGCCGACATGCAGGCGATGCAGCACGGATTCAGCGAGCGCCTCGATTCCGAATTCGAAGCGGCGAAGACGCATCGCCCCGACCGCGCCGACTGGCTGGACGGGCGCTGGACGGGATTTGCGACGGCGCCCGATGGCGACCGCCGGGGCGAAACAGCCGTGCCGCTTGAAAGACTGCAGACAGTCGGTCGCGCGCTCACCTCCGTGCCGGACGGCTTTCATCTGCACAAGACGATCGCGCGGCATCTGGAACAGCGGGCGCGGATTCTGGAAAGCGGTCATGGCATCGACTGGGCGACGGCGGAGGCGCTGGCGTTCGGCACGCTGCTGGACGAGGGCTGCCCGGTGCGCCTGTCGGGGCAGGATTCCTCGCGCGGCACCTTCTCGCAGCGCCACGCCGTTCTGGTCGATCAGGAGACCGAAGCGCGCTACGCGCCGCTCGCGCATGTGCGCGACGGCCAGCCGGAGTTCGAGGTGATCGATTCGCTTCTCTCCGAACAGGCGGTGCTCGGCTTCGAATACGGCTTCAGCTCCGCCGAGCCGCGCGCGCTGGTCTTGTGGGAAGCGCAGTTCGGCGATTTCGCCAATGGCGCGCAGGTCGCGATCGACCAGTTCATCGCCTCGGGCGAGGTGAAATGGCTGCGCATGTGCGGCCTCGTGCTGCTGCTGCCGCATGGCTACGAAGGCCAGGGGCCGGAGCATTCCTCCGCGCGGCTCGAACGCTTTCTCCAGCTCTGCGCGCAGGACAACATCCAGGTCGCCAACTGCACGACGCCCGCGAACTACTTTCACATCCTGCGCCGGCAGGTGCACCGCCCGTTCCGCAAGCCGCTGGTGCTGATGACGCCGAAATCGCTGCTGCGCCACAAGCGTGTGGTCTCCGATCTCGCCGACATGGCGACGGGCTCGGGCTTTCATCGCGTGCTGTGGGACGATGCGCAGTCGCAGCCCGGCTCGACGGTCGCACTGGCGGCCGACAGCGAAATCGCACGCGTGATCCTGTGCTCGGGGAAGGTCTATTACGATCTGCTCGATGAGCGCGAGAAGCGGAAGGAGAACCACATCCAGCTCTTGCGCGTGGAGCAGCTCTATCCCTTCCCGCACAACGCGCTCGCAACCGAACTCGCGCGCTTTCCCAAGGCGGAGATCGTCTGGTGCCAGGAAGAACCGCGGAACCAGGGCGCGTTCGTTTTCGTGGCTCCAAGGATCCACGCCGCGCTCGGCGAGGCCGGCCGCAACGAATGGCCGCGCTATATCGGCCGTTCGCCATGCGCCTCCACCGCCGCGGGCCTGATGAGCCAGCACACCGCCGAACTCGAGGCGTTCCTCAATGACGCAATGACGCTGCTATGATCACGCGGAGGCGCGGAGACGCGGGGGAGAGAAAGTGAACCGCCAAGACGCCAGGACGCCCCGGTTGCTTGCGCGCATTCGCGCGCGATTTTTTCGCGACGCGCTTGCCCCTTGTTGCTTTCTCTCCGTGCCTCCGCGCCTCCGCGTGCAAATACGGTCGCACGGCCCGCGCGCGGGGCAGGAAGGAATGGAAACTCAGAGATGACCATCGAGATCAAGGTTCCGGCGATGGGCGAGTCCGTCACCGAAGCGACGGTGGCGCGCTGGTTCAAGAAGGAGGGCGAGGCGGTTGCGCGCGACGAGCCGCTGCTCGAACTCGAAACCGACAAGGTGACGGTCGAAGTTCCCGCGCCCGCGGACGGCGCGATCGAATCCATCGCGGCGCAGGCGGGTGCGACGGTGCAGGTGGGCGCATTGCTTGGTGCGATCGCCGAAGGTGCGGCGCCGAAGAAGGCCGTGGCTCCGGCTCCTGCCGCGAACCCCGCTCAGAAACCTGCAGCCGCTGCGAAAGCGCCGCCGCCGCAGAAGGAAAAGCCGGCGGCAAACGAAGCGGTGACGCCATCGGTGCGGCGCATCGCGGAAGAAACAGGCTTCAGTCCATCAGACGTCGCGGGCAGCGGCAAGGACGGCCGCGTCACCAAGGGCGACATGCTGGCCGCACTCGAAGCGCGCGCAGCCGAACGCGCGGCGACGCCCGTTGCCGTTGCACCCGCGGGCCCTCGGCCGCGCGTCGATCGCGAGGAACGCGTGCCGATGACGCGACTGCGGCGCACCATGGCGCTCCGGCTCAAGGAATCGCAGAACACCGCCGCCCAGCTCACCACTTTCAACGAAGTGGACATGAGCCAGGTGATGGCGCTCAGGGGCGAGTACAAGGAAACCTTCGAGAAGAAGCATCACGTGCGGCTCGGCTTCATGGGCTTCTTCGTCAAGGCCTGCATCGCCGCGCTCAAGGAGCTGCCGGGCGTCAACGGCGAGATCGAAGGCGACGACATCATCTACAAAAACTACTACGACATCGGCGTGGCGGTGGCGACGGAGCGCGGGCTGATCGTGCCCGTGGTGCGCGATGCCGACCGGCTGAGCCTCGCGCAGATCGAAGCGGCGATCGCCGATTTCGGCGCGCGCGCGCGAGACGGGCGCCTCAAGCTCGAGGAACTTCAGGGCGGCACCTTCACGATTTCCAATGGCGGCGTGTTTGGTTCGCTGATGTCCACGCCCATCCTCAACGCGCCGCAATCGGGCATTCTCGGCATGCACAAGATCCAGCCCCGACCGGTCGCCGTCGACAACCGGGTGGAAATCCGCCCGATGATGTACCTCGCGCTCTCCTACGACCACCGCCTCGTCGAAGGCCGCGAAGCCGTCACCTTCCTCGTGCGCGTCAAGGAAAATCTCGAAGACCCGCAGCGGCTCTTGCTGGATGTGTGATTGCAGCGCCTCCCATGGTCTGCGCATGCGGGCCGCCCGGTCAGGAATGGCTCACGCGGAGACGCGGAGACGCGGAGGAGCCCATTTGAAACGCGACGACGCCAGGACGCCAGGACCCTTCGACAAGCTCAGGGTGAGGAAAAAAGAACCTCATGCTGAGCCTGTCGAAGCATCTTGGCGGCTTGGCGCCTTGGCGGTTTACCTCCGCGCCTCCGCGCCTCCGCGTGCAACTATTCCTTGTCACGCCGATGTCTGACACCTTCGATATCGTCGTCATCGGCGGAGGGCCGGGCGGCTATAACGCGGCCATCCGGGCGGGGCAGCTCGGGCTCACCTCCGCCTGCGTGGACAAGCGCGGCAGCTTCGGCGGCACCTGCCTCAATATCGGCTGCATTCCGTCCAAGGCGCTGCTCTACACGAGCGAGATGTATGAACTCGCCGCGAAGGATTTCGGCAAGCTTGGCATCAAGGCGAGCGTCGCTCTCGATCTTCCCACGATGATGGCGCATAAGACGAAGGTGGTGGGCGAGCTGACGCGCGGCGTCGAATTCCTGCTCAAGAAGAACAAGTCCGAACCCATCGTCGGCGAGGCGCGCATTACAGCGCCCGGCCGCGTCGAGGTGAAACTGCGCGACGGCAGCACGCGCACGATCGAGACTAAACACATCGTGATTGCCACCGGCTCCGACGTGGCGCCGCTCCCCGGCGTCTCCATCGACGAAAAGCAGATCGTCTCCTCGACCGGCGCTCTCGCGCTCGAATCGGTACCGAAGCGCCTCGTTGTGGTCGGCGCGGGTTATATCGGGCTCGAGCTCGGTTCGGTGTGGCGCCGGCTTGGCAGCGAAGTGACAGTCGTCGAATTCCTCGACCGCATCACGCCAGGACTTGACGGCGAGATCGCCAAGCAGTTCCAGCGCATCCTGCAGCGGCAGGGCATGAGATTTCTCCTGTCGGGCAAGGTAACGGGCGTGGAGCGCGCCGACGGGTCCCTGCGCGTCCAGGTGGAAAGCGCAAAAGGCGAGCGGCATACGCTCGACGCGGATGTGGCGCTGGTCGCGATCGGGCGCCGCCCGTTCACCGACGGGCTTGAGCTCGATGCGATTGGCGTCGCGCGCGATCCCCGCGGCCGGGTCATCACCGACCAGGAATTCCGCACCAACATCGGCGGCATCCGCGCCATCGGTGATGCCCGCGAAGGCGCGATGCTCGCGCACAAGGCGGAGGACGAAGCGGTCGCCTGCATCGAGCGCATCGCGGGCCGCGGCGGTCACGTGACCTATGACGCGATCCCTGCGGTCGTCTACACCGCGCCGCAGGTGGCGAGCGTGGGAAAAACGGAGGAGGAATTGAAAGCGGCGGGCATCGCCTACAAGACAGGCAAATTTCCCTTCACCGCGAATGCGCGCGCCAAAACACTTGCGGCGACCGACGGCTTCGTAAAAATGCTGGCCGACGCCAAAACCGATCGCGTGCTCGGCGTGCATATTGTCGGCGCGGAAGCGGGCGACCTGATCGCCGAAGCCGCGCTCGCCATCGAATTCGGCGCAGCCTCCGAAGACATCGCACGCACCAGCCACGCCCACCCCACGCTCGGCGAAGCCGTCCGCCAGGCCGCGATGGCTGTGGAAGGATGGACGATGCAGATGTGACGGGCGCGTTCACGCTTCGACAGGCTCAGCGTGAGGGCGTTTACATTCCTCCGGCACAACGAACGATTGGAAAGCGATATGGCGCGCGAATTCAAAGTGGGTGATCGCGTTTCCTGGAATTCGGAGGCCGGACGGGTCAGCGGCAGGATCGTCAAGGTGCATACGCGCGATGTCGACTACAAGGGCCATACGCACCACGCGAGCAGGGACGAGCCGCAATACGCGATCCAGAGCGACAAGACCGACCATATCGCAATGCACAAGGGTGCCGCACTCAGAAAACTCGCCAGATAATCCGCATCGGGCTCTGCGCCATCAAAGCAGCCGGTCACCGGAATCGGATTGCGTTTCCGGCGGATAGAGAATCTGCAGTCCGTTCACCACGGCGAATTTCGTCAGCTTGTGCGGCGAGGATTTCTGCGCCGACAGAATGTCCTCGACCGGGATATTCCGGACGACGAGCGCATCGCCGACCAGCGAGCGATGACACCGCCAGGGAACCGCTTCCGCGCACATGATGGCGGTGCGGGATGTCTTGCCCAAACCGGCAAGCTCTCCGACGGCGCGCTGAAACTCGGGGCTCTGCATATAATCTGCATACCCGCGGAACGATTCATTGCGCCAACCCAAGTTGGGCGAATCCTTCCTCGGGCGCCGCAGCCCGCCGAGTTCGCGCATGGCACGGTAGGCGATGCCTTCGGGTTCGAGAGCTTGCGCAAGCGCTTCCTGGGCAAACTGGGGATTGCGCCGCGAACGCGGGATCGTGCGGATGTCCACGAGGATTTCGATGCCGTAGGCCTTCAGCATGGCAATGAACGCCTCGATCGGATGCGTCGAATGCCCGATGGTGAAGATCGTGCCCGGCCGCCATTGCCGCGTCATGGAATTCCCGTCATCACGATCAAACTCACCGACGCGATCGCGCGCATCCCGAGGCTGCATGCGGTGAGAGGTATTACGGCGTCACCCCGTAAGCTGCGTAGGTATCGGTGATCTTCCCGTCGATCCCCTTGGCCGCGCCTACATCGGTGTTGCCGCCGGCAGCATCGCCGGATTTCAGCTTCGCCAGCCCGCGCACATAAAGGGATGTCGCCATTTTCGGGTTTTTGGCCAGCGCGGCACTTGCGTCCGCAATGGCTTGCGCGAAACTGCCTTTCCGAAAATGCGCGAAGGCGCGCGAATCGAGAATGTCCGCGTCGCCCGGCTTGAGCTGCAGCGCTGCGTCGCAATCGGCGAGCGCCGCATCGAGCTGCTCGCCCTTCTTGGCGCAGTACCAGCAGGCTTCATTCAACACGTCAGCATCGTTGGGATTGGCGCGAAGCATCGCGTCGAGCGTCGCTTCGAGCATTCCCGGACCCTTCAGCTTTTCCAGCAGTTCGCCCAGATGCTCCCACGCGGGCGTGAACCAATTGTATTTCGAAATGTCGGTCTTCAATTCTGCCAGTGCAAAGTCGCTCTTGCCGAGCCGCTCGTAAGCGGTGGCCTGATAATCCATCGCCCGCGGCATATCCCAATTTGGATTCCCGTGATATGAGTCGGTCAGAAAGACTGTGCAGGCAGCGACGATATTCTCGGCCGAAATCGTCACATCGCCGGTGCAATGGCCCATGTAGTCCGTTTCGGCGCTTGCGGCGCCCGTGGACAGAACGCCGGCAGTCACCAGAACACTGATCAAAACCTCTCTCGCGCTCACCGTTCCCTCCAGGACCAGACGTCAGGCGCGCCTGCGCAGCGCACATCAAAAGGCTGATCGGGACCGACTTCGCGGGCCACGATCCTCGACGAAACCGCCTTGCAGCGGTTGGCCGACTGGACCAAGCTAATGGGTGATCGGCAAACAATGGAAGGGGCAGAAATGCGGCGAACTGTTTCACTTTTGGCGCGGGCGGGCGCAGCAGCGCTCTGCGCGGCACTCTGCACCGCGGGCGCGAGCGGGCCGGCCGAGGCCAAGGCGAAGATCACCACCTTCGATCCGCAAGGATCGGGCGGCACTTTCGCTTCTGCGATCAACGCGACCGGCGCGATCACCGGCTATTATCTCGACAGCGCCCGCAACGAACACGGCTTCCTGCGCGCGAGCGACGGAACGATGACGAGCTTCGATGTTTCGGGCGGGAGCGAAACGGTTGCCAACAGCATCAGTGGCCTGGGCGCGATCGCAGGGTATTTTCAGGCGCAGAGCATGCAGGAAGGTTTCGTGCGCGCGACCGATGGCACGATCACGACCTTCTACGACACGGGCGCCACGATTCCGGTCGGCATCAACGACAAGGGCCAGGTGACGGGGAGCTGGCAGGATACGAGCGGCCATTGGCGCGGCTTTGTGCGCAGTGCCGGCGGCAAGTTCAAGAATTTCGATCCCTCGGGCGCAGTCAGCAGCTATCCCTTCGGCATCAACGACAAGGGCGTGATCGCGGGCGAGTATATCGACAGCAACAATATCTATCACGGTTTCGTGCGGGCAAAGGACGGCACAATCACGGCCTTCGATCCCCAAGGCTCGGTCTATACCTCGCCCTTTGGTATCAGCGACAAGGGCGTGGTGGTGGGTTCCTATGCGGATTCGAACGATGTGTTCCACGGTTTCCTGCGCGCGCCCGACGGCACCATCACGAGCTTCGACGTTTCGGGCGCGAGCGGCACCTTCGCCGACAGCATCGACAGCAAGGGCGCGATCGCCGGCTATTACACGGTCTTCGGCGGCGGCTACCACGGTTTCGAGCGCAGCGCTGCCGGCACGATCAAGGCCTTCGATCCGCGCAACTCGACCTATACGCGCCCCGAGGGCATCGCCGGCCCCGCCGAAGCCGCGGGCTATTACTCCGACACCATTGGCGTCTATCACGGGTTCCTGCGGAGCAAGTGAATCAGACGGGCTCACCCTTCGACAGGTCTGACCTTCGATCGGCTTCACCCTTCTTCAGACTCAGGGTGAGGATTCATTTGTTGTTCTCATGCTGAGCCTGTCGAAGCATGAGCCTGTCGCCCTTCGACAAGCTCAGGGTGAGGAACCATTACCCCCCTCATGCTGAGCCTGTCGAAGCATGAGCCTGTCGAAGCATGAGCCTGTCGAAGCATGAACCTGTCGAAGCATGAGGGGCGCGCCTGATCGCATTCGAATGAAACCCGGGCCCTAGACCGGCTTGCCTTCGCTGTTCGCCCACGCGGCCATGAGCGTGTTGGACGGCAGGGTCTTGTCGACAAGCTTGCGGGCGGTTTCGATTCCCGCGACAGGGAGCCCGGCCGGATCGAGCTTGCCGATCTGCACCAGCACAGAGGCCTGATCCCAATAGATGTGTTCATGGTAGAGCTTGTCGCCGCGGAAACAGACGATGGCGACCAGCGGAACTTCCACATACTTCCCCGTTGGCGCGATGCCGGGCAGCATCCAGTCGATTTCGCGCGTGTGCGTGAAGCAGAACAGCATCTCGTCCACGATCCGGTCCGTCCCCACCGTGCGCGAGATCGGGATGAGTTTCGTGTCTTCGGGATTCGCGTTGACGAAATGGTGCGTGTAAAAGCGCTTCAGCTGGTCGTGGCCTACTCCACCCGTCATTGTGGGGACGTGGTTGACATAGGGTTCGGGCACCATGGTTTTCATGGTCGCGTCCACATCGCGTTCGCCGAACTCGTGCCGGCAATGTGCCTCCCAGAGCACGCTCAGCTCCAGGGGCCGCAGTTCTGCTGTCATCTGTTTCTCGGTATCGATGGGAGCTCTCTCCGGCGTCGTAGTGTATCGTTCATACCGCGCCGGGCGGTATACTCTCAATAGTTCGCATCACGCGGCAACGCCACAGGTCGGGAGAATGAAATGGCCAATGTGCTGATCACCGGCGCCAATCGCGGGATTGGTCTGGAATTGACCAGGCTCTATGCCGAGGGCGGCGATACCGTTTTCGCCTTTTGCCGCTCGCCGCAATCCGCCAATCAACTGAATGAGTTGGCAGAGCGCGCCAGCGGGCGCGTGCGCGTCCATGCCATGGATGTGGGTGACGAGAGCTCGATCAAAGCTGCCGCCGGCGCGGTGGGAGACCGGCCCATCGATATTCTGATCAACAATGCCGGAATCCGGGGCGGCAACAATCAGACCCTGGAAAAAACCGACACGGCGGACTGGATCGAAGCGTTCAAGGTGATGACCATCGGCCCGTTTCGCGTCGTTCAGGCGTTTCTCAACAATCTCAGAGCGGCGGGAAACCCCAGGATCGCGACCATCACCAGTCAGCTCGCTGCAACGACGTGGCCGACGGGCGGCGATTACAGCTACGCCAGCACGAAAGCCGCGGTGAACAGGGTCATGCTCGGGGTGGCTCACGACCTGAAGGACCAGGTCATCGTCGCTGTCATTCACCCCGGCTGGGTGAAAACCGACATGGGCGGCCCGGACGCCGACATCACGCCGCAGGAAAGTGCTGCGGGAGTCCGCAATGTCATCGCCTCTCTCACGATGGAGGACAGCGGCAAATTCTACAAGTGGAATGGAGATATCCACCCCTGGTAGATTGGTGTGCGGTCATCCGCGAGTTCTTCGGCCCCCTCCACCGCTTCCTCCTTCGCTGCTTCGCAGCTTCGGAGGACTGCTTACAACCCACTGAAGCCGCAGGCGTAGGGGGGGTCGCGGTCCCCCATGCTGCGCACGGGAGGAGGAAAGAGTCCCCACGCGTTCGTCTCTTTCCTGCCCCGCGGAAGGCGCAGGACCGTCCGAGGAAATTTTTTTTTGGTGTCACAAGGCGCTAGAGAGAGATTGGGGCTTTGCGTCTTCCGGGCCTTTTTCGATTCGGGAGTTCGGGTCGACCGGTAGCTGGTTCACGCGGAGACGCGGAGACGCAGAGGGCGGCAGTTCATTGACGATGCGCTGGAGCCCCTCACGTAATGTCGGAGCGCCGAAGTTGATCAAAAGTCCCACCCGCAGACGCATCAGCCGCAGCTACGTGAGCAATTGCCAGGGATGAACCGGGAGCAGCTTTTCGACGGATTTGATCCCGACCACGGCGCGGGATTCGACGAGCAGGTCAAGACGCAAACAGTCGCGGAAATGAAGGCCCATCATAGTCAAATGAGACGGATTCCTGCCGTGCGGCGCGCAGGCCGCCGCTCGAGTTCGCGCGCGAGTATGACTTCATGGATGGATTCCGATAATCCCGGCCCAATATCTGTGTGCAGCCTGTAGGCTGCGTCAACGATCTCGCCCGTGATGTCGTCCAATAATTTTCCCGAGTCCGCCATCGGCTCCGCGCCCTCCGCGCCTCCGCGTGCCATCGCCTTGCTCTCCCACGGCCACAGTCTTGACGAGGCCCTCACGGCAGATACGTACTTGCATACAGAATGGAGCTTTGGCCCATGGCCCACATGGTGACGATCAACCGCCCGGACGCGGTGGCGCTTGTCGAAAAGGCAGCGTCGAAGCTGACGGGCGGCAACAAGACGGAAGCCATTGCGCTCGGCATGCGACGGCTTCTGGCCGGCGATACGCGCTCCGGCTCCCTGTTCGGCGCGCATCGGGATTCCGTCAGGGTCGTCGAGGGAACGGACCTTGTCGCGCCCGCTCTCGATGTGATGCCGGACGCGGAGAGCGGCGCCGAGGCCGATCGGTGAGCGGCTCGCTGCTGCTCGACACCCACATCGCACTCTGGCTCGACAGTGGCAGCGATCGCCCGCGCCCCGGAACCCGATCCTTGATCGACGCAGCCTGGCAAGGCGGCGGAACGATATTTCTGAGCGCCATCACGGCATGGGAAATTCGCGCTGCTCTGCGAACTCAAGCGGATCGATCTGGACGTTGGGGTCGCGGCATGGATCGACCGCTTTCTCGACCGCCCTGGAATCGCGGCGGCTCCCATAAGTCACCGCGCCGCCGCGTTTCGCGGATTCGACCATCGCGACCCGGCGGATCGCCTGCTGATTGCGACCGCGATCGAACTCGGCTGTCCGCTGGTGACCTACGATGCGCGCCTCGCGAACTTTGCGAAACGACACGGCCGCCGTGATGGCTTCGCCGTCGCCGCGTAAGAGCAGGCGAACGTCGTGCCGGCTTGACCAGCTTTCCCGCCAATCCCGCGACAACGAAGCCGGATTGCGCGAAGGCGCTCATCGGTCGGCAGCCCGATGAGCGCCAAACCGCACACTGCACTTGCGAACATATCATGAACATGCTACCTCCTTCGCCTGTGGAGGAACGGTCGGCATTCGGCTCGGGAGCGCCCGTGTCGCCGAGCCTCCGCTATTCTATGAAGCCGAATCGCAAGGGCGCTCCATGCCGACACTGGAATTCAAGGGCAAGCCGTTCGTCTATTCGCACCATCTCTCGGTGCCGTTCCGGGAGCTGGTCGTCGATCCGAAGAAGAGCTGTCCGGGCGGCAAGAAGGCGTCGCTCGACGACAATCTCATCATTCATGGCGACAACCTCGAAGCGCTGAAGGCGCTTCTGCCGCGCTATGCCGGCAAGGTGGACGTGATCTACATCGACCCGCCGTACAACACGGGAAACGAAGGCTGGGCGTATAACGACAACGTCAACTCGCCGCTGATGAAGGCGTGGCTTGGAAAGGTCGTCGATCGCGACGATCTCGAACGCCACGACAAATGGCTCTGCATGATGTGGCCGCGGCTGCAGTTGTTGAAAGAACTCTTGTCAGAGCGGGGTGCAATATTTGTTAGCATTGACGATGTAGAACTCACAAATCTTCTTGCGATAATGGTGGAGGTTTTTGGAGATCACTGGGTGGCGACAATTCCCGTGGTCAATAACTTAAAGGGAAGAAACGACAAAAAAAACTTCGCTCGTACCCATGAATATTTGGTCGTGTTCGACAAAGGAGGATTTGAATCTCGCGGTTTGCCGCTTACAACAAAGCAGATAGCTACCTTTCGCTTCACCGACGACGACGGCGAACGGTACGCAATCCGTGATATGAGGAAGCGCGGCGGTGCCGATACTCGCGGCGCGCGGCCGAATCTTTTTTTCCCTGTCTATTATGACAAAGGAAATGGTTCGTTTTCGCTTCAGCGTTCACGCAAAAACAATATTGAAATCTTGCCAAGAAAGTCTGACGGAACCGACGGGTGTTGGAAATGGGGAAAGACAAAGGTTCAAGAAAACATATCTATCTTGGAACTAAGCAAGGGACGCGGATCGTTCGGCGTAGGGTATCGACTCTACCTGAATCCCGAGGTGCAGCCGGGCGGGCCAGATGCACTAGTGGCTCACGTCATTGAATCTGACGTGGTTTTCTGAATCACTGTCGCGGCACGCCAGCGATGGAGGTGATTCGTGGCCGCGAAAGAGACTGCCGTCAAGAAATACGTTGTGCGGCTGAGCGCTGACGAACGCGCAC
>DASXYZ010000081.1:0-31778 GCA_036502185.1 Rhizomicrobium sp.
TCTGCAAAATTGCCTTCAGCCGCTTGCGGTCCGAAGCTTTCACCGTGATGGATATTCCCGTTCGCATGCGCCAGACTCGCACGTCCGCCGCAGCTGGGGAATCCTAATCGGGATTCAAATGTCAGATAGGAATCACTAGGATAGCAGCCGCGGATGTGCCTTGCGTATGTGCTGGAACACTTTAGGTCCGACCCCGAATTATCAGCCTTGCGCATTAGATTCGAGCGGCTCGCAGGGATCTGGCGAGTAGCCCAGCAGTGTGAAATCTTCAGCGTATCGCGCATATATTGCGCAAATCGCACGAGGTGACAACGGGGCCGCTTGCGGTGGTTGGACGTGCGGGATGCTTTCATTTTTTCGCCTCAGTGGTGCGCACGGCGCCGGCAGCCTCAATGATTTCCGGATGAACTCCATATCGACTTCGAGTGACTCGGTCCGTCCGATGAAATTAACGCAAGAGGTGCCGTCTAAATCGGCCAGCCATCGACTTTGTGGTTCAAAAATGTATCCCGGTCCCGGACGTCGGAAGAAATCGGACGTAACGAAGTGTTCAAGCGTTTCGTACTTGTCCATTATCGAGGAATTCGCCCAGTCTCGAAAGTTGTACTTTAGAAACTGGAATGTGGATATCGTACGCGTAAAGGGATTGCGTGTGAAGGCGAATTTGAATAGCGACCGGAACCGTTCCGGTCCGATGATGCTGCGTATCTGAATCGCGGTGGAATGTTTGTTCAGCATCATCCCCTTGCGCGTCCGGACCTGCTCCGCATCGCTTGCTCGACTGATGCATATATCGTCGTCGCTTCCGTAGTGGCGGAGGTGGTCCTTCACGGAAGTTCCGGCCGTTTTCGGGATGTGAACGAATATGAAGTTATGCGTCGTGCTTATGATTGTCATCCAGCGAGACTTTAAAGCGAGATTGTTGGCAGTCCGGAATGGGTGCGGATCAAAGCGGAATCATAAACAGGCGTACCTGGCTTCCAAAAAGCCGAATACCGCCAAATCGTCCTGATTGGCACCGCATACCTCCTCATACAATTCGTGACCGAGCTGACGTTCTATAAGCGCGAGGCGCTCTTGCAAGGAGGCCACGCGCGATTGCCCCGCGTTCAGATGAGTATTCGTGGCGCGGAAGGCCGGAAAGGGCCGCCGCAATAGTCGTTCCAGTGTATAGAGCGACTTCTCGTACGCTTCCACCAAACCTACGAACGGAAGTGCCTGCAAGGTGCGCAAGGCGTTCAGGCGGCCCTCACCTTCTGACGGCTGTTCGTTTAGTGCCAGGCGAAAGGTTTGAAAGTTATTTACTTGGCGATGATTGCGCCTCAACAGTTCACGCACGTACCCCGCAAAATCGAGCCGTTTGGCCAACTGAGACCCGGGCGTGTTCGCAACCTGTAGGCGTTCAAATTCATATGCCGATCGGAGCCGATCAATCGGATGGCGGACGAAGATGATCGGGAATATCTCAAGACCTTGGATACGAGGGGCTGGCAATAGTGCAGTGTGCGAAGAAATAGCTCTGACGCGTAGGCATTCACGACGGACAAATTCTGCAACTGCCAGTTTATTAGCCTGTCGCGAAATGCGAAATTCCCGGTTTACCCATTGCACGCCGAAGTTGCGCTTCAGCATTTCGTCCACCGAAGTGCCGGCGTTCTTGAAAAGATGGTAATGGAAAATAAGCGTACGCACCTCGTCCGAGACGTCGGCATCTCGGGTGGGTCGCGGAAAGCGTAGGCGGGCGACCTCATCGGGAATCATACCGGTGGCACCCACGTGCTTTCCCCGCGTTCCTTGACTGCGGCGAGCAGGCGCCTCCGGTAAGCGGGCGGGCCCGAGTGGCTCAGAGTCAGAAGTTGCGCTCGTTCGCTCCTGAAATCACATGTTGCTCTGGCCGTGCAAGCCGGAATGGCAGCCCCCAATCCTTATGGGCGGTCAGCCCGATCCGCGCAAGTTCGCGCTCAAGTTGAGGGACCGCTCCGTCGAACGAGTATCGAGTCTGCGCCAGTTGCAAGGCACTTGCTGCGATCCGATTCCACAGCTCCTCATCCGTGTACAGCCGAACGACGCAATCGGCCCACTGGTCGGCCGTTTCGGCGATCAGGCAGTCGGTTTCGTGGGAGAGGCCAGTGCCCTCAGCCGCAATGGAAGAAAGCACGCAAGGAACACCGTGCGAAATGGCGTCGAGTACCTTCCCCTTTAGGCCCGCGCCGGCGAGGAGCGGAGCTACAAAAACACGAGTCCGCTCCAGCGGCTCGGCGAGATTCGGAACGTGCCCCAGAATACGCACGTGTTCGGACGCGAGCCCGGAAATGCTGTCCTGTGCGCCGCTCCCGATCACGTCGAAGGTGGCATCCGGCAGGCGGCGTCGGAGCAACGGCATGACCCGGCTCGCAAAAAACGCTACGGCATGTGCATTTGGAGGATGGCCGAATCCGCCGAGAAACAGAATGTTTCGCGTGTCCCGGAACGCAGTGCTCCTGGGCCGGCAATCCACAACCCAGGGCATTCGGGCAAGCTCGGTCTCTCGTGTCACCTCAGCCGCGAGGATTTCCAGCTCGGCGTCCGAATAGCTGAAGGTCAGGTCGGCGGCTGTGATGGTGGCCAGTTCCGCGCGGCGCGTCCGCTCGGCCTCTGACCGGGAGTAGCCTGGGGTTCCGGCAGCCGCTTCCCTTCGCTCCCGGAGATAGTGCAGATCGGCCAGGTTGAAAACGATCCGGGTGCCCGGAGCTGATTCCCGCACGAGAGGAATTACCTGTTCGGCAATCTTGTAGCGTGTGACGTAAACAAGATCGTAATCACGGGCGTGTTCGCGGACATACTCCAGGAAATTCATCACAAAGGGAGCAAAGAGACACTCAACGCCAATCCGCTGCAGAGCGGTAGTATGACGATCCATCCAGGCGAGGTTGCGGGGAAGAAAGCTCACCTTGGCGCCCAGCGCCTGGAGAAGCCGAATTTCCTGGAACGCGGCGTAGCTTCCGGCATCGCTGTCCACGAAGGGAGTCTGATGCTCGATAAACAGCACACGAAACGCAACATCGCGATCCTTCTCGCGCTCCAGAGCAATCCCTTCCCGACCATTGTTTCTGTAGGCGTGGTCCCATTTTCTGCGGAATTTGGGCCGGTTCACATCCTGGAAGGATTTCATTCCGGCCGCAACATCGGTTCCTGCGGACTGGCCTTCGAAGTGATAAACCGTGGACTTGGGCACATAGACCACGAACCGCCCCTTCTCGCGCACCTTCATGGCGAGATCGGTGTCCTCGAAATAGCCTGGCGCGAATTCCTCGCTGAAACCGCCGAGTTCCTGCCAGAGCTCGCGCGGAATGATGAGAGCCGCGCCGGACACATAATCCACCTTCCGCAGATAATCGTATCGCGGGTCGCCGGGGTTGCCGTCACGTCCCACATTCCACGGATTGCCCGATCCCCAGATCACGCCGCCCGCTTCCTGCAGCCGACCGTCCGGATAAACAAGTTTCGAGCCGGCCAGCCCCACGCCGTCGAAATTCCGGAAGACAGCCACGAGTTCGTCAATCCAGCGAGCAGTGACCTCAGTGTCGTTGTTCAGCAGCAGGACGAATTCACCCGCCGCCCGCGACGCTCCCTCGTTGCAGGCGCGCACGAAGCCCTGTGACCTCGCGTGTCGGACGATTTTCACCCCATCCACGAATTCGGCCAGACTCGCGGTTTCGTCGGAAGAGCCATCATCGACGACAATTACCTCGAAGGGAGTGTCGTTATAGGCAAACAGGAGCGAGCAAAGGCAGTGATAGGTGACCTCGCACTTGTTGTGCACCGGGATGACCACCGAAACGATCGGCCGGTCCGGGTTCGCAAACCGGAGTTGTGGATACGCCGGCCGTTTCCTGAAACCCTGCAGCAGTTCGCCATGAAGCTGATCAAGCGGCGGCAGGTCCGCGACTCCTGTGCTGCGCAAGCGCTCGAACCACAGCCGATACGCATGGAGATGATGGCGGGCCTGGTGGGAGAGCGTTCCGTCCAGTGGAGGGCCGGCATAGGACTGCAGCGCGCTCCACGGCGTAATGTGCAGCGGCAGCACCTGATAGGCGCTTGCCACCAGTGCCATCTCGGGAACTTCGCGCAGTTCGAGCACATGAGCGCGACCATCTAGGTGCGTATGAGCGAGAACGATCCTTCCCGCAAAGCTCCTGGCTTCAGGCGCTATGGTACAGGACGCGCTGAGATCCCCGTCGACGAACAAGCCGAGCGAAAATGGGCGTGGGGTGCCGCCTGAACATTCCCCCGCAAAGCTTGCGCAACTGTTCTCGAACAGAAAACTTCGCACGTGGATGGTTGCCCGGCTTGCCGCGAAGACGCTCTGAAACACCGTTTGCACGTCTGGCGCTCGAAGCACCACATCGATTGCCGAGGGGGCGCCCTCAATCAGTTCACGCGGAGGCTGCACGGTGAGGCGGATGGCGGCGCCCCCTGGGGATTGGAACGGAAGTCTGTCGACGATCCGCCCATTGTGCAGATTGCCACGAGAGTCACGGAAATGGACTGTCGGCGGAACGCTCCCGGATATTGCGAGCACAATGGCCCCGCCCGCCGTCGGCATGCATGCCGGGAGCGGACTGTCCAAAGGGAGCAATGCGGAAAGCGCGGCGCTCTGCGCAACAAGGGCGTCTTTGCGAGGGTGCGATTTTTGCGGCGTGCGACGTGCGAGGAGGGATCTCAGGTAACTCGATAGCCGGGCCCAAGCTTTCGAACCGATCCAAACGGCCTCGCCAAGTTTGTTTCGAATGCCGTGCTGTGCCCTGAGGCGCGCCTGCGCCTTTCGTGCAAGTCCCCCAAACCTGCGCAATTTTCCCCGCAATTGGCGCCACGTTCCCGAGCCGAGCGGTGGACCCGGCTGAGTCATAACAATGGATCGGTCTGATTCCATCCCGCGATAACTCGCCCCTATTCGTCCAGCCAGGGAGTCCCCCGATCCGCTCCGCCCAACTCACAGTTGGCGGTCGGGCTTTGCTTCAATTCTGTTAACCTTTGGCCGATGTCGCGGCCATAGCCCGCTGCAGTGCCCGAAACTTACATGGACGCTAAGGCCATGTGAAGTATGGCTTTTGCCATTGCAGGGCGGTACTGTGAATTGCGAGCGGGAATCCACGCAAGATCAGCCGGGCGGGCTTCGCTCAAACTTGCCGTTGATTGTGTCCGGAGGGCAGGGGGCGTTATGCTGTTCGATTACTTCCCACTGGTCATCACGGTGGCAATTTGCCTGTTTGCGCGTCCCATCGGGGATTGGCTCGGGGTAATCGATCACCCCGACAGTGCACGCAAGACCCATCCCGGGCCGACACCGATGGTAGGGGGCATCGCAGTCGTGGTGCCACTGGTGGCCTGGGCTGCAGCCGAAGCGATCTGGGGCAGAGGTCCGGAAACGGGCTTTCACCTTGCGATCCTGTTGTGCGGCGGTGGAGTTGCCGTGCTCGGCTTCATGGACGACCAGCAAGGAATTTCCGCAGGCGGCCGGCTCCTCCTGCTTGCAATATTTTCGGTGGTTGCCCTCCGTCTGGATCCGATGCTTGCCGTGGATCGGGTGCATCTCGCTGGCTGGGGCTGGCGCGCCACTCCACCGCTTCTCCTTCCCAGTCTGACCGTATTCGCGCTGGCGGGGTTCTCCAGTGCCGTGAATATGACAGACGGATTGAACGGCCTTGTACTGGCATTCGTCTGCATCTGGTCGATGTGTCTCGCCTTCCTGGGCGGCCCGGAGGTCTCGGCTGCGGCTTCCGTCATTGGAGGAGCGTCGGTGGTGACGCTGCTCTTCAACCTCCGCGGGCGGCTGTTTCTCGGGGATTGCGGCGCGTTCGGCCTGGCCTTCGTGGTCGGTCTGCTCGCCGTGCGATGCCACAACGGCGGACATCTGCTGCTCGAGACGGCGCTGGTATGGTTTTACCTTCCGGTACTCGATTGCCTCAGACTCATCGCGTTGCGCCTGCGGCGGGGCCGCTCCCCATTCAAGCCGGACCGGGAACATTTTCATCATCGCTTGGCTGCCCGGCTCGGCGAACGCTGGGCCATTGCGGTATATGCGGGTGTGGTGGGCGGCAGTTCGCTGCTTGCGACGGTCGCGCCGCAGCTCGCCTCGTTCGGGCTGGCGCTCGCGTCCACGGTTTTTTGTGGTTTTCTGCTGGCGGACAGTCTGGCATCCAGGGCGTCCGCCCGATCGGCAGAACTCACGGGCTCCAATGTTTTTGCACTGGACAAAAGGCTCGCCAAAGGACCTTAGTAGCCGGTCCTTCCTCAATGCCGCCGATGGGGTCAAGTAATGATAAGAGGTATCTGGAACCGCTATCTGCTGCTTGGGCTGGTCGTGGCCGCCGTCAGCATTCTCGTCTATGCGGTAGGGTTTTTTTATCAAAGGTTTGTCAATAGTCCCCTCGATTTTGCGGCCCTCGTCTTCATCGTCGTGTTTTATGCAGGGGCCATATATTACCACCTGCAAAGGGCGGAAGTTTGAACCGAGCCTCGGATAGCGCAGAGTCCACTATTCCCTCGTGGCAAAGTCGCGAGTTCCGGCATCGGCGTCGAGCTGAATTGCGCCAGACAGCGGAATTCCGTAGCGGCGGATCGAGCCGAAATCTGCGCCGTCGGGTGCATGGCATTCTCGAAGCTGGCAGGAGTTCGGGACGCGCCGGCCTTGTCTTCGAAATTTTTCTGATTGCACTGATAATTGCCAATGCCGTCGCTGTAAGCCTCGACAGCGTCCCCGCGTTTGGGGGGGCCTACGGGCGCTACTTCCAGTTTTTCGAATACGCTTCGGTAGCAATATTCACGCTCGAATATGGGCTGCGGCTGTGGAGTGCGCCGGAGGATCCCCGCTACGCGGGCCGGCCCGTGGCCGGCCGGCTGCGCTACATGGCGCAGCCATACATGCTGATCGATTTCATTGCGATCGCGCCGGCCTACGTAGCGCTGTTCGTACCTTTTCTCGATCTCCGAATCCTGCGGATTTTCCGGTTGTTCCGGCTTCTGAAGATTGCGCGCTATTCCCCGGCAGTCGCGACGCTCATTCACGTGCTCTCCCTGGAGCGCCGGGCACTGTTCGGGACGCTCCTGCTTCTGTTGTGCATCATGTGCCTCTGCGCGGAAGCAATGTACATCCTCGAAGGCAGCGTTCAGCCGCATGTGTTCGGCAATCTTCCGAGCTGCATGTACTGGGCGGTCATTACGCTGACGACGGTCGGCTATGGAGATACCTATCCGGTCACGGCTGCGGGTCGGCTGCTGGCGGGCGTGACAGCCATCATGGGGCTTGGGCTGTTTGCGCTGCCGGTCGGCATCATCGCTTCCGCTTTCGTCACCGAGATTCATCGCCGCGACTTCGTCGTCACTTCCAGCATGCTGTCGCGAATCCCGCTGTTTTCGGGTCTGGATATCGAGGTGATGAGCGAGATCATGGCAGCACTGCGGTCACACATGGTGGCCCCTCACGTGCCTGTCGTGATCGCTGGAGAGAACGCGACGGCCATGTATTTCATCGTGTCGGGGCTGGCAAAGGAAACCGGTCCGGGCCGCGGGAGGGGCGGCGGCGGTGGCACGCTGGGACCCGGAGACGTCATAGCGGCTGAGGCGGTGCTGAATGCGACCGCTTACGAAAATACGGTTTTTGCACACACACCGATGCGGTTGCTGGCCCTTGCCAGCCAGGACCTCATGGTGCTTCTGCGAAAATATCCCCGCTTGCGACGGCGCATTCAGAAGGGCGTCGCCCAGCGGCCGAGAAAGCCGCGGAAGATCGAGCCTGCCGACGAAGAGATTTCGGAACGATTCGAGGACGGCCGGCAGGCAGTCCCAAATGGACTCACCGACGCGGTTTGAGCAGCCGGGGACGCTTGCTTGCGGCATGGCCCCTGCATCGGTATGTAAGCGAACTGGGCACGTGGCCGAGAGGCACGGCGGCCGAACAGGATGCGAGTGGGGCGTGTGGTGGAAATTGTGCAGACGATCGAAACGGCTGGCCGCGTAAATCATCTCAAGCGGCTCGAGGCGGAAAGCATCCACATCATTCGTGAAGTCGCCGCCGAATTCCGCAACCCGGTCATGCTGTATTCGATCGGCAAAGACTCCTCGGTCATGCTGCACCTGACAATGAAGGCGTTTTTTCCTTCAAAGCCCCCTTTCCCGCTGCTACATGTGGACACCACCTGGAAGTTCCGGGAGATGATTCGATTTCGGGACGAGACGGTTGCCCGTCTCGGGCTCAGGCTGCTCGTGCATATCAACGAGGATGGCGTCAGGCGCAACATCAATCCGTTCGATTCCGGCTCCGCGCTCCATACCCAAGTCATGAAAACCGAGGCGCTGAAACAGGCGCTTGACAAATATGGTTTCGACGCCGCATTCGGCGGCGCACGCCGCGATGAGGAAAAGTCGCGCGCCAAGGAGCGCATTTTCTCGTTCCGCAACGCCCAGCACGCGTGGGATCCGAAAAACCAGCGGCCGGAATTCTGGCGTGTCTACAACACCCATGTGCGGCCGAAGGAATCCATCCGGGTCTTTCCGTTGTCGAATTGGACCGAGCTCGATATCTGGCAGTACATCATGGTGGAAGGCATCCCCATCGTTCCGCTCTACTTCGCCAAACGAAGGCCGGTGGTCGAACGGGACGGTGCAATCATTATGGTTGACGACGACCGGATGAGACTGGCACCCGGCGAGACACCGCAGACGCGACTCGTCCGCTTCCGCACACTGGGGTGCTATCCGCTCACCGGCGCAATCGAATCCTCCGCCGCTACCATCGAGGAGATCGTGACCGAGATGCTTACGGCGCGTACGTCGGAGCGACAGGGTCGTGTCATCGACCACGACGAGAGTGCGTCCATGGAGAAAAAGAAACGGGAAGGCTATTTCTGATGACAGGGCCTACCGGCGCGCTGACGGCGTATCTTGCGGAGCAGGAGCGGAAGTCGTTCCTGCGCTTTCTCACCTGCGGAAGCGTGGACGATGGAAAGTCGACCCTGATAGGACGGCTTCTCTATGATTCCAAGCTGCTGTTCGAGGATCACCTGGCCGCGCTGCAGCGGGATTCCCGCAAGCATGGCACCACCGGCGGCGATATCGACTTCGCCCTGCTCGTGGACGGGCTCGAGGCCGAGCGCGAACAGGGAATCACCATCGACGTCGCCTACCGCTTCTTCTCGACCGATCGCCGCAAGTTCATCGTCGCGGATACGCCGGGGCACGAACAGTATACCCGCAATATGGCCACGGGGGCATCAAATTCCGAGCTCGCGGTCATTCTGGTCGATGCGCGTAAGGGAGTGCTGACCCAGACGCGACGGCATTCCTACATCGCGTCGCTCCTCGGCATTCGTCACGTCGTGCTGGCCATAAACAAGATCGACCTGGTCGGGTTCTCACAGGAAATTTTCGAGGCGATCGCTGCCGACTTCGCCCAATTTGCTGCAAAGCTGAATTTCGCAACGCTCGTTCCCGTCCCGATTTCGGCACGTTTTGGCGACAACGTGATCGAAAGCAGCAATAATACACCCTGGTACAAGGGAGCTTCTCTTCTCCGGCATCTCGAGAGCGTGGATGTCGAGACGGAACTCGCCAGGAAGCCGTTTCGCCTGTCTGTCCAGTGGGTGAATCGGCCCAATCTCGATTTTCGCGGATTTTCGGGCACCGTGGCGAGCGGATCGATCCGCCCGGGCAACCAGATCGTCGTGGCGCAGTCGGGGCGCGCGGCGCATGTCGCGCGCATTGTCACCATGGACGGCGACCTTGACGAAGCGATGCCGGGCGAGGCCGTCACGCTGACGCTGGATCGCGAAATCGATGTATCGCGCGGAGACCTGCTTTGCGATTCGGTGGCGCGGCCAGAAGTCACCGATCAGTTCGCGGCGCATCTTCTGTGGATGGCCGAGGACGAGCTTCTGCCGGGGCGACAATATCTTCTGAAGATTGGCGCGCGCCTGCTTCCGGCGTCTGTCACCGAACTCAAGCACAAGGTGGACGTCAATACGCTTGAACACATGGCGGCGAAGACGCTCGCCCTGAACGAAGTCGGATACTGCAACATATCGGCGGCACAACCGGTCGCCTTCGATACGTATGTAGAGAATCGCGAAACCGGGGGATTCATCCTGATCGACCGGTTCACCAATGCGACGGTAGCCGCTGGCATGATCGATTTCGGTCTGCGACGGGCCACCAATGTGCACTGGCAGGCGCTCGACGTGAACAAGCTTTCGCGCGCGGAATCGAAACACCAGAAGCCCGTCGTTCTCTGGTTCACGGGTCTCTCCGGCTCGGGCAAATCCACCATAGCCAATCTCGTTGAGCGCACACTGTTTGCGGAGGGCCGGCACACCTATCTTCTCGACGGCGACAATGTGCGGCACGGGCTCAATCGCGATCTCGGGTTCACCGACGCGGACCGGGTGGAAAACATCCGCCGTGTGGCCGAGGCGGCCCGACTGTTCGTCGACGCGGGGTTGATCGTTCTTGTTTCATTTATTTCTCCGTTCCGTTCGGAACGCCGCATGGCGCGCGACATGCTGCGCCCCGGAGAATTCATCGAAGTCTTCGTCGATACGCCGATCGACGTCTGCATGGCGCGGGACCCGAAGGGTCTGTACGTCAAGGCGATGCAGGGCGAAATCAAGAATTTCACCGGGATCGACAGCCCCTACGAGGACCCGCAGACCGCGGAAATCACAGTCAAAACTGTCGGCACCGAGCCGGCCGATCTGGCCCGGCAAATTGTGGATTACCTGAAGGGCACCGGCATAGTTCCCTAACCCGGGCCCCCTGGCCCGCGCCGGGCCGGATTCGGACCGTTGACAGCCCACTTTTCCTCGCGTTAGGATGCTTGGTGCCGTTACGTCCATCTTGCGGGAGATATGCCATGCAGCGGAAGTTGTTGTCGATTTTGGCCGGAGGAGCCTTGCTCTTCGCGGCGACAGGTAGCGCTTTTGCACAAGGCGAGAGCGGCGGAGCCACCTCTGGCGGTGCAGCCACATCTGGCGGTGCGACATCCGGTGGTGCAGCAACGACGGCTCCTGCTCCCGAAGAAGTGCCTCCACCGGCGGTGCCAGAGGCCGGTCCGGCCGCAGCCCCCGCAGCCGCGCCCTTCTTCTCCGACGAGGCGCTGATTGGCGTTGGTGCGGCCGCCCTGCTCGCCGGCGTGCTGATCGCGGTGACCAGCAGCAGCAGCAGCACGACGACGACTCACTAAAGTCGTCAAGAACTGATTCTAAGAGAGGCGCGGGAATTCCCGCGCCTCTTTTTTGTTTCAGAGATCGCGCGCCACGCGGAAGCCAATCAGCGCGGAACGCAGTTCGCCGACTTCCCAGAAACGGAAGGCACTTCGCGCGTACGCCGGCGTGTTGTTGAAAGCTCCCGCCCGGACCACGCGACGGTTGCAGTCACCACTGGTGCGCGCCTTACCGTCGTCGGGCGCACCGCGATAGTCCGCGTTCCAGCAGTCCTGCGTCCATTCCCACACATTGCCTTCCGTGTCGGTCAAACCGAATCCGTTGGGCGCAAAAGTACCGACCGGCGTCGTCACTTGACGATAAATGCCCGGCGAGCCGTCGCGTGGGTAGTCGACGCCATCGTAATTGGCGAGGCTCGTGGAGAGTTCGTAGCCCGAATAATAGGGCGTCGTCGTGCCCGCCCGCGCCGCGTATTCCCACTCCGCTTCGCTCGGGAGCCGGTATTTCCGCCCGGTCCTGGCGCTGAGCCACGACACGTAATTCTGTGCATCGTTCCAGCTCACGTTGATCACCGGCCGATCGCCGCGGCCCCAATGTTCGTCGGGCGGAACGTAATGACGGCAGCCCCCGTCTTCGACGCAGGCATCCCATTCGTTGAAGGTGACGAGATCCCGGCTCACGGCAAACGCGCCGGGGATTTCGACGCGATGCTGAGGGCCCTCGGCGGGGCGTCGGCCGCGTTCGTCCGGCGGCGACCCCATGATGAAGGTGCCGGCGGGTATGATCATCATCTCGGGCGCTTCGGGAAAATCCCAGATTGCCGCGTTCGAGCGCCGGCTGGAGTTGGAGGGCTCCCCGCCTGCCGGCGGGTCCTGCTCCGCCTCGCCAAGCGCTTCGCGCACGTTCAGCGCTGCAGTTTGCCTGGGCTGCCCGCGGGATTGCAGCCATTGCTCGTGTTCCGCCTGGCGCGCCGCGCGCCATGCGCTCAGGTCGGGTGTTCCCTGGACCTGAATTGCTGCCGTCTGGGGGTAGGACGGAGATGCTGCGGCGACGAGTGGCTGACGCGGCGCTACCACGCCACGCACCGAAAACAGATAAGCCCGCGTATCCGTGTCCGGCGGAGTGGGCACCCCCTTTCCCGGACCAGGCGTTTGGAGATCAGCCAGACTGAAATCCATTCGCGCGTCGTAGGTGCGATCGATCTGATTGCGGAGATTCTGTTCCGCCGCATACCACTGCCGCTTCACTTCGCCATCCGGGCAGCTCGAAAGCTCGGCGGGATCGGTCGCGCCCCAACGTCGCTCGACGCATTGATACGGATCGAACGAAACCAGGAACAGACGCTTGCGCGCCTCCTCGTAAGACAATGTCACCTGTGCGCCATTGGTCCGGCTGTAAGCGAGCGAGCACTTTCCGGCTTCCCGGTCATAGGCCGCGATGAGATCGTCGACGAGATCGCTTCCGGTGTACAGCAGATGTTTTGTGTCGCCACGCTGATACATGTCGACGAAACGCTGCGCCTTGTTGCGGACTTCGACGAAAGCCGTCTTCAACCGTGCATCGCGTGACGGGGTGGAGTAGGTCTCCCAGTCTCCGCTCGTGCCATAAATGTTGCGCGGCAGGCGGTTGGGTTCCGGCCGATTCTGGATTCCGGCGGCGAGCGCGATATCGACGGCCTGGGCGCGGTAGTGCAGATCGGCGCAATTGGAATCGATCATTTCGGCGACTTCCTTCACCGGATCGAATTCGAGCTTGCCGCCACCGACCTTCGCGCGAACGTAGTCGTAATAATCCAGATTTTCGCCATTCAGGGCGAATGTGCCGTTCCCCCAATCGGCGTCGTCGGGCCGGGGACCGTTGCCGTAGTATTGCTCGTCGGAGAAATCAGGGATTTCGGCATTGCGCCCGAGTTCGTAATGACCACCGGTCAGCGCGCCGTCTGCGCCGCGGGTATAACCGACGAGCCGGAGCGGCCGCCAGTTCTTGAAGCCCGCGCCGACGCCCGGCCTCGCCCTGACGAAGCGCAGATCGTAGTATTCGTGGGTAACCGTGTTGTCGGGATGGGAATCGATGAAGGCGATTCGTCCGTCCGACTCAACCCGGCTAACAATCGCCGCATGACCATTGGGATCGTAAATTACGGTTCCGGGCCGGATGGAAGTTGCGGAAAGCTGCGGCGAGTAAAAATCGGGTGGAATGGGGCTGTCGATGTCCGGATGCATCCGGTAGGACGCCGTCGAGATCGCGCGCTGCAAGTCGCTCAGGAGCTGGTAGCCCGAGGTGCTGCCCGTGTGCACGTCCGTACGCGCGGTAACCGTGTTGCCGTCCGGCGAATAGCGCGGATCCGCACCGCCGCCGCGCACCGCGACGCCGCTTTCGTAGGAGAACGGAAGCCCCCGCTTCCATGCGAAATAGGCGCGCAGCACATAAGGGAACTGGGCGCAATCCGAATAGAAACGGACTCCCGGGGAATCGGAGGCGCGGAACGGATTCCAGGCTCCTTTGAGGCAGGCGTCTACCGTGGGACAGCCGGAGTCGCCGATTGCTTGCACAAATTCTCCGAAATCGCGCTCGTCGGCATCGGTCCAGTGGTCAAAGCGAACCACATAGTTACCAGCGCCGGTAACAAGCCTCGAATGTGATGAATCCCGTGCGAAGGCAGGGGCATGCGCCAACGCGATCGCCCCCAGGATCGCGAGCGTCGCCAATCCCAAGCGCACAAACCCACGCGAAAGCGTTTTCGTTCTGTTCATGGCTGTCCCCTTGCGAGCGCAATAGAGAACTTTCCAGGCGCTGCTTGGCTCCCGGTCAAAGTTCCCGAACGGTGAAACCGCCCCGGCATATCTCCGGCAGATTCAGAGCTTGACCTGGCGCAGGATGGCCCGTAGCGCGGGTGCGATGTCGGGCCGCGAGAGCCCCACGGCAATATTCGCCTGCAGAAATCCCACCTTGTCACCGCAATCATAGCGGGTGCAGCCGGTCCGCACGGCATGAAATGGAACCCGTCCGATCAGGCTGGCCATGGAATCGGTCAGCTGGATTTCGTCTCCGGCTCCGCGCTCCTGCCGGTCGAGTTCGAAGAAGATTTCAGGGGGAAGGATGTAGCGCCCGATGATGCAGAGGCGGGAGGGTGCCACCTCCGGTTTGGGCTTTTCCACCACGCCGCGGACCTCGACCACATCGCCATCGATGCGGCCGGGCGCGATCACACCGTAGCGGTTTGTCTCCTCCAATGGTTTTTCTTCGGCGGCCACGATCATGCCACCACCGACGCTGTTGTAGGCCTCGATCATTCGCGACATTCCGCCGGGTTTTCCGACCAGCAGATCATCGGGAAGGAGAACCGCGAACGGCTCGTGGCCCACAAAATGCCTTGCCGACCACACCGCGTGGCCAAGCCCGAGCGGCTTCTGCTGCCGCGTGAAGCTCACCGAGCCGGTGATCGGCAGATCTTCCAGCAGGCTGTTGAGTTCTGCCGTCTTGTCCCGGGAGCTGAGCAGGCTCTCGAGTTCATGGGCGTGGTCGAAGTGATCTTCGATGATGTATTTGCCGCGCCCGGTCACAAAGATGAACTGCTCGATTCCGGCTTCCCGCGCTTCCTCGACCGCATATTGCACGACCGGCTTGTCGACCACGGGAAGCATTTCCTTCGGGACCGCCTTGGTCGCCGGAAGAAATCGGGTTCCCATTCCGGCCACAGGAAGAACGGCTTTGCGGATCGGCGGCGGATTTGGCATGGCTTCACCTCAATGAACGGACCATCGCACGTCGGTGGTTGAAACGTCCAACATTGCGACGGCGGCGATACGAACCCCGCCGCGAACGCACAGGGACGCTCAAGGGGCGGATTTGGATGACCGGAATCGTTGCCTACGGCGCCTACGTGCCGAAGCTCAGACTGCGGCGCGAATCCGTAGCGGAGGCCAACTCCTGGTACGCACCGGCTCTTCGGGGCTCCGCGCGGGGCGAACGGGCGATGGCGAACTGGGACGAGGACGCGCTCACGATGGCCGTGGAAGCCGGGCGCGACTGTCTTCCCGCCTCCGACCCGCTGCGCGAGCGGAGTTTCGTCGATGCGCTTTATTTCGCGTCGACCAGCGCCCCTTTCGCGGATCGCTCCAATGCGGGGATTGCGGCACGCGCGCTCTCGCTGTCCGAAGCGATTTCGGTGATGGACGTGGGCGGTAGCCAGCGTTCGGGTCTCGGCGCACTGCTCGCTGCGCTTGATGCCGCCGGATCCGGCCGGGCCGTAGCGCCGCTCGTACTTGCGGGCGATAGGCGCAGAGCGCGCGCGGCGTCTCCCCAGGAACTTCTGTTCGGCGATGCCGCCGCCGCAATTCTCGTCGGAAAGGAAAGGCCGCTCGCAACATTGGTAGGCTCGCAGTCCGTATCGATCGACTTCGTGGATCACTTCCGCGCTGCGAGAGAGGAGTTCGATTATGGATGGGAAGAGCGGTGGGTCCGCGATGAGGGCTACGCGAAGATAGTCCCAGCTGCCATTTCCACGCTTCTGAAGAGGACCGGCACCACTCCGGATGCCATCGCGCACTTTTTGTTGCCGACGCCGTTCCCAAGCCTCGATTGCCAGATTGCCGAGCGACTCGGGATCGATTCCGCGCGTGTCCGCGACAATCTCGCAGGCACGATCGGAGACAGTGGCGCGGCGCACGCCTTACTCATGCTGCTCCATGCGCTCCAGGAGGCTAAGCCCGGGGAAAAGATTCTGGTCGCGCAGTTCGGGCAGGGTTGCGATGCAATGCTGTTTGAGACGACGGATGCGGTCGCGCAAGCGAAGACACATGCCGGCGTGACCGGTGCCCTCGCGCGGCGCAGGGAAGAGACGAATTATCTTAAATATCTCGTATTCAACGGACTGGTGCGGATCGAAAAGGGTATGCGCGCTGAGGTGGACCGCAAGACGGCGCTGTCGGTCCTCCATCGCAAGAGCGACATGCTCACCGGACTGGTTGGCGGAAAATGCCGCATCTGCGGCACTGCGCAGTTTCCGCGCAGCCGAATCTGCGTCAACCCCAATTGCAATGGTACAGACAGTCAGGAGCCGTACAGTTTTGCGGAGAGCGAAGGGACGATTCTGTCGTGGTCGGCCGATTACCTCACCTATTCAATGGCGCCTCCAAATCACTACGGCATGATCACCTTCGCGGAAGGTGGGCGCCTGATGGCCGATATCACCGATGTCGAACCGGGCGAGATCGAGTCCGGCACGCGCGTGCGGATGGCTTTCCGGATCAAGGAATTCGACGAGAAGCGTGCATTCCGCCGGTATTTCTGGAAGGCGGTGCCCATTTGATGGGCAAGAAGAGGCCCGCCGCCTGAGGGCGACGGGCTTCGCATCCCGTTATACCGCGTTCGGAAACCTTACTGTCCGGGCGGCGGCGGAGGCGGCGGTGGGCTTCCTGGAGGCGGTCCTTCCATCGCTCCGGGCGGGGGACCCATCGGGCCTTCCGGCGCCACGAAGCGAAGCGTGATTTGTCCGATACCTGCCGCAACGTTCAGGCCCGAATTTCCTTCGATGCTGACCGGCTGCAGTGCGATCGAACGACCCGAACCGCCAACCAGCACGTTGGCTCCGGCCCCCACAACCACGGTGGCGCTGGCCGTTGCACCGCTATAAGTGCCGGCCAAGGCGCCGCGACGAATACCTGCTGTCGGCGCGAAGACGTCCCACACCAGGACACCACCGGCCGTGTAGCCAATGTCGACGCCGAATTTCGACACGGACCCGATGTAGCGCTCGCCATAGCGGTTGCCGGAAAAGTTGCAGCGAAGATCCTTCGAAGATCCGAAAATGAATCCCCACCCGCTGCTCACATGGCAGGTCAGCACACCAACTTTGACGCCGGCTGCATCGGCCGGGCCCGTCAACGCCAGGATGGCGGCAACCGCTGCCGCTCCGCCTGCCGCCTGAATTTTTTTCGAGATCATCACGAACTCCTCTTGCTGCGGCGATCCGCTGGACCGGCACAGGCCGGTTCACGGCGCGCTTTGTCGGCGGAGCGCCCACGGCCTCCGCATCGCGCAAGGAACGCGTCTGGGTATGCCCAAGTTCCCGTCGAATTGCTTTTTGATGCAGCGACAATTCTTTACACTCCGCTTCGCCGACATTAGATCGGGCAAAGTCCTCGGTAGGAGCAGGTGTTGGCCACAGGCATTCGCGACAAGGTTGCCATTCTCGGCATGGGCTGCTCGAAGTTCGGCGAGCGTTGGGAATCCGGTGCCGAGGAGTTGATGGTCGAGGCCTATCTCGAAGCGTTGGCAGACGCCGGCGTCGAGACAGGGCAAATTCAGGCGGCCTGGTTTTCGACCGCCTTCGATGAGGTCAATGTGGGCAAGGGCGGCACGCCCCTCTCCGTCGCTCTCCGCCTTCCCAACATTGCCGTGACCCACGTCGAGAATTTTTGCGCCAGCGGGTCCGAGGCGTTTCGTGGAGCCGCTTACGCCGTAGCGGCGGGTGCCTGCGACATCGCGCTGGCGCTGGGAGTCGAAAAACTGAAGGGCACCGGCTATGGCGGATTGCCGGCGCGCGAACAGGGCACGTTGAATCCGCTGTGGCAGGCGAATGGCTCCGCGCCGGGGAATTTCGCGCAGCTCGCCTCCGCGTATCGCGCCAGGCACAAGATTTCGAAATCGGATCTCAAGCGGGCGATGGCGCATGTGTCGGTGAAGAGTCACGCCAACGGAGCGAAGAATCCCAAAGCGCACCTGCGTAAGCCGATAACGGAGGAGATGTGCCTGAAGGCGCCGATCGTCGCCGAACCGTTGGGGCTGTTCGACTGCTGCGGCGTCTCCGACGGCGCAGCCTGCGCGATCGTCACCACGCCGCACATCGCAAGAGCAATGGGCAAGAAGGACATCGTGACGGTGAAAGCGATTCAGCTTGCATTGTCGAACGGTCTCGAAAGCCAGCACAACTCCTGGGACGGCAGCCACTTCCACACGGCGCGGATCGCCTCGAAGCGCGCCTATGAGGAAGCCGGCATCCGGGATCCGCGGGCCGAGATTTCGATGATGGAAGTGCATGATTGTTTTTCGATCACCGAACTCGTGACAATGGAAGATTTGCACGTCAGCCGGGAAGGCGAAGGTTGGCGAGACGTGCTGGACGGCCTCTACGATGCTGACGGCCAGGCCCCATATCAGATCGATGGCGGACTGAAGTGCTTCGGCCATCCGATCGGCGCGAGCGGTCTGCGCATGCTTTACGAGATGTATTTGCAGCTGTTGGGCCGGGCGGGACCGAGGCAGCTTCGCGCGCCGAAGATCGGGCTTACCCACAATCTCGGCGGCGCGCCGGCGATGAACGTCTGCTCGGTTGCGATCATCGGGGCGGAGGGCATCTGAATCTAACCGGCGCGCAGGTAGCGCACCGCCTCATCGCGTTCGAACAGATAGAGCAGTATCCGCAGGGCTTCGCCCCGGGCGCCCGCGAGTTCGGGATTGCGCTCTACGATCAGGCACGCATCGTCGTGCGCAAGCGCGAGCAGTTCTGCGTGCGCTACGGGATCGGCGAGACGAAACGCGGGCATGCCGCTCTGGCGCGTCCCGAGCATTTCGCCCGCACCCCTGAGCCGCAAATCCTCTTCGGCAATGAGAAAGCCGTCACAGGTTTCCCGCAGCCTGGCAAGCCGCGCTTTCGCCATCTCGCCGAGCGGCGATTGATACAGCAGAAGACAGATCGCGCGCCCGGCGCCCCTTCCGACCCGGCCACGCAACTGATGCAGCTGTGCCAGTCCGAACCGCTCCGCATGTTCGACAACCATGATAGTCGCTTCGGGCACATCGACGCCGACTTCGATGACTGTCGTCGCGACCAGCACCTGTGTTTCGCCGGCACGAAATCGCGCCATCGCGGCGTCGCGGTCCTGCGGTTTCATGCGGCCATGGATGAGGCCGACGCACCCGCCGAGAGTCTCTGCGAGATCGGTGGCGCGCGCCTCCGCCGCGCCGAGATCGAGCTTTTCGGATTCCTCCACCAGGGGGCATACCCAAAATGCACGTTCTCCCCTCGCCAGGGCATGCCGCAGGCGCGTGATGATTTCACAGATCCGCTCCAGCGACAGGATTCGCGTGTCGACAGGTTTGCGGCCTGGTGGCAAGCCGGTGATGCGCGACACATCCATGTCACCATACGCGGCAAGCGCAAGCGTGCGCGGGATGGGTGTTGCCGTCATCACTAATGTATCGGCGGGCGCCCCACCCTTGCGCTGCAGCTTGAGCCGTTGGTGCACGCCAAAACGGTGCTGCTCGTCGACGACCGCAAGACCAAGGTCGACAAAATCCACACCTTCGGAGAACAGCGCATGGGTGCCCACAAGAATTTTAATTGTGCCCTCCGCAAGATCGCGGACGATCTGTTCGCGCGCGGCGCCGCGTTCGCGCCCGGTCAAGACGGACATGCGAACACCGGCGGTCTCCGCCAATGGCAGCAGCGCGGCGAAATGCTGGCGGGCCAGAATTTCGGTGGGCGCCATCAACGCCGCCTGCGCGCCCGCTTCCACCGCCGTCAGCATCGCCAGCATGGCGACCGCCGTTTTACCTGCACCGACATCGCCCTGCAGCAGGCGCAGCATGGTGGTCGGCGAGGCCATGTCCGCTGTTACTTCCGCGAGCGCTTGTTCCTGGCCGGCCGTCAAGGTGAAGGTGAGGGCGCCACGCGCCCGCGCAACGCGCTCTCCGTTACCAGCGAGCGGGCGCGTCTTGCGCTGTCGAAAACGCCTGCGGACCAGCGCGAGTGCGAGTTGGCTGGCGAGCAGTTCGTCATAGGCGAGCCGCGCCCGAGGCGGCGCGGAGGGCGAAAGATCACTCTCGCTTTCCGGCGTGTGTGTGCTGCGGATCGCCGTCGCGAAAGATGGCCAGTGCTGCGCGGCCATCAGGCTCACGTCCAGCCATTCCGGCAGATCAGGGACTCTGTCGAGGGCCGCACGGGTTGCCTTGCCAAGTGCCTTCGCCGGAAGATCCTCTGTGAGCGGATAAACCGGTTCGTGCAGAGGCAGGCGGTCAGCTTCCTCGGGCGGCAGGATGTAGTCCGGATGCGCCATCTGAAGCCGCCCGCCAAAGCGTTCGACTCGGCCGCTGACGATTCTTTTGCTGCCGACCGGGAGTGCGCGAGCGAGATACTCGGCCTTGGCATGAAAAAAGACGAGCTCGACAGCCGCCGTATTATCGGAACAGCGCACCCGGTATGGCTGACGCGGATTGCGACGCGGCAGGTGGTCGAGCACATTCAGTGTGAAGGTCGCAATCTGGCCCGTATCGGACTCGACCAGAGTCGGCTGCCACGAGCGGTCGATCACGCTGCTCGGCAGGTGAAACAACACGTCGACCAGCCTGTTGCCCGCCACCCTGCCGATCAGCTGCGCCAGCCTCGGTCCGACCCCGGGGAGCGAACGTGTCTCGGCAAACAGGGAAAAGAGAATCGCTGGGCGCATCGCGCAGAAGGATAGGCGAGCCCGGCCGCCCGCCCAACGGGCCGACAGGGCAGGTCAGCGCGCGGCCATTCTTTTCAGGCCCTCGCGCAGGTAATCGGGGAGGTTGGCGCCCTGCTCGGCCAGATGAATCGAATGATTGTCTTCGGCCGTCTTTTGCGCCAGCTCCAGATTTTCCTCGAACGTGCTCGCGTTTTTGGGTCCGCCTGTCCACATCAGGGCGAGCAGCTCGTCCTGCGCTTCGCGCGGCAGCGCCTCAACGAGGCCGTAGATGCGGTCGCGATCCGCGAGGGATATTTCGGCGGGCACCGCTGAGCCGGGTTGGGATTGCGGGGACGCGGCTTCGCAGGCCGCAATGATCGCATCGATATCTGTTTGCTTGAGGTGCTGGAGCATGGATTTTCGGGTAGGGGTTAGCAGGGTAAAACGCGGCCGGACGGCCGAAAGCCAGTATATGACCTGAGCGCGCGGAAAGCGACTCGATGTTGTTCAATGACAATCTGCTCTTTCTGCACGTGCCCAAGACCGGCGGGACGTCGATCACGAGTTTTCTGATCCGTCATCTTCACGGCCGGATCGTGCTGACGGAGCCAGCCGATCTGGTGGCGCCGGTCGGCGGGTTATCGGCCGCGACGCGTACGAAACTGCGTCTGAAGCAATGGCGGCGTCGAATCGGATTGTTGCGCCGCCCGAACGTCCGCCGGATGGAGGGCACACGTCACGAGACACTGGAGGAGGCGCGGCTAACACTTGCGCGGCTCGGGCGTGGGCTCAATGGCTTCGCAATCGTTATCGGCGTCATTCGCAACCCCTATGAGCTTGAAGTTTCGCGATTTCACTTCTTTCGGCACGGCTATCACGGCATCGGCGGACTCGTCCACGAGCAGGCAGAGGCCATCGCCGCTTCAGGCGACTTCGCGGCCTTTGCGCGCAACGCGGCGTACCACGGGCGGCTGCCGGGCCGGATCGAAGACTGGTTCGAGCTCGACGGGTGCATGCCCGAGAACATGAGCATTCTCTGCTTCGAGACGCTCGAGGCCGATCTGCGTCGCGCCCTCGCGCCGTTCTGCGCGGCGACTTCGCCGTTTCCGAGACTCAACGCCAGCGAGCATCCTCCGTATAAAGAATATCTCACCGCGCAAACAGAAGAGGCGATCTACCGGAAATACCGCTGGCTTTTCGACCGCGGATTCTACGCGCGGGAGTGCATCGATGGCCGATAGGCGCGATTACGCCGGAAGAAGCTTCCCGCCTTGCCTGTCCGTCGGCGCCAGGCGGCGGACTGTGAAGAGAATTCCGAGCGCGAAGAACACCGTGACGGCGGCGAGAATGTTCCCGGATGAGGCAATTGCGCCGGTTGCGGCCCAGGTGATGGACGAAAATGCTTCCGCGAGCGTCGCAATCCGCGAAGAGGTGTGTCGACGGCGGAAATGGGCGCGCTTGGCCTGGGTACGGAACCAGAGCTGAATCACGATCGCGGACGACGCAGACGCGCCGACGCCGCACAGGCTGATGAACGCGTATGCAGGGGACGTCACCGCGAGTGCGGCGACAAAGGGCGCGAAGACCGCGCCGACTGCGCAGAGGATGGCTTCAAGTTTGGCGCGCAGCAGGCGAGGTGTAGAGATCGGCGCGGAGGTGACAAGATCGGGCGCATCTTCGCCGGAAACTGCAATCCAGGCGAGACCGCCAGCCAATTGGCCCGCGGCCATGATGAGCACCGGCACACAGACCGCCGGCGCGTTGCCGCCCAGCACGGAACTGCGCCACAGAAGCAGCGCGGGCGGCAACAGATAGAGCAGCTGCATCAGCGACTGTGACACAAGCCACGGATCGCGCAGGAGAAGCAGCCATTCCTTGCGTCGCAAGGCCCAGGCCGGCCCTGTTGCGCGAAACTGACGTTCATTCGAATGGGCAATCGCCGCTCTGTCGGAAACGCTGTGCGCCGCCAGCGCGCAATTTGAAAAATGCCGCACGCCGAACGCGGCGACCAGCACAAACAGGACAAGGCTTACTGCGATCAGCAGGAAGAGGCAGTACCCGTCGCCCAGCGCGGCGCGGGCCGGCCACCAGAACGGGCTGCGCGGATCCGGAAGGCGCGAGAGCAGGAAGCGGGAATGCAGGAATGCCGTGCGCGACAGCGTTCCGGCAGAAAACATCGCGGCGATCTGGATAGCGATGGCGAATCCGGCGCCCACGAATGCTGCCGCAATCTGGGCTGCCGACCGCGTCCGTTGCGGGCCTACCGTTGCAAACAGCGTGAGTGTAACAACCACCGCCATCGCGCAGGCCAGGAATGCCAGCGAGAGAATGGCGCCGTATCCGGCGAGACAGCGCCAGCCTTTTTCGAACACCAGAACGTCGATGAACGGGCCCGTGAGCACGAGCGACAATGCGCCGATCGAAAATGCGAGGAAGACGAGGCGCACCATGAACATCTTGTGCGCCGGCGTGGGCGAGGAGAGGACCAGTTCCAGATCCGAGCGTGCATAAAATACACGCGTGGCGTTTTCGATGGCTTGCGACAGCATCGCCATACCGGAAAGGAGCATGGCCGCGGTAACAACGGTGAGGGTTGAAAGACTCATCGAGATTCCGTGAGCGCTGCTGCTCCTCAGCACCAGGAGCGCAATGCCATGCATGACGGCAATGAAGACGATCGCGCCGGCGAGCACCGCCTCCTTCCGGCGCCGGCGCCCCGCCGTTACGAGATCGAAAAATTCGCGCCATGAGAGTCTGAGTTCGTGCGCGGCGAACCAGACGAGCGAACCTGGCCTCATTCGGCGGCGATGTCCTGGTGGACAATTTCGAGAAACAATTCTTCGAGGCTTGCGCCGCCCCGGCCCGACTGATCTCGCAATTCCTCGAGGGTGCCTTCGGCGACGAGCCTGCCACCTGCGATCACGCCGATGCGATCCGCCATGCGCTCGGCGATCTCGAGGATGTGTGTGGACATGATGACCGTGCCTCCGGCGCGGACGCGCTCCGCGAGCACGCCCTTCACCAGCCGCGCGGAGCCTGCATCGAGTCCGGTCAAGGGCTCGTCCAGGATGATCAGTCTCGGATCGTGAATGAGCGCGCCGGCGAGCGCAACTTTCTGGCGCATGCCTCGCGAGAATCCTTCGCAGCGCTCATGCGCCTGTGCGTGAAGCCCGAACCAGCGCAGAAGTTCGCGGGCGCGCGATTCGGCGAGCGCAGGTTCGACGCTCCAGAGCCCCGCCACGAACTCGAGATATTCGAGCGGCGTCAGCCTGTCGTAGATCATCGGCTCATCCGAGAGCCAGCCCATGATGCACCGGGCAGCGAGGGGATCGGCAAGTGCGTCGATCCCGAACACCGATATCGCGCCGGAGTCCGGCTTGAGGAGACCGCTCACCAGGCGGAGTGTCGTCGTCTTGCCCGCGCCGTTGGGGCCGAGAAGCATGTAGAATTCGCCCGCGCGGACGCTGAGGCCGAGCCCGTCCACCGCTGGCCGCACGAAAGCCTTGTGCAGATTTCGGATCTGGAGCGCGGCGGTCACAAATCCATTCCTGCATGGACCAATCGCGACCATAGCGGCCAGAAGTTTCAAAGCGATGAAAACCGCCAGCCCGCGCGTCTCGCGAGGAAATGACCGGGCCCGGCATGGCCCTCCGGCGGGCGTGCTGGTAGCCTGACCCGGCAGACCACCGGGTTGGCGGCGAAGTCGATGGAATTCGAACCACACCACGGTGAATTGGGAGTTGGTGCACGAGCGGTGCGCAGGCGGTCTTCCCTTAGGCATTTTCCCACCCGATGAGCGCGACCGGCGGCCTTTCGACACGGAACGTGACCGCCGCCGTCGCGGGCAACGCGATCGAGTTTTACGATTTCATCACCTACGCGTTTTTTGCGGTGCAGATCGGGCGCGTGTTTTTTCCCGCTCACAGTGCCTATGCGAGCCTGATGCTGTCGCTCGGTACTTTCGGCGCCGGATTCGCCATGCGCCCGATCGGCGGGATCGTGATCGGGCGCTATGCCGACCGCGTGGGGCGCAAACCCGCGATGATATTGTGTCTCGTGATGATGGGTGGAGCGATTCTCGCCGCTGCCCTGACGCCCTCCTACGCCGCGATCGGGCTTGCCGCGCCCGCGCTTTTTCTTGTGGCGCGCATGGCGCAGGGCTTCGCGCTCGGTGGCCAGGTCGGATCGACCACCGCCTTTCTGATGGAAGCGGCTCCCGTCCGTCAGCGCGGTTTCTATACGGCCTGGCAGGTCGCCAGCCAGTATTGCGCCGGCCTCGCCGGCGGCATGATCGGTTTCGTGCTTTCGCTTCTCATGAGCGCGGGGCAGCTCGAGGCGTACGGATGGCGAATCGCCTTTGCGCTCGGCGCGCTCGCACTCCCCGCGGGTCTGTTTCTCATCCGTACAGTTCCGGAGACGTTGCATGCAGCGGATCGGGTGGTGCAGGGTAGCGCGGCACGATCCGACTGGGCACTGTGTCTCGAACATCGCCGTGTCATTGTGCTGGGACTCGTCACGCTCGCGAGCGCAACGATCTTCACCTACACCACAAATTACATGACGACATATGCGGAGACTGTGCTCCATCTTGGCACGGCCGTTGCGTTCTCCGCGACCGTTATCATGGGCGCGAGCGGCATCGCGGGTAACCTCTTCGGCGGCTGGCTGTCGGATCGCTTCGGGCGCTGGCCGGTCATGGTATGGCCGCGCGCAATTTTCATCGTGCTGGTGTGGCCCCTTTATTCCTGGATGACGACCCAGCACAGCGCGACAGCGCTTCTTTGCACCTCGGCCGTGCTCGTCCTGCTCGGCGGAATCAGCTTCGGACCGTTTGCAGCCGCCCTGACCGAGAGTCTGCCGAAAACCATTCGCGGCAGCACCTTCGGGACGACCTACGCGCTTTCCATCGCCATCTTCGGCGGCACGACCCAACCCATTGTTACTTGGCTGATCCATTTGACCGGTAATCCGCTCGCACCTGCCTGGTATCTGATTGCGAGTGGCGTCTTCGGTGTTGTTTCCACGGCGTTGATGACGGAGACCGCTCCGGCCCGCTCGGGACTCGTGCCTGCTCCCGCCGAATGAGAATCGATAACTTGGTGTTTTACGCTGCGATATGAGGAATCAATGAACGATCAAATTGGCGAACAGCACACTTGGACCGAAGCCGGACGCGCGCTGCTTCCCGAAATGGTCGCGCTCCGGCGCTCGATTCACGAAGAACCGGAACTCGGCCTCAGAACGCCCGCAACGGCAGCCAGGATAAAATTGGCGCTCGCGGGATTGCCGCTCGAGTTCCGCGAAGGTCCATCGACGAGCGGATTCGTGGCGCGGTTGGCCGGTCCGACGAACGGCCGCACGGTGCTGCTTCGCGCCGACATGGACGCGCTGCCGGTGCGCGAAGACACCGGCCTTCCGTTTTCGTCGCGAAGCCAGGGCGCAATGCACGCCTGCGGGCATGACGCCCATGTAGCAATGCTGGCCGGCGCGGCGAAGGCGCTGTGCGCGAACCGTGAACGACTCGCCGGCTCGGTTCTTTTCATGTTCCAGCCCGGCGAGGAAGGCCATCACGGCGCACGGTTCATGCTGGACGACGGGCTGCTCGACCCGCTGCCCGACGCTGCATTCGCATTGCACGTTTGGCCGAACTTCCCCGGGGGTGTCGTCGCCGGCAGGACAGGGCCGCTGCTCGCCGCAGCCGATCGTCTGCTGATTACCATTACGGGCAAGGGCGGCCACGCTTCGCAGCCACATCTGACCGTCGATCCCGTTCCGGTCGCGTGCGAAATTGTGGGAGCAATCCAGGCGCTCGTTACGCGGCGCATTCCGGCCTTCGATCCCGTTGTCATCACCATCGCGCGTATCGAAGCGGGCACCACGAACAACGTGATTCCCGAGACAGCCGAACTCGAAGGCACGATCCGCAGTTTCTCCGAAGAATCGCGCCGGCTCGCGCATGACGGGCTCCGACGCATTGCAGAGAATATCGCCGCCGCGCACACCGCCGCCGCGGCGCTAGAAATTATTCCGGGTTTCCCGGTGACGGTGTGTGACGGTCGCGCCGTCGCGCTCGCGCGAGACACCGCGCGACGGCTCTTCGGCGAAGAGGGTTGGGAGACGATACGCAATCCGGTAATGGGCGCGGAGGACTTCTCCTACGTGCTCCGCAAAGTCCCGGGTGCGATGCTGTTTCTCGGCGCGGTGCCGGAGGGCGGCGATCCCGCGACGTGCTGCGGGCTCCATTCCAACCGCATGATGCTGGACGAGAGCGTCATGGCACGCGGAGCGGCCATGCATTGCGCCATCGCCGAACGGTTTTTAGGCGAAGGATTCGGTGCGGAAGCCTAGGGCCTAGCCGGTGCCCGCACCGGCCTTCAGGTCGAGCGCGAGATACGCTGTCGTCCCGTTCCGCATGACGAGCAGCGGCAGCGCCGGGCGATTGCCGTTTTCGGCGGCATGGATGCGCGAGGCCGCTTCGTCCGGGGAGGTCACCGGGCGGCCGCCGACCCCGAGGATCACATCTCCGGCCTGCAGTCCGCTCTGATCGGCCGCACTCCCTGGTGTGATGCCTGCGACCAGCACGCCTCCCTGCGCATTCAGCCCGAGCTCCTGGCGGCGATCCGGGGAGAGCGGCGCGAGCTCCAGGCCCAGATGTCCGCCGTGCTGCTCATTGCCTGCCGCCGCAACCTTCTGCTGAGCGCGTTCTGCGCCGATTGTCACATTCACCGTGAGCGGGTGGCCTTCCCGCAGCACCAGCACGGGCACGGTGTGGCCCGCGGCCGCGTCGGCCACCGCGAAGGCAAGGTCGCGGGTGTTCTTGACCGGAGCGCCGTTGAAGGCAGTGATCACATCGCCCTGCTTCAACCCGCCATGCGCTGCCGGCGAGTCTTTCGTGACAATGTCCACGAGAACGCCCTTGTTCACGCCGACCCCCACTGCCTTGGCGAGGGCCGGGGTGATCTCCTGCATCTGGATTCCGAGCCAGCCGCGCGCAACTTTCCCGTGTTCGTGCAGCTGCGCGACCACGTTGCGCACCACGTCCGACGGAATGGCGAAGCCGATGCCGATGCTTCCTCCCGAAGGTGAAAAGATCGCTGTATCGATACCGATCACCTGGCCCGATTCGTCGAACAGGGGGCCGCCGGAATTGCCCGGATTGATCGGCGCGTCGATCTGCAGGAAATCGTCGTACGGACCGGCGTTGATCTCGCGATTGTCGCCGGAAATGATTCCCGCGGTGACCGTGCCGCCCAGTCCGAAGGGGTTGCCAACTGCGACCACCCAGTCGCCGACGTGCGCCTTTCGCGAATCGCCGAATGCGAGATAGGGCAGGGGATGGGTCGCCGGAATCTTGAGGAGCGCGATGTCGGTCTTGGCATCGCGCCCGACGACATGCGCCGCCACGGTGGTTCCGTCGGCCAGTGTCACCTGGATGTCGGATGCATCATCGATGACGTGATTGTTGGTGACCACGTAACCGGCGGGATCAATGATGAATCCGGAACCGAGCGCATGCGTCGGCTGGCTCTGCTGTTGCTGCAACTCTTTCTGCCAGTCGGGCCCCAGGAACTGCTGGAGCATGCCGCCGAGGGGACTGTTTTCCGGCAGCTGAAGCTTCGAAGACTTCACCACCTGGGTGGTGGAAATGTTCACTACCGCCGGTTTCACGGCCGCAACCAAGCTCGCGAAACCAGGCAGCTTCGGTGCCCCTGGAACCGAGATCGGAGGAGGATTGACGGCCCCGGCCGCGGAAAATCCAACCGCCGCGCCGGCGGCAAGCAGGGTGGTGCCCAGCAGCGCCGCCAGAATCGGGCGGCGATATTTCCGGTCATCTGTCATCATGGTCCGTCTCGCTTTCGCAAAAACAAATGCATGGGCTGGCCCGCCTGCATTCGCGCGGGCCGGCCCTGCTGCCAAAAGAAATCTGGGTGTGCGGGTTCCTTGCCGCAACATTGCAGACCATGAATTTTTCTTGAGCGAAGCGGAGTTGCGGGATCCTGCGGAGGTGGGTCGGGCAGTTCGAGGCGCATTGCTTTTTCGCAGCTTGTCCCTAAGCTTCGACAAAGGCACCGGTAGCTCAGCCGGATAGAGCACCAGACTTCGAATCTGGGGGTCGCGGGTTCGAATCCTGCCCGGTGCGCACGCATCGAAGCGCAAAAGTGTCGGCCCTTCCCGCCGACACCAAAGGGAGGGGATCATGCGGACATTTTTTATCCTGGCGACAGCGGTTTTCGCGTTGGTCGTCGTGCATACAGGCGCCCGTGCCGAGGGCGCCGGGTCGCTTGCGAAGGCGGCGGCCTACTGTACTCAAGAAGGTGGGGTGGTGCAGGAGCGTCAACCCTATTACGGGACCAATGGCGGCTCGCCGCTGCAGCTCGCAGGAAAGCAGGAATTCTGCCAGTTCACATCGAAGAATGGCGACTCGCAGATCAACCTGCTGCTCTCGACGTTGTGGACGAAGATGCCGACGCTCGCGGCGCTCGCCTACTACGCCGAGGTGCCCTACAACGAGAATTGCAACGGCAGTCCGGGCTCCTGCTACTGTTCCCAGCTCGGCGGCACGGATCTTTTCGGCGGGGTGGACGGCGCTGGCGGCGGCTGGGTGCTCACGACCGACCCGAATGACGTGCTCGACACCTGCATCTTCCCCGACATGTCGTCCATCGACAGTTACGGACTGTTCTATCATTCCGCCGGTATCGTGCGCGGCAAGAATCTGGCGAAGGTGCTGCGCTTCAACGATCCTAATTGACGTTCCACCGGCGCAAAAGAAAACAGCTCCCCGGGGAAACCGGGGAGCTGCCATTTACATCCGCTTAATCGCGCGTCAGGGCGGGCTCTGATAATTGCCCGTGCTGCAGCCGGCCTTGCTGTTAAGGTACACTTGGGTCACCTCATAGCTGCGGGTCTTGTCCGTCAGCTCGCCCGAATAACCCTCGCAGACATCGCCGATCTCGTACCCGTCCGACGTATTCCAGGCTTGCGGGAAAGCCGGACTTGATCCCGGCGTCGGAATGTTATCGGTTGTGGCTTCAGCGAATTCGTGTGATGCCGCATAAGTTATGTTATTGATTCCTCCGCCGCAGTCGGGTTCCACCGCGTAGAAAATGTTTTCCGGATTTTCGCGCTTGCCATAGCTGGCAAAGTGATAGGCGCCGAACTGCACGCAGGAGGTCAGGCCATCCAGCGTGATCGTGATGTCGGAGGGAAAATAGATCATGTAGAGGATGTTCGGCCCCTGCGGGGGCAGCGCGCCGATGCCGATCTGATACGCGAGCTCCTTCTGAATTTGCTTGTCCGAAATGTTCAGGCTCTGGTTTTTCGGCGTGATCTGCACCTGACCGAAATAGCTGCCGAGCTTGATCGTCTGGCGCGAGCCCTTATGGCCGTTGACCGACTGAACGCCCTTCGTTTTGTATTCCTTGAGTTGCTGGAGGAACGTGCTGTTCACGAGCGCGGCACTGAAATCCGGAGCTTCGGCGACCGTCGTGCTGTTGACGTTGGAGCCCCACATCACTGATACGACTTCGACTTTCGAGAACACCGTCCCGCCGAAATACTCCATCTCTCCCGTCGTCCCGAGATCGGGATGACGGCCGATCTGCGCCTCATAGCTGGGAGTGGCGAAAATATGATAGGCGCCGCCATGGCCTGCGGGCTGAGCCTGCGCCACGCCGGGAGCAACGGCTGCGGACAGGAGCGCGGCCGCCGCCGCCGCGACGCTCACGCGTAAGGAAAATGTCATTTGAAGACCCCCGTGGTTGCAGCGGACCAGTGCCCGCCTGAGGGCCACAATGCGATGACCGACAATGGTTGGCAAGCAGATTGATCAACCCCGGGGGCGGTCGCGCCGAGGGGGAAACCCATTCTCCCCGCGAGACATATCCCGCGGGGAGAATGTGGAAAGACCTCCCCCTACTGGCCCGGGCAGACGTGCGTTTCGTCGTTCTGGAAAGAAAGCCAGCTGTTCGCCGAGGTACTGCGCGGCGCCCCGAAATACCCGATGAACACAAGGGATTGCAGGTTATAGGTGAAGCCGTTGAGCGAGTACTTGTACCCGCCGTAATTGGCTTCGCCCTCCAGCGGATCACCGATTTCCATGATGCTGTTATCGGTGCAGTTCACATTGTTATCCACGAAGGGATCGTCGAGCCACTCGCCGATTTCGTGGGAGAGCGCGGAGACGTCCTGCGAGAAGGCGCCGGCCGAATCGACATAGGTCGAATAGGAGTACGTCTGGCCGGTGGGCTGGATGCCGTTTGCGGAATGATAGCCGCCGATGCAGCAGCTGCCGTTCTGCGTCAGATAGATATCATAGGTAAGGAAGATCGGCAGCACGCCCGGATTGATCTGCGTCAGGTTGTGCATGAACGTCTGTAGCTTGCTGTCGAAGGCATTGATGCTCATTGTTCCCACTTTGCCGGAGCCGAAGGGATTGCTGATGACCTTGCCCTGGGATCTGCTGACAGTGATGGACTGCTCGGTTGCCACGGAGGGTGTTCCAAGCAGCACATGGTAACCTGAATTCGTGCTGACCGACGACCAGAAGTTTCCGCGCTGATAGGCATCGATATACTGGGTATTGCCGAGATCGGTGCCGCCCTGGTTGAAATCTATCCCCGCATTGAACAACGGCGAATCGAGCGTGTTCTGCACGATCGTGCGGCCATTCGTCAGTTTGTGCGCCACCGGATCGAAGGTCATGTTTCCGTTCAGGCTGCCATAGACCATTTTGACCGGCACCAGCACCACGGAGATCGTCGTCGCCGTATCGGTTTTCGAAGGATCTGTGCCGATCATCGTGTAGTTGATCGTCTTGTGCGTGAGATCGGTGAAGCTTCCGTTCCACTGCACGAGCTCGCTTTGCGGATTGCGCGGCGCAAGGCTCACATGATTCGGAAGCGCGACGTACATCGGCCTGGGCTGGGTATGCGCGCCCGCCGCAAGAGGCAAAAGGCTGGCCAGCGCCGCGGCGACGACAAACGGTATTCGCGATGTCATGGAATGCTCCCCACTAGTGATTCCTATCTGACACTTGAATCCAGATTAGGATTCCCCAGCTGCGGCGGACGTGCGAGTCTGGCGCATGCGAACGGGAATATCCATCACGGTGAAAGCTTCGGACCGCAAGCGGCTGAAGGCAATTTTGCAGAAC
>DASXYZ010000082.1:0-94598 GCA_036502185.1 Rhizomicrobium sp.
CATCGATGAGTGGCGGGCTGACGCAATCGCTGCGCCAGCCCCGTTTCCCACCCACTCAGCGATAGATTTCCTCATTCCAAAAAAAACTCACCTCAGACCCTTGCAAACGGGTGAGAGGTCCCGCTTGCGCGGGAATGACAGAGTTTTCCTTAATGATGAGTAGTATTCCGTCCGATCGACGGGTGCCAGCGAGCGGCATTATATACGGGGCGCGGCGAGGGGCATCTTGATCATTTTATATTCCCGTCTTCGCGGCGCAGCCGTGGCGCTCGTCGTTGCGTCTCTCGTCGCCGCGCCGGCCGCGCAGGCCGATGAGGCCGGTTCCGCCGCAGGCGATTATTCCCTGTTCGATCCCGCGCCCGACAACACCCTGCGGGCCTTCTGCACCGATCGCCCGACCAAGGGGACCGGCCCCTGCACGGTCGATGCCGGCCATCTTCAGATCGAATCCGACATTTTCAACGCGAGCTTCCAGAACAGCGCCGGCGTCGATACGGACACCTTTGTCTACACCAGCCCCAATTTCAGACTTGGGGTATCCGACAACATGGACGTCGAGCTCAATCTTTCGCCTTTCATACAAGTCCAGACCCGCGATCACCGCACTGGCGCGCGCGCCGAAATATCGGGGTTTGGGGACATGGTCGTGCGCGTGAAGACCAGCCTTGTGGGAAACGGCTCGGGCTTCTTCAGCGCCGCTTTCGATCCGTTCCTCAAACTGCCGACCGCACCAATCGGAATCGGCAACGGAACGATTGAAGCGGGAGGCGTGGTGTCTCTGCAATTTGCCCTCAGCGAGAAATGGTCGGTTTCGCTGGTGCCGGAAATCGATCTCCTGAAAAACCAGAACGATGGCGGCAGGCACGAGGCGGGTGTGGTGGCGCTGGGACTCACGCGTGCGGTGTCGTCGCAGGTATCCGCCTCGGCCGAATTGTGGGCCGATGTGAATGGCGACCCCGCGGGCACCGCGACGGAAGAGTCGTTCGATCTGGCTGCGACCTGGCAACCGCCGGGGACAGTCGATCTTCAGCTCGATGCCGGCGCAAATATCGGCCTCAATGCCGAAACGCCCGCCGAGCAAATCTATGTCGGCATTTCGCATCGTTTCTGAAAGGAAACGGCCGCGGCCGGTTTTCCGGCTTTTCCGGAGCGGCGGGAGCCTGTAGCCTCTGTCCAAATTCTGTCGAGGGACTTTTCCGATGAACCGCCGTCTTGCCGTCGCGCTGCTCGCCGCCGCTTTCATCACCGCACCGGTCATGGCCGGCGCGCAGACTGTCGTGCAGCTCAAGCATCAGCCGCCCGAGGGCGCGCTCGTCGAGCTACAGCTGACGGACGGCACGGTCATGGTGCAGTCCTACGGTGAAAGCACCTGGTACAAACTGACTCCGGACAATATGGGCAGCTATGTGAACGGGACCTGGACACAGCTGGCAAGCCTGGCGGCGGACTATCAGCCGCTCTACTTCGCGTCCGCCGTGCTCGGCAACGGGCTGGTGGTGATTTCGGGCGGCGAATACAATTTCGACAGTTTCGCCTTCACAAACCAGGGTGCCGTCTACAATCCGCTCAGCGATACCTGGACAAATCTCAAGCCTCCGAAGGGTTGGAAAAACATCGGGGACTCTCCAGCGGCAGTGCTCCCGAACGGCGAATTCATCGTGGGGCAGAAGTTCACGAAGAGAGTTGCTGTGCTCGATCCCACCACGCTGAAATGGACGGAGCTTGTCTCGAGGCACAAGAACGACTGGAATGCCGAAGAAGGCTGGACGCTGATGCCGGATGGCACCCTCCTGACCTGGGATGTCCTGGATAATCCGCAGTCGGAATCGTACAATCCCTCGAGAGGCGTCTGGAAAAGTCTGGGTAGCACCGTCGCCAATCTGCAGGGACCACCGTGCTGCGGCTGCATCCAGGTCCCACCGAAAAACTGGTGTTACTATCCGCCGGGAGAAGTCGGCCCCGGAATCCTGCGGCCCGATGGAACGGTGTTTGCGACGGGCGCCCTCCATCAGGGCGCGGCGAGCGCGCATACTGCGATCTACACCCCCGGCAGCGGCTGGGCGGCCGGGCCCGATTGGCCGGACGGCGATCAGGCCGATGACTCCACGGCGGCCCTGCTGCCGAACGGGAACGTGCTCGTGCTGGGATCGAGCGGCTATTTGTACGAGTTCGACGGCACCAACTTCGTGCGCGAAAACGTGGGTCAGGCGGGGGTATACACCCCGCTCATGGTGCTGCCTACGGGGGAAGTGCTTGTTGGCGGTTCTGAAGTGTACCAGTCTTCCGGCACTTACCAGAAGTCATGGCGGCCGAAGATTTCGTCTTGTCCGTCCACCGTGACGCGCGGCTCGAGCTACAAGATCTCCGGCACGCAGTTCAACGGGCTCTCGCAGGCCGCCGCGTTCGGCGACGAGGTCGAGACGGCGACCAATTACCCGCTGGTGCGCATCACCAACAAACAGTCAGGACATGTCTTTTACGCCCGCACGCACGATCACAGCACGATGGCCGTGGCGACCGGTAGCAAGAAGGTGTCTACCCATTTCGACGTGCCGGCCTCGATGGAAACCGGCGCAAGCAAGCTCGAAGTGGTCGCCAATGGCATTCCTTCCGCGGCCGTCTCCATCACCGTTCAATAATGCGCGCGGCAGTGCGGCCGGAAAGCCTGGAATGATCAACGCCGTTCGGGTGCTCTGCGCCCTCGCACTCGCCGCGCTGTTCGCCGCAAGCGGAGCGGGCGCGGCGGAGACGCACGCACCCGCACCCGTCCTCGCGACCATCAAGGCGCACCCTGCCCTGTGGGTGGTGCGATCCGACACCGCGACTCTCTATCTGTTCGGCTCGATCCATCTCCTGCCGCCGAACATCGACTGGCATTCGCCCGCGATCGATGCGGCGCTCAAGGACTCCGACGTGTTCGTGTTCGAAGCGCCGTTGGGAGAGGAAGGGCTGCGCGAGACGCAGGCGTTCGTGCAGGCCAACGGCATGCTGCCGCCCGACAAGGCGCTGCCGTCGGAACTCGATCCGCAGGCGCGCCGCGACTATGATTCGGCGATTGCGGCCTCGCGCCTGCCCGCCGAAAGCGTTGCGCATCTCAGGCCATGGCTCGCCGCGATCGTGCTGGAGACGCGGATGATGGAGAGCCTTCACTATTCTCCCGACAGTGGCGTCGACCGGCAGGTTTACAAATTCGCGAAATCCGAGAACAGAAAGATCGAAAGCCTTGAAACCGTGAGCGAGCAGCTGTCGCTCCTCATGCCGAAAAACCGCAAGCTTGAAGCGGAGGAGTTCGACGCCTCGCTGAAGGAAGTCAAAACCGACCACAACGAGATCGGCACGCTTGTCGACGCGTGGTGCGACGGCCGAACGGACGAGGTGGCGCGCCTCACGAATGCCGGTCTTGCCGGCACGCCCGGCGCGATGAAGCTGTTGATTACCGATCGCAATGCGCGCTGGGCGGACAAGATCGCGGGCATGCTCGCCCAACACCATACGTATTTCGTCACCGTCGGGGCCGGCCATCTCGCAGGCCCCGAGGGGCTGCCCGGCCTTCTTGCGCGCCGCGGCTTTCGGGTGACACTCCTCACAACCCATCACTGAAGGTCTGCCGGCGGGAACGGCCGCAAAGCGCAGGGCGTTGCGTCTTCAGCATGACTTCGGTGCTGCCCGCAATCGGCCTCGCTCGCCCAATCTCGCGATGATCGGTTCGCGGACTTTCGCGCGGCCCTATCGCTTTCGCCTGCGCCGCCGCATGGACGAACCGGCGCAGGAACCCGACGCGCTCCTCTGGGCCGGTATGGGCTCAGATCCGGCCGCGCGGATGCGTCGCGGCTCGCTCACTGCCTCCGACGGCGCAGAAATCCCCTATCGTCTGTGGCGCGCCCATAAGACGTCCGCCGCCGTTCTCCTGCTCCACGGCGCGTTCGATTACTCCGCCGCATTCGACGAAATCGGCCCAAGACTCGCGCGTCGCGGATTTACCGCGCTTGCGATTGATCAGCGCGGCTTCGGCGCTACGGCGTCGCGCGGTGCCTGGGCCGGTGCCGAGCGAATGGTGGAAGACGCAAGCGAGGCAGCGAGATTTCTTCGCTCACGGTTTCCAGCGCCGGCTCCGCTCTTCCTGCTTGGCGAGAGCATGGGCGGCGCCGTCGCCATTCACGCTACGGCAGAGCGCGCCTTCCCCCGTCTGCAGGGGCTCGTGCTGGCCGCGCCAGGCGCTCTCGCCTCCGCGTTTCGCCAACGCATGCTGGGCTGGCTCGCGCGAGCCGCTCGCGCGCTCGCGGGCGATGCAGAACTTGTGTTCGAGCGGTTGAGCGGATGGGAGCTGACGCCTGCTGCAGCAGTCCGCCTGATCGGTGATCCGCTTGTCATGCGCAGCATCCGGCCGGAAATCCTGTCCGGAATGGCCGATCTCGCCTTCGAATCGCTCGAGCGGGCGCGTGCGGTCGATGTGCCCGTGCTGACCATGGTCGGTGCGCGCGACGAAATCATCCGCAGGAGCTGCATCCGTCAGCTCTTCGATCGTATCCCGGGCGAAAAGACGTGGCGTGTCGTGCCGGATGCGCCGCATCTTCTTCTGCACTGGCGGCGCAGCGCCGAAGTCCTGCGCGAGGCGACCCGCTGGATGTCGGCACACTTTCCAGGCTCGTGCTAGGCTGCACCGATTTCGCGAGTCCCCAACGATGAGCAACACGGCCGGCGCCGGCTTGCGTCCCCAAACCCTTGCAGCCCAGGCGATGGGCTGGACGGACGAGACGACGCGCGCCATCGTGCCGCCGCTTTACCTGTCCACGACCTTCGCGCGCGATCCAGGCGGCAACCTTGCCGAAGGCCGCCATTACGGCCGCGCGGACAATCCCGCTTTCGACCAGCCGGAACGAGTGCTGATGGCGCTTGAAGGCGGAGCGGAGGCCATGCTGTTTGCTTCGGGGATGGCAGCCGCGACCTGCGTGTTCCAGAGCTTCGCGCCGGGCGATCACATCGTCGCGCCGCGCGTGATGTATTGGGCGTTGCGCAACTGGCTCGCAAAAGAATCCCGTCTTGCAGTGGATTTCGTCGATACGTCGGATGCGGATGCGATCGCCGCCGCGATCCGCCCCGGACGCACGCGTCTTTTATGGCTTGAAACACCGGCCAATCCGCTCTGGGATGTTGCGGATATCGAAGCAGCAGCCGATCTCGCCCACCGCGCGGGCGCGCGCCTCGCGGTCGATTCCACTGTCGCGACGCCTGTTTTCACGCGGCCGCTCGCGCTGGGTGCCGACCTCGTCATGCATTCGGCGACAAAATATCTGAACGGCCATTCCGACGTGATTGCGGGCGCGCTCGTCACGCGCGCGGACGACGCGCACTGGCAGAAGCTCAAGGCGCTGCGCGTCCAGCTGGGCGGAATCCTCGGTTCCTTTGAGGCATTTCTTCTGGTGCGCGGCATGCGCACGCTCTATCCACGGGTGCAGCTCGCCGCGTCCAATGCGCTCGCGTTGGCGCACAGGTTTTCGAAACACCCGGACATCGCGCAGGTGCTCTATCCCGGACTTCCGGATTTCCCTGGTCATGCGGTCGCGTCGCGGCAGATGCAGGGCGGTTTCGGTGCGATGCTGTCGATCCGGGTCGCGCGCGGCGAAGAAGCGGCCGTCAGGACGGCCGGGCGGCTCCATCTCTGGAAACGCGCGACCTCGCTTGGCGGTGTGGAAAGCCTCGTCGAGCACCGCGCACCGGTGGAAGGGCCGGACACGCCCTGCCCGCGCGAACTTTTGCGCCTCTCCGTCGGGATCGAGAATGTCGACGACCTGTACGCGGATTTCGAACAGGCGCTCGGCTGATCATGGCTATTACACAGCAATTACACTGTCACGGCCCGCAACTGCGGGCCACCCAGGTGACATGTTCTCTATTCTCGATAGATTATTTGTTTTACTCCTGACAAACCCGTGACTCGCTTTATCTGGGTGGCCCGCACTCCGGCGGGCCATGACTATCAGGAATGGACATTCGCGTGCAGCGACGCTCAATGAGCGGATTCTTTTAGCAGCTCTGCCAGATACGACTGCCAAACAGCGGCCCAGGTGTGGGTGCCGTGGCCGTGAGTCTGGTCGCTCGTGGGAATAAGGACGAAACGCCCGTGCGGGATTTCCGTGACTTCGCGCTTTGCGACCCCGAGGTCCGGCGGATTGATGAAATCGTCGGCGGAATTCACCCACATCACCGGCGCTGCGATCTTGTCGAGCGCGGCCGATGGATCGTAGTCCCGCGACGAGTCGACGGCATAAAGCATGTCGTTTGCATCGAGAGAGGATATTTCGCGCGCCTCGGTCTTGCCGAGCCACGCGTCGGCCGCGTCGCGTGTCGGCATTGATTTCTGCATCTGCAGGGGCGCGCTGCCCGCGATGAGCAGAAGGTCGGTGGTGGTCCGCAACGCCTGCACCGGCTCCGTCCTGTAATCGCCACCGGCCCACGCCGGATCCTTGCGGATCGCCTCGATGATCATCTCCCGCCACATCCGGTTACGGCCGGCGATCTGCACGGGAAGACAGGCAAGCGGCATCAACGCGTCCATGAACCGCGGCCAGGCTTCGCCCCACATGAAGCTGTGCATGCAGCCCATCGAGGTACCCATGACGAGCCGCAAATGATTGACGCCAAGTCCCTCAGTCACCAGCGCGTGCTCGGCCGCGACCATATCGAAGTAGTCGTAATGCGGAAAATGCGCACGCAGCCCGTCGCTGGGCTTCGACGATTTACCGTGGCCGATATCGTCGGGAAGGATCACGAACATTCGCGCCGGATCGAGCAAGCCGCCGGGCTTGAACAGCACGCCTGCGAATTGCGGCCGCAGGAACTGGTGGCCGTCGCCGCCCGTGCCGTGCAGGATCAGCACCGCATTCTGCACCTCGCCCTGCGCGTTGCGCACGGGTTTGCCCAATGTCGTGTAATGCAGCCGCAGTGCCGGCAGGGTCTCGCCGGATTGGAAACGGAATTTCCCGATGACGAAGTTGCCTTCGTGCATCGGGAGCGGCGCGAGGTCCTGCGCAGGGGCAGTAACCGCAAAAAGAATGGTGCAAAGAGCGGCCCATGCAATCGCGCGGATCATGAATGCCTCCCCTGTTGTAATTTGTAGCGTGCCAGAAACTCGTAATGCGGGCGTTCCGAGTCGGCAATCGCCATGAGCCGCGCGTCGAGCGGTGGATAGGACCGGGGCCGCGCGAAGCCTGTCGAGCGCTCCACCGCGTCGTACCATGCCGGTGCCCAGGCGCCGTCCGTGGCGCGTTGCCCCGCCGGCCAGTGCAGCATGCGTTCCGAAAATCCGATTTTCAATGCGCCACACAGCGCGATCAGATACGCCCGCGGATCGCGCAGCACGTCTTCGGCGTCGATCACCGGCGGAGCATGACCCAGCCGGTCGGCTTCGCGTTCGAACAGTTCGCGCTGCACTGCAAAGCCGATGTCGGCGGGCAGAAACTGCTCGCGCCGTGCGCGATAGGATGCGAGCACCGCTTCGGGCGCGCGAATGAGAAAGGCGTTGCGGCAGGACGCCATCCAGTCGCGCCCGATTTCGGGCAGCATGTGATGGGTCATCTGCTTCTGGTAGAAGATCGCGCGGCCGTGCGGCACGGGGCCGGTGAGAAACTGCACGACCCGGCGCCAGTCGCTTTCGTGGCGCGCGAGTGTTTCCTCCCGCAGCGGATGCGCGATTCCCGAAAGCGTGAGATAGGCCGCGTAGAAGGGCTCGTCGATAACGGCCGTGTCGGTGCGGTTTTCGAAGGCGCGCATCATCGCGGTGGAGATGTTGCGCGGGCCCGACCACAGCGCAATGCGGACCGGCTCGGCCGTCACGGTCTTCTCGCGCGCGCGAGATCGGCCGCGGCCTCCTCGTCCTTCAGTTCGCCATAGAGCGCATCGAGCCGTCGCGTCAGTCCGCCTTCCGGCGCGACGCTGAGTGCCCGGCCATCAAGGGCGCGCACCGGGACGATCCCGCCAAAGGTGCCGGTGACGAACGCCTCATCGGCGCCATAGACCTCGTGCAACGTGAAATTCCCAAGGTTCATGGGAATGCCGTGGCGCCGGCACAACGCGATCACATTCCCGCGCGTCACCCCGTTGAAACAGTAGGCGCCCGTGGAGGTGCAAACCTCGCCGCCCCTCACGAAAAAGAAATTCGTCGCGTTGCAGCTCGATACGAATCCGTGCGGATCGAGCATCAGCGCCTCGTCCGCGCCTGCCGCAATCGCCTGCGTCAGGGCAATGACGAGACTGAGCCGGCTGTGCGAGTTGAGACGCATATCGAACATGTCGGCGGGTGTGCAGCGGATGGTGGAGGTGAAGAGATTGAGCCCGTTCGCACGCACGGCCGCACTCGGCTCCTTGTATTCTGCCACGATCGCGATCGTCGGGCGGCCGAGCGCGTTTCTCGGATCCTGGTTGGGCGTCTTCTTCTCCCCGCGGGTGACCATCAGGCGGATATGGACGCCGTGCTGCATCCCGTTCGCTGACAGTGTCGCCCGCAGCGCCTTTTCGATCGCATCCCGGTCGAGGCCCATATCGAGCGCAATCGCGGTGGAGCCCGCGAACAGACGGTCAAGATGCGCATCCAGAAACAGGAGTCCGCCCTTGTGCAGGCGCAGCCCTTCCCACACGCCGTCACCGAGAACAAAACCTGCATCGAACAGCGATACTCGGGCCTCGTCGCGCGGGATCAGCGCCCCGTTCAGCCACACAAGCACCGAATCGTTGCGCGGATCGTGCGCATAATCCTGGCTGCCGGGCATCAGCAGAGGCCCAAAACGACGGGAGCCCGCATCGGTTTCACCGTTGCGGACTCCCGTCTGTTCGAGATCCGGAATGCAGGGAGGGGCTTGCAGCAAACCGGATCAGGGACGCGACGGTGTACCCCCCCGTCTGAATGGACTATGGCAGCGCCGTTCATCTCCGGTTCATCCATGGCCGGTCTCGAACCGGCCATCACGCGACAAAATCACCGCTGCACGTTGTTCGTCTGCCCGATGAAAGCCGCAACATTGTCGTGTAGCTGCTTGAGCGAAGGCGCATGGGCGTACACCATGTGCCCCGACTCGTAGTAACGGTAGGAAATGTTCGCCTGCAACTTCGGCGGGATTTGCAGGTGGTGCATTTCGTACCAGCCCTCGTAATACGGCGTCGCGAGATCGAAATATCCGCCGTTCAGCAGGATCTTGAGATTGGGGTTGTATTTCATCGCGTTGGCGAGATCGGGCATGGTGTTTGTGCTGCCCCTGACGGGGAACTGCACGCCCGGCGGCTGGTGCTTGTAATCCCAGTATTTGAAGAGCCGAATTTCCGGCTTGTATTCCCGCTGGCCGCCGAAGTTCAGCACCCGCCGCGCATAATCATTGAACGCCGAGACATAGGCCGAACTGATCGCGGCGGATTGCGGATCGTAATCGGAACGTTCGCTCAACGGATCGAGTGTCGGCCCGGAGAAACGCGTGTCGAGGCGGCCGATCGTCGTGTCGTTCGTGCCTTCGAGGCTCTTTTCGAACTCGCCGCCGTCGATGCGCAGATTGGCCTTGTCGATGTAATCGGCGGGAAGGCCCGTGAACATGTGCAGCTTGGCGATGATCTCCTTGCGCCAGCGCGGCCCGATCGTAGAGCCCCGCTGGAGCGCGAGACCGTATTCGCCCATCGCGAATCCCTCCACCTGGTGGATCAGCGTCGGCAGGTCCTTGGGCGCGTTGGGCGGCAGCTTGTGGTGATACCAGGCGGTTGCCGCATAGGTCGGCAGCGCGACCTGATACGGCAGGTCGATGCCGGGATTGAACTCCGGCCGGTCGGCGCTCAGATCGAAATTCAGGATCTGCGAGAGCAGAATGACGCCGTTGAAATCGATGTTGCGCTCGGTTTGGAGCTCGTTGACGAGCACCGCGGAACGGGGTGTGCCGTAGCTTTCGCCGAACAGATATTTCGGCGAATTCCAGCGGCCATATTTCGCCAGGAACTCGCTGATGAACTGCGCAAACGCGTAGGCGTCGGGATCGACCCCGTAGAACGCCTTCTCCTTGTCCTTGCCGGCGATGCGGCTGAAGCCGGTGCCCGGTGCATCGATGAAGACGAGATCGCTCGCATCGAGCAGGCTCTCGTCATTGTTGACGACCTGGTAGGGCGCCGAGGGGGTATGCGTATCGTCCGCGGTCACGATGCGCCTGGGACCGAAGGCGCCCATGTGCAGCCACACCGTCGAGGAACCGGGACCGCCGTTGTAGAGAAAGGTGATCGGCCGCTTCGTCGGATCGACGCCGTTCTTGAAATAGGCGACGTAAAACATCTCCGCCATCGGCTGCTCGTCTTTCTTGTCGCCCTTCGGTTCGGTGGCGTCGTCCCAATCCTTGGGATGGACGATCAGCGTCCCCGCATGCGCCGTGTAGTCGACGTGGGTGCCGGCCGCGGTCACCGAGCCTTGCGTCACGCTTTCCTGCGCCTTGAAGAATTCGGGATTGGGCGCGGGCGTATTCTTGCCGGCGCTCTTGTCGTCCTGGGCGAAAGCGGCCGTGGAGAAACAGAGCGACACGAGCAGTGCCGCGCGAATGCCAGATTTCATGAGAGATCCCTTCGTGCCTTTGCGCGAGATACGGTAGTCGCTCCAGCGCGGCAGATTAGGCGACGAAATCCGGCGCTGTCATTCGCAATTTCGTGAGCATGCCCATGCACATCGTCGCGGGGCTATGGCGCGGGTTCAGCGGCTCCCGGTGCGCCGCTTGCCGACCTGAAACCGGACAGGCCCGGACCTTGGCTTGCGTGCGCGTAGGGTCAGCGGCGGCAGAGTTCCAAACTCCGGAAACGGCAGCACCGACAGCGCGGCGCTGACTGCATAACCGAAAAAGCTCGAGCGGCTCATGCCGAGTTCGGCGGCGCGGCGATCGGCCCGCCCAATGAGGCTCTTGGGCAGGTAGATGTTTACCCGTTCGGACGGGTCAGGCGGCTCCGCGCCAAGTGCAAAGAAGGTGACGAACTCGCAATCTTCGGGAATCGCGATCTTCTCGAACGCGGTCGGCGCCGGCAGCGGCCGTTCCTGCTCGGCCAGGGACTGCACGGCCTGTGCGAGCGCATGCTGCGCACGCGCCATCGCCTGTTCCTGTGAAACTCCGCCCGCGACGCAGCGTGGAAAATCTGGAAACCAGACGCCGAAACTCTGTTTGGGACCGCGCTCGAGCACGGCCGGATAGAAGCGCTGCATTGCGGGACCGGAATTTCTGCGGCGGATCCAGGATGTGCGATTTCACACAATTCTGCAAGACCGCCGCACGCGCGCCCCGCGGCGGCCGGCGCGGGGATGGCTTGCCGCTCCGGGCGAAGTTCAGTATGGACCCCCTCCCCGGACAGGTGGCCGAGCGGTTGAAGGCGCACGCCTGGAAAGTGTGTAGACGGTGACGAATCGTCTCGAGGGTTCGAATCCCTCCCTGTCCGCCAGAGTGCGATCCAACTCGTGAAGAATAGTAATTATCAGGTGCCTGCTCGCTACGAACCCGCGTTGCGCGAGCTTCTGCCATCTGCGGCCGAATTTCCCCCGGAGAACAGCGCATGATGACAAAGGAAACACCACAAGAGCCCGAAGCCTGGCCAGGCGGGCCAGGTCGGAATGCCCTTTGCCCCTGCGGAAGCGGCGAGCGATACAAGCGGTGCTGTGGCGCGCGGTCCGGGCCGAACGGATCGCCACCAGACCCGCAGGCGGCCCAAAAGCAGTTTCGGCGCGGGGTCCAATTGCTGCAGGCCGGCCAACCGTCGGCGGCGATCCCGATCCTGCGCGAGGCGATCCGGTCGGACGCCAAATATTTTGACGCCCATCACGCGCTTGCGTCTGCATTGATGCGGAGCGGACGGTTCGCCGACGCGGTCGAGATTCTGTTGCGGGCATTGGCGATACGGCCCAATTCCGCAGCGGCGTGGCGGGATCTGGGTGTTTCGTATGACCGTCAAAACCTGCATCCACCGGCGATCGAGGCCTATCGAAGAGCGGTTGAGCTGGCGCCCAACCTCGACGATGTTCTCAGCCGTCTCGGCGAACTTTACAGAATGTACAGCAGAATGGACGAGGCGGGTGATTGCTTCGAGCGCGCAGCCGCCGTCAAGCCCGACACCACGAAAGCGCACCTGTTGCGCTCGGACGCCCGGCTGCTGCGAGGCGACATTTCCGCTGCCGAAGAATGGGCTCGCAAGGCGGTCGCGCTCGATCCCGCGAGCGACGCCGCACATGGTACCCTTGCCGGTCTCCTGTACGCCCAGGGCCGCTTTGAGGAAGCAGCATCATCGTTTGAAGCGGCCCTGCGGCTCAATCCGAAAGCCGCCCGGTGCTGGCACGGGCTTGCGGAGTGCCGAACCTTTTCCGAAGACGACATCTCGATCGTCGATCGCATGCTTGTCGTATTGCAACGCACCGGTCTCGACGAAGGCGAGCGGATGACGATGCACTTTGCCGTGGGCAAGGTATACGACGATTGCGGCGACTACGCCCATGCGATGGAACACTTCGACGCGGCCAACGGGCTGCGGGCGCGGGACCTCAGATTCGATCGGGCCGGCTTTGAAGCTTTGGTCGACAGGACCATCCAGCGGTTTACGCGCGACTTTGTTACATCCAACGCTGGATCCGGAACACCGGATTCGAGACCTCTCTTCATTGTCGGCATGTACCGCTCGGGAACCACCCTGGTGGAGCAGATTGTCTCCAGCCATCCGAAGATTGCCGCCGGCGGCGAACTGACGGTCTGGACGCCGGCGGACATCGAGGTTGACGCAACCACCGGCGAATTCGATCCGGATCGCGTGCAAGCCGCGATTGCGAAATATCTGTCCGTGCTGCAAAAAATCGGGCCGGGCGCCGCGCGTGTCACCGACAAGCTGCCATTCAATTTCTTTCGCCTTGGAGCGATCCACGCGCTGATGCCAAATGCCCGTATCATCCATTGTCAACGCGACCCGATCGATACATGCCTGTCGATCTATTCGAATCTCTTCAGGAGCCGTGTGCCCTTTGCGGCCAGGAAAGATGACCTGGCATTCTGTTATCGACTGTACCTCCGGCTGATGGACCATTGGCGGAAGGTGCTGCCGGACGACGTTTTCCTGGATGTGCAATACGAGCAGCTGATTGCGGACCGCGAAGCGGAAACGAGGCGCCTGATCGCATTTGCCGGCCTCGAGTGGAACGACAGCTGCCTTCGGCCCGAGCAGAACAAACGCACAATAGACACGGCGAGCGCCCGGCAGGCGCGCCAACCGGTATACACGACGTCGATGCAGCGTTGGCGACACTACGAGCCGTGGATCGGGGAACTGCACCAATTGCTTTCGCCCCCGGCGCAGAACGGATGATCGGCAATTATGGCCCCGCAAAAAAACATCATCCTGATCGCGCCCAACGATCCGTGCCCCTGCCGAAGCGGCAAGCTGACGTCCGAATGTTGCATGGAAGCCGACGGTACTTTCCGGATCAAAATTCCGTCTTTGTTGCCGTCCGACGCGATCACGGGTTTTTCACACGCAAAATGCTTCATGCGGGACAGCCAAAATTGTTCCGGGGACATTTCGCCCGATCGCTTCATGTCGAAGAGCGTGGTCGATATGTTTGGTGCGAAGGCGATTGCTGCAACCTTTACCTGGAACGATACCGGACGGACGACGAGAGTCGACGTCGAGACCCTGAAAGCGCAAATTCTGTGCAACCGACACGGCAGCGCTCTCTCGCCGCTGGACGCGGTGGCCACCCGGGGGTTCGGCAACGTTTTCGATGCCATGTCCTATGTGATCACAAAATCGCTGGCGACAAAGACGACGTGTTACGCGGTGAGCGGTGAGGGGCTTGAACTCTGGGCGCTAAAAGTTCTTTTCGGTGCTCATGCCGCGATGGTCGCGAATGAAGGCGATGCGCTGCGGGATACCCGGTCTCTTGATTTCGGCATTTTTCAAAGAGCGCTGGAGGGCGGCGCGCTCGCGCCGCCGCGTGGCCTTTATCTCAGAAGGACGGCGGGGCAGATGGATAGCCGTGCCGGCTGGCAACCACAGATGAAAGAGACCAAGGACTGGATTGCAGGCCTGCGCTTTAAACTTGCCGGTCTGGAATTCGAGCTGATCATTGATCCCGCCGGTCTCGACTTCGAAGCCATTCGCCAGCAGTACTTTTACCGGCCCTCTTCCATCGATTTGATCGGTCAGAAACGCGCCAGCAATATTTTCATGAGCGGGCCAGCATTTGGAACCAACGAAGCGGCGCGCTTCTCGTTTATGTAAGCGGGCGCGCAACCGCTTCCGGTTTTGATCTTGCGACAGAGACACGACGCGATGGGCATTTTCAACAGGCGTGTTTTCATTCTCGCGGCACTGGCTATCGCCGCGACACCCGCGGGTGCTGCGACCTTCACGCTCGGTGCATCGCCGATGACGGTGGCATGGGGAAACTACGATGCCATGCGCGCCCCTGTTCTCCACATCCGTTCCGGCGACACCGTGGTGTTCCGGACGCTGCTCACCAACAGCCCAACCGGCCTCGAGAAAGCCGGTGTCAGGCCCGCCGACGTCGAACAGGCGCTGCGCGACGTGTTCGACAAGGTGCCGCTGTCGGATCGCGGGCCCGGCGGGCACATCCTCAACGGCCCCGTCTATGTGGAAGACGCAGAGCCCGGCGACACGCTGGAAATCCATCTCGACAAGATCGAGCTTGCGATTCCTTATGCCTATAACGGCTTTCGCTATGGGGCGGGCATTCTGACCGACGAATTCCCGTATTCACGTATCAAGATCATTCCACTCGACAAAAACAGGATGATCGCGCATTTCGCGCCCGGCATCGATATTCCCCTGCATCCGTTCTTCGGCAGCATGGGCGTGGCACCGCCGCGAGAGTTCGGCCGCTACGATTCCACTCCGCCCACCATCATCGGCGGCAACATGGACAACAAGGAGCTTGTGGCCGGCACGACGCTCTACCTTCCCGTCTTCAACAAGGGCGCGCTGTTCGAGATCGGCGACGGCCATGCCGGTCAGGGCAATGGCGAAGTGGATGTCACCGCGATGGAAACCTCGCTGATCGGAACGCTCACCTTCACCCTGCGGAAGGACATTCACGTCAAATATCCCCGTGCCGAGACGCCCACCGGCTATATCGCCATGGGATTCGACGACGATCTTTCGATCGCGACGCATAAGGCCGTCCGCGAGATGGTGGATTTCCTGGTATTCGAAAAAGGCCTGTCGCGGGACGACGCCTACATGCTGACCAGCGTCGCCGGCGACGTCGACATCACCGAAGTGGTCGACCGCAACAAGGGCGTTCACGTAATGATACCCAAGGCGATCTTCACCAAATGACGGTCCCTCCCCTGCTCCGATGAGGAACCGCGCTCTATTTTCGAAATCCTTGGCAAAACTTCGAAGGCCGGACGGTCAGACCGGAAGCGGCCCCGATGGGGGAGCCTGCGCACGAGCCTTGCCCGGCTCTGAAATGATCTTTTCTACCAGCTCTGGATAAAGAAACTTTGTTACTGCCTTGACACCGCAGCGGGCCGATGATTGCATTCGTTTACAGGACCTTAACAGGAGCGGGAGGTTACAACATGCGCAGTCGCTTACCAATTTCCCTGGTGGTCGCCGGCCTGATGGCGGCCACAGCGCCGGCATGGGCCGGCAGCTGGGTTGCGGTCCCGTCGGTTTCGGGCAGTACCCAGACCAGCGTTTTCGGGATTACCGACAAAAACATCATCACCGGAGACTATACGGACTCGAGCGGCGTGCAGCACGGGTTTGTCGGGCCAATCGACGGCAGCAACGACAAGAGCTTTGACGATCCGGACGGCACGACCCAGCCGCGCGCCATCAACGACATGGGCTGGATCAGCGGGTTCGATTCGCTGAGCACGGCTACCTGGGAGCGCTCGCCCGCCGGGAAACTCAAGCCTGTGACCAAAAGCGGCACGGCGTTAGATGGGGTCGCGCAAGGCCTGAACGCGAGTGGTGTCTTCGGAGCCGATTATATCGACCCCAACACCGGGGCTACCGTCGCTTATCTCGGCAAGAAGTACAAATACATGAGCAAGTTCAAGCTCTCCATCAGTAACTCGGGATACGCTGCGCGCGGCGTCGACGCCGCCGGAGACATCGCGGGCTGGTACTACGATCCCAGCACCCAGTTGCAGCACGGATTCATCATCATCAACGGGAAAGCCAAGACGATCGATTATCCCAATGCAACTTACACCGTGATGGAAGGTCTCAACGACAACGGCATCGTCCCCTGCCAGTATGAAGACACGAGCGGCGTGATTCACGGTTGCTACTACGATGTCTCCACCAAGAAGATCAAATCGCTCGATGTGCCGGGGTCGACGCTCACGCAGATCTGGGGCGCCAACGACAAGGACGTCATCGCGGCCAGTGCGACTGTGGGAGGCGTTGGAGTGAGTTACGTTTATTGCATCCACACCAAGGGCTGTCCTACAGCCGGCGCTCTCCATCAAATGCTGCGGGGTTCGCCGCCGCGGCCGGCGCAGCCGTAGAACGGAATCCGGCGTTCAAGCCCCCATGCCTGTTGGGCGTGGGGGCCTTTTTTTTAAGGAATCGGCAGCACACTCCCGGCGGGATCGTCGGCAGCATGAACCGGTTCTTGGCACGGGCGGAGCTGCGGCAATTGCAACGCCCATAATACCAAAGGCGTTAGGCCCGGCGTCACCAAGCCTCCCGCTATGTCGTATTCAGCGGCAGAAGGCGAGCGGTCGAGGCGTCGGTGCCGATATAGCTGAAGATCTGGCTCAGCTGCGAAATCGGATTGGCCTGCGATGTGCAGGCTGCATCGCACCCCGATGTGTCCGAGAAATATCTCGTCGGATCGGACGCGATCTGCTGCATTGTCGAGCAGGAAGAAATAACGGGCACGTCGGTCGTGCAAAGGCTGGGGCCAGTTGCCGTCGCTTCGGCGCGGCATAGTCCTGCTGCCGCACAGCGATTGCCAATAGTCGAGCGCCTGTCGCGTCGTCTCGCGCCCGCATTTGAGATTCCAGTCGATTTCGACCGGCGACAGTCTTGGTTCGAGGATTCGCGCGGTCCTTCCGCACGCAGACTGGCACTCAGCGACACCGCTTTCCCCGTCATCTATTCCGCGAATCTATCAGACGAGGGTTACGCCGTCTCTACGGCAAATCGCGCGCTCAGGACGGCGGCGGAACGAGCGTGATGGAGGCGCCGGAATCGGGCGTTCGCCCGAGGCGCGGAGAAAGAAACGCCGCGGCGCGCTGCATTTCCTCGGCAAAACCATAAGGCGGATTGACAACCAGAACGCCGGCTGCCGGAAGGCGCTCCTTCATGCCTTCGGGCGCATGTCCGACGTCGATCTCGATGCGCAGGAGCGGCGAGACACCGCGCGCCGCGACCTCGCCGCAGAAGGCGTCCGCGTCCGCGCGCGATTTGATCGGATACCAGAGAAGATAAATTCCGGTGGCAAAGCGGCGATGCGCCTCCGCGAGAACATCGACCGCGCGCATGAATTCGTCCGCCGCTTCGTAAGGGGGATCGATCATCACCACGCCGCGCCGCTCGCGCGGCGGCAGAAGTGCGAGAAGCCGCGCGTAGCCATCGTCCTCCAACGCCCGCGCATTGGCAAAATCCGAAAGCGCCGCGCGCAAAGCACGCGCCTGTTCCGGTTGGAGATCGATTGCGACCAGCCGGTCCTGCGGCCGGAGAAGCCGCGCGGCAATGCGTGAGGAGCCCGGATAGAAGCCGTTTTCCTCGCGTTTCACGCAATCGAGAAACACCGCAAGCGACGGGGGAATATCCGTGCGTCCGGCAAGCTCGGACAAGCGGCCGATACCTTGCGCCGCCTCGCCGGTGCGCATGGCTTCGGGGCCCTGCAGATCGTAGAGACCGGCGCCGGCATGCGTATCGATGGCACAGAACGGCGTGTCTTTGCGTCGCAAATGCAGGATGACTGCGACTTCGGCCACAAGCTTGACGACATCGGCAAAATTGCCGGCGTGAAATGCATGACGGTAATTCATGCAGGCGCCGCGAAAACGGCTTTTGATGGATCGTGCGGCGGCGCTTGCCCTCTTAACCACTTCTGCGTCAAGATGGCGTCGCGGCGGGGGTTCTGAACCGGAACCAGGAAGGGCGAACGATGTCCGCCATGGCTGAACACGCGCTTATCCGGACCCACGCTCGCCGCGGCGAGAACGGGTTGGCGGCTTCGCGAATCGGAAACGGCCTGACGGTCACCGGCGCGCTGGAGACCGACGGAGAGCTTCACGTGCATGGCCGGGTGCTCGGCACATTGCGAGCCGACCGGCTGGTTCTGGCTGCGGATGGAGAAGTGGAAGGCGATATCGTGGCGCGTGATGTCCGTATTTGCGGTCGCCTCAACGGGCGGGTGTTCGCCCTGAACGTGATGCTCGACAGTACGGCCGACATCAAAGGCCGGGTTTTCCACCACACCATGGAAGTGGCAAGAGGGGCGCGTGTGGACGCGCGAATGCCCTGGCGGCCGCTCAATTTCTTTGAAACGCTCGAACAACTCCCGGAGACGCAACCATGACCATGTTCTCGCGCAACGACAAAACGCCCGAACCCGCCCCGGCTGCGAAGCCGGTCGCGACCGCCGCCCCGATTGCGGCGGCGCATCCCGCTGCCCATCCCACTTCCGCTGAACCCAGACGGACGCAGCCCACGCCTGCAGCCGGCCAGGGCACACCCGCCGTCTCGGTGATCAGCAAGGCGCTGCGGATCACCGGCCAGCTCGAGAGCACCGAGGATATTCACATCGAAGGCGAAGTGGATGGCGACATTCGCGGAGGCTCGGTGAAAATCGGCCACAATGCCAAGGTCAAGGGCACGATCTATGGCGAGCAGGTCGAAGTCTCCGGCACCGTGACCGGAAAGATCGAAGCCCGGAAGGTGGTGATTACCGGTACCGGGCATATGACCGGCGATATCATCCATCAGGAAATCCGCATCGACTCCGGCGCCTTTATCGACGGCCATTGCCGCCCCGAATACGGCCGGCCGGACGGCAAGGCGCATGCCATCCAGAAGCCCGCCGCGACGGCTGCGCAAAGTTTCACGCCGGCGAAGCCCGAGGCGCGAAGCGTCGCCTGACCGAAACGGGCGAGACGCCCGCCGGTCTCCTGCGCCATGACGCGCCGCCGGCGCCTGTCGGAGTCGGCGGCGTGCGCATTGCAGATTGAAGGGGCGCGGCACGCATGGAATTTTCGGAGTATCGGAGTTTCGACGGGTTGGGGCTGGCGGAACTCGTCCGCCACAAGGACGTCTCGCCGGCCGAGCTCGTGGAAACCGCGATCACGCGTGCCGAAGCGGTCAACTCGGATCTGAATTTCCTTGTCTATCGCGATTTCGAGCGGGCGCGCGCAGCCGCCGAGCGCGCGCGCGGGGAAGGGCTCTTTGCCGGCGTACCGTTTCTCCTCAAGGACATTCTCGGCTTTTCGGAAGGCATGCCGACGCGGCAGGGCGCGCGCTTCATTCCGGCCATTCCCTTCCCGCACGATTCACTTCTCACGCAGCGATTCAAGCAATCTGGACTTATTCCCCTCGGCAAGACCAATGTGCCCGAATACGGACTCCTGCCGACGACCGAGTCGCGACTCTACGGCCCTGCGCGCAACCCCTTCGATCTCGAACGCTCGACCGGCGGCTCGTCGGGCGGCTCCGCGGCGGCCGTGGCGGCGGGCGTGGTGCCGGTGGCTCATGCAAATGATGGCGGCGGTTCGATCCGCATTCCGGCGTCGTGCTGTGGGCTTGTCGGACTGAAACCCACCCGCGCGCGCGTCACGCTCGCGCCGGATCTCGGTGAAGCCGTCGACGGGCTCGCGGTCGATTTCGTTCTTTCGCGCAGCGTGCGCGACAGCGCGGCAGCGCTCGATGTGGCGGCCGGCAACATCCAGGGCGATCCTTATTGGGCACCGCCCGCGCCCGACTCGTGGCTCGCCGCCTCGGCCGAAAAGACGCGGCGCCTGCGCATTGGCTTCTCGCTGCGCAAGATCGACGGCGGTGCGCTGCACCCCGATTGCCAGGCCGCTGTCGAATCCACGGCGCGGCTCTGCGTCGATCTGGGGCACTCGGTCGAGGAAGCGACGCCGCACTTCGATGTATCGGTCCTCGTGCCATCCTTTCTCGCGCTATGGACCGCCAATCTCGCCGCTGCCGTCGATTACACAGCGCGCGTTACCGGACAGACGCCCGCGCCGGAGCTGTTCGAAGGGCTCACCTGGGGCATGTACGAAACGGGCAAACGCGTTGGCGCGGGCGAATATCTGCTCGCCAAGGCGGCGCTTCAGCAGGCGAGCCGGGGAGCTGCGAAATTCCACGAGCAGTTCGATCTGTGGCTGACCTCCACGCTCGGCACGCCGCCGGTCAGGCTCGGCACCTTCGACATCGACGAGCGCGATCTCACGAAAGGTTTCCTGCCGCTGTTCGATTACGTGCCGTTCACGGCGCTCCAGAACGTGACAGGCCAGCCGGCCATCAATCTGCCGCTCCACTGGAACTGGAGCGGATTGCCGATCGGCGTGCAGTTCGCAGCACCCTTCGGAGATGAACTGACGCTCCTGCAACTTGCAACCGAACTCGAGCGCGCCGTGCCGTGGTCCACGCATTACGCGCGGACGATGGTGTGACGGAAGCCACACGATGAGCAGAGATAACACCGGATCATCCTCGCGCCGCGGCTTTCTCAAAAGCGCAGGCGCTGTTGCCGCGGTCGCCGGCGGCGGATTTGCACAGGGCGCCGAGGCGCGAACGCAAGGCAGCGTCGCCACCAGCATCGAGCCGTTTTACGGCGCACGACAGAGCGGCATTCTCACGCCTGCGCAACACCACAGCTATTTTGCGGCCTTCGATCTCGATGCCAACGCGCGCAACGACGTCATCGCGATGCTGAGCAGCTGGACCGCAGCTGCGGCCGCTCTGACGCAGGGTGAAGAAGCTCCAACGCCATCAGGTTCGAACGGGCCGGAAGACAGCACCGAGACCCTGGGTCTCTCGCCTGCGCGCCTCACTCTGACTTTCGGGTTCGGCGCGGGTCTTTTCATGAAAGACGGCAGGGATCGCTACGGCCTTGCGGCCGCGCGGCCGGATGCGTTTATCGACCTGCCGCACTTTCAGGGCGATCAGCTCATCGAGCGGCGCACTGGCGGCGATCTGTCCGTGCAGGCTTGCGCAGACGATCCGCAGGTCGCCTTCCACGCCATCCGACATTTCGCAGAGCTCGGCTACGGCACGGCGCGGCTGCGCTGGACCCAGACGGGATTTCTACCCCATGCGAAACCCGGCGAAACGCCACGCAACCTCATGGGCTTCAAGGACGGCACGAGCAATCCTGACGACGAAGCGGCGCTCGCAAAGTTCGTGTTTGTGAGCAGCGACGGGCCCGCGTGGATGCGTGGCGGCAGCTATGTCGTGGCGCGCCGGATCCTCATCGGCCTCGAGCATTGGGACCGCATGAACGTGGATCTTCAGGAGCAAACCATCGGCCGCCATCGCGCGAACGGCGCCCCGCTCGGCAAGACCGGCGAATTCGACGCGCCCGATCTCGCCGCATTGGACAAGGACGGCGCACCGGTGTTGCCGGCCCATGCGCATATCCGTCTTGCCGCCGCGGAAAACAACGGTGGCGCGCGCATTCTGCGGCGCCCCTATTCCTATAATGACGGCGCCAGCTACACGGCGGAGCGCTGGCCGCCCTGGCGGCAGGGCGTCCAATACGATGCCGGTCTGTTTTTCGTCTGCTATCAGCGTGACCCGCGCCAAGGCTTCGTGAAGATTTTTTCGAAGCTCGCGCAATTCGACCTGTTGAACCGGTTCTCGACGCACACTGGCGGTGGCCTCTTCGCCTGCCCCGGCGGCATCGCGCCCGGCGAGTACGTTGGCGAGAGCTTGTTTGAGGGCTAAGTGCGGCTCTCATTGCGTCATTCCTCCGCAAGCCGGAACCCGGAGCGCCGGACTATCCGGAGATGGCGGCGATCCGGGTCCCCGCTTCCGTGGGGGTGACTTTGTTTGGTAGGCTGCGGCATGAGGAACGGCGATACAAATATCACTCCCCTCCACGTCATCGGCGGCGGGCTTGCGGGTTCGGAAGCGGCGTGGCAGGCGGCGCAGATGGGTGCGCGCGTCGTGCTCCACGAAATGCGTCCGGTTCGCGCCACCGACGCGCATGCGACGGACGGTCTGGCCGAACTCGTCTGTTCCAATTCGTTCCGTTCCGACGATCGCGAGAACAATGCGGTCGGCCTGTTGCACGAGGAGATGCGCCGCGCGGGATCGCTCATTCTGGCCGCCGCCGATGCAAACCGTCTGCCCGCGGGCGGCGCCCTGGCGGTGGACCGCGAGGGGTTCTCGCGCGCGGTGACAGGTGCCATCGAGGATCATCCGCATATCGAAATCCGTCGCGAGGAAATCCGCGCGCTGCCCGATGCGCCGGCCATTGTCGCGACCGGACCCCTGACCTCCGAGCCGCTTGCCGAGGCGATACGATCCGCGACAGGCGAAGACGCCCTCGCCTTCTTCGACGCCATCGCGCCGGTCGTTTACAAGGACAGCGTCGATCTCTCGATCGCCTGGTTCCAGTCCCGTTATGACAAACATGGCCCCGAGGGTGGCGCGGACTACATCAACTGCCCGCTCGACGAGCCGCAATATGGCGCATTCATCGAAGCGCTGCTCGCCGCCGAGAAGACGAACTTCAAGGAGTGGGAATCCTCGACGCCGTATTTCGAGGGCTGCCTGCCCATCGAAGTGATGGCAGCGCGCGGTCTCGACACGCTGCGCTTCGGGCCGATGAAGCCGGTCGGACTGAAAGACCCGCGCAGCGAGCGGCGTCCCCATGCGGTCGTGCAACTCCGACAGGACAATGCACTCGGCACGCTCTGGAACATGGTGGGTTTCCAGACCAAGCTCAAACATTCCGAACAGACGCGCATTTTCCGGATGATCCCCGCGCTCGGAGAGGCGCGCTTTGCGAGGCTGGGCGGGCTGCACCGCAACACGTTCATCCATTCGCCGCGGCTGCTCGATTCACGGCTGCGGCTCAAATCGACTCCGCACCTCCGCTTCGCGGGACAGATCACCGGCGTCGAAGGCTATGTGGAAAGCGCGGCGATGGGACTGCTCGCGGGCCGCTTCGCGGCGGCCGAGCAGCTTGGCCTGGCCCTCGATCCGCCCCCGCCCACCACCGCGCTCGGCGCGCTGCTCGGCCACATCACCGGCGGTGCAAACGCGGAGACGTTTCAGCCGATGAACGTGAATTTCGGGCTGTTCCCCGAGTTGCCCGATGTGCGCGGTCGCGACCGGAAAAAAGCCATCTCGGCCCGCGCACTTTCCGACCTGGAGCGCTGGTTGGGTGATGCGAAGGAAAATTCACCACAAAGGCACAAAGAACATGAAGCAGGTCTGCCCGATCTGACGTGATATCCAGTGCCCTTTGTGTCTTTGTGGTAAAATTTTTTCCTAGAGATGCCCAAGCGTTGCGGCACGGAAGAGAATGAGCTGGCGGCGGAAGAGCGAAACGTCGCTGTTGTCGCGCAGCGGATCGCGGGACGCCCGCATGACATGCGCGACCGATGCCGGCACCAGCGACGCGGGCAGGATTGCTGGGAGAACGCGCCTGGGAAGCGACATCCGGCGCGCCTGTTCGAAACGACTTCGCGCGGCGTCCGCGATTTTCGAGACAACCCGTCTCACACCTTCCACATGGCGCGGTGACAGCGCGTCGCCGGGGGCAAGACCTTCCCCGGCAAGCAGATCGGCCGGCAGAAAAGTCTTGGCACGCGCCGCGTGATACGGCAGCGCACGGAGCGTTCCGATAAGTCCGTAGGCCGTGCCGGCTTCGCGCGCGAGTTCGTTGATGTCCATCACCGGATCGAGAAGAGACGCGGTGATGCGCATCAGCGCGCCCGCGGTCGCCTGTGCGTGAGATTCGAGTGCAGCAAGATCGGCATACGGGGCAGCGGAGATCTCGACGCCGCGGGCATTGATCAAATCCTGCAGGTCATTGCCGAGCGCCGCGCGGGCAAACAAACTGGAAAGGGCGATGGTCACCGGTTGGGCGCGCGGACGCTCGCTCTCCGCCTCCTCGACTGCTTCGCGCCACCATTGCAGGCGTATCTCCCCCATCATCGGCTCGCGCACGATTTCCACCGCGCGCGCAATCTCGTGGTTGAAGGCATAGAGCGCAAAGAGAAGCGGACGCCTGCCGGCCGGCGCGAACAGGCTCGCAAAGTAACGGTCCGGATCGTTTCGACGGACGGTCGCCTCGCAGACGGCGAACGCCTCTTCGGGACTCACGGAAGAACGTCGGGAGCCGCGCCATCGCGGCTCCCGTAATGCTTCACGGCAGGTGCATCGCGCCGACCATGCAGAACAGCATGGGGACGGAGAGCAGCGTGTTGATGCGCGACGCCATGCCCGCAATCTTTCCCGCCGCGGCTCGCTGGTCCTTGGTGAGATTGGGCCAGGAATTGTCGATGTTGAGCAGCTTCTTCTGTTTCGGCCAGATCACGAACCACACATTGGCCCACATGATCGTGCCGAGCCACATGCCGATGCCGATCACGAGGTAATGCGGATTGGCGAACGCGCCGCCCGGATCGGCAATATCGAGCGAGTAGGCAAGCCCGATATAGCCGTTCAGCGCCGCCAGGATGAGGCCGAGCACGATCGTGCTCATTGCCGACCAGCGGAACCAGAACAGCGCCGCGGGCGTGATGTAGCGGCCGAGCGCCGGACGTAGATCTTCGGGAATTCTGGGCGTGGTCGGCGTCGAGACGAAATTGAAGTACCAGAGCAGACCGATCCACATCACGCCGCTGATCACGTGCAGCCAGCGCGCGATGAACTGCCAGAATCCGGTGTTCACCACGACGCCGTTGTCCCACCAGAACAGGCCGAGCACGATCAGCGCCAGGATGAAGCCGGCAACCACCACATTACGGAGATTGGAAAGAAAGGCGGCCATTTCGGAAAACCCTCCCCATTCGAGTTCAGTGAGTCTGAACCCGGAGCTTATCTTATTTTAATGGAAGCGGAGAAGGGTCGTCGGCCCCTCACCCGCGTCGGCGCAGGTTTCGAGGTAGAAACTTGCAGCCCTCTCCCATCCGCCTGCGCCAAGGCTTCGGCGGACAAAGAGAAAATCACCCGACCCGCCGAAGCTTTAGCGAAGGGCGGGCAAGGGGAGAGGGGTATTCCGTGTGTTGCACAGACGACCGCTTAAGCAGCGCGCCGATGTCGCCCTCTCCCCTTGTGGGAGAGGGGTGCAACGCGAGGTCCGTCAACCGCTCTGGCGCGGGTGAGGGGTCGCACCGGCCTCGCCCGTCAGAGCGCGAGTTGCTTCGGACGGGCGGTCTTGAGCCAGGTCACCACGAAGAGGCGCGTGACCATTACTGCGGTGAAGAAAGAGGTGATGATGCCGAGTCCCAACGTGACGGCGAAGCCCCGGACCGGTCCCGAGCCGAGCTGGAACAGGATGAGCGAGGCGATCAGGTGCGTCATGTTGGCATCGACGATGGTCGCCATGGCGCGGCGGAAACCCTGGTCGATCGAAGCGATGATGCTGCGGCCGTTTCTGTGCTCCTCGCGGATGCGCTCGTAGATCAGGACATTCGCGTCCACCGCCATGCCCATGGTGAGCACGATGCCGGCGATACCGGGCAGCGTGAGCGTGGCGCCGAACGCCGTAAGCGCGGCCATCAGCAGGATCACGTTGCAGACGAGGGCTGCATCCGCGAAGAGGCCAAACAGGCCGTAGCGTGCCACCATGAACAGCACCACCAGGATGAGGCCCGCGAGCGTGGAATATTTGCCCGCTGTGACCTGGTCTGCACCGAGCTCGGCCCCCACGGTGCGCTGCTCAATCACCTTGAGCGGCGCCGGCAGCGCGCCCGCGCGCAGGAGCACGGCTAGATCGGTCGCATTCTGCACCGTAAAGCCGCCGGTAATATCGGCAGATCCGCCCAGAATCGGTTCCCGGATGCTGGCCGCCTCAATGATCTGATTGTCGAGCACGATAGCGAAGCGCTTGCCGACATTCTCCTTTGTGGCATCCCCGAACTCCCGCGCCCCGACAGTATCGAATTTGAGGGTGACATCGGGCTGACCCGTCTGCGGATCGAAGCTTTGCGCAGCATCGGTGAGCCGGTCACCGCCGACCAGCACACGCCGCTCGACAACCAGAGGCGGAGGCGTAACACCGTTGGTCTTGTTCGGTGCGTATTTCAGAAGCTCGTCGCCAATGGGCACGATTCCCCGCGCCGCCTGCGCCTCGTCGGCGGAGTCGTCGACCATCTGAAAGGTCATCTTGGCGGTTGTACCCAAGAGCTTGATCAGGCGCTGCGGGTCGCTCAATCCCGGCACCTGCACCAGAATCCGGTCCTCGCCCTGCTTCTCGATCGTGGGCTCGCGCGTGCCCAACTGGTCGATGCGCCGGCGCACAACCTCGATCGACTGCTCGATGATCTGGTCCTGGGTTCGCGTCTTGAAATTGTCCGTCATGTGCATCACGAGCGAGCCGCGTCCCGGCTCGATCAGCTGGTAATCGCGGGCGCCGGCGGACAGCACAGAACCGCCGACTGCGGGATTGAGATTACCGAGGATCGACTTCGCCTCGTCGTAACGTGAGGGATCGAGCACGCGCAGCGATACCGAGTCCGGGCTCGCCTGGAGATTGGTGTAACCGATCCGCGCCTTGCGCAACGCGATCCGGATATCGCCCATCAGCGATTCGAGACGGTCCTTCTGCACCTGGTCGAATTCCACCTCGAGCAACAGGTAGGAGCCGCCCTGCAGGTCGAGGCCGAGCGCCACCGTGCTGTTCGGCAGGAAACCCGGAATTCGCGAATCAACCCAGCCGGGAAGCGCGTTGGGCAGCGCGATCAGGACGCCCGCAACGAGGATCAGGATAGTGAGAACTTTCGACCAGGTGGGTATCTGAAGCATGGCGTTCGCGTTCTCAGGCTTTTTCCATCTTGCCTTCCGGGGCCGTGGTCTTGCTCCGCACCTCGGTCAGGGTCCCTTTTACCACCCGCACCTGCACGCCGTCGGAAATTTCCACCATGATCTCGCCGTCATCCCTCACTTTTGATACGCGGCCGACGAGCCCGCCCGCAGTCACCACGGTGTCTCCACGACGGAGATTCTCGAGCATCTCCTTATGCTGCTTCGCGCGTTGCTGCTGCGGCCGCATCACGAGGAAATAGAAGATCCCGAAGACCGCAATAAGCGGCGCGATGGTGGTCAGAAACGAGGAATCCATGAAGTTTTCCGGGGAATGCTCGAGGGCGGCCGAAGGCGGCGCGGACTATAGCCACGCGCCCCTTCATTGCAACCGGCCCACGCTTCAGGGGATTGCAGCGAGGAGAGCCTGCGGCCGATAGAGCGTCCGTCCTGGGACCGCGGGCGTCCCGCCCGCATGCTTCGACAGGCTCAGCATGAGGTAGCTTTTTCTTCCTCACCCCGAGCTTGTCGAAGGGGCGGGCGTCCGCCCGCGGTCCCAGAAAACAAACTTCGCGCTGCCTTGAAAACGCGTACTAACTCTTTAGCGACCCTTCTTCGTCTCATCGGATGCGCGCGCCTCTTTGGGGACGCCGGGCAGCATCGGTACGAACGCCACGGGAATGAGTGTCTCTCGTACCGGCCCCTTATCGCTGCGGATAATTCTGACGAGATGTTGCGAAATTCTTTCGAACCCGCCCGGAGCGCTCAAGGGTGCGACAAGGATTCCGTCGGGCTTCAGCTGTTCGATCAGAACCGGTGGGACTTCCGAGAGTGCGGCGGTCAACAGAATGCGGTCGAAGGGGGCCTGCTCGGGCCATCCGAGCAGCCCATCGCCATGTCGCACCACGATGTTGTGCAGCTTGAGCGACTGGAAGCGCGCTTCGGCTGTCTTGAGCAGCGGCTTGTGCCGCTCCACGGTGTAAACCATGCGGCAGAGCGGCGCGAGCACGGCTGCCTGATATCCGGAGCCGGTGCCGATTTCGAGCACGCGGTGCTTCGTATCGACGACGAGCATTTCGGTCATGTAGGCGACGATGTAGGGCTGGCTGATCGTCTGCCCACAGGCGATCGGAAGTGCGATGTTCTCGTAAGCCGTAGCCTGGAAGGGTGTCTCGACGAACAAGTCACGCGGCGTGCGCTCCATGGCCGAAAGCACGTGCTGATCGGAAATCCCCTGTCCGCGCAGTTCCATCACGAGTGCAATCGGGCGGTGATCCTCGCTCATCCCGCGAACTTCACATTTTCAAGAAGCGGCTTCAGCCGGTCGCGCTCGCGGAATTCGGTGAGGTTGAGATGCAGCGGCGTCACCGAAATGCGCCGCGCGTGGATAGCCTTGAGGTCGCTGCCTTCCGGCGGCTGGCTGCGGCCTCGCTTGAATCCGATCCAGTAATAGGGAATGCCACGCGCGTCGATGCGCCGATCGAGCACGGCGGTCTGCAGATCGCGCTTGCCCTGAGCGGTGACTTCGACCCCGCGCACGCCGCCGCTCTCACTATCGGGAAAATTCACGTTCATCAGCACGTCGGGTGCCCAGCCGATGGATATCAGATTCTCGATGAGCTTCGGTCCGCACGACTCCGCGCAGGACCAGTCCACATCGCGCCCGCCGCCGAGGCCGAAGGACTGCGACAGCGCAATCGAGGGCACGCCGAGCGCTGTTCCTTCCATCGCGCCTGCGATAGTGCCGGAATAGGTGACGTCATCGGCGAGATTGGCGCCGCGATTCACGCCCGAGAGAACAAGTGTCGGACGCTGATCGGCCATCAATTCCGCGATGGCCATCATCACGCAATCGGTGGGCGTGCCGGTGACCGCGAAATGGTGCGAATCGATCTCGCGCAATCGGAGCGGGAGCGCCAGCGTGAGCGAATGGGATGCGCCCGATTGCTCGGTTTCCGGCGCCACAACCCATACATCGTCGCACAGCGCGCGGGCGATTCGTTCGGCCACGACGAGCCCCGGCGCGTGAATACCGTCATCATTGGTGACGAGAATGCGCATTTAAATGTCCCACCCTCCCCTTGAGGGATGGTCGAAATTCTTCCTGGAGCGGAACGACAGGAGGAATTTCGGGGAGGGGTGATGTTGCGGCAGCACCCCTCCCCGAAATTTGCTTCGCTGCGCTCGCAAATTTCGACCCTCCCTCAAGGGGAGGGTGGACGTTGCGCGCTTGCTATCACTCATCTCGCAATTCTCTTCGCCCCGTCCATATAGGGGCGCAACGCTTCCGGAATTGTGATCGTGCCGTCGGGCTCCTGATAGTTTTCGAGGATCGCGACGAGCGTCCGGCCCACGGCGAGGCCCGAGCCGTTGAGCGTGTGAACGAAACGCAGCGCCTTGCCGCCCTGTGGCCGATAGCGCGCGTTCATCCGCCGCGCCTGGAAATCGCCGCAGTTCGAACAGGACGAGATTTCCCGGAACCGGTTCTGCCCCGGCAGCCACACTTCGATGTCGTAGGTCGTTTTCGCCGTGAATCCCATGTCGCCGGCGCACAGTGTCACCACGCGATGGTGCAGACCCAGTCGTTTCAGCACGGCTTGCGCACAATCGGTCATGCGTTCGTGTTCGGCATCGGAATGCTCGGGCGCAACTACGGAAACAAGTTCGACCTTCGAGAACTGATGCATGCGGATCAGCCCATGGGTGTCCTTGCCGGCCGCACCGGCTTCGGCCCGAAAGCACGGCGTCCAGGCGGCGAAGCGCAAGGGCAGCGCCGCTTCTTCCAGAATTTCCTCGCGCACGAAATTGGTGAGCGGCACTTCGGCCGTCGGAATGAGCCAATAGCCGGTGGTGGTGTGGAACTGCTCTTCGGCGAATTTTGGGAGTTGTCCGGTTCCGAACAACGCCTCGTCGCGCACGAGAAGCGGTGGAGAGACTTCGTTGTAGCCGAACTCGCGCGTGTGCAGATCGAGCATGAAATTGCCGAGCGCGCGCTCGAGCCGGGCAAGCGCGCCCGTGAGATAGGCAAAGCGCGAACCCGACACTTTTGCCGCGCGCGCAAAATCCATCTGGCCGAGCGCTTCGCCCAGATCGAAATGCCCACGCGCCGCCGAGAGCTGTGGCGCCTTCCCGAACCGCCGCGCGACCACTTCCACATTGTCATTTTCGTCGGCGCCGTCTGGCACGTCGGCGGCAGGAAGATTGGGGATAGCGGCGAGCGCCTCTTCGAGCGCAGCCTTCGCGGTGCGCTCCTCCTCCTCGCCCTGACGTATCTCCTCTCGCAGTCCCGCCACTTCCCCCATCAGCGCTGTGGCGCGGCCTTCGTCCTTCTGCGCCTTGGCGGCGCCGATCTGGCGGGCGGCTTCGTTGCGCCGGGCCTGCGCTTCCTGCAGACGACCCTGCAGCGTGCGAATTGCGCGATCTCTCGCGAGGACATCCTCGATGACGGCTTGCGCATCGGTCATGCCGCGGCGCGCGAGACCGGCCACAACGCGTGCGGGCTCGTCCCTGACGATCCGGATGTCCAGCATGGCGTTGTTCGCGATCCTCCGCTCCCGGCCGTAATGGCACGGCCGATTCGGAGGGTAAAGCGGGCTTAAGTCGCCGCGGCGGCGCGCGCCGCATCCTCGCGTGCGCGCCGGTTCTCGATCAGGCGCACGCACCAGATCGAGATTTCGTAGAGCACGATGAGCGGCAAAGCGAGGCTCATCATGCTGAACGGATCGGGCGGGGTCACCACGGCGCACAGCGCGACAATGCCCAGGATGGCGTAGCGCTGAACGCTGCGCAGCTGCGCGCTCGAGACAATGCCGACGCGGCCGAGCAGAGCAAGCAATACCGGCATCTGGAAACACAGCCCGAACGCGAAGATCAGCGTGGTGACGAAATCGAGATATTCGCTGACCTTGGCCTGGAGCTCGATGCCGAGCACGCCGGGGCCGCCGGGCGTCTCATAACCCACGAAGAACCGGATCGCGAACGGCAGCATCACATAATAGACAAAGGCCGCGCCGATCGCGAAAAGAACGGGTGTGGCGACAAGGAACGGCAGAAAGGCGCGGCGCTCTTGTCGGTAAAGGCCCGGCGCGATGAACATCCAGATCTGCGAGGCAATAATGGGAAAGGAGAGACACAGGCCCGCAAACATTCCGAGCTTCACATAGGTGAAGAAGGTCTCGTACAACGCGGTGTAAATCAGATGGTGATTGGGCTGTCCCGCGAGGGCGTGCGCGAGCGGCGCAGTGAGAAACGCGTAGATGTACTTCGCAAATCCAAAGCAGAGCGCGAAGCAGAGCGCAAATGCGATCAGCGAGACGACAAGCCGTTTGCGCAATTCGACGAGGTGATCGAGGAGCGGTGCCTTGGTGGCTTCGATCGCCTCTTCGTCCGCCGTGGTGCGTGCCGTCATTCGTGCGGACCCGCGGCAGCAATCGGTGCCGCTGCGCTGTTTTGATCAGGCGATGCGGTACGGGCCGCCGGCGGATCGGGCGGGGGCAGAACGGGCGCTCTGAGCGTGCGGTCGATATCGGCGAACGGTCTTTCGTGGCGAAGCGATTCAAGCTCGCTGCGCAACTCGTCGAGTTCGGACTGGCGCGCCATCTCGTCGAAGCTCCTGCGGAACTGATCGGCCATCGCGCGCGCCTTGGCGGTCCAGCGCCCGGCCAAGCGCATCAGGCGCGGCAGGTCCTTCGGCCCCACCACGACCAGGGCGACGATGAGGACGATGAGGATATGGCTCCAGCTCAGATCCAGGAACATCGGCGACCGGGTTCAGTGTTCCGCGGCGCTGTCCCGTTTCCCGGCATCTTCGCGCCGGTCGGCAATCGCACGCTCGTCGTCGGATTCGTTCAACCCTTTGCGGAAGCTGCGGATTCCCTTGGCAACGTCGCCCATCAGATCGGAAATCTTCCCGCGTCCACCAAAAAGCAGGAGCGCGACCACGGCCAGGATCAGAATATGCCAGATGCTCAGCGCACCCATGAAAGTCTCTCCTTCGGCCCCGAACAGGCCGTCCAGTGTTGCCCCGCCACGATGCGCACGGAGGTCTTTAAGCTCCATTGACGCGGGCGGTGCAAGCTCATCGGGCGAGGATTTCGCCCTTTCGCCCGAGGACGCCCGCGAGCGCGTTCAGCCGCTTCGCGATGGGTTCTCCTGCCATTTGGGTTCGACCGGGCGGAATTTCCAGCAGCACGCGGCTGTCTGTCGTTCGCAAGGAATACCGGGCGAGCTCTCCCGCGGCCGAGGACGAAAGGACGAGAGCAAACCGCATGGCGAGGCCGAGCCTCAAGGCAAACGCCGTGTCCTCCGGTTCCAGCAGGCCGCGAACAGGGTTGTCGCGGGGCAACGTTTCTTCCCCGGCGTAGCGATGGAACACCGCAGTGGCGATCAGCGCCCGGCTGCGATGGTCGGCGCCCGCGAAGGGCGCCGTCAGCACCTGGCTGAACGTGCCGAGCGCCCGGTCGTCGGGGTGCCGTCTCCAACCCATGTCGGCAAGCAGACAGCTTGCAAGCCGAATGCGCCGGGACTCATCGGTTTCGTCGGGGAAAAGGGGAGCGAGCCAGTCGAACATTTCGCGGGCGTGGGCGGGCGTGCGACTCACACGCGCATTCTCGGATTCGGCGAAGGCGATCAGCGGATCCAGCGCCCGTTCCCCCATCTCCAGCTGGTCGTAAACAATTCCTTCGCGCACGCCATAGGCGGAGACCACGACCCGCTCCAATCCCGTCGCGAGCAGAAGTTCTTCGAGCACGACCGCGCCATAGGGCAGAGCCTCGGCGCGCCGGCGGGAGACAACCCGCATCATTTCGAAGGATCGGCGCGACAACCTGGAGAGGACGCGGCAAAGCTTGATCGCGCGCGATGCCGGAATGGCATAGTTATGGAGCACATGGAGCGGGTATTCCGAATCCTCCATGTCCACATGCGCGAAGCTTCTCCATACACCTCCAACCGCGTAGAGCGAGCGCCCCTCTAGCGCGCCCAGGCTGGTCGCGAAGTCGAGACCTTTTCGGACGACGTCTCTCGCACGTTCGGGATCACCATTGGCAACATCGATGAGGCGCAAGGGCCCGAACGGGAGGGTCGTTGCAGCACCCGTCTCGCCACCCTTCACCGTCACCATGTCGAGACTTCCGCCACCGAGATCGGCGACAAGCCCGTCCGCCACGGGTATTCCAGCAAGTACGCCTTTTGCGGCGAGGCGCGCCTCCTGTTCGCCTGAAAGGATGCGGATCGGTCCGCCCCAAGCCGCTTCGGCGAGACGCACGAAGTCCTGTCCGTTCGCCGCGTCGCGCGCGGCTGCCGTAGCCACCGCATCACGCAGTTCCGCTCTATGCGCATCGGCCAGAACGCGAAACCTCGCGAGCGATTCGAGCGCGAGCCGCATCCCGCCTTCGTGCAGCCGCCGGCGCGAGACCATGTCGCGCCCGATCGCGCAGATCGCCTTCTCGTTGTGGACGACTGCCGGCGCGCGCGAGAGCGACTCGTAGATCACCAGACGCACCGAGTTCGAACCAATGTCGACGACCGCAACCGGCCCCTTGTGCCGTGCGCGCGGGAGCGGGGTTCGCCGCCCCGTCGCCTCCGACGTCCTGTCGTTCACCGCTCGGCCTGCCCCAGGACCGAGGCGGGTTTGCGCGCAGTCATTCGGAGCGCGCGGCCTCGGCCGGAAAGTGATGGGTTGGTCATGAAATAGGTGTGTGCGGAGAATGCATCTTCGCGGTCGGACCGCGGATCGCGGACGTATGTGCCGTCGGCCGTCATGTGCCAGCTCTGCGCCTGATCCTTGAAGAGAGCCACCATGATCTGGTTCAGCACCTGCTCGTGCACGGTCGGATTGTCGACCGGGACCAGAGCTTCGACCCGCCGGTCGAGATTGCGCGGCATCCAGTCCGCCGAAGAAATGTACACTCTCGCTTTCGGCGACGGCAGGCCGTGGCCGCCACCGAAGCAGACGATCCGGCCATGTTCGAGAAAGCGCCCAATGATGCTCTTTACGCGTATATCGTCCGAGATTCCGGGAAGGCCCGGTCGCAGGCAGCAGATGCCGCGCACGACGAGGTCGACTCGCACGCCCGCCTGACTCGCCCGATAGAGTCCGTCGATGAGCGCCGCATCCACGAGCGCGTTGAGCTTGAGCCAGATGGCCGCGGGCCTTCCGGCGCGTGCATGTCCGATTTCCTCCTGGATGGCGTCGGCGAGTTTGCCGCGCAGCGACACGGGCGAGACCGAGATCTTTTCGAGCGCGACCGGCTCGGCATAGCCTGTGACGTAATTGAAGAGCTGGCCTGCATCGCGGCCCAAGGCCGGATCGGCGGAAAAGAGCGACAGATCGGTGTAGATCTTGGCAGTGACCGGGTGATAGTTGCCGGTACCGAAGTGAACATAGGTCCTGAGCTGACCGCTTTCGCGCCGGACGACAAGACTTACCTTTGCGTGGGTCTTGAGCTCGATAAATCCATAGACCACCTGCACGCCGGCGCGTTCGAGATCGCGCGCCCAGCGGATGTTCGCCTCCTCGTCGAAGCGTGCCTTCAATTCGATGAGCGCAGTCACCGATTTTCCCGCTTCGGCCGCTTCGATCAGTGCCTTGACGATGGGTGAGTCCTGCGAGGTGCGGTAGAGCGTCTGCTTGATGGCGACAACACCCGGATCTGCCGCGGCCTGACGCAGGAACTGCACAACCACGTCAAAGCTCTCGAAAGGGTGATGGACAACGATGTCCTTGGCGCGGATGGCGGCGAAACAATCACCGCCGTAGTCGCGGATGCGCTCGGGAAATCGGGCGATGAAGGGCTTGTACTGGAGATCCGGCCTCTCCTTGAGAATCAGTTTGCTGGTGTCCGAAAGACCCAGGAGATGCTCAACGATGACGAGGTCGGCACGGTCGAGATCAACCTTGTCGGCGATGTAGCTCCGCAGTTCCGAAGGCATCGCCGCACTGCAGACGAGTTGGATGACGGACCCGCGGCGCCTTCGTTTCACCAGCTGCTCGAACAGTCGCGCGAGGTCTTCGGCCTCTTCCTCGACTTCGACCTCGCTGTCGCGGATGATCCGGAAAAGACCGGACCCGAGAACGTTGTACCCGGGAAAGAGCCGGTGCAGATGCAACCCGATGGTGTTCTCGAGCGGAAGGAAACGCGCCTGGCTTCCGGCAAGCCGGATGAAGCGGCGGAGCTGCGACGGCACCGGCAGGAGCGCCGTCACGGCCTTGCCATCACGCTTGCGCGAAAGCTGGAGTGCGAGCGTGAAGCCGAGGTTGGGAATGAACGGGAAGGGGTGCGCCGGATCAAGGGCGAGCGGCGTCAGCACCGGAAAGATATTTTCGCGAAAATCCTCGGCCAGCCATTCGCGGTCGGAGTCAGTCAGTTCCTCGGGATCGAGCACTGAAATCCCGGCGTCCCTCAGTTCCTTCCGCAGCCGCACCCACATGCGCTGCTGGTCGGCGATTAGTTCGCCGGCCGTCTCCTCGACGCGCGCGATCTGCTCGGCCGGAGTAAGCCCGTCGTCGCTGCGTGAATCTACACCGGCGCCGACCATGCCTATCAGACCGGCAACGCGCACCATGTAGAATTCGTCGAGATTGGACGCCGAGATCGACAGGAACCTGAGCCGCTCGAGCAGCGGATGGCGATGACTGCGGCCTTCTTCGAGCACGCGGCGGTTAAACGCGAGCCAGGACAGTTCCCGATTGAGAAACCGCTCCGGCGAAGTCGCGTCCACGCTACCCGTAGACGCGCGCGCCTCCCCGGCCTCGCCCGGCCCCGCCGAGGGCAGAATCGCGGTTTCCACTTTCCGTTCCAGAGCTTCGGCCGTCATTGCGGGACCGTCATGTCCGAACTTATTTCAGGGCGTGGCAGTATATAGGAAACGTATGAATCTGTCATGACCTCGTTCGCCCAGAGGGCGAATACCGCTCGATCTGCATCAACACAAACTGCCATGGCCCGGCGGCGAGCCGCCCAAGTGACGCCGGAAGGAATCCCGGACTTCATGTTATCCGCGCCGCAACGGGATATCGGGGCTCAACCGGGTGACCCGCATCAACAGGATATTTTCTGCAACGAGCGCAAGAAGCGCAGGTAATTACTTGGACCGTTGCACCTGGAACAGATCAGAGCACGAATGTCATGCCATCATGGCTCGACCGACCGCGCGGCGATCAGGCTGCGTACCAGTGCGAGGCTGACCGGCTTTGCGACCGCCAGAGCGGTAGCATCGAGTTCGGCGACGAAATCGCGGATCGCGCCGGGCGAGCGGTCGAGGCGGCGCAACATTTCTTCAATCACCGCATCGGGCACAAAGAGCTGGCGGTCGGAAAACAGCTTTCGCGCCAGCACCCGGAGCAGAGTTTCGTCGGGCGCCCAGAGGGGCAGCGCCGGAATGGCCGCAAAACGCGAACCGAGATCCGGGAGCGCGACCGGCCAGCTTGCCGGATGCGTGCGACCGGTCAGAAGACAGGGCGCCGCGGCGCCGACGCTCTCCAGCGCGGCAAACAGCGCGGCATCGCGCCCGCGCGAACACACCGCGGAATCCACATCTTCGATCACCAGCGCCCCAGCTTCGGCCGTGCCGTCCTGCGCGAGGCGTGCCGCCGAAACCAAGCCGGCATTTGCCGTCTCGCGCCAGACGGTGGCGAGATGCGTCTTGCCGCAGCCATGCGGCCCATAAAGAGCTACGACGGCAACAGGCCATTCGGGCCAGGCGTCGATATAGGCGACCGCCTGTGCATTTCCGGGGACGACAATCAGATCGTCGCGCGAGAGATGGTCCGGCGCAGATAACGGAAGCGGAAGCTGCGATGGCCGTTGCATCGCGAACGGCATGGCGCTCACGCAGCGCGCCGGCGGCGGGCGAGAGCGTTAATCCCCACGCCCGCATAGGCAAGCCACGATGCGATTGTCAGAAAGGCTGTTGCGTCTGCCGCGTAGCGCTCGCTGTCCGGCCAACGCAGACCGAAGGTGAGAAGAAGGAGCGCGAGAGCGATGTAGGCGATCTGCATCGCGGTGCTCGCCTTGCCGACAAGAAGCGGTTCGATGCGCACAGGCAGCGCGAGCACGCGGGCCAGCACGATGCCGCCAACGATCGCGGCATCGCGCGCGACCACCAGAAATGTCAGCCACAGCGGCGCAATATTCAACACTGTCAGCGTGAGAAACGCGGCGACCATCAACAGCTTGTCCGCGGCAGGATCGAGGAATTGGCCGAACCGGCTGGTCACACCAAAACGTTTGGCGAGAAATCCGTCTGCGGCATCGCTAAGGCCTGCGAAGGCAAAAACCCCAAGCGCCGTCCGGTCGGAACCGCTGACGAGCAGAAATGCCAGTGCTGGCGCGGCAACGAGCCGGAGTCCCGTCAGAAAATTCGGCAGGTGACGGAGAACACTCCTCATTGGCCTGCCGTCTCCGTTCCGGAGGTGGCAAGCCACCACTGCCCCTCGTTGCCCGCAAGTGTGAGGCCTGACCGGGACAACTGATCGGCAAGCTGTTCCTGCGATCCCACATAGCCGATTTCGAGCCGCGCCTCGCCGATATCCATCGCCACGACGTCGACGTCCGTCACGGTCGACACAGCGCCGAGCTTCTGAAGAATCCGGCCCCATTCCGAAAGCGAATCTGCATGCAGCGAAACCGTGAGAACGGAATGCTTCCCGTAATCCACCGCAGATCGCAATTTCCAGGAATTGACAATTGCATCGGCGGCACGGTCGGCCACTGTGCCGAACGCTTTTGACTCCGGCGTGCGCGGCGGCACCCGCACGATGAAGTCCGGCACGGGCGGCGGGTTGCCGGAGCCGAGCGCGCGGACTTTTACGAGCATCTGCGCGTGCTCCGGAATTACAAGGACCAGATAGGTGGCCGTGGCGTGAACGCGCGATGCCATGGGCTCGACGTCCTGCCATTTCGTGGTCCTGAAATCGATCGCGGAAAGGACCGGCGCGTCGATGGCATCGTCAGGAGGCAGCACGAGCGGCACCGCGCGATGGGCAAACTGCGGGTCGCTCCAAGCCTTCGTCCATGGCGTTTGCGCCGACCAGCTGGGCCCCAGCGGGATGACGAGGATGGGCTTCGCCACCACGTCAGAATAGGCGATCTCCGACTGCTGGAGAATGCGCCGAACTGCGCCGGCATTGAACAGGTAAGTCATGTTAGCGACGAAGCGCGTGGTCGAACTGCGCGCGTCGTGCACCTGATAGGAGCGGACGAGGCGCTTGAGCGTCGTGGGATCGAGCGCCGGCTGGCGGCCCCAGTCCTCCTGCCGCGTCAGTCTGCGGTAAAGAGTCTGCCAGGCCCGCTCCCTGCCACTGTCGATCGCCCTGGTTTGCGCCTCGATGGCGGAGGGCGCGGAGGCATCCACTTTGATGCCGCCGACCGTGAACATTTCGTCTGCCGCCCTCGCATCATTGAGGGTAGCGGCCATTCCGAAAAGGAGGAGGCAAACGGCGAAGAGACGGCGCATGACAGATCCGTTGTCGGCACGGGACTATACGGGTGAGCGCTTTACTGCGGAAGCGCGCCCCGGGCCGATTTTGGCCACCCGCACGCGCGCCATGAATCGCGTGACCGCCCCGCGCGGGACGTGTAAATGCCACGGGCAAATGCCTGAGTATGCAGTGACATGAGCGAGCCTGGCCTCACCTATCGGCAGGCCGGCGTCGATATCGACGCCGCGGACGACCTCGTCGAGCGGATTTCCGCCGCGGCCAGACAGACTCGCCGGCCGGGCGCTGCCGCCAATCTCGGGGGCTTCGGGGGACTGTTTGATCTCCGGGCGGCAGGCTTCAGGGATCCGGTGCTCGTCGCTTCGACCGATGGAGTCGGCACCAAGCTCCGGCTCGCCATTGAGACGCGCGAGTTTTCGACGATCGGGCAGGACCTCGTGGCGATGTGTGTCAACGATATCGTGGTGCAGGGTGCCGAGCCGCTTTTCTTCCTTGATTACTATGCGACGGGAAAGCTTGCGACCGATGCCGCGGCGGTTGTGATCGAAGGTATCGCGCGCGCCTGCAGCGATTGCGGCTGCGCACTGATCGGCGGCGAAACGGCGGAGATGCCGGGCTTTTACGGTGAAGGTGACTTCGATCTCGCCGGTTTCGCGGTGGGCGCAGTCGAGCGCGAGCAGGTGCTGCCGAAAACTACAGCGATACATGCGGACGACGTGCTGATTGGCATTTCCTCGTCCGGCCTTCACTCGAACGGATTTTCGCTGGTCCGGAAAATCATGGCAGACGCCGTTCTGTCCTGCGATGCTCCGGCGCCGTTTGCGCCGGGCGTGCCGCTCGGCGCAGCACTTCTGGTCCCGACACGGCTTTATGTGAGGAGCGCGCTCGCCGCCTTGCGCGCCTGCGACATCAAGGGATTGGCCCACATAACGGGGGGCGGGCTTACGGAGAACCTGCCGCGAATTCTACCGCCGAACATTGATGCCACAATCCGGCCGGGATCCTGGCCCGTGCCACCCGTTTTCGCGTGGCTTGCACAAAGGGGAAACATTGCAGAATCGGAGATGCTGCGCACCTTCAATTGCGGCATTGGCCTTGTCGCGGTGGTCGCACGGGAGGACCGGCAACGCTGCATGGACTCCTTCGCAAGCACCGGCGAAACTGTTCATGAGATCGGGACCCTCGTTGCGGGAAACGGAGAGCCGCGCGTGACGTATTCGGGCGCGAGCCTTTTCGAATGACGGCGCGTGCGCGGGTGGGCGTCTTGATCTCGGGGCGGGGAAGCAATCTCCAGTCGCTCATCGACGCCTGCGCGGCAGGCGATTTCCCGGCGGAGATCGTCTACGTGGTCTCTAACGTTCCCGACGTGGAGGGGCTCAGGCGCGCCGAGCGGGCACGAATTCCATCGCGCACGATCGCGCACGGCGGATTCGCGTCGCGTGAGTGCTTTGACGAAGCGGTCGCCGGGGCTCTTCGAGAATTCGATGTTGCAGTTGTGTGCCTTGCCGGATTCATGCGGGTTCTTTCGGCCGGCTTTGTCGAAACCTGGCGCGGACGCCTGATCAACATCCACCCTTCGCTGCTTCCGGCGTTCAAGGGCGTGAACGTCCATCGCCGCGTTCTCGAATCGGGCGTCCGCATCTCCGGTTGCACCGCGCATTTCGTGGTCCACGAACTCGATTCGGGGCCGATCATCGCCCAGGCCGCCGTGCCTGTCCTGCCGCAGGACAACGAGGAAGTGCTTGCGGAGCGAGTTCTCTCAGCCGAGCACAAGCTTTACCCGTTGGCACTTCGCCTTCTGTCGGAGGACCGGGTGCGGCTCGAAGGCGACCGCGCGATTTTCGATATTCCCACCGACGGGGAATCCAGCCTGTTCAGCCCGCCCCTGCGCTGACAGGCAATCGCGCGGCAGAGTCCGTGTGGCGCGAGGCATCCTTCTTGCACCTATTGTGCGACGGCGCCCGTTTGAACGCGATTTGACCGACCTCAGGCGCAATTTGCTTCCTTCGTGGGGCACTGCGGAATGCTCATTCGCGGCGCTTGGCGGCTCGCGCGCTGTAGCTGGCCGACTTGTCAAATCCATGCTGAAATCCATACCGTTACGCGGGGAGGGGCATACGCATGCGGGTTCCACTCTTTAAACTGCTGTTTTCCGTAAGCCTCGTGCTGCCGCTGTTCGCCGGGAATTCCGCGGCCGCGCAATCCCCGACGCCGCAACGTGCAGCGGAAAGTCGTGGCGCGGCGATTGAGGAAGTGGTCGTCACAGCCACCCGCCGCACCGAGAAGCTCGAAAAGGTACCGCTGAGCGTCAGCGCCTTCAGCAATCTGAAGATGGACGTGCTGGGCGTAAAAAATTTCGCGCAGCTCGCGAAATTTACCCCAGGCGTCACTTACGATCCCGCCACCAACGACGTGTACATCCGCGGGATCGATTCGACAGCGGGATCGGGAACGACGGGCATCTATATCGATGACACGCCGATCCAGATCCGCAATCTCGGCTTCAGTTCGAACAATTCGCTGCCCTCCATCTTCGATCTCGAACGGGTCGAGGTGCTGCGCGGGCCCCAGGGCACGCTGTTCGGGGCGGGTTCGGAGGGCGGCACGGTTCGTTATATCACGCCGCAGCCAAGTCTCACCGACTACGGCGGAATCGCGCGCAGCGAGATCTCGTTCACCGATGGCGGACAGCCGAGCTACGAATCCGGCGCGGCCGTCGGCGGTCCGATCGTCACGGACGAGCTGGGCTTCCGCGTGAGCGCCTGGTATCGGCGCGACGGCGGCTGGATCGACCAGGTGAATTATCGCACCGGGCAAACGACCATACCCGACGCGAACGGCACCGATACCTATGTTCTTCGTGGCGCGCTGACGTGGGCGCCGATCTCGCGGCTGACGATCACGCCGTCCGTCGATTACCAGAATCGGAGAGTCGGCGATCCCGACCAGTATTGGGTCGGCATTTCCGATCCCGATTCCGGCATTTACAAAACGGCGACACCGGACCGCATGGTCGACAAGGACCGGTTCTATCTCGCGTCGCTCGCCATCCATTACACGGGGAATGCTGCCGAACTGATTTCCGACACCTCGCTGTTCGGCCGCGGCGAACAGGTCAACGGCTACAGCGGCACGCTCTACAATCTTTCCTATTTCCAGCAGATCCTGCTCGACGGCACCGATCCCGAGGGGAACCCTTGTGGTCCGCCGCAATGCCGGACGGATCTTTATCCTCTGCTGACGCCGACCGGCATCAACCTGCCCGGCCTGCCGGATTACGTCGCGCGCGCAAACATCACCAACACGCAACACGATGTGACCCAGGAAGTGCGCCTGCAATCGACCAATCCGGACGCACGGCTCGTCTGGGTGATGGGCGTCTTCTATGCCGGCAACGGACAGGAGAGCAAAGAAGAGATCAACGATCCGCAATTGCCGCAGATCACCCGGTATCTCTGGCACGAAACGGTGCTGCAGGCCTGGGGCGAAAATCTGCTTGCCAACGGCGACGACTATATCAACGACACGCTCGCGCATGACAGCCAGATCGCCGTGTTCGGAGATGCGACTTACGCCTTCACCGATCAGTGGAAGCTCGAGGCCGGGCTGCGATATGCGCGGACCCACTTCGATTTCACCAATTACGCCAACGGACCGCAGAATTTCGGACCGAGCGCCGGCACTGGCGGAGAAAGCGAAACGCCGATCACGCCCAAGGTGAGCGTCGATTTCCAGGCGACGCCCGACGATCTGCTCTACGCGACGGTTTCGGAAGGCTACCGCATCGGGGGTGCCAATCCGCCTTTCCCGCTCGTCGCCTGCGGCGTGCCGAGCGTTCCGAGTTCCTACAGTTCGGACACCACCTGGAGCTACGAACTCGGCGCGAAGGACAAGTGGCTCGGCGGACAACTGCAGACGGACGCGAGCGTCTACTACGTGAACTGGAACGGCATCCAGCAGGACGTCTATCTGCCACTCTGCGGCCTCCAGTACACCGCCAATCTCGGCAAGGCGGTGAGCAAAGGCTTCGATCTCCAGGCGGACTACCAGGTCACCGACTCGTTCCACCTCGACATCACGCTCGGCTATACCGATGCGCGCTACGCCGCGAATGCCTATTCGGCAGACGGTTCGCTGCTCGTCGCTTCGGGCGAAGCAATCGGCAGCCAGCCCTACATCTCGCCATGGACCTTCACGGTGGGTGCGGACTACGACTTCAATGTCTTCGGCAACCAGTCCTACGCGCGCCTCGATGACACTTTCGCCAGCCGGAACACCTGGCCGCTCGCCACGCAGAATCCCCTGTCGGCATCCTATGATCCCCACTTGGTCCCCGACCCCGCGACAAATGAACTCTCCGCGCGCGCGGGCACGCGTTTCGGCCAGTGGGACGTGGCGGCGTTCATGAACAATGTCCTCGATGCCCATCCGCAACTCGACCTGAACCACCAGGACGCGAATACCGTGCTCTACGAAGCCAGCACCTTCCGCCCCCGCACCACCGGTCTTGAGGTGAACTACCGGTTCTGAACCATGTCTCGCTGCAATGCAGCAGAGGCTCTTGACGTCCCGCAAGTCCCCTCCTATATCGCCGCGCAAGGGCTGGCACTCTCCTCAGGCGAGTGCTGCCATGTACCGGACTCGTGCCGGCCAATCAGTTAACCACTTGCTTTCGTTTGAAAAAATCGAGGAGGCAATCCATGAAATTTCGTCCGCTTGGCGACCGCGTGGTCGTCCGTCGCCTACAGGAAGATCAGAAGACCCCCGGCGGCATCATCATTCCCGACACCGCCCAGGAGAAGCCGCAGGAAGGCGAAGTCATCGCCGTCGGTCCCGGCGCTCTCGATGAGCACGGCAAGCGCGTCGTGCCCGAAGTGAAGACCGGCGATTTCGTGCTGTTCGGCAAATGGTCGGGCACCGAAGTGAAGGTCGATGGTCAGGAGCTCCTGATCATGAAGGAGTCCGACATCATGGGCATCCTTGAGGGCCGCACCACCAAGCCGGTGAAGAAGGCCGCCTGAGCGAATGGCGAAATTGCGAATAGCGGACAGGGAGGTCCTGCTCGCCATTCGCTGCTCACTACTCGCTTACGGCCATCAACAGCAGAATTCCCAATCAGGAGACAAGACATGGCAGCCAAAGACGTAAGATTCGGCAGCGACGCGCGGGAGAAGATGCTCCGCGGCGTCGACATTCTCAATGATGCGGTGCGCGTGACGCTGGGCCCCAAGGGGCGCAACGTCGTGATCGAGAAGAGCTTTGGCGCTCCGCGCTCGACCAAGGACGGCGTCACCGTCGCCAAGGAGATCGAACTTCACGACAAGTTCGAGAACATGGGCGCGCAGATGGTGCGCGAGGTCGCGTCCAAGACGAATGACGCGGCCGGCGACGGCACCACCACCGCCACCGTGCTCGCGCATGCAATCATCCGCGAAGGCGGGAAATCGGTTGCCGCGGGCATGAACCCGATGGACCTGAAGCGCGGCGTCGAGAAGGCGGTGGAAGCCGTCGTCGCCGATCTCAAGAAGCGCTCCAAGAAGGTCAAGTCGAACGAGGAGATTGGCCAGGTAGGCACGATTTCCGCAAATGGCGACAAGACCGTCGGCAAGATGATCGCCGAAGCGATGGCCAAGGTCGGCAATGAAGGCGTGATCACGGTGGAAGAGGCGAAGAGCCTCGACACGGAGCTGGAAGTGGTCGAAGGCATGCAGTTCGACCGCGGCTACATCTCGCCCTATTTCATCACCAACGCCGACAAGATGGTGGCCGAGCTCGAGGAGCCCTACCTCCTCATCCACGAGAAGAAGCTCTCGTCGCTACAGCCGATCCTGCCGCTCCTCGAAGCCGTGGTCCAAAGCGGGCGTCCGCTGGTGATCATCGCCGAAGAGGTCGAAGGCGAGGCTCTGGCGACGCTCGTTGTCAACAAGCTGCGCGGCGGCCTCAAGGTTGCGGCGGTGAAGGCGCCGGGCTTCGGCGATCGCAGGAAGGCGATGCTCGAAGATATCGCCACCGTCACCGGCGGCCAGGTGATCAGCGAAGATCTCGGCATCAAGCTCGAGAACGTGAAGCTCAACATGCTGGGCACCGCCAAGAAGGTCCGCATCACCAAGGACGACACGACGGTCATCGACGGCTCGGGCAAGAAGAACGACATCCAGGCGCGCGTCAGCCAGATCAAGATGCAGATCGAGGAGACGACCTCCGATTACGACAAGGAGAAGCTCCAAGAGCGTCTGGCGAAGCTCGCGGGCGGCGTCGCGGTGATCCGCGTCGGCGGCGCGACCGAAGTGGAAGTGAAGGAGAAGAAGGACCGCGTCGATGACGCGCTCAACGCCACGAAGGCGGCGGTGGAGGAAGGCATTCTCCCCGGCGGCGGCGCGGCACTCCTCTATGCCACCAAGGTGCTGAACGGCCTGACCGGCGAGAACGAAGACCAGAACGCCGGCATCGCGATCGTGCGCAAGGCGATCCAGACGCCGATCCGCCAGATCGTCGAGAACTGCGGCGTGGAAGCCTCCATCGTCGTGGGCAAGCTGCTCGAGCAGAAGTCGAATACCTACGGCTTCGATGCGCAGAACGAGCAGTATGTCGATCTCGTCGAGGCCGGCATCGTCGATCCGACCAAGGTGGTCCGTATCGCGCTCCAGGACGCCGCCAGCGTGGCCGCGCTCCTGATCACCACCGAAGCGATGGTCGCCGACCGTCCGAAGAAGGAATCGCCTCCCCCGATGCCGGGCGGCGGCGGCATGGGCGACATGGACTTCTAAGGTCCGTTTCTCCCGTCAGTCATGCGAAAGGGCCGGAGGAAACTCCGGCCCTTTTGGTTTGTCGCGTGCCGGTTGACACGCCGGATCATGCTTCGCGAGGTTTATCTGCAAGCTCCGGTTCCGGTGGTTCGGACGGGTTGTTCGCGTGACGGACATAGTGCGCCACCATATCCAGAATGGGTCGCCTGTCATCGGCGTAGCTTGCCATTGCAGATGCGATGTCTGCGAAGTCGTTTTCGCTCAGCGTGAATGGGCTGGCATTGGATAAGTCGGCGCGGGGAAGCTTCACTCCGAACTCCCTGCGGAGATATTTCCTGTCCGCTGCGAACATCGGCCGGACCCGCGCCACGGCGTCCTTCCCGAAGAACATTTCCGAAGGCGCGAACCGGCCCGGAATCCGGGAGAGGGCCTCATTAAACCGGCTGCGATCCTGGGGCGTCTCTACGAGCCGGTTGGCGGCGAGCGTGGCGACCAGCGCCGTTCGGCCAAGTGATATGTTTCGCCTCGGCAATTCGGGGATTTGCTCCACCGGAAAACCGAGGAACTGCAGACAGCGCGTGATGCAATCCTCGGCAGGATGATAACTCAGAACCCTGAGGTCGAAGTCCGTTCGTTGCAGCCGGCGCAGCTGATGCGCGTAGCAAAGTCTTTCGGGGTTCTCGATCAGGAAATCGTCCGGATCCCGTCGTTCGGAGGTCGCGGCGTCCTTGACCCGCTGATTGTAGAGCGAGGCAGCGCGTTCGAAATGCTCGCGGACGACAAACAGAAGCACGACCCGCAAATCGCAGCCGACTGCTTTCTGCAAGGCGGCCGCGAATTCGTCGAGCGTGCGGCGTCCGGCGAGTATCTCCGAGCTTATGACCAGGTCACGGTCCGACCGCCGCGCCATCTCTCCGATCTGCTCCAGAAGCCCGCCAGCGTCCTCGCGGACCATTTCAGGCCGCGTGTACTCGCCGAAGTAGTTCAGCACGAGATTGTGGTGCGACCCGTCGGACCAAAGCCCAATCCTGGGATAGAGAACCACGCTGCCATCGTGACCGCTGAGCACGTGCTGGATGGCGCTCGTCCCGGTCTTTGCCGGACCGAGATGCAGATAAAGCCTGCGTGTCACGCCCGCTCACTCCCGCGCGCGAAACGACTTTCCGGATAGCCCGGACTACACGCGCTGCGGCGCGCGCGGAGTATTAGCGCCCAGCACCCGGCGAAGTTGGCGCGTAGGGCGTAAATGGCCCCAACGTGCACACCTCGCCAGACTGGATGACTTTGATAGGCGTCGAATTCGCGCAGATGTCGTTCTCGGGGGTCACGAACGAAAAGCCGTGGAACATCAGGTCCGGGCATGGCGATTTCAATGTGTTCAGTAGTACTTTTCCGTCGCGCATGTAGAACAGGATGTGGCGCGGGTCGAGCACGTGGGTGTGATTGATCGTGTCCTGTGGGGAGGAAAACGGCTGTATGCAGACCGGTCCCACACCCGTCATGGGTGCAGGCGGGGGACCCGGCTGCGCAAGAGCCGGAGTGGCGGCAAAGGCGGCGAGAAGCGCCGCGGCAGAGAGCGTCTTCATTTCGGTTCTCCTGGCATCAGCTCCTCCGCCCGTATTCTGGGGCATGAGCCCCGCGGTTCGTCAATGCACGTCGCCGTGTGGCGTTGCATGATTTAACCGGGGTCGGCCGGCGGCATGCCGTCGTCATCGGGACGCGGAGCTGCATCGCTGTCGGGCGGATCGGCAATTGGAGGGACGTCTTCCGGATCGATTTCGGGCGGTGGGCGCTCGGCGTCGGCGTCCCCGTCGGGCTCAGCGCGATCCTCCGGGACAGCAGCTCGTTCCTGCCCGGTATTTCCAGCCGCCGCGTCCTCCGTCGGGGAAGCCGGCTGCTCTTCCGTCTGTTGCAATACACGCGGGGCGGCCGTCGCGGCGCCGTCCTCGTAGGTATTGTACGCTCCGTCGTCTCCGTTGTCCTTCGCGGCAGCAGGGGAATGGCCCGGTGCGTAGGGACGGACCTCAACGGCCGTGCTCGCAGCAGAGGCCCGACTTGCCGGCTCGTGGCCTGCCGTGGCGCGCGCCTCCAGGCTGGCTTCAAGGCTCTCGAGACCCGGCGAGGGGTTCGTCTCCTCCTGTATCCGCACCCGCTCAAGACAGGAATCGACGGAGGAAGCCGGCAGATCGGGCCCCGAACATTCGGTCATGACCGCATTCGCACTGCCGCCGCCCGGATCGGCAGCCGATGCCGCACTGCTGGCAAGAAGTACCGCAGATGAAAGAAGCCAAACTCGACGCATGGTGCACGCCTTCCGAATCGCCCGCGACATCATCGCCGGGCAAATCTGGCGCAAGCAAGGCAGCCTTGACTTCCCGGCACTGCTTTCCGAAGGTCCGCCGCCCTCGAAAACGGAGTGTTTTGCGTGTCCCGGCCGCCCGTCAGCATTTCTCTGCCCGACGGAAAAACCATGAACTTCCCTCAGGGCGTAACTGGCGCTGAGGTGGCGGCGGCGATCGGGCCAGGGTTGGCAAAGGCCGCCTTGGCGGCGGAGGTCAACGGCCGCCAATGGGACCTGTTTCGTCCCATCGAGACCGACGCGAAACTCCGTATCATCACGCGCAAGGATCCGGATGCACTGGAGCTGATCCGGCACGACGCGGCACATGTGCTCGCCATGGCGGTGCAGGACCTGTTTCCGGGGACGCAGGTGACCATCGGTCCGGCCATCGAAAACGGGTTCTATTACGACTTCGCCCGCGACCAGCCTTTCACGCAGGGCGATCTGGCGCGGATTGAAGCCCGAATGCGCGAAATCGTCGAGCAGGATCTTCCCACCCGGCGCGAGGTCTGGCCGCGCGACAAAGCCATCGCGCATTTCGAGGAGATCGGCGAGCACTACAAGGCCGAACTCATCCGCAGCATTCCGGCGGACGAGGACGTCTCGATCTACTTCCACGGCGGCTGGCACGATCTCTGCCGCGGCCCGCATTTCCCATCGACCGCAAAGATCGGCCAGGCGTTCCGGCTGACCAATGTGGCGGGCGCCTACTGGCGCGGCGATTCCCGAAATCGGCAGCTGCAGCGGATCTACGGCACCGCCTGGCGCGACGAGAAGGAGCTCGAGGCGCATCTCCACCGGATCGAGGAACAGGAGAAGCGCGACCACCGCAAGCTCGGCAAAGAACTTGAGCTCTTCACCTTCTCCCCCGATGTAGGGGCAGGCCTGCCGCTGTGGATGCCAAACGGCATGGTAATCCGGCAGGAGCTCGAGTTCCTCGCGCTGCAGGAAGAGCGCAGGGACGGCTACCGCCGCGTGGCCACCCCGCACATCGCCAAAGACAGCCTCTATCTGCGCTCGCGTCACCTCCCCTACTACAAGGAGGATATGTACTCGCCGCTCGATATCGACGGGGAGAATTATTATCTGCGGCCGATGAACTGCCCGCATCATCACCTGATTTACGGCGCGACGCGGCATTCCTATCGCGAGCTTCCCATCCGCATCGCGGAGTATGCCCAGGATTACCGATACGAAGCGTCCGGCGGACTTTCGGGTCTCATGCGGGTGCGCGGGTTCTGCCAGAACGACGCGCACATCTATTGCCGGCACGATCAGGCGAAGGACGAGTTCATCCGCGTGATGCGGCTGCACGCGCGCTATTACGACTTGATGGGGATCGAAGAATATTACATGCGGCTGTCGCTGCCGGATACCGCAAACCTGGAGAAATATGTCGACCAGCCCGACAAATGGCTGGCCGCAGCCGAGATCATTCGCGCCGCCATGAAGGAGTCGGGCTACCGTTATCTCGAGGCAAAAGGCGAAGCCGCGTTCTACGGTCCCAAGGTCGACTTCATGATCAAAAGCGTGATCGGCACCGAATATGCAATCTCAACCAACCAGCTCGATTTCCTGGCTGCCGAAACGTTCGGGCTGAACTGCATCGGCGAAGACGGCAAGGAACAGCCGGTCTATGTGATCCACCGCGCGCCGCTCGGCAGCCACGAGCGGTTCACCGCATTCCTGATCGAGCATTATGCGGGGACTTTTCCGGTCTGGCTGGCGCCGATCCAGGCGCGGATCATCCCGATTACCGATCGGGTCGCCGAATATGCGCGTGACGTACAGCAGCGCCTGATGGAATTGCCGGTGGTGAACGGCACCGCGGGGCTGCGTGTCGATATCGATCTTTCGGCCGAGCGCATGCAGCGGAAAATCCGCGACGCGCAGACGATGAAGATTCCCTATATGCTCGTCATCGGCGACAGGGAGGCCCAGTCGGGCAGCATTGCCGTTCGCCTCAGGTCAGGCCGGGACATGGGCGCAATGCCGCTCGACAGTTTCATGGCGCGCATCCGGCAGGAGGCCGAAACCCGCCACGATGTGGCCGATTAGCCCTTGCGAATCGCCGTCCGCCGCCTATTCTCGTTCAGGGTCCGCCGGCTGATGGCCGGAGGGGGTGGTGCCGGTTGCGCGAAGGGATTTCGCGCTCTGCGCTGCGGAATCCCCCAGGGTATCCAAAACGTAACAAGCCGTGGACGCCGGGACAGGTTCGTCCTGCGAAAGCCGAATGCACGGTCCTGAGAGAAGGAGAGAGTCATAGTTCCCAGACGATTTTCAGTACCCGCCCCGGCTCCGGCCAAGGACGGGCCCCGCGTGAACGAGGAAATTTTCGCGCGCTCGATACTGCTCATCGGAGCCGATGGGCACAAATTCGGAGAGATCGGAACCGAGGATGCCCGCGCCATTGCGGAGGAACAGGGCTTCGATCTCGTAGAGGTTTCGCCCGAAGCGAGCCCTCCCGTGGTCAAGCTCATGGACTACGGGAAATTCAAATACGAACAGCAGAAGAAGGCTGCGGAAGCACGCAAGAAGCAGAAGGTCATCGAGATCAAGGAGATCAAGATGCGCCCGACCATCGACGACCACGATTACGACGTGAAGATGCGCTCGATGCGCCGCTTCTTCGACGAAGGCGACAAAGTGAAGGTCACCTTGCGCTTCCGGGGCCGCGAAATGGCGCACATGCATCTCGGCATGGATCTCCTAGGCCGCATCCAGAAGGATGTCGAGCCGATCGCCAAGATCGAGCAGTTGCCAAAGACGGAAGGCCGGCAGATGATGATGGTGCTCGCTCCGCGCTGAACCGGCGGCAGCCGATCAAAGACGTTTGCCGAAAAACGCGAGACCGTCGCCGTGGTAGTCGGGAACTGTGCAATAGCGCGCGTAACCCGGCGCACCATAAAGCGCGTGCGCGGGCGCGTAATCGGCGCGTGTCGAGGTTTCGGCAAATAGAAACATTCCACCCTGCGCACGCACGCGGGATTCCGTGGCAGAAAGCAGCACCCGCGCGAGGCCGCGGCGTTGCGCCGAAGTCACCGTGACGATCCAGTAGAGTTCGTAACGCCTGTCGTTGCCAGGAATGGGGCCGTAGCAGGTGTAACCTTCGAGCCCCGCCGTTCCGTCCGCCAGAAGAAAGTGATAGTCGCCGCCCTCCGCAGCGCCGAGAGATTCTTCGACCAGCCCGCGGGCCATCGCGATCTCTTCGTTGTTGAAAACACCCGATGCCCTGACGAGACGATCGACCTGCAGCGCATCTTGCGCGCGCAAAACCTCGCAAAACCGGTTGCAACCTGAACTGTCAGACGCGGATTGCGGCCTGCAGGATTCGCTCGACAAGTTCAGCATAGGAAATCCCGGCCCTCAGGGCCGCGGCCGCGAACCCGGCAGCGGGTTCGAGACAGGGATTGGGATTGATCTCGAGGATCGTCGGCGCATCCACCGCATCGAGACGAAAATCCACCCGCGCATAACCGCGCAGTCCGAACAGATTCCACGAGGATCGCGAGAGGTAAGAAAGTCTTGCAGCCAGCTCCGGCGAGGTCTCTTCGAGACCGAACACGCGTGGAGTCGCCGCGCAATCGGGCGAGGATTCCTCCCACTTTGCCGCATAACCGACGAGCCGGGGCCGGTCCGGCCGCCAGTTCGAAAATTCGATTTCTGCGATCGGAAGCACGCGCGGCTTGCCGCCATCCTCCAGGAGCGACACATTGAATTCGCGTCCCGGACAATAGGCTTCTGCAAACCACGTTCCGCCGTGCCGCGCAGCGCTGAAACCTGCGCGTTCGCGAGCCGCCTCGCGTCCATGCACCACGGCGCCATCTTCCAGTCCGACCGAAGAGTCCTCCGTCGCCGATTTGACCACATACCACCGGCTTTCGGCGATGCCCTCCCAGCGCGGCGGTTCAGACCAGTCCGGCGTCGGCAGGCCTGCTGCGCGCAGGATTTTCTTGGTCAGCGGCTTGTTGGCCGTGCAGCCGCTCGCGGCGGCGGAGGCGCCCGTGAAGCGAATCCCCCGCCGCTCAAGCATGGCGGGTGCAAGCCCCGCCAGATCGCCCTGCCCGAAGATACTCTCGACCAGGTTGAACACGAGATCGGCGCGGGATTCGGCAAGCAGGCGGTCGAGCACCTCCGGTTCGGGAACGAAAGCCTGGCGCCTGACTTCGTGCTCGCGCGCCTGCAGCGCCCTCTCGACGGCATCTGCGGTGACGATCGTGTCCTGCTCATCCGGCGGCGCATCGGGGGAGACATCCGAATGCAGGAGCAGGACGCGCATCGCTCAGACACGCGAAAGCGGTTGCAGAATCCCGGGATGGCGCGCGTGGAATGCGGCCATGATCCGCCCGATCAGGTCCCGATAGGACATGCCCCTGAATCTGGCGATGAAGACGAGATCGGAGTGATCGGGATGAAGGCCCGCGAGAGGGTTTACTTCGATGAACTGCGGGCGGCCGAACGCATCGCTGCGCATATCGATGCGGCCGCCGTCGCGGCAGCGCAGCGCCTTCCACGCTGCAAGCGCAACCTGCCCGGCCTCGCGGGCTTCGCTGTCTTCAACGAGCCGGTACTCCATCCGGCCTTCGAAATGCTGCTTGTTCTCGTAGCCGTAACCATGCGGCGCGGCGGTTTCGCGCCATAGTACTTCCATGATACCGAGGATTTCGGATGCAGAACCCGTCCCCGTGATTCCCACGGTGAATTCCCTGCCAGGCAGATAGGTTTCCGCAAGCACCGGTTGGTCGAAGCGACGGAGCAAATCGGCCGCTGTCTCTTCCAGATCCGCTATGCCGTCCACCTTCGAGCGCGTCCCAATACCTTTGCCCGACCCTTCCGCTACCGGTTTGAGAAAAAGCGGGAAAGGAAGATCGATCGCGGCGATGTCTTTCGTCGTTTCGATCACCGCGAACGGCGCCGTGGGCACCCCGCAATCCCGGACGATGCGCTTGGCCAACCCCTTGTCAAGCGCGAGCGCAAGTGTCAGCGGATCGGAAAACACACAGGGGATATCGTAGGCTTCGAGCAGGCACGGCACCTGCGCCTCGCGCGCCATGCCCTTGAGGCCCTCGCAGAAATTGAACACGCAATCCCAGCGCTCGCCGCCCGAGAGACGCTCGCAAAGCCTGCGCACGCTGCCGATCCGTTCGGGCGCGTAGCCGAGTTCGGCAAGCGCCGTGAAGAGCGCATCAATCGTGATTTCGCTGTCGAACTCGGCAGTCTCCTCCTCGCCGTAGCCCAGAGCGAGATAGTCCGCGCGCAGATCGTAAGTGATCCCGATGCGAAGCTTTGGAATTTTCTGCATGGGATGATTCACGCGGAGGCGCGGAGACATGGAGGCATGGAGCGCCAGGATTTCAAGGCGCCAGGATACTGCGCGCCGCGGGCGCGCGATTCTTCTACTACGTCAAGCTTTTCACCGTGTCGGCGGTCGAACCGCTCTCCGCGAATCCGCGGCTCCGCGTGCACTTCTATTCCCGCGGCTGGCTCTCGACCTTGTCGCATCCGAGCGTGCCGCCCGGATCGGGGTAGCGATAGATGTTCCCCTCGAAATTCCGCAGGAGAAGATCATCGCCTTCGCGACCCACGACCGAATCCGGTGCGATCAGGATTTTCCCGCCACCCCCCGGGGCATCGATGCAGAAGCTCGGCGACGCGTAGCCCGTCGTGTGGCCCCGCAATCCGCGGATGATCTCCACGCCCCTTTCGACCGTGGTGCGGAAATGTCCCGAGCCGCGGATCGGATCGCACTGGTACAGGTAATAGGGTTTCACGCGGCGCGCGAGCAGGCCCTGCATCAACGGCTTCATCACCGTGATGTCGTCGTTGATGCCCTTCAGAAGCACGGTCTGGCTGCCGAGCGGGATGCCGGCATCGGCCAGCCGCGCGGTCGATTCGGTCACTTCGGGCGTGAGCTCCCGCGGATGCGTGACGTGAATGCTCATCCACAGCGGATGATGCTTCTTCAGCATCTTTGCGAGGCTTTTCGTGATGCGCTGGGGCAGTACGACCGGGATTTTCGTGCCGATGCGGAGAAACTCGATATGTTTGATCGCCCGCAGCCGGCCGAGCAGCCAGTCGAGCTTGTCATCTCCGATGCTGAGAGGATCGCCCCCCGAAAGAAGAACGTCCCGCACTTCGCTATGCACTTCGAGATATGCGAGCGCCTGTTCCCATTGGCGAAGCGAGAACTGGTATTCGCCTCCCGGATTTCCCACGAGGCGCGAGCGCGTGCAGTAGCGGCAATAGGTCGAGCAGGTTCCGGTGACGAGAAAGAGCACACGGTCCGGATAGCGATGGACGAGCCCTGGCACGACGGTATCGTGATCCTCGCCCAGCGGATCGTCCGCTTCGCCCGGGAGGGTCACCGACTCGTCGCCCGTCATAATGTGGGTTCGACGAAGCGGCTCGGTGGCGTCGTCCCGAGCCATCAGGCTCGCGTAATAGGGCGTGATTCCGACCGGCAGCGATCCCTTGTGAGCGGCGACCGCGCTGCGCTCGTCCTCCGACAGAACAAAAATCCGCGACAGCTCGGCGAGGGTGCGGATGCGGGTCCGGAACTGCCAGTGCCAATCATTCCAATCGGCAGCCGAGGTGCCGGGATAGAAGCGCTGATAGAACGCGCGCGCGTCCACGCCGACGGGAAAGCGCAGGGCCGCCCGTGGACGGCCTGCTCCGATCCTCGGGAGCCCCATTGTCTGCTCTGGATGGATGCCGGAGCTGTTCTCCGGCCTCTCACGCAACGCCCGTAACGGAGGTTTCAGCTCGCGCCCCCGCAACAACTGCAGACTCATCGTCGTCTCATGACGCTCCACAGGTCACGCCTCGAAAGCCCCAGCGACTTCCCATCGAACGGCGTGCCGACGGCGGATATTTAGAAGCTTCGCACATCTCGTCAAGCGAAGCAGTGCGAATACTGTGACCGCTTCAGTGCTCCCCAGTATAGATGGCTTCTAAGGCTCAAGCATTAACGATGCATTACTGAAGAAACGTCCAAGTAAATGGAAAACATGCCGTCGAGATGCCCGGCGGGATATGTGCAACAGCGCGGTGTTCACGGCGAGACAAGACGAGATTCCTGCAACGTGATAACTCGCGCAGCTTTTCACATGAGAAGGAGAAGGATTCACCGCGCCGGTGGCGCCTTGACAGCATATGCGGAGGACTGTGGCGGGTTGTGCAGCACAACGCCGGCCGGTCCCTGATAATCCTGTGCATCGTACAAATCGATCGCGCGGAAATGACCGCCGCCGACGGCCGTGACGATGCGTTTGACGACGAAGGCCGAATCGAATGTGGCAAGCACGCGGTCAGCGGCCGCCGGTTCGATCGCGAGCAGCACGTGCCGTGTGCCGGGTTCAAGACGCATCGTCATCTCGAAATGATCTCGAATGTTAAGATCGCGGGTCCACACGCCCATCGGCGTGTTCCGCGGCCGGGCATAGTAGAGAAGCTCCGCCACGACGCTTCGATTGTCGCCGGCGATCGAGTCGTAGCGGGCTCTCTCGGCCGCGACCGCAACTTCGGCACCCAGTTGCCGCCAGCCTTCCTCGCGCTTGAAGGCATTGCCGGCATGAACCGCATCGGCGATCGCCGGCCGCAGAAGAAGAATTCCCAGAGCGACCGTGGCGGCGCCGTCGATCACAAAGGATGCGGCAAGTGCCCGGCCTCGCCACCATCGGGCAAGCTCCGCCACGGCGAGCGGCGTCGCGGAGACAAAGGCCGTGGCGGCCCAGTTGGCATTGGCCCCCGCGACAAATGCCTGGATCAGGATCAGGACCAGCGGCGGCAGCGAGAACGCGGCCAAAATGAGATCGGATTCGCTGCGGATGCTTTGGCGCGACAAACGCCAAAACGCTCCGACGAACCCCGCCATCAGCAGCGGACCGAAAACTCCGAACTGACCGAGAAGGAAGCCAGCCGCGCCGCCGAGGCTGTAGCGGGAGCGCCCCCAGTCTGCGTTCGCCTCGGTATGGGCGACGGTCGGAAAACCGTGCGATGCATTCCAGGCGATATTGGGTGCGAGCAGCACCAGCGCCAGCATCGCGATGATGACAGCGCGTCTCCCGAAAACCACCCCACGCGCCCTTGTCGACCACGCCGCGGCAAGGAGGGCACCCGGCAGGAAGTAGAGCATCGCGTATTTGGACTCGAGCCCAAGCCCGAGTGCCACACCACAAAGAAGCGGCCACCGCCAGCGCGCATCCTCGCAGGCGCGCAGAAAGGCATAGAGCGCGACGGCCCAGAAAAAGAGGAGCGGCACATCCGTTGAAATAAGACCGCTCGACCAGGCGACACCGGGAAGGGTGAGATAGGCGAGCGCGCTGAGCAGAGAGAGGTTGGGGCTCGTGGCGCGGCGCGCAATGGCGTAGATGAGTAACGCGGTCGCGCCGTGGAAGATGGGAGAGGCGATGCGGATCGCCCACTCGGACCCACCGAACACGGTGGTCGTCAGCCAGATGATCCAGGCGATCATTGGCGGCTTCGAGAAATACCCAAGCGCCGGTGTCTGCGCCCACCACCAATACTGGGCTTCGTCGGGATAGAGGTCGAGCGGCGACAGAACGAGCACGATGCATCGCGCGAGCGTCACCGCCGCCACGATCGCGACCGTCCACCGGAGCGCTGTACGCTCCTCCAGGCTTGCGGCCAGGGTGCGGGTCACGATCTCGCACCTCGTGTGACGCGGTACAGCGTGATGTGCTGTTCGCGGCCGGTGGAATAGTCGAACCCGACGATGCTGCCTTCGGGAGTGGCAGCGGACCCGGCGCGCCGAACATCGGTTAGAAACAGTGGCCGGACACGATCTTCCACGAGCGCGAGCCCACCGGAGCTTGCGCTGGCCGCGCCGGCGGTGTTTCGGGACTCGATCCGTGTGTCAGAGCCCAGCAGGAACACAAGGCTGGGCTCGAGGTAGCCGTCCAGTACAACCGGCGGATCGCCCGCCCGCCGGTGCGATGCAATCAGTTCGGCGGCGCGGGGCGAGAGCCAAAGCGCATCGAGCTGCGGAACGACGGCAAAGGCGAGCAGCAGATACAAGACCAGCGCGGAAACGATTCCGAATGACGCGGCCAACTCGGGCCGGCGGCGCAGCAACAGGATGACTGCTGCGAGCGCAGCTCCCAGTGCCAAGGCTGCGCCTGCCGGAAGAGGCCACCCGACGGTTCCTCCAAAGCGGCGCGGAAGCTCGATACACGCAGCTGTCATGGCAATCGTCGCAATCGCGAACAGCGCGCAGGAGGCGACGCGGAGAATGGCCGCCCCACGCGACTCTGCCTGCGACTGCGGCCGGCCCGCCCACAGCGCCGCGAGAAGTGCCAATGCGGGATAGGCCGGCAGAACATAGTGCGGGAGTTTGGTCGGCACGAGTTCGAACAGGAGCCATACCGCGCCGCTCCAGGCGAGCAGGTAGCGAACCGCAGGATCGCCGCGGTTCGAAATTGCAGATCCGAGCGCGGGCAGGAGAAGCAGACTGGCAGGCCAGAAGGTGGCCGTGGCCAGCGCGAGGTAATAACCGGGCGGCGCGCCGTGGGATTCCTCGCCGCCCAGGATTTTGGCGGCAAAGTCGTGTCCCAGCGACTGCTGATAAAAGGCGCCGTGACTCGCAAAGCCGATCGCGATGGCCCAGGGAGCTACAATGACGATCGCGAGAGCGAGTCCCGTTGCCGGCCTGGTTCCTCGCAACCACCGCCAGTCACGGTCCCAGAGCGAAACTGCGAGAACCGTGACGCCTGCAACAGCCAGAATGACAGGGCCTTTGAGCAGCACCCCCATGCCAAGCGCCGCCCATCCGCCGAAAACGAGCGCGCGCGACGGCGCTTCGCGCCCGCGTGCCGAGAGATAGACGCGCAGAAGTACCGCCTGAACGGCAACCACACAGGCAAGTAGCGCTGCGTCCGTCGTTGCGATGTCGCTTTCGGCAGCGAGAAGCAGGGTGCTTCCGAGCAACAGCGGCGCGAGAAGCGCCGTCCGCGGCGGCGCGATGCTGCGTGCAATTCCATAGAGAATGAGGAGCGAGAGAATTCCGCCGACGAACGACGGCAGCCGATACGGCCAGATCGATCTTTGCCAAAGCGGACCGAGGAGCTTCGCCGAGGCCGCCTGCAGCCAGTAAATGCCGACCGGCTTCTTGTAACGGGACGACTGCGCGAAGCGGATGTCGATGTAATTTCCGGTTTCAACCATCTGCCGCGAGGCTTCCGCAAAGCGGCTTTCGTCGCGGTCGAGCGGCGGCAGCATGAGCGCGGCCGGGAGCCAGCCCACGACGACAAGGACCATAATGACAAGAATGGGCCTTCTTCCGGCACGCTCGAGCCAGGAGGGGACAGGCTTGCTCAGGACCAGGGTGGCCTCGGCCATGGAATCGGAAAAACGCGCTTTCCTGCACGGCGCGGGCTTTCCGCGCTCGGGGGTCGGGTTTCGCAGACTGTATCCCCCAACGGCCGGGCTGGTATAAGCGCGCCCGCCGATCGGCCGCAAATACCCGCCCAGCCTGCTTCCACGGGGACTCTGCGCCAAAGAAGCGGCACTCTATTCTATGGCGGCCCCGAACGGAACCTTTAGCCCATGACAGTTGCGCTATCTGTGGTCGTGCCGGTCAAGGACGAAGCGGACAACGTCGCTACTCTGGCGCGCGAAATCGCTTCGGCCATGGGTGGCGATAGCTCCGTCGAAATCATTTTCGTGGACGACGGATCGGCCGATGAGACCCTGCCACGACTGCTCCGGCTAAAAAACGAACTGCCCAGCCTCCGTGTAGTCCGACACACGCGCAATGGCGGCCAGAGCCGGGCGCTGCGCAGTGGCGTGCGCGCCGCGAAAGCGGGCGTGATTGTCACGCTCGACGGCGACGGCCAGAATGATCCGGCCGACATTTCCAAGGTGCTCGCGCCATTTCATGCCGAGTCGGGCGCCCCACGAATTGGAATGGTCTCGGGCGTACGCACCCGTCGGCGTGACAGTCTGAGCAAGCGGATCGCGTCGGTGCTTGCGAACCGGCTCCGGCGCAGCCTGCTCGATGACGGCGCTGCCGATGTCGGCTGCGGCCTCAAAGCCTTCCAGCGCGAAGCCTATCTTGCCCTGCCCTATTTCGACCACATGCACCGCTATCTCGCGGCGCTTATGCTGCGCGAAGGTTATGAAGTACGATTCGTGGACGTGGGCCACCGGCCACGCCTGCATGGGCGATCCAAATATGGAGTGTGGGATCGCTTTCTCGTCGGCGTGCAGGATATTTTCGGCGTGCTCTGGCTAAAGAAACGCTACTGCGGCGCCGTCGAAGCGATGGAGCTGTAGTTGACGCTGCACAATCTGGTTACGCCCGAACGCATCTGGCTGGCTATCGGATTTGCCGGTCAGGCTCTGTTTGCCTCGCGCTTCATCATTCAGTGGTTCCGGAGCGAGCGCGAGGGGCGCAGCGTCATCCCCGTTGCGTTCTGGTATTCGAGCATCGGCGGGGGATTGGTGACGCTCGCCTACACTATTCATCTGGGGAGTGTGCCGCTCTCTCTTGGACAAGGGAGCGGACTGATCGTTTACAGCCGCAATCTCTACCTCATCTTTCGCGAGCGCGCGCTCCTCCATCAGGCTGCGGTGCAGGAAACCGGCCCGTCCGGCTGAAGCGTCCGCGGGCGCTTCATTGCCCTTATGCAGCGCGGACCGCTTGCCGTGGCACCCAACTCTTGCCAGTGTGCCCGCCGCAAAAAATGGGGCTGGGGCAATGCTACGCTTGTTTCCTGTGCTGCTCGTCGTGATCGTCATCTATAACCTGCTCGCCGTCGCTCACGGGCTGGCCGGCAACGACGCGATGCAGAGCTTCCTCGCACGGGAGCAGGTCGCCTTCCATATGTTTTCCGGCGACGTCTGGAATTACACGCTCGGCGATCTTCTCGTAACGCTCGGCTTCGTCTGCCTTTTCATCGAAATCGTGAAGGCGACGCGCACCACGCGCCGCGAACTCGTCAACCACGGCCTGTCGGTCCTGGTGTTCGTCATTGCGATCGTCGAGTTCATCGTCGTGCGGGGCTTCTCCACCTCGGTGTTCTTTTTCATTCTTCTGATGTCGGCTTTCGACGTGATCGCCGGCTACACCATTTCGGTCGTCGCCGCCGAGCACGACCTCGGCGTCGGGCGCGCGGGTACGGATCCCCGCTGATTGTTGCGGCGCATGAAGAAGCCGCTATAGTCCCCCGCTCCGCGGACAGGTGGCAGAGCGGTTGAATGCACCGCACTCGAAATGCGGCATACGGGCAACCGTATCGGGGGTTCGAATCCCTCCCTGTCCGCCACTCTTCGCCGGGTCCATTCCCGCCACATTGGTAACGGTGTACGGGAGACATGTGTAATGCTCTCGCCCCGAGTGGGCTTGAAGTCATTCCGGGCGCAGCGGACGCACTCTTCGAGGCTGAGTTACCATAGCAGATTCAGGTGCCCCCCAACTCCGTGTCGATTCCAGGCAATCCTGCACATTTCCGTGTTTGCCCGCTTGCAAGAACGATCCGGTGCAACTCAGCACATATCGCGCTGGGACGGACCTGAGCCTGAAGCAACCTTCTGTTTCGGCATCCGTAGTCCCTTTCATCAATGCGCGTGGCAAAGAACTGCTCCCGGGATCGGTTCCCACGAGTGACCCCCATGACGTCTTCTTCTGTTTCGACATCGGCCGCTAGCAGAGTAATTTCAAAGTGGAACGGGTTAGAGTAACAAAGGGTCCGGGGGCCGGCCGACAATCAGCTCCCAAGTGTCCCTATTTCGTTCTTCGGGAACCGTTCGGTAACGCGGAGTTGCAAATATGCAGCAAATTTATCTGTCATAAGCTATGGACATCGCAGAACTTCGTGCTAAACAAATTTGGTTTCAGCCCAAATCGGAGATTCGACATGCCAGCCAAACGGAAGACGGTCAAGCGCCGCGCCTGGACTCCCGAGGACGTCCGCGAGTTCAAGTCGCTTGCAAAATCGAAAACGCCGGCCGCAAAGATCGCCCGCCGCTTCAAGAGAACCGAAGGTGCGATTCGCCAGAAGGCACTGCATCTCGGCATTTCGCTGAATTCTCGCGGCCGCTGATCCGGCCCTGACCGCCGGTCCTGCGGCCGTTCTGCCGCGATCGGCGCGGTGGCGCCACGCCGCCGGTTGTTATCAGATTACTTTCGCCTCACCCCGGACCTCACGGTTCGGGGTGGCGCTTTGTTGCTTTCACAACGGCGTCGGGATTCGAAACTCAAATCGCGAGCTGGGTTCCGAACTCCACAACCCGGTTCGGCGGCAGATGGTAGAAACGCGCTGGTGACAGGGCGGAGGCCGCGAGACGCAGATAGATCCAGGTTGCCCAGCGGCCGAGCGCCGGCTGGTCCGAGAGAACGAGGGTTTCGCGTCCGATGAAGAAAGTCGTGGTCGCGATATCGATCGCGAGGCCAAACACCCGGGCCCCTTCGAGAACCCGCGGAATGTCGGGCATTTCGAAAAAGCCGTGGTGCACCGTAAGGCCGTAGAAGCCCTTCCCTAGCTTGCGGACATCCAGCCTGCGGCTCTCCGGAACAATCGGAACCTCCTCCACCACCGCATGCGCGACGATGACGCGTTCGTGCAGCACCTTGTAATGCTTCAGGCTATGAAGGAGCGCGCCGGGAACCGTATCGCCGCGGGCGTTGAGAAATACCGCCGTGCCGGCGACGCGCTGCGGCGTCCGGTCTGCGCGTTCCAGAAACAGTTCGAGAGGCAGCGTCTCGTCGCGCACCTTCTCGAGATGCACGCGACGGCCGGCGCGCCAGACCTGCATAATCACAAACACGCAGCCGGCAATCAGCAGCGGCAGCCAGCCGCCCTGTACGATCTTGAGCGAATTCGCCGCCAGGAATGAAAGATCGATCAGGCACAGAATGCCGAAAAGCGAGACGGCGGCGCGAACGCTCCAGTGCCATTGTTTCGTCGCGACGATGGAGGCGTGAAACGTGTCGATCACCATCACGCCGCTGACGGCGATCCCGTATGCAGCGGCCAGCGAACTCGAACTGCGGAAGATAAGAACGATCAAAACGACGCCAACGCACAGAAGCAGATTCATGCGCGGGACGTAGATCTGTCCATAATCGGTCGCTGAGGTGTGGCGAATCTCCATGCGGGGCAGGCGTCCCAGCTGAACGGCCTGCCGCGCGATGGAAAAAACTCCCGAGATCACCGCCTGGGACGCGATGATCGTGGCCACGGTCGCGAGCAGCACCAGCGGATAATGCGCCCAATGCGGTGCCAGACCGTAGAACGGAATGCCGGAGAGCGCCGGGTTGCGCAGCAGTTCCGCGCCCTGACCCAGATAATTGATCAGCAGCGCCGGCAGCACGAAGTAGAGCCAGGCATTGCGGATCGGGCTCTTTCCGAAATGCCCCATGTCGGCATAAAGCGCCTCGCATCCCGTTACGGCGAGCACGACGGAGCCCAGCGCCACGAACGCCGTCCACGGCGCATGCGTGAAAAGGGCGATAGCGTAGAACGGATTTACGGCAAGCAGCACTTTCGGGTCCTGCATGATGCCGCGCGCGCCAAGCAGCGCAAGAACACAGAACCAGACGAGCATGATCGGACCGAACAGGCGCCCGATCATGGCGGTGCCCTTGCTCTGCATCAGGAACAGACCGACAAGGATTACAAGCGTCAACGGCACCACAAGCGGCTGGAGACTCGCCGCTTCGACACCCAAGCCTTCCACTGCGCTCAGGACCGAAATGGCCGGCGTGAGCATGCCGTCGCCGAAAAACAGCGCGAGTCCCAGAAGCGCCGCGACTCCAATCACGTTCTTGATCTGGCGCTTAAGCCGCGCGGAACGATGGGCAAGCGCGGCCAGGGCGAGAACGCCACCCTCGCCTTCGTTGTCCGCGCGCATGATGAGCACGACATATTTGATGGTGACAACCAGAATGAGCGCCCAGATGATGGCGGAAAGCGCGCCCATTACGGCAAATGGCGCCGGCATGGCGCCACCTGTCGCGCGCACGGATTCGCGCATCGCATAAATCGGGCTGGTGCCGATATCGCCAAATACGACACCGAGCGCGCCAAGTGTCAGGGCAGCACTTCGCCCGACGGAGTTGGTGGGCGGTGCGGCCAATGTGGCAGTGGCGACCTTGTTCATGCCTTTCCGGGGTGCTCGCCTTGCGGAAATACCAGGATGGCGCATCCCGATAAGGCTGCGCACGCAATCCGGGGCGCGGTTTTGCGGCGAATTGGCCGGCAGTTCAAGCCACCGTTCAGGAATTCCTGACGCGCCTCGCCGATCGCCTCGTGCGCCCGGGCAACGCCTCCGTCTGCGCCACCATTTCCGAAGCTTCCTTCTCCGCGGCCTGTGGGTCGTCGAATGGCATTGGCTACGCCGCGGCCACGCCGTCAGTTCGAGGCACGATTTGCATCCGTCGTCTGCGCGGCAACCCGCGAGACCAATTCGGCACGAATGGCGCTCTTGACCGTCCGGCTCGCGCGCGAAGGGTGGACGCCCGAGAGCCGCGCCAGGAGCACAATATCTTGTCCGCCTCGCAGTCGCTTCGGCGGAGGGTTTGGCCACATGATGCCCGGAACGCCAGCGACCGGTCTGGCGAGCAAAGGGAGCTGTAGGACGGAAGACGATTGTATCGGCTTCCGCAATAGTGCCAAAATCGATGGTTTCTTCGCTGGGGCCTGTCGAAGGACCGCGGTATTGGTGCAGGACCCGCTTGTCCGTGCAGCAAAAGTGAGCGCGGAACACCAACAATGAGCACGCTCGAATTGGATTCCCTCAAGGCGCGCGACACCCTGCGGCTCGGCGAACCGGAGAGTCGCAAGACCGGCTGGAGAATCGCGCTTTTCGATGGGGACCGTCGGGCCGTGTCGAATCTGGCATTCGCGAGCGAGGAACAGGCGCGACGTGCGCATTCCGCGATCCGCAGCGCGCTCAACGTCAGGACGGCCTACGGGGACCACGACACACACTTGGAGCCGGCGGCCGGCGCGGAACCTGAGCCCGAGAATCGCCAGGGCCTGCGGCAATGGACTCACACGCTGCTCGAGGAAGGCCAGCTCGACAGCACCTGGGGCCGCATCATCGAAGCCTTTCTCACAGGGCTGATCGTTGCCAATGTCGCTGCCGTGGCCCTCGAATCGATTCCGGCGATCTACGCGCGCTTTGCCCCGCTGTTTCTCGCTTTCGAGGAATTCTCGCTCGCCGCCTACACGCTGGAATATCTCGCGCGTCTTTGGTCGGCGCCGGAGGACCCCAGGATCGCGGCGAAGGGCAACGCCCGCGGGCGCGTAACATTCGCCCTGCGTCCCCTGATGATCGTGGATTTTCTGGCCATCGCGCCGAGTTTCGCCGGATTGTTTTTCGGCCTCGATCTGCGCGTCCTGCGCATCTTTCGACTGTTCCGGCTGCTGAAACTCGCGCGCTACTCCCAGGCCCTCCAGGCGCTCCTTGCCGTTCTTGCCGCCGAAAGATCGGCCCTGTTCGCCTCCGCCATCCTGCTGTTTGCGACCGTGTGTTTCTACGGCGAACTGATGCATCTCGTGGAAGGTGCCGCACAGCCCCGCGTGCTTGGAACGATGCCGGCGGCGATGTATTGGGCGATTACTACGCTTGCGACAGTTGGCTATGGTGACATCGTGCCGGTGACGCCGCTCGGAAAGTTCATCGCCGGAGTGACGATGGTGACCGGGCTGGCGCTGTTCGCCCTCCCCGTCGGCATCATTGCCAATGGATTTGTTACCGGTCTCAACCGAAGACGGTTCGCGATCACCTGGAGCATGCTGCGCCGCCAGCCCCTCTTCCGTGGATTTGATTTCCAGGCGCTCAACACGATCCTCGAAGCACCGACAGCGCTCATCGTGCGCGAACACGCCCAGATCGCCATCGAAGGCAAGGACGCGAGCACATTCTATCTGATCGTTGCGGGCCGCGCCTGTGCAGAAGCGGGAGAAACGAGGGTCGAACTGAGGCCTGGCGACATGTTCGGTGAGGAAGCGCTGCACCACTCCGGAGTGTATGGCCGTAGCGTGACCGCCGAAACGGACCTTCGCCTCATCGCTTTTCCCGGTGACGAACTGCGCCGTCTGTGCAGGAAGTACCCGCTCCTCGAAGAACGGATCCGGTATGCGCTGCCTGTCCCATCCGGCAACAGCTCCCGCGCGGCGCCGCGGTCGGACGATCTTCATGCCGAGAACATGCGGTTGCGAAAGGCGCTGTCGGACCTATTGCTGGAGCGTGTGCCGGAGGTTTGCGACCTGCCAAAGTAGGTAAGCTAATAAACAGACGAACGACCATACTTTTGGAAGAAGTCGTCCTTCTTCAGCGTCATCTCCTCGAGCCCCGGATTTCCTGGCGGGGCCGCGGCTTGCTTTCGCCGCGGCAGGCAGCCATAAGCGGCGCCGCATGACAGTGCAGGTGAAGATCTGTGGGCTGACGCGGCCTGAAGACGCGGCGGCGGTCCTGTCGGCAGGTGCCGATTTCGCGGGCCTCGTGTTCCATCCCCGCTCGGCGCGTCATCTACGGCCGGATCAGGCAGGTGCCATTGCACAGCACCTGCGCGGACGGGTCGGGATAGTGGCACTCCTGGTCGATCCGGTCGACGATGCGCTGGTCGAAATCATTGGTGCCGTAAAGCCGGACTGGATACAGCTGCACGGGCGCGAGACGCCCCGGCGTGTTGCCGAAGTGCGCGCGCGCTTCGCCACACGGGTGATCAAGGCGCTCGGGATATCGGATCAGACGGATTTGCAACAGATTGCCGGGCAGGAGCGGGTGGCCGACATGCTGCTGTTCGATGTCAAACCTAGCGCCGGGGATACCGCTGGCGGAAACGGCCGCGCTTTCGACTGGAAATTGCTCCGTGGTCTGACAGTCCGCAAACCGTGGCTGCTTGCAGGGGGTCTCAACGCGGGAAACGTGGCCGCGGCGATCCGATCTGCGAATGCTCCGGGCGTTGATGTATCAAGCGGCGTGGAAACGGCGCCCGGGATCAAGGATGCGGACGCAATCCGCGCCTTCGTGACTCATGTCCGCAACGATGCGGCGGCGAAGGAGAGCCCATCGTGAACATTGCCAATTCCTGGCGCAGCGGACCGGATGCCGCTGGCCATTTCGGCGCGTATGGCGGGCGCTTCGTCGCCGAAACATTGATGCCGCTCGTCATCGCGCTGGAGAATGCTTACGACGCTGCCAAACGCGATCCGAATTTCAGGGCGGAGCTCGATGGCCTGCTGCGCCATTATGTCGGCCGGCCGACTCCGCTCTATTTCGCGGAGCGGCTCACGGCGCATCTGCGCGGGCCAAAAATCTATCTGAAGCGCGAAGACCTCAACCACACGGGCGCACACAAGATCAACAACTGCCTGGGCCAGGTACTGCTCGCGCGACGCATGGGCAAGACGCGCATCATCGCCGAAACGGGCGCCGGCCAGCACGGCGTGGCCACGGCTACCGTCGCCGCGCGATTCGGACTGCCCTGCGTCGTGTACATGGGCGCGGTGGACATGGAGCGCCAGAAGCCGAATGTTTTCCGGATGCGGCTCCTCGGCACAGAGGTGCGCGAAGTCACGTCGGGATCAAGAACGCTCAAGGACGCAATGAACGAGGCACTGCGCGACTGGGTCGCTAATGTCGAGGACACGTTCTACATCATCGGCTCGGCTGCGGGACCGCACCCCTACCCGGCCATGGTGCGCGACTTCCAGACGGTGATCGGAGAAGAAACACGCACGCAGATTCTCGATATTGAACAGCGCCTCCCAGATCTTGTTGTCGCCTGTGTGGGGGGCGGCTCGAACGCGATCGGGATCTTTCATCCTTTTCTGGACGATGAAACAGTCGAGATCCACGGCGTCGAGGCAGCCGGCGCCGGGCTCGACACTGCGCGCCACGCGGCCACGCTCGGCAAGGGCGAACCGGGCGTGCTGCATGGCGCCCGGAGCTATCTGTTGCAAACAAACGAAGGCCAGGTGCTGGAGGCCCATTCGATATCGGCGGGGCTCGATTATCCGGGCGTCGGACCCGAGCACGCCTGGCTCAAGGATCGTGGCCGCGTGAAATACTTCTCCGCGACAGACCGGGAAGCGCTCGACGCTTTCGGCGTCCTTTCGCGCCTGGAGGGCATCATTCCGGCTCTCGAACCTGCGCACGCACTCGCTCACGTAATGCGCATTGCGCCGGGGCGTGCGCGGGGCGAGATCATTGTCGTGGCGCTCTCCGGTCGGGGCGACAAGGACGTCTTCACCGTTGCTTCGGCGTCGGGCGAGCGTCTGTGAGCCGGATCGCTCGTCGATTCGAGGAGCTGCGGCGCGAAAAGCGCCCGGCGTTCATTCCTTTCCTCACGGCCGGCGATCCCGATGCGGAGACGAGTTTCGCCATATTGGAGAAACTGCCGGAAGCCGGCGCCGACCTGATCGAACTGGGAATGCCCTTTTCCGATCCGATGGCGGATGGACCTGCAATCCAGGCCTCGTCGCAGCGAGCGATCGCAGCCGGAATGACACTGGCAAGAGTGCTCGAGATGGCCCGGCGATTCCGTCGCGTTGACGATCGCACGCCGCTGGTCCTGATGGGCTACTACAACCCCGTTCATGCGTTCGGTACGGCGCGGTTTGCCAGGGAAGCCGCGACGGCGGGCGTCGACGGTCTCATCATCGTGGACCTGCCGCCGGAAGAAGACGAAGTGCTCCGCGCGCCCGCCGCGGCTCAGGGGCTGGACGTCGTCAGACTCGCGGCCCCCACCGCGGATGCCCGACGCCTCGATACGATTCTCGAAGGTGCCGGCGGATTTGTTTATTATGTCTCGATCTCGGGCGTCACTGGCACCAAGAGCTTTTCGACTGCGGATGTCCGGCTTGCTGTCGAGCGGCTAAGGGCACGCACAAAACTCCCCTGCGCAGTCGGATTCGGCATCCGGACGGCCGAACAGGCGGAGGAAATCGCGCGCTTCGCCGATGCTGCCGTGATTGGTTCAGCCATTGTCGGGCGTATCGCCGCCGGCACGGAGCGGCGGCTTCGCCGCCGGGCGCTCGTGAAGGATGTCGTTGATTTCTGTGCCGGGCTTGCTCTCGCCGTGCATGGAGCGCGACGGGAGCGCGCAGATTGATTATGCGATCGTAAAGGGTTTGGATTAGCATTCTGCGCGCTTCGACAGGGTTGCCATGAACTGGATAACCAATTTCGTCCGTCCCCGGATCAAAGGTTTGATGGCGGGGCGCAGCACGACGCCCGAGAATCTGTGGAAGAAATGTCCCGGCTGCGGCGAGATGATCTTTCATCGCGACCTCGAGACTTCCCTTCATGTGTGCCCAAAATGCAGTCATCACATGCGGATCGGCCCGCAGCAGCGTTTTGCAATGACCTTCGACGGCGGCTCCTGGCAGGAACTGGCCGGTCCCTCCGTGCCGGCCGATCCCTTGCGGTTTCGTGACGAACGCCGTTACACCGACAGGCTGAAGGACGCGCGGAGCAAGACCGGGCGCGCAGACGCGCTCTCGGCCGCGCGCGGCACGCTCGACGGACTACCCGTTCTTGTCGCCGTGCAGGCATTCGATTTTCTTGGCGGTTCGCTGGGAATGGGGGTCGGCGAGGCGCTGGTCATTGCCATGCAGACCGCGGCACAGGAACACCGACCATTCATCCTGTTCGTCGCATCGGGCGGTGCGCGCATGCAGGAGGGAATCCTCTCGCTCATGCAGATGCCGCGCGTCACCATTGGCGTGGAGATGCTTCGCGAAGCCGGATTGCCGTACCTCGTCGTGCTCACCGATCCGACGACGGGCGGTGTCAGCGCCTCCTATGCCATGCTGGGCGATGTGCATATTGCCGAGCCCGGCGCCCTCATAGGCTTTGCGGGACAGCGTGTGATCGAGCAGACGATCCGGGAAAAACTGCCCGAAGGTTTCCAGCGCGCCGAATATCTGCTCGAGCATGGCATGGTGGACATGGTAGTCCCGCGGCGCGAGCTGCGGAGTACGCTGTCCCGTCTCGTTCATCTGTTGTTGAACACGGCCGCCGCTCCGGTGTCGAACGCGGCGGCGCCCGCGCGGCTCATCAGTTCAGCAGACACCGCTCGCACATGAACACGGCGGCAGCGAGCGACGCCGTTCTCGATCGCCTTCTCGCGCTTCATCCCAAGCGTATCGACCTAGTCCTGGACAGAATCCGCCGGCTTCTCGCCGTGCTTGATCATCCGGAAAGGAAACTCCCGCCTGTCCTGCACGTCGCCGGCACGAACGGGAAGGGCTCCGTCTGTGCCTTCTCGCGCGCCATGCTTGAAGCGCAGGGACTGCTCGTGCATGTCTATACATCACCCCACCTTGTCCGCTTTCACGAACGGATTCGCATCGGCGGCAGGATCATCGGCGAAGACGAGCTCGTGGCCACGCTTGAGGACTGCGAACGCGCCAACTCGGGCGCGCCAATCACGTTTTTCGAGATCACCACAGCGGCTGCGTTCCTGGCATTCTCGCGTCATCGCGCCAACGCGCTCGTGCTCGAAGTTGGTCTCGGCGGCAAATACGATGCAACGAACGTAGTCGATGTGCCTTGCGCTACGGCGATCGCGCCCGTGGGTCTCGATCACCAGGAATTTCTGGGATTCTCGCTCGCCGATATCGCCGCCGAAAAAGCCGGCATTATCAAGCCGGGCGTGCCCGTCGTTGTAGGCGCCCAGGATGACATCCCCCGCGACGTGATCGCGCGTCGCGCCGAAGCCCTGGGCGCACCGCTTTTCCTGTACGGCCAGGACTTCTTCGCGCACCAGGAGCACGGCCGCATGATCTATCAGGATGAGAATGGCCTGCTGGATCTGCCGCTGCCGCGTCTCGCGGGTCGCCACCAGATCGACAATGCGGCGCTCGCCATTGCGCTGCTGCGGCAGGCCGGCTGGGGCAGAGAGTCCGCGATTGAAAAAGGCTTGCGCAGTGTCGAATGGCCGGCGCGGCTCCAGCGACTCTCGCGCGGCCCTCTGATCGATCTTGCGTCCGACGGCGCGGAAATCTGGCTCGACGGCGGACACAATCCGCATGGCGCCGCTGCGATCGCGCGTGCCGTCGCCGACTTCGAAGAGCGGGCGGAGAAGCCGCTCTATCTGATCTGCGGCATGCTGAAGACGAAGGACGCGATGGGATTTTTCGCTCCATTTCACGGTCTGGTCCGCCATGTGGCGACCGTATCCATTCCTGGCGAGACGGCAAGCCGCGGCGCCGGCGAACTCTACGACGCGGCTCGTGGAAGCGGGCTCGATGCAAGTCCCGCCGACGGCCTCGAAGATGCGATGATGCAGGTTTCCGCCTGGTCGCGCGCGCGTCCCTTCGAAGGTCCGCCACGCATTCTCATCTGCGGCTCGCTCCACCTGGCCGGACGCGTGCTCGCGGAGAACAGGTGAGCAGACCGACGTTTGAAAGTGGCGCGGAATTTCGTCCCAGGCAATTCCCTGTATCAGAACACCTTCTGGCCCATGAAATTGCCCTGCGGCGAATACGGGCAGACGAGATAGTCGTTGCCGCCGCCGGTCGCCAGACCGCAACCGACTGCGGTGGTGTTGCGCCAGACCATTTGCGTGTAATGCCCCACAGCCCTCCAGTCACCCGTGCGCGAGACGTCGGGGAAGGACGCTTCGATGAAATAGTGCTTTTCGGCGCCCCAGAGATCGACGAGCTGGGTGAGCGAAGCGCGCCCGGCCGTCCACATGGCGAGATTCTCGCCTTTCGCCAGTGCGCCGCTATGTTTCAGAGCGTGGACGTCGTTCGCCAGATGTCGGGCCCATTCCAGTGCGCTTGCCGCAAGCTCGTCCGACCACTGCAGCGCGGGTTCTGCAAGTGCTGAACGATATCTGTTGTGCGCGGCCAGCAGCTCCAGTTTTTGGGTTGTCGTGAACGGCGCCCCCAGCACGGGTGAGGCGAATGCGATCGCCGCAAAAAGAATTGCAACTGCCCCGATGTGGTACCGCATACGCCCGCCCGCCGAAAACAGTGGTTCACTAGCGCGAAAGCGCTGCAGGGGCAAGCAACCTAAAGGTAAAAGCGCACTGACAACTGTGCCTGAGTCTCGGCTTGCTCTGGCGCGAGTCGTTCGAGTTCTCGTTCGTCGCGAGTGTCATGGATATACAGAACTTCGCCCGTTATGCGCACCCAATCACGCGGCAACCAGCTCCCGGACGCGGTCAACGCTGAGCCGTTTTCGCTGAGGAGGCTGTTGCCATCAGTGTGCGTCCGAAACACATCGCCCCGGATGGCGGCGCGCCAATCTCCGTCCTGCCAGCCGAGAAGGCCATAGGCAGAATCGAAATCTGTGGTGCTGGAAAATCCGGGAAAAGGCGTGATGATTGTGGTCCCGGTAAGCCCTTGGGCCATGAGCGTGAATTCTCCCAGGGCCTTGGATGCCCCGACATCCCAGAAGTTCGTGCGCCACGCGAAATATTCGTCATCGTGGGCGGACGAGTCCGCTTGGTTGTCATAGCGAAAAGCTTGGACCTTCCAGCGATCGAGGCCGTTCCAGGCGGCCCCGACATACCAACCCGGTCGGCCGTCGATTTCGTCGAACAGGGGGGTTCGGTCTGGCGGTGTCTGGCCCAGAAGAACGAGTGTCGCGTCCGGCTCTCGCACCTTTTCAAACAGCGCGGTCGGGCGGTCGTCCATGGCCCAACCCCGGTCTGCGATAAGAATGCCCGCGGGATCGTTCCACCCGAAGAGCGCGGCCGTGAAGGAAAGAGAGCCGTTGGCACCACGCCACTCCATGGTTCCTTCCGTGCCAATCGTGCGGAGCTCGTCGCCGAACCAGCTATCGATCGCCGAAGGCGTCAGCGTCCAATAACTCATCCAGCCAAGTTCGGTATTTTCAAGCGAGAAGGGCGGAAAGAAGGCGCCTGCTTTCACCGACCAGCGCCACGGAGTGACCGAGACTGGCCGGTATCGCAAATAACTTTCGAGGGGCAGGACGAAGGAGCTTTGCGAGGGATCGGCGCGCACGACTCCAACGGCCATGAGTTCCGGCGTGAACAGAATCACGCCTTGCCCAATGCCTTCGGCAAACTGGAAATTGGAGTTGCCGTCGCCGTAACGGGTTTTTCCAAGACCACCGTCGATCCAGGAACGTTCTTCGCCGGGAAGCACAACACGAAGATCGACAAAACCATCGAACTGAAGGTCGACGGCGCGGGCGGGGGCGAGCGGAAATCCAAGAGCCGCGACAACCGCCACAGCTATCGCGCTAGGCCGCATGGCTGACCGCCTGCTCCACCAGCGGCAGGTCGATGGTGACCGTGGTGCCTTCGCCGATCCTGCTCGCAAGCGACAGGGTACCTCCGTGCAACTCCACGATCATGCTGGCAAATGCCAGTCCAATGCCGGCGCCCTGCTGCCTGCCGTCCAGCGCCGATCGAAGCCGGTGAAACGGCTTTCCCACGGAGGTCAGAAGTGTGGGATTTATTCCCGCACCCGTATCACTGACGCACAGAGAGAGACGATTTCCATCAATCCTTCCCGAAACCGTGACTGTTCCGCCAGGCGGTGTGAATTTGATGGCGTTGTGAAGTACGTTGGAAAGCGCCTGCCGCAGCTTGAGGGAGTCTCCGGAAATGCGGACGTCGTTCGCAACCGGCGCAACCACGAGGTACACGCGACCCTTTCGCGCAAAGCCGCGATGCATTTCCGCCGCTTCGTGTATAATGACGTCCGGCAAGAGTTCCTCGCGGGCTATCTCGAGCTTGCCCGAATGGGCCTGCGCGAGATCCAGCATCCGCTCCACAAGCCTGCGCAGATGCTCGCCGCTCTCGCGAATGTGCCGCGCATATTCGCGGTACTGTGGAATGCCGATGGGGCCCAGGACCTCACACTCCAGCATCTCACCGAAGCCCATGACGGCGTTGAGAGGCGTCCGCAGTTCGTGACTCATGTTGGCCAGGAACTGCGATTTCGCCTCGCTGGCCTTCACCGCTTCCACGCGAGCAAGTTCGGCAGTCTCCATGGTAGCCGTGAGCGCCGCCTCGCGTTCCGCGATCGCACCTGTCATGTTGCCAATGGCGGCCGCGAGACGCCCGATCTCGTCATGTCCGGCAATTTCGACGTCCGGAGCCGCATAATCGCCAGCTGTGATGCGCTGCGCGGTGGAAGCGAGCGACTCAAGCGGTCGCGTCAGGCGCCTGACGATCAGAGTCGTGCCTGCTGCTGCGATGACAAGCGCCAGCGCCAAAAGAAGCAGCATTGGCGAGACAAGCCCGCTATATGCCCTCAGCGCTTCATCCAACGGGAAATACATGATCGCCATGATAGGACGGCTTCCCGGTGCAGTTGGTAGCGGGGCCGCGATGGCGAAGACTTCCGATCCGTGCCTCGTGAGGAAGACTCTGCTCCGGGATACGCCAAAATCGAATGGCATGCCCGCTGCGTCGTGCGTCAGTGCTGCCGGCCCCCAGCGTCCGTTCGCCTCTCTCGAAACAAGCGCGATCCCGTGGGGTGAAGAAGAAATGCGGCGGAGGTCTTCGAGAAGCTTTTCGTCGAGCGGAATGCAGGCGGCGATGAATGCAATGGGAACTGGGGCGCGCACGGGCGCGACGACAATCCAGTAGATGCGATTGGCGAACGTGATCAGCGCGGCACCGCGATTTCCGGCCGCCGCCGATGAGAGCACGGCCGGAAAGGGAAAGGCGGTGCCCTGGCGCACGCTGTCGGCAGTGTCGGCGGATATGCTTCCATCGAGCCTGACCAGCATCATCCGGGCCGCCCCGATCCGGCGCCCGTGATTGCGCAGAACCGAAATTTCCGTCCCGTGATCGCTTCTCGCAATGGCGGCGCGCAGGGCGTAATCGAGCGCGAGCACCTGGACTCCGTCTCTTGCGCGCTGGGCGAGAAAATCGATCTGGCGGGTGAACGCTTGCATGGCCGCCGACAGCTCGCGATTTCCCTGATCGACGACCTGCCCGCGCAGGTAGGCGTAAGCGAACACCGCCGTCGCAGCCTGCACGCAGATCAGCGTGGCCATGAGAAACAGCGCCAGTCGATTGCGGAAGCTCATCGCCGCGCGTCCGCCTCAATACATCTGCATGTGCTTGGCAGTTCTGGCGGAGCCCACAACGACCGGCAAAACGACACGGGCCCGCCCCCCCGTGGCAGTCACGACCAGTTCGAAAGCGCGCCCGGGCGTGCCCGGCGCGAGCCCCGGATGCCATGCGCTACCGCGATAGCGGCCCTCCGCCACGTTGACGATCGTGGCATGGCCAGAGCGGTCCGAGACGGCGCCAAAGGGCTGCGAGGCGACATACACGTAAGTGATCATCTGGTCGTGAATGTTGCAGCCGATCGCCGCGACGCCGGGCTTCTCGAACGTAACCGGTTGTGAGCGCTGCCCCTCGTCGATCTCAAAGGCGAACTGCCTGATATCGGAGAACGAATACACCTGGTGCATCGTGGCATCGTTGTTCGTGAAGATTACGTGGCCGCCCTCGCGGATCAGGGTGACGAGCGGAAGAAACGTCTCGTGTCGCTGATCGATGATGCTTTCGGCCGGCAGGGCGGATGCCGGGGCTGGCGCCGCGGAACTCTCCGGCGAGAGCACGACGACAGTTTCGGAAAGTGGTCGGCCGCCGGCGTCGGTTACTTCGATTTGTGCCGTCGACGCCAGGGCGGTGCGGCATGCCAATGTGAGTGCGGTAAAGAAACCCAGCCAGATTCGTTCGCTCATGCGCCGGACGCTAGGAGAAAATGGTTACTTTCCGATTGGCAGGAGGGCTTTGCCAGCGCTGCCGGAACTTGCGGCCGCAGGAATTTCACCCTTAGCTGTCGGAAAGTATTACCGGAAGGTTTCCATGTCCGTACGCGATGCGGCAGCAGCGCCGGCCCGCATAGGCTCTCGCCGGATGACCCTCGTCGTTCTGGCATCCTGCGCCGGTACAGTTTTCGAATGGTATGATTTCTTCATCTTCGGTTCGCTGGCGGCGATCATCGCGGCGCATTTCTACAGTGGCGCCGGAGCGACGCAGGGCTACGTTCTCGCGCTTCTCACCTTTGCCGCCGGCTTCGCCGTCCGTCCACTCGGGGCGCTGGTCTTCGGCCGATTTGGCGATCGCCAGGGTCGCAAACGGGCGTTCCTGATCACCATCACGCTGATGGGGCTGGCAACGGTCGGTGTGGGACTGCTGCCCGATTATTCTGCGATAGGCGCGGTCGCACCTTACAGCTTGCTGAGCATGCGGCTGATCCAGGGATTCGCCATCGGTGGCGAATATGGCGGCGCAGCGATCTATGTTGCCGAACATTCCGAAAGCCGCCGGCGCGGCACGGCCACGGGCTGGATTCAAACTGCTGCGGCGATCGGCCTGTTCCTGGCCTTGGCGGTGATCATTTCCTGCCGGGCCTGGTTCGGCGAGGTCGCGTTCCGCAGCTGGGCGTGGCGCGTTCCGTTCGTACTTTCGGTGGGTCTGCTCGTCATCTCGCTGTGGATCCGTTTACGTCTCGACGAGTCTCCCCTGTTTCGGAAAATTCAGGAGGAAGGCGCGCGGTCCACGGCGCCGCTCGCCGAATCGTTCCTGCGCTGGGGCAATCTGAAAATCGTGCTCATCGCGTTGTTCGGTCTGCTCATGGGCCAGGGCGTCGTCTGGTACACGGCATTCTTTTACACGCAATTTTTTCTCGAGGGCGTCGTCAAGGTTGCGCCGGCCCTCGTCAATCTGTTGATTATGGCGGTCACGGTGGTGAGCGCATTCCTGCACATGTTCTTTGCGTGGCTGTCCGACCGCACCGGTCGCAAGCCCGTGATGCTGTTCGGCCTCGCGCTCGCCGCCGCGACCTTCGTGCCCGGATTTCAGTGGCTCGCCGCCAGCGCCAATCCGGTGCTCGTGGCCGCCGCCGCGCGGGAGCCGGTCACGGTGGTTGCGTCGCCGTCCGATTGTTCGGTCCAGTTCGACCTCATTGGAAAGGGGCGATTTGCCACCTCATGCGACATCGCGAAGAGCGCGCTCGCGTCGGCAGGCGTGCCATACCGCAATGAGACTGCGCCGGCCGGTACACGAGCCCGCATCGAGATCGGCGCCATGCGCATCGAAAGCCCGAATGGGCGGAATCTCGGATCCGCCGCGCTGGCAGCGGCCAAGGGGCAATTCGCGCGCAATCTGAAAGCCGATCTTCGCGCGTCCGGCTACCCCGCAGCGGCGAATTCGGCGCGGCTCGATGTTCCGCGCACGCTCTGCATTTTGTTGATTTTCATCATTGCGGCGTCCGCGCTCTACGGACCGCAGGCAGCTGCGCTGGTTGAACTCTTCCCGACGCGCATTCGTTACTCGGCGCTGTCACTGCCTTATCACATCGGCGTCGGATGGTTCGGAGGATTTCTGCCGGTCACGTCCTATGCGATCGTGGTCGCGACCGGCAATATATACGCTGGCCTGTGGTATCCCACGATCGTGTCCGGCATTGGATTTTTTGTGGCATTGCTTTTTCTGCCCGAGACGCGGCAACGGGCGATCGCCGATAGCTGAGATTCAACCTCTGCGAATCAGCGATTCTCGATCGGATAACCGGCTTCGCTTTTGGCCGGGCGGATGACAAGTGCCGTCTTGACGCTCGCCACATTCTTCGCCGCGGTGAGTTTTCCGGTCACGAACGATTGAAACGCGGAGAGATCCCGCGCCACGATTTTCAGGAGAAAGTCCACCTCGCCCGAAAGCATGTGGCACTCTCTCACCTCCGGCCAACCGTGAACCTGCTCCTCGAACCGCCGCAAATCCGTTTCGGCCTGACTCGAAAGCCCCACGAAAGCAAAACCCATGACTTCGTAACCGAGCGCCTTGCCGTCCAGCTCGGCATGATAGCCCTTGATGTAGCCTGCCTTCTCGAGCGCCCGAACCCGACGCAGGCACGGCGGCGCCGTAATCTTCGCCCGTCGCGACAGCTCGACATTGGTGATGCGACCGTGACGCTGCAATTCCGACAGGATGCGGATATCGATGGAGTCGAGCTTGTGACGCTCCATGCTTTGCCCTTCGACGATTGTGCCGCGCTGCATTTACCGCCCGGCGGACCCTCGCGCAATAAAATTTCGGCCGCCTCACGGGTTTGTTTCGGATGCGAAAAGCCTGCGCTGGACACAAAAACGCATGCTTGACCTTTTGCCCCGCTCTTCCGATATGGGCGGGAGGCCGCGACGCCCGCGGCGGGTTCACATTCGCGTTTCACGCTTTCGGGAGCGGCATGGCCGACGCGGCGAAGACAGCGCGGGTCCTCATTCTGGGCAGCGGGCCGGCGGGGGCAACCGCGGCGATCTATGCCGCGCGCGCCATGTTGGAACCCATGATGATCGCGGGGCTTCAGCCCGGCGGTCAGCTCACCATCACCACCGAAGTCGAAAATTATCCCGGCTTTGCGGACGCGATCCAGGGCCCGTGGCTGATGGAGCAGATGCAGGCGCAAGCCCGCCATGTGGGCACGGAGATCGTACAGGACACGATCGCGAGTGCCGACCTTGCCCGGCGGCCTTTTGTCCTGACCGGCGATAGCGGCACGCGCTATCGCGCCGAAACGCTCGTCATCGCGACGGGCGCCCAGGCGAAATGGCTGGGCCTTCCTTCGGAAGAAGCCTTCAAGGGGTTCGGCGTTTCCGCCTGTGCAACCTGCGACGGCTTCTTCTTTCGCGGGAAGCGCGTTGCCGTCGTCGGCGGTGGCAACACGGCAGCGGAGGAGGCCCTGTTTCTCACCAATTTCGCAGAGCATGTGACGCTGATCCATCGCCGCTCGGTTCTTCGGGCCGACAAAACCAATCAGCTGCGGCTTGCTTCCAACCCGAAAATTACCGTCCGGTACGATTCCGTTGTGGATGAAATTCTCGGGGCGGAAAACCCGCGAACCGTGAACGCAATCCGGTTGCGCAATCTGGAAGACGGTGCGACCGAAACACTTGCGGTGGATGGCCTGTTCGTCGCGATCGGCCATTTTCCCGCCACCGAAGTTTTCCGGGGTCAGCTCGAGATGGATGACGAAGGTTATATCCGCACCGAGCCCGATTCGACACGCACCAGCGTGCCCGGCGCGTTCGCGGCGGGCGACGTGAAGGACAGGGTCTTTCGCCAGGCAGTAACAGCCGCGGGCATGGGCTGCATGGCGGCGCTGGAAGCCGAGCGGTTCCTTGCAGGCGGGCATTAGGGAAAAGGAGCGGCAATGGACTGGGACAAGCTTCGCATTTTCCACGCCGTCGCCTCGGCGGGAAGTTTCACGCACGCCGGCCAGATGCTGACGCTCAGCCAGTCTGCCGTGAGCAGACAGGTCAGTGCGCTGGAAGAGGAGATCGCCACACCGCTTTTTCAGCGGCACGCGCGGGGCCTGACGCTGACCGACGAGGGCGAACTGCTGTACGGCGCAGTCTCCGACGTGCTGACGCGTCTGGGTCAGGCCGAGGAAGCCCTGAAGAACGCACAGGCCGCGCCGCGCGGCTCGCTGAAACTCACTACGAGCCACGGCCTCGGGACTTTCTGGCTGCTACCGCGGCTCGACGCGTTCCTGCGCGACTACCCGGAACTCCAGCTCCACCTCGTGTTCGACGATCGCGAACTCGATCTTGCCCAGCGTGAAGCCGACATTGCGCTCAGAATGCGCGCGCCGGTCCAGGCCGATCTCATCCAGCGCAAACTGTTCACGGTGCATTATCACATCTACGCATCGCCGGCCTATCTGGCTCGTTTCGGCAAGCCCGACAGTTTCGAGGATCTTGGGGGCCACCGGCTCATCGTCTATGGCGAAACGGCGGCACCGGAAATCCGCGAGGTCAACTGGCTCGCCAATCAGGCGATCCGCATCGAACCCGACAGCCGCGGCCGTGTCCTGCGCATCAACAACATGTCGGGAATCCTGCAGGCGACGGAGGCGGGCATGGGGACCGCAGCACTTCCCGATTACATCGCCGCAGATCGCAAGGGTCTGGTGCGGCTCCTTCCGGAGATCGAGGGGCCGACGTTCGACGTTCACCTCGTCTATTGCGATGCCCTGCGGCAATCCAAACGCGTCGCCGCCTTCCGCGATTTCCTCGTCCGCGAGGCGAAGGACTGGAAATACTGACGCATTGGAAAGGCATCTGGTGGAGGACCCGACTTTGGTGAAGTTTTTTGCGAGTGGAAATCCGGCGTTTCCGCTGAAAGTTGTGATGGTCGTGAGCGGCCTGTTTTTTCTGGCGGGCGTCTATCAGCTCGTGATGTCACTTTGGGTCTGGCAACATTCCAACGATATCGTGCCGATGTTCCTCAGCCTGTATGTCACGCTCGGGGTATTCCTGCTGATCGCGGCACGGAATCCTTCGGAGCATCGCAGCCTGATCTTGTTCGCGGCGTGGTCCAGCTTCGCACATGCGGGCGTCATGTTGATTCAGTCCTACAGTGACGCAGCGGGTCGCCCGGAGCTGTACGGCATGGCTGCCATCCTGGTCCTGATCGGCGTGCCATTGATCGCCTTGGCGCCAGGGAAGCGCTCCGTAAGGTTGGCGGCCGCACCCCAACTGTAGAGTCCGTGCTGAAGCTGTCACTGCTCCATGAGCGACGTCCAGTAAAAACAACGTCCCGCCCCGAGCTTTCGTCGAATGTCCAATGCAGCTTGGCACTCGCCTTGATTGCTGCATTGGGTCGCTGGGAGCCGTGACTTCGGCAAGAGCTGAGCCTGTGCGTCAGTCCGGGTTTGTCAAGATTGGCCGAATCGAGCAGTGGATTGGCGTCACAGGCGATGATCGCGGCAATCCCATCATTCTCGTTCTGCATGGTGGACCTGGCGAAGTGCAATGGCCTCAAGCTTCGAACTATAAGCCACGGGAGAAGGAGTTCACTGTCGTGCAGTGGGACCAACGTGGCGCAGGATGCACCTACGGTCCGCTATAAGACCAAAACATCGAACGTCAATCTCAAGCAGATCGTCTCCAATGGGATCGAGGTCGCCCAATACCTCTGCCGGATGTATCACAAAAAGAAGATCATCGTGCTGGGGCATTCCTGGGGCTCAATTGTCGCGGTCAACATGGTCAAGCGGCGCCCTGACTTGTTCGCAGCGTACGTCGGCACTGGACAGGTTGCGTGCCGAGCGAAGCGAGGCGGAGGAGGGTGTCTCGTGCGTCAATGTGACCGGAATCCGCTCTAATATCGAAGAAGCGATGCTGCAGTAGAACTCGTACGATATCGCGCATGGAACGGTCGAGCTGATATAAAATGTCCGAAACGGATGAACGTACGTGCGATTGCTTTTCATGTTGGTCGCGCGGGGGCCACAAACTATTGTTGATTACGTCTATAGCTGTTGTGCTCGCGGCATGCGCCGCTACCAAGAAGCACGATTTGTCGCCGACAGCAGAGGCGTTGATAGCGCCTGTTTTTACTGCATACACTACAGTCGAGCGGGAGCAGGCTAAGTTAGCACCTGCTGTCACCGCGTCTGAACGCCTCCTCCGCCTTGAAGCTATAGATCAAGCGAGCCGAAAGGCTTGGCATCACGTTGATTTTGTCGAAACTCCCGACAGAAGAGCAGAACTCGGCTTACAACTCGGTTTGGGATGAGACCCGTCGTCACGATCTCGAAAATCAAAAAGTGCTGAAGAGCATGTTGCCACCGACAGGATGGTTCAGCGAAAGCGTATATGGCAAGGATGCAACGGACGCCGCATTCTACATTGTCCAGCACGCGAGCAACGATATCAAGTTTCAACAGAGAATATTGAGATATATGACCTCATTACTCCCACGTCAAGAAGTTAATGGACCAGAGTATGCATTGTTATATGACCGGCTGGCACTACGAGACGGCAAACTTCAACGCTATGGCACCCAGATGAACTGTGAAAATCCTAGGTGGGTTCTCGCGCCAATGGAAGATCCTGCGAACGCTGATAAGAGAAGACGTGCGGTTGGCTTCCAGACTCCGCTGCAAAAATATGTCGCCTCTTTCAGTAGCGATCCGCCCTGTGTGTCGAATTAGTTTGACAGCGTAGTGGCTGGAGCCTGTTCGAGACCACATGCTTGCCGATACGCCCCGTTCACAGGAAGAGTCCGTCTATTGCGATGCCCTGCGGCAATCCAAGCGCGTCGCCGCCCTCCGGGGATTTGATTTTGTCGTCCGGGAGGCGAAGGACTGGAAATTCTGACGCGAAGAGCTGCGTCGGTTACTCACATCCGGCGTTTTTTCGGGCGCGCTTCAATCCTATTGAAACGATTTTGCGGCACATTCGCTTGGCCAAGCCGTTGCCCCATTCCCCCGTGGCGGTGGCGGCCGCGAGGCGAAGCGACTGGTCTTCGCCAGCTCCCGTTCAATACCCTTCGAGCGGGAGCTCATTCCATGATGCAAGCCGGGGCGAGAGATCGCCCCGGCTCTTTTTTCAGGCGGCCGCCTTGTGCGAAGCCACGACCTGATCGGCGAGCTTTCCGGTGAGCTCGGCCAGATGGTCGAACTCCGTCTCGAAAGTGCCGACTCCCTGAGTCAGGGACCGCAGATCGATGATGAGGTTGTGCAGTTCGGAGAGCGGCATCTGCGCTTCGACGGTGTCCCAGCCCTTCCAGCCCGGTCGCGCGTCGTAGCCCATCAACTGTCCGCGCCGGCCGCTCACCACCTGATTGGCTTTGGACGTCGCATCGTTGGGAACATGAACCTTCACCCGCATGATCGGTTCGAGCAGCACCGGCGCGCAATTCGGCATGCCTTCGGTCATGGCGATCCGCGCAGCCGTCTGGAAAGCGGCATCCGATGAATCCACCGTGTGGTAGGAGCCGTCTACCAGCGCCACGCCAACATCGACCACCGGAAACCCGAGCGGCCCTTGCTTCAGGTAATCGATCACACCTTTTTCGACCGAAGGAATGAACTGCCGCGGCACCACGCCGCCCTTGATCTGATCCTCGAAGACGAAACCGGTACCGCGGGGCAGCGGCTTGATGTCGATATGGACATCACCGAACTGTCCGTGACCGCCGGATTGCCGCTTGTGCCGCCCGTGCTGCCGGCCGGGTTTGCGGATTGTCTCCTTGTAGGGAATTTTCGGCTGATGGGTGGTGATCTTGAGCCCGTATTTGCTCGCAAGCTTCTCCACGGCCACCTTGAGATGAATTTCGCCTTGACCCGCGAGTGACATTTCCTGAAGCTCGGCGTTCTGCCGGAAATGCAGCGATGGGTCCTCCTCCTGCACCTTGTGGATTGCGGCAGTAAGCTTGACTTCATCCTTGCGGTCCGTGGCTTCGATGGCGAGGCCGTACACGGGTTCCAACGCTTCGATCTCGACTTTGGGAAGCGCAGACTTCGAAGTCGACAAGATCTCGCCCGTCGCGATCCCCTCCAGCCGCGCAACCGCGACGGTATCGCCAGCCCTCGCTTCGACAAGCTTCGTTTGCGCTTCCCCCTTGAGGGCGAAAAGCCCGGCGACGCGCGCGTCACGCCCGTCGCTTGTGTGCAGCACAGCGCCGTCCTTCAGCGTTCCGGCGAGAATGCGCGCAAGGCTGAGTTTGCCGTGCGCGCCATTGTAGGTCTTGAGGATCTGAACGACGGCTTCGCCGCCCGCCTTGACCCCCAGCCGTGCCGCGGCAGCGGCGGTATCCGGAACTTCGTGACGCAGGGCCTTGAGCAGGCGTCGAATGCCATTGTCCTTTTCCGCCGAACCCAAAAGAGCGGGCACCACAAGGCCATCGGCCAGTTCCTTGGACAGATCACCGAAAATTTCGTCGCGCGGCGGCTCGACATCGGAAAGAAGTTCCTCCATCAGGTGCTCGTCGTAATCGGCGAGCTTCTCCAGCATCGAGAACCGGGCCTGCTTTTCCTCTTCTTTCATGTCGCCGCTGAGTTCGACGATTTTCGACTCGTCATGCTCGCGATAGACATAGGCGCGTTCGAGCGCGAGATCGACGAACCCGGTGACAATGCCACCCTCCCAGATCGGGATCTGACGAAGAAGCAGCGGCTTGTCGCTGGCTTCCTGGAGGCTGGCGAGCAGTTCGCGCAGACTCCCCGACGCTTTGTCGACCTTGTTGACGAACAGAAAATGCGGAATGGAGAGATCCGCCAGGCGCTTCAGGAAGGGCTTGAGCATCTGCACCTTCGCGGCGTCCGGCTCGCACACCACGATCGCGGCATCGATCCCCGGCAGAACGTTCAGCGTGTCCTGCAGGAATTCGATCGAGCCCGGGCAATCGAGGAACACGAAGCTCTCGTCGAGGTATTTGGTGGTAGCACAATTGACCTCCACACTCATCTGCCGAGCGCGCGCTTCGGGCGAAAAGTCGCCCACACTGTTGCGCTGTGCGACCGAACCCTTGCGCTGGACTGCGCCGGTGATCGCAAGAATGCTCTCGAGCAGCGTGGTCTTCCCGCTGCCGTAAGGTCCTACCAGGGCCACTGCGCGTGGCCCACTGCCTCCATTCTTTCTGGACATATCGCCTCCTCGCGTCACGAAATTCCGTGCCTGGAGGCGGCGAGCAAAGGTCCGCGGCCGGGATCTGCTTCACGCACCCCCAAGGCCGGATGCTCGCGCCTCATAGGGGCGCTGGCAAGGGGCTCGCCGATCAGCGCAGGTTCGCGCAAAATCTCTGGATGCGACGGCACGCCTCTTCGAGGGAAGCGTTCGAGGCGGCATAGGAGATGCGGAAAAAGGGCGAAAGCCCGAACGCGGCGCCATGCACCACCGCGACCCCTTCGGTTTCGAGGAGTTCCGTCACGAAGTCCTCGTCGGTCGCGATGCGCCGGCCGGCCGGAGCTGTCGTTCCGATCAATCCGCGGATGGATGCAAAGACGTAGAACGCTCCTTCGGGCCTCGGACATTCGATGCCGCGTGCCTGGTTGAGCATCGCCACGACGAGATCCCGGCGTTCCTCGAAAGCGCGGCGGAACTCGGGGATGAAATCCTGGGGACCGGTCAGCGCCTCGACGCTCGCCCACTGCGAGATGGATGCCGGATTGGAAACGGTCTGGGATTGCAGCTTGGCCATGGCGCGGATGAGCGGCTCGGGGCCGCCGCAATAGCCGATGCGCCAGCCGGTCATGGCATAGGCTTTGGACACGCCGTTCATCGTGAGCGTGCGTTCGTAGAGACGCGGCTCCGCCTGCGCCACGGTCGCAAATCCGAATCCGTCGTAGACGAGGTGTTCGTACATATCGTCTGCGAGTATCCAGACTTGGGGATGACCAACCAGAACGTCGGTGAGGGTTTTGAGCTGTTCGCGTGTGTAACAGGCACCCGAAGGATTGCAGGGCTGATTGAAAATCAACCACTTCGTCCGGGGCGTAATCGCTTTTTCGAGATCCTCCGGCGTCAGGCGGAACCCGTTTCCCATGCGCGTCCGGACAATGATCGGCCTTGCGTCGGCCAACAGCACGATGTCGGGATAACTGACCCAGTAAGGCGCAGCGATGATTACTTCGTCGCCGGGATTAAGAGTTGCCATGAGCGCATGGTAGATGACGCTCTTTCCGCCCGGCGCCGCGAAACATTGCGCGGGCGTGTACACAAGATCGTTTTCGCGCCGGAACTTTTCTGCGATGGCGCAGCGCAATTCGGGGATGCCTTCGACGGCCGTGTATTTCGTTTCGCCGCGTCGTATCGCGGCGATTGCGGCCTCCTTGATGTTCTCGGGTGTGTCGAAATCGGGCTCGCCGGCGCCGAGCGCGATCACGTCGCGCCCCCGCGCCTTCAGATCGCGCGCCTTCTGCGTCACTGCGATCGTCTGCGCAGGCTGGATGCGTTCCAGCGATCGGGCGAGAAAACCGTCGGGAAGCACACGCGTGTTCACGGATGGCATATCCTTGAATGCGACGGTGAGGTATCGGCTTCGCGCAACGCGCTGGCAAGAGGCGGGACCGTTGGGGAACTGTGGATGGTGGCCCTGCGAAGCCTCACGCGGAATTGAAGCCCAGAGCAGCGCCATCGCGCTGGAGTTCGGGGCACAAAAACACAATCCGCATCAGGCACTTCGCCCGTAACCCGCAAGGAAATTGCGCTCCCCCCTGTTGGCCGCGGACAGGCATCTACGCGTGGACCAAGTGAATCCCGGGTGCGACAATCGCACGATCTTCGGATGGAGGGCACGATGCGATTCTTATGGATGTCCGCGTTCACGTTCGCGGCGGTCGCATTCGCTGCTGCTCCGGGCCATGCCGCGGTTTCGGTTCTCGGCAACGGAGTTGCTCACAGCTGCTACGAATTTGCGGAGTTCGGGGGCAACACAACCGATGGAATTTCGGCCTGCGACTTCGCGCTCGATCAAACACCGCTTTCGATAAAGGACCGCGCCGCAACATTCGTCAATCGCGGCATTCTGCGGGGACGCAGGAATGAGACCGAGGGCGCCCTTTCCGATTACGACCGCGGTATCGCGCTCAATCCCGGGCTTGGCGAAGCCTATGTCGATCGCGGCGCCGCGTTGCTTGTGCTGAAGCGCTACGACGATGCGCTTGCCGATCTCGACAAAGGCATTTCGCTCGGGGCCAACCGCGTGCAGATCGCCTATTACGACCGCGCCATCGTGGACGAAGCGCTCGGAAATATCCGCGCGGCTTACGACGACTACAGAAAGGCGGCGGAAATCCAGCCCGATTTTACGCTTGCAACCGAACAGCTCGCCCGCTTCCGCGTGGTGCACCACGCCGATCAGGGCCCGTGACGCGACAGATTGATACAAATCCGTTGTTGCGCCACTCGGAGGCGTAGCTAACTGTTTGACCCGCGTAACGGCGGGAGATGCCAGATGGTTTCGCTGCGAGTGCCTCGACGGACACGCCGACGACCGGCTTCCGCCGTCTTCGTCTTACCAGATCCGTCCCTAAATCAGAACGACTCCATCGGATTGCGGCACGCCGCGCATAGTCGCGGCGGCCCATGCGGTCGCGATCGCACCTTGGTCGGCGCTCCAAACGGGGTGTGGCCGCGCAGGCGGCCGGGCCGCTTCCCTGACCCCGAACCGGGAAGCGCGTCCGGCCGCCAATTTCTCCATCACGTGCGCCGCGCCGGATAGAATGGAGGCGGGGGCGCGGTATTCGGCGAGCCATCTCGCCTGCGTATAGCCGGTCTGTGCACCTTGGCTTGTGTTGTGATCCGCACAAGCTATGAAGGGGAGAGGCTGGCGGCACGGGCCCCCAAGAGCGGGACTTTTCATGCAATCCAAAGTTCGGACTTTCGCCCTCGCGGCGGTTGCCGGCGTTGTGGCCGGCTGCTCGACGCCGGTTCCTCAGGCGCTCAAGCCGCAGGACGTACCTTCGAGTTTCTCCGGGCCGGTGGCACCCGGCGCATCGATCTGGCCGAGCGCCGACTGGTGGAAGGCGTTCGGCAGCGATGAACTCAGCGGACTCGTTACGACCGCCCAGACCAACAATCTCGACATCGCGGTCGCGATGGCCAATGTGCTGCAGGCCACGGCGAACCGCGATATTGCGCGCGCCGCATTGTTTCCGACTTTCGATCTGGATGGGACTGCTGCGCGAAGCCGCACGCCCGGCGGCGGTACAATCACCATCCCCAATACCAACGGCAAGGGCACCACAACGTTCACCAGCCCCGCCTCGACAACCAGCCAGTTCGGTCTCACCCTCAACGGCACCTGGATCCCCGACATCTGGGGGTTGGCACAGGACAATCTGCGAGCCGCGCAGGAGGCGCTGAAATCTTCGCAGTTTGCGCAGCAGGAAGTGGCGCTGACGACAACCGCCACCGTCGCCGACACCTACCTCGACATCCTGGCGCTGCGCGAGGAAATCGCGACGATCGAGCAGAACATCCAGGCGGCCGACCGCATTCTCACGATCACGCGGGCGCAGGTGACAAATGGCGTCTCTTCCCAGCTCGATCTGTCGCAGCAGGAAGCCACCGTCGAAGGACAGATCGCGGCCCTTCCGCCCTTGCGCGAACAGGAGCGCGAGGCGGTGTTTGCGCTGGCGATCCTGCTCGGAAGGCCGCCCGAGGGTTTCGCCGTCACTGCGCAAAATCTGAACGCCGTCAAATATCCCGTCGTGGCGCCCGGCCTGCCGTCCGCGCTTCTCGAACGCAGGCCGGACGTTGCACAGGCCGAAGCCAATCTCGCCAGTGCTCATGCGAACGTCGATGCCGCGCGCGCCGCCTTCTTTCCGCAGCTCTCGTTGACCGGAGATGGCGGACTCGGCAGCACCGCAATTCAAACCCTGTTCCGCGCCTCGAGCTTCGAATGGTCGATCGGCGCCAGTGCGCTGCAGACGGTGTTCGACGGCGGTCTGCTGATCAGCAAAAGCGATCTCGCCAAGGCACAGCAGCTGGGATTGGTCTCCACCTATCGCAAGACGGTGATGACAGCCTTCCAGAGCGTGGAGGATTCGCTCGGGCAGGTGGCGAATTTCGGCGATGAGCAGGCCGCGTTGGAAAAAGAGGTTGCGGCGTCCGCCAACGCGTTCCGGATTTCGGAACTGCAATATCGCGAAGGCATCGTTGCCCTGCTCACGGTGTTGCAGGCACAGCAGACGCTGTTTGTCGCGGAGAACCAGCTGATCCTCGTGAAGCTGTCGCGTCTGCAGGCCGAAGTCGGCCTTTATCAGGCGCTGGGCGGCGGATGGATGGAAAATCCTGACGAGGCCACGCAGAAGACGACCGAGAACGGCCAGCCGCTGATCCTTGCGCAGCCGGCCGCCCCCGCTTCGGCGCCTCCCGCGCAGGTCCCGCCGGGTTCCGCGCCTGCCATCCCGCCTGTTCCGGCTCCGTCACCCTCCCCTGAGCAACCGCCAAAGGGATGAATGAGCGTCAGGGCACCATCGCGAAGTTGCGATAAACGAACGGCTTCGGCGCCTCGCGCGATTCCTGTTCGGCGATGGCGATCACGCGTGCGTGATCGGGCGCGAGTGCACAGACGGGATCGGTGCGCGCGGCATCGCCCGTGAGCGCAAATGCCTGACAGCGGCAGCCGCCCCAATCGATTTCCGCGCGTTCACAGGAGCGGCAGGGCTCGGGCATCCAGCCGGTGCCGCGGAAACGGTTGAACGCCTGGGAGTTGCACCAGATCTCCGCCAGCGATTTCTCTCTCACGTTCTCGAACACCAGGCCCGCGATCGACTCGGCCGCATGACAGGGCAGAACCTTGCCCGATGGAGTGACGTTCAGAAACCGCCGGCCCCATCCACCCATGCAGGCTTTCGGGCGACGCGCATAATAATCGGGCACGACGTAATCGATCATCATGATGCCTGCGAGCCGCGCGCGCGCTCGCTCGACCGTTGCCGTTGCCGTGTCGAGCTGTTCGCGCGAGGGCATGAGTGCTCCACGGTTTTCCAGCGCCCAGCCGTAATACTGCACATGCGCGATTTCAGTACGCTGCGCACCCAATAAAACCGCAAGCTCGATCATCGATTCGAGCCTGGCGAGATTCTGCCGATGCACGACAAAATTGACCGTTAGCGGAAGTCCCGCCTCCCGAACGCAGGCGGCCACTTCGAGCTTCTTCGCATGTCCGGCAAAGCCCGCGATCCGATCCGCGCCGCCGGCCTCCGAATCCTGGAAACTCAGTTGCACATGTTCGAGACCCGCACTGGCGAGCCGGGCGATGCGCTGTGCGTCGAGCAGAACGCCGGAGGTAATGAGATTGGTGTAAAGCCCGCAACCCGTTGCGCCGCGGACAAGGTCTTCGAGATCGCGCCGCGCCGTCGGCTCGCCGCCCGAGAAATGTACCTGCATGCAGCCGAGTTCGGCGGCTTCGGCGAGCACGCGCAGCCAATCTTCGGTGCGAAGCTCGCCGGAGGCACGCTCGAGATCGCGCGGATTGGAGCAGTAGGGGCATTGCAGAGGACAGCGGTGAGTCAGCTCCGCCAGAATGGCCATCGGAGGCGCGGGCGCGTTCACAGCGACATCACGCCCTTTTGCGCAAAGTCGCGCACCAGCGCGGCCACGTCGGTGAAAATCGCATCGCGCGGCGCGTCGGGGTAGGCCGCGCAGAGTTGATCGACGATATCTGCGAGCGTGTTCTCGCCGGTGCAGCGCGAGACAATCGCGTGTCCCGGTTCGTCAAGCAGAAACACGCGCTCGGGCGCCTGGATCGTCCAGCCGGCACGCGCCTTGTCGAAGTGCAGCCGCCGATGCGGCGCGAGCCTCGGCTTCGACGCGGAACCGATTTCGGAACGGCCGCTCATGCGCGCTTTTCCGGAACGAATGCGCCTGGCGGTATAAGCCGGGGCACCACGTAAGCGTGGTGCAGCGCATCGAGTTGCGCCCAGAGCACATCGGTCTTGAAGCGCAGCGCCGCGACGCAGTTCATCTGTTCCTCGTGCGTGCGCGCGTGGCGAAGCACATAATCGAGACCGAATGCCACATCTTTCGGCGCTTCGACGAGGCGCGTGCGGAAATAGGCCAGCGTGGATTCGTTGGCGAACGGATAATGCGCGAGCAGCGCGTCGATCCGCGTCCTGTGCAGGCCGGGCGCGAACAGCTCGGTCAGCGATGAGGCCACAGCCTCGAGCACGCTTTTCTCGCGCACAAAGCGGACATAGGCATCGCAGGCGAAACGCGTGCCCGGCAGCACGCCTTCGCAGCTTGCGACATAATCGCGATCGAGACCGACACCTTCGGCGAGCCTGAGCCAGCGTTCGATTCCGCCCTCTCCCGGTTTGTCACCGTCGTGATCGCGGATGCGGCCGATCCATTCTCGCCTGAGATCGATATCCTCCGTGTGCGCGACGAGACTCGCGTCCTTCAGCGGAATCGATTTCTGATAATAGAACCGATTCAGCACCCACGCCTGAAGCTGGCCCCGATCGAGCCGCCCTTCGTGCATCAGGGTATGGAACGGGTGCTTATCGTGATAGCGCGCGGCTCCGACCTGCCGAAGCGCGGATTCGAACGCGGCCGGCACAAGCGCAGCATTCATAACAAAATCTCCATGCCGTCCCAGGCAATTTCCCAACCGCGCGACTCCGCTTCCGCGCGTTCGGGCGAATCCGGATCGAGAACCGGATTTGTGTTGTTGATATGTACGTAGACCTTGCGCCTGACACCCAATTTTTCGAACGCCGCCATGCTGCCGTCTTCGCCTGCACAGCTCATATGCCCCATGCGACGGCCGGTTTTCGCGCCCACGCCCTGAACAATCATTTCATCGTCGCGCCACAGCGTGCCGTCGAACAGGACAACGGGCGCACCCTCAAGTCTTCGCGCGAGATCCTCGCCCAACGCCGCGCAGCCTGGGACGTAGTACAGCGAAATCACGCCGCCGCCGCTGCCGAGCGCCAACCCGACAGCGTCGCCCTCCTGCGTACCCCATGATGGCAGCGAGCGATCCTCGCGCCACAGGGGCGCCTTGCCTGGGACCGCGAAGGGCTCGAGCCAAATGTCCAAACTTTGGCCCGCGGCGTCGCGCAGCTCCGTCTTCTCCCCAACGGGCAGGTTCCGCCGGCAAACGCGCTCGCGCGACAGCACGTCGAAAATCCGGTTCTCCCCCAGCACCTCGATCACACGCCGGTGGGCATAGATCACGAAGGCGTGATTTTCGCGCAGCGTGAGCAGTCCCGCGACGTGATCCACATCGGCATTGGTGAGCACGACAGCCGCAATCGGGCTTGCGCGTTTGGGGTCATCCGGTCCGGGCTGGAGCTGGCGGCGCTCGCCGATCTGTTGACGCAGGTCCGGCGAGGCGTTCAGGAGAACCCATCGCTTCCCGTCGGCGCTGACTGCGAGCGAGGACTGGGCGCGCGGCGGAAGGCGCGGGTCGCCCGCACGCGCGCGACGCGCGGCCGCGTCATTGCCGTTCCACTGCGGAAAGCCTCCGCCTGCAGCGGAGCCCAAGACCAGCACATGAAGCATTGCGGACGATCAGAAATGCAGAGGACGCCGCGCTTTTGGCACGGCGTCCCCGGCACGCGCAAATTCGATGAATCAGATTTCGGCGCAGGCGTAGCAGTTGATTTCCATGCCGACGCAGATTTCGACGACTTTGGGTGTCGTCCACTTCATGTCGCTCTCCTGCAAAAAACCGGTTTCGCCGGATACCACAGTTTCGCAAATCCGGAAACCCGTCCGTTGCTCCCGGGTTCCGGGCCTGCGGCAACCCTGCCTTGCCGGAACGTCACTTGCAAATGTTTAAGTGGAGGCGCTGAACTGGGCGACGGCTTGCGAAGAGGGAGAAGCGTGATGAACCCGAAACTGGCCTGGGCTGCGGTGGCCGCTGCCTTCATTATCGCGCCTGCTTTCGCCGCCAGGGACAGGATTCCGGCGAACATCGCCGCCGCGGTGGCCGATCCCGCGCGCCCGCAGGCCGACCGGGCGCGTGACGCGGCGCGCAAACCTGGCGAATGCCTCGCCTTTGCCGGGGTAAAACCTGGCGATCGCGTGGCCGACCTCATTCCGGGCGGCGGATATTTCACCCGCCTGTTCAGTGTCGCGGTCGGTCCAAAAGGTTACGTGTACGCCTACCTCCCCTCCGACATCGATGCGCACAGGAAAAAGCCGTCGCCCGTTCCGGCTATCGCCGCCAGTCCGCATTATTCAAACGTTGCGGTGATTCACGCGCCGGTTGCAAAATTCGTCACGCCGGAAAAACTCGACATCGTGTGGACCTCACAGAACTATCACGATCTGCACGACAGTTTCTTCGGACCTGCGGACGTCCCCGCGGTAAACAAGGCGATCTATGACTCGCTCAAACCCGGCGGCACTTATATCGTGCTCGACCACGCCGCGGCGCCGGGTTCAGGCCTGCGCGACACCGAAACGCTGCACCGGATCGACGAAGCGGCGGTGAAGAAGGAAGTGGAAGCGGCCGGATTCAAACTGGTCGGAGAAAGCAACGTTCTGCGCAATCCCGCCGACACCCACACCCTCAAGGTGTTCGACCCGTCGATCCGCGGCCACACCGACCAGTTCATCCTCAAATTCCGCAAACCGCGCGGGTGAAGCGCAAGATTTTTTCTCCGCCAGCATGGGGGCGGTGGCGCGCGCCAGCGCGCCGGGGGGGGGGGCAGCGATGTTCAACCGACTTCCCCCTCCGTCTCGCTTCGCTGCGCTCCGCTCGACACCTCCCCCATGCTGGGGGAGGAAAACTCGCCACACGTGCTTACCTGTTCGTACAATTGGAAATCGTGCGGATAGATTGCTTCAAGTTTCGCGCGCTGGGAACGCGTGAGCGCGGGGCGTTCGACATCCACCCGGTTTTCGTGCGGCAGCGAGAACGGCCGGCCGAGCTTTTCGGAAAGGTCCGTCTCGAATTCGCGACTCCGTTCTAATACACCGCAATGGAACACGTTGGCAGCGAAGTATTGCGCGAGGTCCTCGCGACCACTCCACCCAAGATATCGGCAGGCCACGTCGCCATAGATGGCGCGGTGCGCGAACAGATAATCGAGATAGGAGTCGAAAGCGTAGCGCCCCGCCGCCTTGTGCAGCACGCTCGCGTCAAAGCGGTTGAGCCGCGGCTTCCGCAAATATCCCCGCCGGAGGTAATCGTATTCGGAGCGGGCGCGTGTGAGCGGGTGGCGCAGAAGCGCGATGATCCGCAATGACCGCGCGATGTTCGCCGTGGCGGTACGGAAGTCGATATGTCCGCCCATGACGAGATCGCCCGCCATGCCTTCGCGCTCGATGCGGCGGAAAGCGTTGCGGATATCGAAACTGCGGTAGTGGCGGAAGAGATTTTGGAACCGTGAGCGATGGAAACGCAGGCGCTGCAGCCGTGACACCTGGCCGTCCAGATCGAGCGTGTCCGGCAGATAGAATATCCGCCGCTCGGCGAAGGTCCGGGCGAGGCCGCTCCTGAGGCTTTCGCTGCCGCTTTTCGGCACGCGGACGCAGAGGAAAAGGGCGTCGCGCGGCTCCGATGGATCGCGATTTGTCATCCGGCCCCTGCCCCGTTCGGGCGCGCCCGGCGTACCAAATCAGATAACGATATGCACATTTCTTTATATCTTCCTTGCCCGGCCGTTGCGAGCCTGTTATAGCCGCTCCGCCCACCCGGAGTTCTCGCATGGCCCAGGATTTTGCCGTCAAGGACATCAATCTCGCCGAATGGGGCCGCAAGGAAATCGATATCGCCGAAGTCGAAATGCCGGGACTGATGGCGACGCGGGCGGAATTCCGCGACTCCCGGCCGCTCAGGGGCGCGCGGATCGCGGGCTCGTTGCACATGACCATCCAGACCGCGGTGCTGATCGAGACGCTCAAGGAACTCGGCGCGGAGGTGCGCTGGGCGTCCTGCAACATCTATTCGACGCAGGATCACGCCGCAGCCGCGATTGCCGCGGGCGGCACGCCCGTGTTCGCGATCAAGGGCGAGAGCCTCGAAGACTACTGGGACTACACGCATCGCATCTTCGAATGGGCCGATGGCGGCACGCCCAACATGATTCTCGACGATGGCGGCGATGCCACCCTCCTCGTGCATCTCGGCGCGCGCGCGCAAAGCGGCGACGCGGCGTTCCTCGACAAGGCGCAGAACGAGGAAGAAGAGGTGCTGTTCGCCGCGATCGCGCGCCATCTCCGGCACAAGCCCGGCTGGTACACCAAACTCGCGGAGAACATCCGCGGCGTCACCGAAGAAACCACCACCGGAGTCCATCGTCTCTATCAGATGGAGAAGGAGGGGCGCCTGCTCTTCCCCGCCATCAACGTCAACGACAGCGTCACCAAGTCGAAATTCGACAATCTCTATGGCTGCCGCGAGAGTCTCGTCGACGGTATCCGGCGCGGCACGGACGTGATGATGGCGGGCAAGGTCGCGATGGTTGCGGGCTTCGGCGATGTAGGCAAGGGCTCGGCCGCATCGCTGCGCAATGCCGGCTGCCGCGTGATGGTCGCCGAAATCGATCCCATCTGCGCGCTGCAGGCCGCGATGGAAGGCTACGAAGTCGTCACCATGGACGATGCAGCGCCGCGCGCCGACATCTTCGTCACCGCGACCGGCAACATCGATGTCATTACCATCGACCACATGCGCGCGATGAAGGACCGCGCGATCGTCTGCAACATCGGCCATTTCGATTCCGAGATCCAGGTCGCGGCACTCAAGAACTTCAGATGGCACAATGTGAAGCCGCAGGTGGACGAGATCGAATTCTCCGACGGCAAGCGCATCATCCTGCTGTCGGAAGGGCGCCTGGTGAATCTCGGCAACGCAATGGGCCATCCCTCCTTCGTGATGAGCTCCTCCTTTACCAACCAGACGCTGGCGCAGATCGAGCTGTTCGCCAATCCGGGGAAGTACGAGAAGAAGGTCTACACGCTGCCGAGGTACCTCGACGAAAAGGTCGCGCGGCTCCATCTCGACAAGATCGGCGTGAAGCTGACGAAGCTCTCCGACAAGCAGTCCGCCTATGTCGGCATTTCCCAGAACGGCCCGTTCAAGACGGATCAGTACCGGTATTGATCGGACTTACCCCTCATCCACGCCAGCGCAAGGTTCCGCGCCCGAAAAATAGCAGCACCTCTCGTGTTAGCGGCTTACGGGATTCGCAGAAATCCACGGGTGTGCGGGTGGTCATATTGGTGTTCCCATTCATAGTAGCCAGCGATCTGGCCGCCATCGTTTATGCACGAGGGGGCCGTGTTGACACCACGTTTACCGGGAAATTCAAACTTCCTTATCGTGCCGTCGGGCCAACGCAAGAATCCGTGCCAAACTCCGTTCTCGTCAATGTAATATCCTGCAATCTCGCCTTTCCCGTTTACATCTTCGGGTACCGTGCCTTGGCCCAGCTGAGTACCTGCTCCCGGCGCATCAAATTCAACTATCGTACCGTCCAAAGCGCGAACGAACCCATGAGTGACATTCTCGGCGTCGGTGTAATATCCCGCGATCTGGCCTTCCTGATTGATACTTCGCCCCCACGTGCCCTCGCCACTCCCCGTTCCTGCTCCGAGGGCGTCAAATGTAGTAAGGGTTCCATCGGATGTACGAAGGAAACCGTGTTGGACGAACTGTGCGTCGACGTAGGCACCCGCAATCTCGTCTGATTTATTGATGTCATTTACGAAGGTATCCGCCGCTCCCAAGACCTCGAACGTCTTTATTCTTCCCTCAGTATTCCGAACAAATCCGTGAACTATAAAATTTGAATCAACGTATGTCCCTGCAATCACACGATCGTGTCCCCGGAAGTGGTGTAGGAGCGCGTGGCTCGTGATCTCCGGCAGGTTTGGCCGGATTGTCAGGCCACTGCCGGCAGCCTGACGATGGGATCATCGCTCAATGGCGCGATGGTTTCCAGCGACATGTAGCGGC
>DASXYZ010000083.1:0-6477 GCA_036502185.1 Rhizomicrobium sp.
GTTCTGGCAGCTGCCGGGGCGCTCGAGGTTCGTCTGGCTGAGACCGAGCCGGAGGTAGAGGCGGCGCAGCGCCTTCGCTATGAGGTCTTCTACGAAGAGATGTCGGCGATCCCGAGCCCCGCCATGCGGGAATATCGCCGCGACTTCGACCGTTTCGACGAATATTGCGATCACGTCCTGGTGGTCGACCGCGCCACCATGGACGATGAGGGCCAGCCGCTTGTGGTCGGGACCTACCGGCTGATGCGGGAAGCGGATGCGTGCCGCGCCGGGGCCTTTTACACCTCGGGCGAATACAACATCTCCCGCCTCCTCGCTTCGGACGTCATCGGCGGCCGTGTGCTGGAACTGGGGCGCTCCTGTGTGCTCAGGGCCTACCGCGCCAAGCCGATCACCATGCAGCTCCTGTGGCGCGGGGTGATGGTGTGCGTCGCGCGCTTTTCGATCGACACCATGATCGGCTGCGCCTCGCTGCAAGGTACGGACGCCGATGTCGTGGCGCTGCCGCTGTCCTATCTTTATCACTACCATTCGATGCCGGAGGCGACGCGCGTCCAGGCGCATCCCGATCTTTACGTACCGATGAACCGGATGCCGAAAGAGGCGATCGATGTCCGCGAAGCGCGCCGCGCACTCCCGCCGCTGATCAAGGGCTATCTGCGTGCCGGCGCACAGATCGGCGACGGCGCGGTGATCGATCGCCAGTTCGGCACGACCGACGTGTTCATCTATATGTCGGTCGCCGGAATGGATTCCCGCTACCGCGACCGCTTCGGCGCAGCGACATAACAGCGAAATTAACAGCGATTATCAGCGAATTGGCCGCCCGGAACGGCGTGTGAGTCCGCACCGCGAACACCACCTCGAACGACAGGAACAAAACGCCCGGCCATTCCTCGCGGAGCGCCGGACACTACCAACATCCGCAGCAGATTTGATCGGAATTTGCAAGTGAAACAAAGCGCGGCCCCCCCCCGCGCGCCGCCATCAACCCGTGATGATGACTTGCCGAAACGGAACGTTTCGCAGCCGCCGCCCATTGCCGGAAACGCGCCGCCGCTGCATGCTTCCGCGGGGATTGAGGATCGCGGGATGCGAATTCCGATTGCTGCGGCCCTGACCGCTCTTCAGCTTGCGGGCTCTCCCGGCGCCGCATGGTCGCAAGCCGACCGCGACGGCGATTTCATCGCCGCGGCCGGATCGATTCAGCGTTCAATTGCGCCGGTGATGTGCCTGCGCGAGATGCAGCCCCAGTTGCAACCCATGCCGCAGCAGCAAATTCCGCCGCAGCGGCAATCCGGCGGCGCGCCCTTGGGCATCGCCTCCCCACAGCTTCAGCCTCTTGTCGCGGGCACGGCATTCTTCCTGACGCGGCGCGGCGATTTCGTGACGGCCGCAAGCGTAATCGCCAATTTTCTCCCGCAAGGCGCGTTCGCCGGATGCACCATCATGGTTTGGTTCGCAGGTCCCGTCGATGCTGCCGGCAATTTCAGTTCGCAGAGTTTTCCCGTGGCACTCAACGACTGCATCCTCGACCTGAGCATCGATGTCGCGCGTTGCCGCACGGTTGGCGATCTCGCCGCGGTCAATGGCGGCCGTTTCGCGCCCGAGCCGGTCGCGGTAGACGATCGACAGCCCGACCCAGGCAGCTCCATCGGCGCCTCGGGATTCATACTATTCGATAACGAGCCGATCGCGACACGCGGCCATATTGGCGGCTACCGCCCGGCACAGCCCAACGCGATGCAAATGGTCATCGACCGGCCCGCCAGCGCCTGGGCTGGCGGAAGCCCGATCTATGATGGACATGGACGGGTGCTCGGCATGCTGGTGAAAGTGAACAATGTGATTCTCACGGATATTTCCGTCGCTACCACCAGCCTCGCAATATCGCGCTTCCTGACCGCGCATCCGCTCGCGAACAAATAGTTGACGGCCGCCCGATCCCGCGCGGCAAAATCGGGCAATGCGCCCCTGTGTTCGTTTGCCGACAGCGCGAAGCCGACACGGGCGCTCCGAAGCGCGCAGCGGCTGGGCTTGCTGCCCTACCCCTTCGCAGCGTGCGCGATGCTTTCCATGATGAGCCGTTTAAACGGTCGACAAACAGCACCCCGACGGCTTGTCCATCTCATATTTGACCGGCACCCCGCCCAGCGGCACCTCGACAGTGACATGAACATCGCGCGGCGGATTGGGTCCTACGGGAATTTTGGAGATGTCCATGAAGAGAGCTCCTTTTCGAATGCGCGCCGATGTAATGAATAAATGCGTCCGTGGAAATCCCGTTCGGGGCCGTCAATGAGAGAGTCTTCCGGCCTGATTACTTCGCGTTCGCGCGCCAGCCTGCGTGCTTCCCGGTAGTGCTGCCGAACAGAATAACGGGCGCCGAACCAGGCCCTTTGGAGACAACCCGAACAGGCGGATGTAAGGTTGCCCGGTGTGGCGTGGGTCGAAAGCGGGAGACTTCTGATGGTTGGGCTTCTCGGCAGAACATGTGTCACGGGCTTGTGCGCGGCATTCCTCGTGAGTGGCGTCGCTTCGGGCGAAGCGCGGTATAAGGAAAAGATTCTCTATTCGTTCAAAGGCGGAAGCGACGGTACCGGTCCCGGCAGCGCGCTGGTCGCGGATGTACAGGGCGATCTCTACGGCGCGACCTTTTCGGGCGGCGGGAGCGGCTGCAATGGGTTTGGCTGCGGCACCGTTTTCAAACTGACGCCCAAGGGACAAGAGACAGTGCTGTACGCCTTCAGGAGTGGCGGCGACGGCGCCGGACCGGACGGCCCTTTGATCATGGATGCGCAGGGCAATCTCTACGGAACAGCCGGTTATGGCGGCATCGATGGCTGCGAAGTGGGCTGCGGTACGATCTTCGAGGTGACCCCGCAAGGCCATGAAACGGTGCTCTATGCCTTTGCGGGGTTCGGAGACGGCAGCAATCCCGTCAACGGCCTGCTCGCCGATGCACAAGGGAATTTCTATGGCACGGCGCTGGGTGGGGGCCCTTCGGTTTTTGGCGAAGTCTTCCAGGTTAGCCCCAAGGGTGCAGAGACGGTGCTCTATTCCTTCACCGGCGGAGCAGACGGCGGAGACCCTGACTCGGGGCTGATCGCCGATGCAGAGGGCGATCTTTACGGGACCGGTTACGTGCAGGGCGGCTGCGCCGTCAGCTGCAACACGGTGTTCAAAGTAACGCCGCAGGGGAGCGAAACGGTATTTCATGATTTCGCACGCGCAAAAAAGGGAACCGACCCAGTCGGCGTGATCGCGGACGCGGCAGGTAATTTCTACGGCACGACCGAGTATGGAGCCGGCAGGAGTTGCGGCGGTGGTGGTTGCGGGACAGTCTTCAAACTGGACCCGGCAGGCAAGGAAATCGTGCTCCATACGTTCGGGCGCGGGAACGATGGTGTCTTTCCCGCCGCGGGCCTGCTCGCAGATTCGCAAGGCAATCTCTACGGTACGACGATCTGGGGCGGCGGAGGCAACTGTCCGCATGGCTGCGGCACAGTCTTCGAAGTAACGCCGAACGGGGAGGAGACAGTGCTCCATGCATTCGCCGGCGGAACCGACGGACAGGGCCCGGAAGGCGCCCTAATTGCGGATGCGCAAGGCAATCTTTACGGCACGACAGCGGCCGGCGGCAGTTCGAAAAACGGCACGGTTTTCGAACTCACGAAGAACTGACCCGGCACGCGAGGCAGTGGCGACCTCGTTGCAAATCCCGAAGAGGAAATAGTCTATCCATTTCTTCAAACGAATACCTCACCGGCGGGCGCATGGTACCACCAATGCGGGGTTCGATATTCCTTGCGCTTGCGAGACTGGCGCCGGCACGCTCCAGGTTATCGTCAACCGACTGTCATCGGCCGGTATTTCGGTAACGCTCAGTGCTTAATATCAATAGTCCCCCCGTTATGATGAACGTGGCTAACAGATGCATCAATGCCGCCGCACACGGAACAAAGCGTGGCGCCTGCGAGATGACGTTCCGCGAGCCAGCAGCCAAGCTGTTTATTTGTCCCGGCATCGGGCTCGCCCTTCCAGCTTCCCGGAACGATGAGGGCAACGATCCGATGCGCGAGTGCCGTGCGTGTATCGAATACGCGGTCGATGGAAACAGTACCTGCATTCGGTGCCCAGTGACTCACCCGGAGCATCGGCGCGTTGACGCCGATGTGCTGGCGCGCGCGATTTGTGGCAACCGCATCGGTCAGCCCGTGCATGGTTGATTGCGCGCAGCCGTCATATGTCAGGATAGCCAGTTCGGCAGGCGGATATGATCAACGCCGATCTGCTGGAGTTTATTTCTTGAATAGATTTCAACGGCTGCCGGGAGGGGTCATTCAAATCCCTTCCAGCAGCGACGCCAGAAATGGGATAAGGTCGTTCGGGAGAAACGACATGAAACGAACGACAGTGAAATTGTTGCTTTCGGCGGCAGGTCTTTTCGGTCTGGCCACAACAGCCCGTCATGGGCGCGGTTGTTTTCGGTCATCGACCGGCGCGCCAAAATGAACGGAACAGATTCGGCGCCCGCCCATTTCAACCGCGACCGCAATGCCCGCGGTTTCCCATCAGGCGCCGGTGTACCGCTCCGTCTCGTCCAGAAATTTCCTCACGGCGAATCGTCTTTTCTTGGGAATGCTTTCTGCCAGACGGCGTGCGCCTTCGATCGTCAGCATGCGAACCGGGCCGCCGCTCTCGCCTTCCAGGCTCGCCAGCTGGTTGTGAGCTGCGGCATGCAGCTCCGGCCTGTCCTTCAAGGCGTTGCGGATGGCGTAAGTCGAAATTCCAAGCATCGGCGCAAGACGGAGCGCCTTGATCCAGCGCTGTCCTTCGTTCTCGAACACCTCCACGACAACGGGATTGCCGGGACGGTCATCCACCCGGCGTGTTGAGCGGGCCGTGAAAACTTTCGAAAAGATCAGCTTCATGTGTGACCTGAATGATGGTTTCACGTCTGCGACGGCTAAGGCCGGATCGCGACGACAATATTGCGATTGTCCCGCATCGGCGGGCGCCGGATCAAGCCCATGCCAGGGATAAACTACAGAATTGAACAACACACCCGTGCGGCGGCTGGACAGCGCCATCCTTCCACTTCCGACTGAAACTATTGCGTCGCCCCCGCAATCTCCGCGTGGAAATTCGTTCGACGCATGACGCGATTGCGTCATGCGCAAGTCGCGACGCCACGGCAAATCGACAGCAGGCACCGCGCAAGTCCGCGCTCTGCTACGCCATCGAAGGAGGTTGCCATGACGAGCAGGCTGTTCAAAACCGTGATGCTGAGCGCGGCTGCGGCGGTGTCCCTGGCTATCCCTTTGAGCGGCGCACAGGCCGGGAAATTCAAGGTGCTCTACGCCTTCCTGGACAACGGAAGCGATGGGTTGGATCCCCAGGGCGGCCTGGTTCGCGACAAGGCGGGCAATCTTTTCGGCGTCACCGCCTATGGCGGCACAAGTGACAAGGGTACGATCTTTCAAATCCTACCCGACGGGAGCGAGAACAAGCTTTATAACTTCACCAGCACGCCCGATGGCGGCCTTCCGCGCGGCAGGCTGCTGCCGGACGCGGCTGGCAATTTCTATGCAACGGCGACAATCGGCGGGGCAAACGGGTATGGCGCGGTTGTGAGGCTCGCGCCCGATGGCACCGAGTCGGTGCTCTATTCCTTTCAGGGGAGCAGCGACGGCTATCAGCCCATTGGCGACCTCGTCAGCGACGGCCAGGGCAATCTGTATGGCGTAACGGTTGCCGGCGGAGACTTCACCTGCCTACAGACGGGCTGCGGTGTCATCTTCAAATTGGCCCCGGATGGAAGCGAGTCCGTGCTCCATGCCTTTTCGGCCGGCGAGGGCTTTTATGCGCTGGCGTCGGTCATTTCCGACACATCCGGCAACCTCTACGGCACCACATCGGGCGGCGGCGCCAACGGTTTCGGGACGGCATACAGGCTTGCGCCGGATGGAACGCTGACTGTGCTACATTCATTTGCCGGCGGCAGCGACGGCGCCAATCCTGCGGCGGGCTTGCTGCTGGATCCGGCGGGCAATCTTTACGGCACGACCGAATATGGCGGCGGCAGCACCAATTGCGATGGCGGTTGCGGCGTCATTTTTAAGCTGGCAGCCGACGGGGCGGAGACTGTGCTTCATGCTTTCGCCGGAAACACGGACGGCAGTGCGCCGGCGGCAAGTCTGATCCAGGGCCGCGACGGAAATATCTATGGCACCGCTTCGGCAGGCGGACGCCGGAATTTCGGGACCGTGTTCCGAATGACGCCAGATGGTGGCTTTAACCTGCTGCACGCCTTTCGCGGCAAGGACGGCGAGACGCCGGTGTCGGAATTGCTCATGGACAAGAAAGGCAATCTCTTCGGTTCCGCCTATTACGGCGGCGCCGGCCACAAGGGCTCCAACGGCAGCGGCGTGGTGTTCGAGATCAAGGGCGCGACGCGAAGCAAATGATTGCGCC
>DASXYZ010000084.1:0-8495 GCA_036502185.1 Rhizomicrobium sp.
AGAGCAGCTCTATCGAGGCGGCTGGTCAGGGCTTGCCTATGAGATCGTGATCAATTCGAGCCCCTGCATCTCGTATCTCCTGGAAGACAACACGATGACCATGCAGGCGCTCGTCATCGCGCACGCCGCTTTCGGTCACAACCATTTCTTCAAGAACAATTATCTCTTTCGGCAGTGGACGAATGCGGAAGGAATTCTCGATTACCTCGCCTTTGCCAAGCGCTACATCGCCGCCTGCGAAGACCGCTATGGCCGTGACGACGTGGAGGCGATCCTCGATTCCGCCCATTCACTGATGGAGCAGGGCGTGTTCCGCTATCGCCGTCCACCCAAGCCGTCGCGGGAGCGCAGTTCCGAAAAACGGCGCCGGCGAATGGAATACGAGGAAGCCTCGCGCAACGAACTATGGCGTACGCTGCCGGCGGGTATCGATCCGCCGGCAGCGCCGTCCATTCCGGATCCGGAAGACGAATTCGATGGCGAAATCAAGCTGCCCGAGGAGAATCTGCTCTATTTCATCGAGAAGCATTCACCCGTCCTGCGGCACTGGCAGCGCGAGCTGCTGCGCATCGTCCGCAACCTCGCCCAGTATTACTATCCGCAGCGGCAGACCAAGGTCATGAACGAGGGCTGCGCCACGTTCGTGCATCACACAATCATGAACATGCTCTACGACAAGGGCCTGATCGGCGAGGGCTCGCTTCTCGAGTTCCTCCACAGTCACACGAGTGTTGTGTTCCAGCCGGATTTTGATGACCCGCGCTTTTCCGGGATCAATCCTTATGCGCTCGGCTTTACCATGATGGCCGATATCCGGCGCATTTGCGAAGAGCCGACGGAGGAAGACCGCGACTGGTTTCCGGCGATCGCCGGAAGCGGCGACTGGATGGGCGCGCTCAAGGACGCCTGGGCCAACTACCGAGACGAAAGTTTCATCGAGCAGTTCCTCAGCCCGCGCGTGATGCGCGACCTGCGCCTGTTCCAGTTGCACGACCGGGCCGGCGAACCGGTGCTGAAAGTGGCGGCCATTCACGACGAGACGGGCTACCGCCGTATCCGCTCCGCGCTTGCGCGGCAATACGACGTGGGTGTGTGCGATGCCAACATCCAGGTGATGGCGGCCGACCTCAAGGGCGACCGCACGCTGCACCTCACGCACAGGATGCATCGCGGCGTACCCTTGCACGAAAGCATGCGCGACCACGTCTGCGCGCACATCGAACGGCTGTGGGGCCACGATGTGATGTTGACGGAGAGCGACCCGGAGGAATGAGCGGATCGTACTCTGTGAGCCGGCCGTACTGCAGAATCCGCCCTTCGTAAACAGAGTGGCACCGTCACCGCCCGAATCGCGATTGAGTCGCTGAAGGTTCTGCGCACGCATGGAATGGCATGAAAACGAAGCAGCTGGCTCGGCGGCACCGGCGTCGGTTGTGGAGGTCGGTGTCGCAATCGATGTTCCGCGTCCCGGCCGTTGGTGCGACTGGCACCATCGCTGTTGGCGCTACCGCTGGCATGGTAGATATTATAATTACCATCGGCACGACCGCTACTGGCATTCGCGCTGGCGCTGTGCCCAACGCTGGTGCTATCGGTAAGTTCGAACGTGGAGCGCGACGGCTGTCGGCCGCCTCCATCCTTCCCAGCCCGTGCTCGTCATGAGTTTCAGGCGCGACCCGGTTTTGTGTCTGGAGCGGGCGAAGGGAACCGAACCATCCACATACAGCGTGGGAACGCATGTACTTGTCAAATGGGCTCGGCGGTAAACCACTGAACTGCTGAACCGCTGGACGGCTGTCGGCTAACCGAATGGTAGCGTGAGTGTTCAAATTTCGAATAGCGGCTAATACCGGGTAGCGTCATTGTGTGACTCGGGCTCATCCTTCGACGGACTCAGGAACAGGTCATTTCCTTTCCCTCACGGTGAGCTTGTCGAACCATAGGGACGACCGCTGTATCACTCAACTCTGATTCCGGTAATAGAATAGGAAATTTTTGTACCAGCGCCGGAAATGCGCTTCTCGTAGGCATGACTGGCCTCATTGACCTCCCGGGACCTCTGCCTGATGCGCGACTTGCTGGCATTTCCGTGCCTAGCAAATCGAATAAACGCGATTCAGACGCTGAGAAGTATTGAACTAGAAGCTATCGAGACGCGGCGATGACATTCACCCGTAGCGTGTCGCTCCGTGTGCCGCCATTAGGAAAGACCGTTGTGATTTCGAATTCGTCGGGCCCTGTGAAGTTCTTTGCTGACGTGTAGAAGACCAGAACAGCAGGAACTTTCCGAATGTTGCATACGTGATTCGGATTGTTAGCTTGGAAATCCGGAAATTCCTCGTCTTTTGCTATCGTTACGTTCCCGTGTTCAGGACGCCTGTTCACGACTGTCACTGGGATACCTGCAGAGGTGCAGTCCGGATGGACGGCATAGAAATAACTTACTTGTTGCTTTCGGCCCGATATTGCGCCACGCACTCGCGGCCCTGGCATGCACCCCGAGATGACGCCTAGAAAAAGCAAAAGGATCGTCGCGCCGACCAATCTTACGGTCACGGGCGTGCATGCATTCGAGTGGGAGCGTCCGTAGAACACACGAACAGCGCACCCCTAGATCAAACAATTTTCAATGTGGCGCTATGCGGATGAAACACTGTGCGGCCCGAGACATGGGTGACGCAGCGGACCCGAGAACCTTGGAGCGGGCGAAGGGAATCGAACCCTCGACATACAGCTTGGGAAGCTGTCGTTCTACCACTGAACTACGCCCGCGAAGGGCTGCTTCCTAGCATGCGCGGCGGCCGCTGCGAAGATGTGGGGCGTGGCTAAAGAGCGGCCCAGAGAACCCAGAGGCCGGCAACCAGGATGCAGCCGGCGAGAAATCCCATGAGCCGCACGCCCGCGCGCACGAACACATCCGCGAAGGCCTGACCCAGTTCGAAATCCTCCTCGGTGGAGAGAATGACGTCCGTTTCCGTGCTTCGCTTGCGCGCATCCGCACCTGTACGCGGCCCGGCAGGCTCTCCCGGGGGTAGCAGAACGAGCCCATCCGGGCCGCGTTTCCGCGAGGCAATGGTCGAAATTCGTGCAAATCGGCGGATGCTGCCACCGACCAACCCTCCCCTTGAGGGAGGGTCGAAAATCGTTGGCGCTCTTCAGCGCGAACGATTTTCGGGGAGGGGTGATCTCTCCGCAGAGTCAGGCCGTCGGGGATAAACCATGTTGACGCATTACCCCTCCCCGAAATTTGCTGCGCAAATTTCGACCCTCCCTCAAGGGGAGGGTGGAGCTCCGGGCATCCGCGAGGAGATGGTCGAAATTCGTGCAAATCGGCGGATGCTGCCACCGACCAACCCTCCCCTTTGAGGGCGGGTCGAAAATCGTTGGCGCTCTTCAGCGCGAACGGTTTTCGGGGAGGGGGTGATCTCTCCGCATAGTCAGGCCGTCGGGGATAAACCGTATTGAAGCCTCCCCGAAATTTGCTGCGCAAATTTCGACCCTCCCTCAAGGGGAGGGTGGAGCTCCGGGCATCCGTCGTCGGCGTGTTCGCGTCCAAGGGGGCATTTCGGTCTGCGAGCACGAGGATCAAGTTTTCGAAATGGTATGCACGCAAGCGTCTGAGCCCTCAGCGACGGAATTCTGAAACGGCGGTGAAAAAAAGATTGTCATCCCGGCGAAAGCCGGGACCCATATCGCTGACCTTTCACGAGTTGGCACGGTATGGCCGACTTCACCGCCGGTGCTGCTGGGTCCCGGCTTTCGCCGCGATGACAGTTTTTTGGAAGGCGTGCCACTCACCCCCCGCCGGTGAACTTTGGTGGCGGCACTTCCCGTCAGGTTCAGCACACGCAAACAACCAGTGAATTGGTCGAGTCAATAGCACTTTCCGCAATGGCTCGCCGGTTTCGCCAATCCGGCGGATCGCCTTACAGTCGGCGCATGGGAAAACCTTTCGTCCCGTTCGGCCCGGATCATCTTGCGGCCATTGCACTCGCGTTCGTGGTGCCGGTCGCGCTGGGGCTCGTCGCGAGAGCCGGCGCGAGCAGGCGCGTTGCGCGCGCGCTCGCCCTTGCGCTGGCCGCCGAACTGGTCGCGACGTGGATCCTCTGGTACTGGCTCATCTGGTCGCGCGGCTGGATTTCCGCTTCGACCATCCTGCCCATGCAGTTGTGCGACTGGGCGGCCATTGCCGGAATCGTCGCGCTCATCCGCCCGACCCAACAGAGCTATGAACTTACCTATTTCTGGGCGCTTTCGGGCACGCTGCAGGCGCTCCTGACACCGGATCTGTACTACGGATTTCCCGATATCCGCTTCGTTGTGTTTTTCGCCTTTCACGACGGCGCCATCGCGGCCGCACTCTATCTGATGGTGGCCTGCGGATGGCGTCCCGTTCCCGCCTCGCTCCCGCGCGTCATCGCCTGGTCGCTGTTCTATTTCGTCGCGGCGCTCGCGGTGAACGCGCTGTTCCACACAAATTTTGGTTACCTGAGCGCAAAGCCCCTCAAGCCGTCGCTGCTTGATCTGATGGGGCCCTGGCCCGTTTACGATTTCGAACTGCTGGGACTCGGAATTCTCTTTCTGATACTCCTCTACGCGCCTTTCTTCGTCGCGGACCGCATTCGGCAGGCACGTCCCGCGCCGGTTGCTGGCGAAAAAACCCTACCTTTTCGGCCGCCGCCCTGTTAGGTGTCGCCGCCCCGGGGGAGAGGTAACGTATCGGAACAGGGTCGGAAGACGGGCGCATGCTGGATCTGGAACGGCTGGACGCGGCGGAGATCGCGCGGGCGCCCTTCGCCTATGCGATCGTGCCGGGCTTCGTCCGCAAGGAATTCCGAGACACGATCGAGACGGATTATCCGCGCATAAAACGCTCAGGAAGTTTTCCTCTTCCCGCGCTCTCCTGCGGGCCAGCCTTCGCCGAACTGATCCGGGAACTGACCGCGCCGCGAATGTGTGCACTCATCGGGCAGAAGCTCGGCATCGATCTCGACGGTCGTCCCACGATGGTGACGGTGCGCGGCCAGTGCACCGCGCGCGACGGATACATCCACACCGACAGCACGACGAAACTCGTCACCATGCTTCTTTATACCAACCGTCCGTGGGAATGCGCCGCCGCGCGACTGAGGCTCCTGCGCTCTGCGACCGATCTCGACGATTACGTGGCAGAAGTGCCGGCCGAAGAAAGCACGCTCGTGCTCTTCCGCAACGCATCGAATGCCTGGCATGGTTTCGCACCCTTCCACGGCGAGCGGCGCGTCATTCAGGTAAACTGGGTGACGGATGAGCGCGTCGTGGCACGCGAGCAGACGCGCCATCGCGTCAGCGCATATTTCAAACGCCTCTTCGGCAGTTCCGATAAGTCCCATGCCGCTGCGCATTGAAACATTTCGAAACGACCGCGGAGGCAGTGCGCTCTACAAGGCGCTCACGCATCCGTTGGCGGCACCGGCGGCCCATGCGCTGATCGCGAAGCTCGCGGCGAGTGGGCCTGCGTCCGTTTACGATCCCGAAGGCATCGTCGAGGCGTTCGATACCATCTACCCGCTGGGCGATCTGCATCTCGCCGCTTACTTCGTGCAGAATCTGCAGCATCTGGAGCTCCGCTTCCGCGGTGTCGCCGCGCAACCGATTACCGAAATTCCGCATGCGCGGACGGGTGCACTTCTGGTGGCGAGTTTCGATGCCGAGCGAAAGCTCGCGCCCCTTCGGCATCTGATCCCCGCCGGTACGGAGATTTTCACGCTCGAGTCGCTCAAACTGCCCTCCGAACTTCAGACCGACCGTGCGCGGTATCTGTCCCCGCTCAATTTTGCGACGAATTTCGTGTTCTTCCGCGACGAAGGCGGCAATCACACCCGGCTTATCACGACCAATTACTGGGCGCGCTACGGCGCAAAAACGGTGAACCTCTGGTGTCGCCTCTTCGGCGCCGATGGCCAGACACTCGCAACGTGGACGGAAAGCTGCGGCGCACCGGAATCCTCGCTCGTCATCGACAGCCGCGAGTTGCGTGCCCGCTTCGATCTGCCGGCGTTCACCGGTCAGCTGTTGATACATGCCACCGGTGTGGCGGGGCACGACATCGTGAAATACGCGCTCGACACCTACGGTGACGATGGCAGCGTTCTTTCGGCCACGCATGACGCCAACTCCTGGCCCGCGGACCTTTACGCGGGCCTGCCGGCACCAGCGACAGGCGAAGACGTCGTGCTGTGGGTCCAGAACAGCCATCCAGCGCCGATCCCGCCGCACGAGATTGGTTTATCGCGGATGGGATCTGCGAAAGCATCCACCCTGCCGGACGGGATCGCGCCGTTCGCCACGCGGGCCGTGCACATGCGCGACGTACTCCCGGATCTTGCATGGCCGGACCAGATCGAGATCCATGCCGGCAAGCATTTCGTGCGCCCGCGCTACGAGGTAATTACAAACAGCGGGCGTTCGCGGATCGCCCACCCCAATGTCGAGCGCACCGATCTCGTACCCGATCCCGGACTTGCGCGGCTTGACTCCTATATGGGCAAGGGACATATCCTGCCGGCACCGCTCCTGCCGCCCGACAGATACGCGACGGAATTGCTCCCCACGCCGATGTCGAGCGCGCAGCGAAATCTGCCGATCAAGGCGCTCGTCTACGGTTCCGAAGGCGGCCTTGTGGCGGAGCATCGCTTCGGCCTCTTGCCGCGCGACCACAGAACGTCGCTCGAGGTTTCTACGCTGGCGCAAGGCAGGCTGAGAACCCCTTTCGGGCATGTGGAACTGGTCTACGATTTCGAGACCGGAACCGAGGCGGACGGCTGGCTGCACGCGCTGTTCCGTTATCGCGATCGCGCCAGCGGCCACGCGGCCGAAACAAGTTTCGGCTCGCACATGTTCAACAGCGCGTTCGTCTGGCGGGGTGAGCCGCAATCCTACTCCGGTCCGCCCCCTGGACTTTCGACACGCCTTTTCCTGCGCATTGCACCGCAACCCTGGCGCACTTTTTGCCATCTGATCTACCCGGTATCGCTGGCCTGGCATTCGCAATCGCAAACCGCGCTCTTTCTGCGGAACGGCCACGGTGAAGACATCGGACGCGCGGAACTGCGCATTCCCGCCTCTGGCTCACGGCTCCTGTGCGTACAGGACGTGTTCAACGAGGCACTGCTCGCGCGCGCCGGTCCGAATCCTTACATCATCGTGCGCGACGAAAGCTGCCGGTTGTTCGGCTATCACGGAGTCGAAGGCGGCGAAGGCAGTTTCAGCCTGGACCACATGTTCGGCTTCTGAACGTGGCCGCGCCGTTCTCGTCCTGCTGGATCGTCACTGACGGGAAATCCGGCATGGAAAGCCAGTGCCTCGGACTCGCCGAGGTGCTGGAACTCGCGCCCGCAATTCACCGCGTCGCGCTGCGCAATCCCTGGCGGGATCTTTCGCCGTACCTGCGCGTGGGACTGCAACACGCGTTCCAGGGGGAGCCCCTCGGACCGCCATGGCCCGATCTTCTGATCGCTACGGGCCGGCAAAGTGTCCCGGCGTCGCTTTATATCCGTCAGCGCAGTCCGCACACCCGCCGGGTGCAAATCCAGAATCCCGGAATATCACCTCGCTATTTCGATCTCGTCATCGCCCCGATGCATGACGATCTCTGGGGCGCATACGTAATCCAGACGATCGGGGCGCTGCACCGCGCGACGCCCGAGCGGCTCGCCGAGGAAGCGCAGCGGCTCGCCCCACGCGTTGCGGAGTTGCCGCGGCCGTTGATTGGCGTGCTGATCGGCGGTGCCAATAGCGTGTACCGGTTCGGCGCAGACGAGGCGCGTGCGCTCGCCTCCGAACTGGTCGCGCAAGCGGCGCGCGCGGGCGCAAGCCTGCTCGTCACGCCCTCGCGACGCACGGGCGAGGCGAACGTCGCGATGCTTCGCGAGGCGCTCGCCGGCACGCCGGGTTTTGTGTGGGACGGTTCGGGCGACAATCCCTATTTCGGAATTCTCGGTCTCGCCGATGTGCTGCTCGCAACTTCCGATTCGGTCAACATGATCACCGAAGCCTGCGCGAGCGGAAAGCCCGTGTACATCTACGAATTGCCCGGCGGATCGGAAAAATTCGAGCGATTCCACGAGGCGTTGACGCTGCGTGGCTATGCGCGCCTCTATGCCGGTTCGCTCGAAAATCGGCCCGTCAATCGCCTCTACGAAATGACCCGTATCGCCCGCGCCGTCGCTCAGCTGGCGTAAGGCTGTCATCCTTTTTTTCTCTCCAAAAAGACAGTGTCATTCCCGCGAAAGCGGGAACCCAGAATCTCGGCACCGACGAAAATTCGCGCGTTTGGAAGGAATCGTCCGAAGCGGACTCATTCGCCGCCCGCAGCGCTCTGGGTTCCTGTACCCGTGACGACGATCTTGTCGCTGTTAAGCTGACGGGATTGGGTCATCTGTCGGGAGCACCATGGGTTCCTGTGCCATTGAGCACCCAAGCGGGACATGTGCCCCGGCAGATTGGCTGCGACG
>DASXYZ010000085.1:0-19238 GCA_036502185.1 Rhizomicrobium sp.
ACGTCCGTCGCAGCCAATCTGCCGGGGCACATGTCCCGCTTGGGTGCTCAATGGCACAGGAACCCATGGTGCTCCCGACAGATGACCCAATCCCGTCAGCTTAACAGCGACAAGATCGTCGTCACGGGTACAGGAACCCAGGACGCAATTCTCTCCGGATAAGCCTGCGCTCTGGCTTCCCGCTTCCGCGGGAATGACAGGCTGTGGGTAGTTCCAGTCCGAAAACGCTCTAGAGCGGATTCGGCTCGATCGGGATCAATCAAAACATCGCGGCGCTCGATCGCGTATCGGCGCTAGACTCACCCACATTCTCACCATGGCCGGGCCTGAGCCGGTCAACCAGCTGCCGCGCGTCGGCGCGGCAAGGAAAATCCCGCGACATGATACATACTACAGAAGTTCCTGTTGCTGCGCCAAGTCCGGCTTTGGCTTTCGTCCGGGTGCGCGCCGGGCGATGGTCCGCCCGAGCAGGCGTTCGAGGCCGGCGACGAACTCCGCCGTCGCCAGTGGCCGGCCGATGCGTTCGGAGTCCCGAACCCGGACGAAGCGTTGTTCGTCCGTCGCGTCGGGCGCGAGCAATCTCGCGAAATCGCCGACCCGGTCGAGCACAGGCTTCACCGCGACAAGCCTGGAAATGAGACGGGTGCGGAAGATTGGCGCCTGGCGGAAGGAACGGAAAAATGCAACACTCTGTCGCCAAAACGCGCCGAGGCGGCATTTCGGGCGTTTTATGTATGCTGTCCCGGAATTCCTCCACCACGGCCCCCACTCGTCGACCGCGGCCTACACGGAGATTGCGGTAATGGAAGCGCGCGTTACCGCGGAGGTCCGCGCTGGTCTGTCGGAATTCCGGTTCACAGATTTCACAGAAACTGAGGACGGCTTCACAGCGAGACGTACTCAGAAAGAAGCGATGCGTCTGCGGGAATGACCCAAGGCATGAGGCCGACCGAATTGCGCTTGCCGCATGATCTCCTTCAGCGTGCGTCGCTTCGCGGCAACGAATATGCTTGGCCGATTGAGGACATTCCGAAGGTTATCGAAGCAGCACGCCAAGCCAATTTGGCAAGCATCGGCGGCCAGTTACAGTTCCGCCTACCGGACGGAGGAACCTGCGAATGCTACTGGGTTGAGGTCGATACCTACAAGTCGGTGCCAACGTCGTTGCCATGGCAGGAGCGCGTAGATCAGACGGCAACCGTGGCTCTCGCCGATTTCTCACGTCTCTTATCGAAATTCGATTTTGTCGCTGAAGGGCGCCGGTCATTTGCGGAGCACTTCAAACGCCTTGAAGCGGAGGGCGGCGATCCGACTCAGATGATCTGCTTCGTATGGTATCTCGATGACGGCAAATCTTCGCCTGATTGGGCGCAGTCATAGGGCTATGGCGTAGACATAGTGCTCATCATCGTCGGTCGCGGCCCGCCAGGCCCTGCACTGCCGCACACCGTGCTGTCCTTTGGCGCTCCACGTCGATCATTGCCTCCAGCTCCGTAACGCGTTACAGTAGTGCGTGGGGACCTACCAGGAGGTCAAGATGCCCGCACCGGCAGAACGAATGAGGATGATGCGCGAGCGGCGGCGCAAGCAAGGGCTGCGCGAATTGCGTCTGGCGGTTCCAGATCCCCGTTTGCCGTCCGTCCGAAAGCGTGTCGCGGCCCAGGTCGTCCGCCTCGATCAAGACGCTGAAGACGAGGCATTAAGCTGGATCGAAGCAGTTTCGGAGTTCGACCTCGATCCAGGCAAACAATGAAGCGCGGCGATGTGGTCGTCGTCGCGGCGACGGGGGATTACGGGAAACCCCGGCCAGCTGTCATTGTGCAGACGGATGCGTTTCCCGAAACGCACGCTTCCGTCGTGATTTGCCAGATGACGTCCGCAATCGTCGATGCCCCGGAATTTCGCATCACGATCGATCCAAGCGAGGAAAACGGCTTGCGGGCTCGTTCCCAGGTGATGGCCGACAAACCTGCCACGGTCAGGCGGCAGAGGATCGGGCAGCTCATAGGTCGCCTCGGGGACGGTGATCTCGGGCGCCTCAATGTCGCATTGGCCTTCGTCATGGGCCTCGCGGACTGAAGGCGAACGGAATACGGACGGAATACGGGGACGCGGACAGGAATACGGCGACACGATACATATTCCTGTTTGTCGGCGATCGGCGGAATGGCGAAAGATCGAAAATAAAAAATACGGCGACATGATACGTATTTGCGCTTGTCGGCGGTCGACGGTCGGCGGAATGGCGAAAGATCGGTACGAGACGGGACGCGGCTGAGACCATCCCGGGAAAAGTTTCCGGCCGGGCTGCGCAAGCATGGCACATGGGACGGCTCGCTCGCATCGTGGTCCGGGATTGGCCGCATCACGTCACCCGGCGCGGCAATCGGCGCGAGGCGATCTTCTTTGAACAGGGGGATCAGGAAATCTACCGCGATCTCCTTTCTGAGCAGCTGCGGAAGGCTCGTGTGGAGGTCTGGGCCTATTGCCTGATGCCGAATCACGTTCACCTCATCGTCGTGCCGCGCGAGGATGGAGCTTTGCAATGGCAATCGGGAAGCCCATCGTCGTTACACGAATTGTGAATGCGCGCGGCCGCTGGACGGGACACCTCTTCCAGGGCCGCTTCGGCTCGGTCCTGATGGACGAGCAACATCTGCTTGCCGGCGTGCGCTACGTGAGCCTCAATCCGGTCCGCGCCTGCCTCGCGGCGAGAGCAGAGGATTGGCCGTGGTCGAGCGTACGGCGCATCTGGCGGGCGGGACGATCCGCTTGTCGCCGTGGAACCCGTACTTCGCCGCGTCGGCGATATTTCGCGGCTCATCGAACCTGCTCCCGGCGACGGGGCGCGCTTCGCAGATATCCGGCGCGCCGAAGGAACCGGGTGCCTGCTTGCCGCACCCGATTTCTGTTACCGGTCTCGAACGCCGATTCCGGCGTCCCATCGCGCGGCGGTCCCCCCGGCCGCAAGCCCCGGCCCGGCGCAGACTCGCCGAATCTGCTGTCGTGCGTTTGCAATATGTATGATGTCGCCGGATTTCCTCTGCAAACCGCGCGGCGCGCGTCCCGCAGCGCGGCCTGGGCCGCTTCGGGTTGCGCAGCAATGTAGTCATTCGCAGACCTGAAGTTCGTTTTTGGCCATTCCGGATGTTCTTCGGAATATGGCGTGATTTCGCTGCTTGCCGGCCCATATCACCCCCTGAAGGTAACATTCGGGCGTGGAACGGCAATCTTTTCTTGCTTCCTCGCCCCCGCGGATTGTGCTGTGCCATCGAAAGGCGGGTTTCGTCGTTACGAATTGAGTAGGATTTGATCTCGGGTTCGCGATGTCGGCACAGGCGTTTTCCGGTTCGAGGCGCGGCGCGGGCGGCATCGCAGCAACTCCGGCGGGTAGCCCGGTTTCTCACAATCTTCTGGTGATGCGCCGCGACGACACGACAGGCGGCGAGCCCGGCCGTAAGGTCCTCTACCTCGATCACCCCACGGTTTCGCGCTGCCATGCGCGCTTCGTCCTCAGGATGGGGACGATGTGTATCGAGGATCTCGGCAGCACCAACGGCACGTGGGTGAACAGCGAAAGGATTTCGCACGCGACGCCGCTCGAGCCGGGCGACCACATCTCGATCGGGACCTTCATTCTCTACTACGACGGATCGCACGTCGAAATCCGCAGCCACTCCCAGGGCGCAACGCTCGGCGCCTATTCCGTGTGCAAGCAGATCCGGGAGAAGGCGCCGCTCTTCCTCTTGCGCAATGTCACGCTCGAGCTTCCGCCGCGCGAACTCGTCTGCGTCATCGGCGCGAGCGGATCGGGCAAGACGACGCTGATGAACGTCATGTCCGGACGGAGAAAGCCGACGAGCGGTGCGGTGAAGCTCGGCCGTTTCGACGTCCACGAATGTTTTTCCCTGCTCAAGCAGGACATCGCCTATGTGCCGCAGAGCGATCCGCTGCACGAGTTTCTCACGCTCAGGCAGGCGCTCGCCTATTCGGCGCGGCTCAGGCTGCCTGCCGACATGTCGGCCGAGGCGCGCGATCTCATCATCGCCGACGCGGCGCGAAGCGTCGGCATCGAGCAGCGGCTCGATGCGAAGATTGCCACCTTGAGCGGCGGCGAAAGAAAACGCGCGAGCCTCGCCACCGAGATTCTGAGCCGGCCCAATCTACTATTCCTCGACGAGGTGACGAGCGGGCTCGACGAAGCCACCGACCGCGAGATCATGCAGCTCCTGAAGCAGCTTGTCGGCCGCGGCATGACGATCGTCTGCGTCACCCACACGCTCGCCAACATCGAGGAAGTCGCCGACACGATCATCGTCATGGGCGAGGGCGGCTTCGTCACCTTCTGCGGCAGCCCCTCGCAATTGCGGGCTTTCTTCGGCATCGGCGAACTCGGCCAGGTGTTCGAGACCATTGCGCGCGATGGTGCGGAAACCTGGCACGAACGTTTTGAAAGCGCCTTCCGCCTCCGCGGGCGGGGCCGCGGCGAGACGCTGCACCACGGAGAACCGCCGCAGCGGGGCCACGGATCGTTGCTCGCGCGGACGCGCGATGCGCTGCGCCAGTTCGCGATCCTCACCGCCCGCAACGTCATGCTCGTCGCGGGCGATCGGCGCACGCTCGCCATGGCCGCGCTTCAGTCGGTGATCGTGGGCGCGCTGCTCGGCTTTGCGTTCGCCGATTTCGGCAAAGGCTTCGAAGTGGGAAGCTCGAAAGTCTCGTTTCTGGTGGTCCTCGGCATCACCTGCATCTGGATCGGCTGCGCGGGCGCGGCCAAGGCGATCGTCGGCGAACTGCCGATCTATCTGCGCGAGCGCGACATCAATCTTTCGACGCTCGCCTTCGTGCTCTCCAAATTCCTGGTGATGGCGCTGTTCGCCGTCTGCCAGGTGCTGCTGCTGATGGGCGTCTCAAGCCTGCTCGTGCAGGAGGTTCCGGGCCTCTGGTGGGAGCAGTTTCTGCTGGCCTCGCTCGCCGCGGTGAACGGCGTCGCCATCGGCCTCATCATTTCGTCGGTGAGCAACAGCCGCGACCAGGCGGCCGTCGTCGTGCCGCTTGCGCTGGCGCCGCAACTCATATTCGGCAGCGGCATGGTCGCGAGCCTTTCGGGCGCCGGCGAATGGGTGGCGAAGCTGCTGATCGGCGCCTATTGGTCGCGCGAAGCGATGACGGCGGCGCTGATTTCGCACGAAACCGGCATCATGAAGATCGATCCCGTCGCCGCCCGCCTCGTGTCCGTCACGGCGCCCGCACTCGGACTCTCGGTGGCGGCCCTCGTCGCCCAGACCATCGCCTGGCTGGTGGTGACCATGCTCATCATGCATCTGCGACACGGAACGAAGGGCGGGTAGGCGCGACGCTCTTCGACCGGTTCGATCGCGAAGCGCGGTTGCGCGAAGCAGGCGGCGCGCGCGAAGTTGCTTTGTCAGTCGCCAAGCGATCAAGCGTCCGATATCTTTTCCTCTCGCGGGGCGAACAGCCATGAACAAGCGCGGTTTGATTCACCATGACCAGTATCCAAACCGGAGCGCCCCCTGATCCGGCTTCGTGGCCGGCAACATCCGAACAGGCCATCGAGGCGCGTGAAAAGTTCAGCGATCCCGAGGTCACAGCCGGCGGTGAACGTCGTGCCGGCGTTGCTTTGAGGGCACTCGAGACGCTGTGGTTCAACACCGGCACGCTCTGCAACCTCACCTGCGAGAACTGCTACATCGAATCGAGCCCGCGAAACGATCGCCTCGCCTATATTTCGCGCGCCGAGGTTAGTCAGTTTCTCGATGAAGCGTCGGCCTTCAATCCCGCGCCCGCCGAAATCGGTTTCACCGGCGGTGAGCCGTTCATGAATCCCGAGATCCTCGGAATACTCGAAGACTGCCTCGCGCGCGGCTTCGATACTCTGGTTCTGACGAACGCCATGAGGCCGATGCAGCGCCTGCGCGATCCGCTGCTGCGCCTGCACCGCGGTTTTCCCGGATTGCTGTCGGTGCGCGTCTCGTTGGATCACTACGAGTCGCTGCGTCACGAACGGCTGCGCGGCCCGAATTCCTGGCGACCCACGCTCGACGGGTTCGTTTGGCTCGCGCGGCACGGTTTCTCCCTTTCGGTCACCGGACGAACCGCCTGGGGCGAAAGCGAGAGCGACTTGCGAGCCGGGTACGCTGCGCTCTTCGCCGACCTGGATGCGGACATCGATGCCTACGACCCCGCGCATCTGGTGCTGTTCCCGGAAATGAAGCCGGATGAAGACGTGCCGGAAATCACCGAGCACTGCTGGAGCATCCTCGGAAAGAATCCGGACTCCGTCATGTGCGCCAACTCGCGCATGGTCGTGAAGCGCAAGGGCGCGGAAAAGCCGTCGGTCGTTTCCTGCACGCTGCTGCCCTACGACGCCGCCTTCGAGCTTGGATCAACCCTCGCCGAAGCAGCACGACCGGTGAAGCTCAATCACCGCTACTGCGCCAGTTTCTGCGTGCTCGGTGGCGCTTCATGCAGCGCCGGGCGGTGAGACGGGCGAAAATGCAGATCCATGCGAGCAGCCGCTCACGGTCCCGATTGCGGTGCGACATCTGTGTCATCGGCGCCGGCTCTGCCGGCCTGACCGTCGCGGCCGGGGCCGCTCAAATGGGCGCGCGGACCGTGCTCGTCGAAGCCGGTCGCATGGGCGGCGATTGTCTCAATACCGGCTGCGTTCCTTCGAAGGCACTTATTGCCGCCGCGAAAGTCGCCCAGTCGCTCCAGGCGGCGAACCGATTCACGACGCAGCCTTCCGCCGCCAATTTCGAGTTCCGGAAGGTGCATGCCTACGTGCGAGGCGCGATCGCGAAGATCGCGCCGCACGATTCCGTCGAGCATTTCACCGCGCTCGGCTGCACCGTCATCAAGAGCCAGGCCCATTTTCTCGATCGCCGGACGCTCGAAGCCGGCGACAGACAGATCCGCGCGCGGCGCTTCGTGATTGCGACGGGAAACCGGCCGGCCGTCCCTCCGATAGCCGGCATTGCCGATCTTCCTTACTTCACCAACGAGAATCTGTTCGAAAACTCTTCCCTGCCGGCGCATCTGCTGATCATCGGTGCCGGCCCGATCGGCTGCGAGATGGCGCAGGCCCATCGCCGGTTGGGCTCCGAGGTCACGGTCCTCGATCTCGGCCCGATATTGCCCAAGGACGATCCCGAAGCAGCAGCCGCGATTCGCCGGGTCTTTCAGGACGAGGGCATCGATCTGGTGGAACGCGCGCGCATCACGCGAGCGGAAGCGCGAAACAGCGGTGTGGCACTCGCGCTTTCCGGGAATGGCGGCGAGCGCTGGATCGAAGGATCACATCTCCTGATCGCCACCGGTCGGCGGCCGAATCTCGACGATTTGCGCCTCGATGCCGCAGGCGTCCGCTACGGCAAGAAAGGAGTCGAGGTGGATGGGCGGCTACGCACCACCAATCGACGGATTTTCGCCGCCGGCGATGTGGTCGGTAGCTATCAATTCACGCATCTGGCCGGCTATCACGCCACCATTGTTCTGCGGAATGCATTGTTTCACCTGCCGGCCAGAGTCGATCTCCGCGTTCTCCCATGGGTCACTTTCACCGATCCCGAGCTCGCCCAGGTCGGTCTCACCGAAGCGCACGCCCGCGACATTCATGGCGGTGGCGTTCGCATACTGCGCGCCGATTTTTCGGATAATGGTCGGGCCCAGACCGACGATGCTGCGGTCGGCTTTCTGAAAGTCATCGCCGCACGACGGGGAAAGGTCCTCGGAGCCACGATGGTCGGTCCGCATGCGGGCGAACTGATCCAGCTTTGGGGCTTCGCGATCGCGCAGGGACTGACGATCGCCGCGACGGCCAAAATGATCGCGCCCTATCCGACGCTCGGCGAAATCAACAGACAAGCCGCAGGAAAATTTTATGCACCGATCCTTTTCGGTCCGCGCACGCGTCTGCTGGTGCGGCTGCTCGGGCTCTTCGGATGAGCACGGCAGGGAACGTCCTGCGAATTGCGATTCCGGTTGCCGTTGCCGGTCTGATCGCCGCGTTTTTCGGCTTCGGCCTCCAACGATATCTGACGTTGGAGACTCTCAGAGATAATGGCCGTGTCCTTCGCGCGCTCGCATCGCATCACCCGTTGCTCGCGCCGGCAACTTTCGTAATTGCCTACGCATCGCTGGTGGCGTTGTCGGTCCCGGGTGGTGCCGTGATGACGATCGCCGGAGGATTCGTCTTCGGTCTGTGGAAGGGAGCCGCCCTCGCCATCGTCGGCGCGACGGCGGGCGCCGTACTGCTCTTCGTTATCGCGCGCTTCGTCGTGGGGGACGCATTGCGGGATCGAGCCGCCCCATTCATTCGGCGCATGACGGAAGGATTCAACCGGAATGCGTTCGCTTATCTGCTGTTCCTGCGCTTGCTGCCGGCGTTCCCTTTTTGGGTGGTCAATCTCGTGCCCGCGCTGATCGGCGTGCGCCTGCGGCTGTTCGCGTCGGCAACGCTGATCGGCATCATCCCCGGCACTTTGGCGTATGCGTCGGTGGGAGACGGGCTCGGACGATACTTCACGGCAAAGCCGGGGGCCCCTTTGACTGCCGTATTCAGTCCCGAGATGATCGCCGTGCGGGTCGGCCTTGCCCTTCTCGCTCTGCTGCCGGTCGCGATCCAATGGTTGCGAAAACGCCGATCATGAATCTCGCGGTGATCATCCCGACTCTCAACGCGTGCGAAACCTTGCCGGCGACCCTTGCCTCGCTCGGCAATGATAGCGCGATCATCGTCGCGGACGGCGGCTCGACGGACGGAACCGTCGAGACGGCGCAAGCGGCGTGCGCCGGCGTGGTGGGCAGCGCAGCCGGGAGGGGAACGCAGTTGATCGCCGGCGCAACAGCCGCGCGCGCCAACTGGTTTTTGTTCCTGCATGCCGATACCGTTTTGGATCCCGGATGGAAGGCGGAGGTCGAGCACTTTACCGCAGACCCGCGCAATGCCGGGCGCGCCGCGGTCTTTCGCTTCGCTCTGGACGACGCGAGCGTGGCCGCGCGGCGGCTGGAACGTCGCGTCGCCTGGCGCGTGCGCCACCTCGGCTTGCCGTATGGCGACCAGGGACTGCTCATGCATCGCGAATTCTATCGTGCGCTTGGCGGGTTCCGGGACTGGCCCCTTATGGAAGACGTAGATCTCGTCCGCCGCATCGGACGGAAGCGGCTGATTGTTCTCGAATCGGCGGCGCGAACCTCTGCGGAGCGCTGGCGTCAACATGGATGGCGCCGGCGGAGTGTCCGGAACCTGTTCTGCCTGTCGGTTTATTTCCTCGGTGTGCCGCCATCGCTGATCGCGCGACTCTATGGCTAACAATGCAACTCGCGCGTCACCTCGTCATCTTCGCGCGAACGCCGCGCCTCGGTTCCGGAAAGCATCGGCTGGCGCGTGACATCGGACCAGTCGAGGCGGTGCGCTTCCAACGCGCTACCCTGTCGCGCCTCCTGCGCCGGATTGGCTACGATTCGCGCTGGCTGACATGGCTGGGGATCACTCCCGATGGATCCGGCCCCTGGCCTCGGGGTTTTCCGATACTGCCCCAGGGCCCTGGCGATCTTGGGCACCGCATGGCCTGCGCCGCGCGGAGACTGCCTCCGGGTCCCGTCGTCATTGTAGGGAGCGATATTCCGGACATTGCCGTATCCGATATCGCCGCAGCCTTCCGATTGCTCGGATCGAAGGATGCGGTGTTTGGGCCGGCGAGCGACGGCGGCTACTGGCTTGTAGGCCTGCGCCGTCGGCCGCGCTTCATCGATCCGTTTCAGAACGTCCGGTGGTCGAGCGAGCATGCCCTGACGGACACGATCGCCAATCTCGCGGATAAGGACGTGGCGATCCTCCGGGAACTCTCGGATATCGATGACGGGTCGGCCTGGCACGCCCATACGGCACGCACGTCCTACCAACTTCATCGCCGGAACTCCGCTCACGAGCCGCGCCGGTTTCCTCGACCATGCTCGTGAACGAGGCCTTCACAGCGCGTGGCGTCGATCTTGCGGCGACGCGTGCGTGTTCATTCCCTGACCCTGAAGATTGTCCCCGCGTCGGCTGGTCCTCCCAAGCTGGTGGTGCCATAAAGATTGCCCTTTTTGTCGGCTACGAGGGTGGCGTACGGCTCCAGGGCGTTGTCATTTTTGCCGAACGAATGGAGGAGCGTTTCGCTGCCGTCCGGCGCGAGCTTGAACACGGTTCCGTAGCTCCCCGCGCCACCACTCTCCGTCGTGCCGTACAGATTGCCGCCGGCGTCGGCGAGAAGCGCAGCTTCGGGGTGGCAGCCGTCCGATCCACTGAAGGAATAACTCAGGCTGAACGTACCATCGGGCGCGAGTCTGAAGATCGTCCCGCAATCCGCCGTACCGCCGCCGGATGCCGTGCCGTACAGATTTCCCGCACGATCCCCGATCAGCGCGGCGGCGGGATTGGCGCCGTCGCTGCCGCCGGTAAAGGCGTAGAGGACGGTTTCGCTGCCATCACGCGAGACTTTGAAAACCGTTCCGGCATCACCTGTCCCCGCTCCATAGGTGGTTCCATAGAACGCGTCGGACTTCAAAAGAAGGCTCGCTTCTGGGTACGCGCCGTCGCTGCCGCATTGGAAAGCGTAGAGCACGGATTCGTGGCGCTCGGGCGTGACCTTGAACACCACGCCGCAGCCTGCGGAACCGCCGTCCGCAGTCGTGCCAAAAAGATCGCCTTTCCTGTCCTGAACGACGCCCGCGAGTGGGATATTGCCGTCGTCGCGTCGGCTGAAACCGTGCAACACGGTTTCCGTGCCATCCGCCGCGATTTTGAAAACCGTATCCCCTATCTCAGTGGTCCCGTAGAGATTGCCCGCGCTGTCCCTCATCAGCCCCGCAACGGAATAGCCGTCATCGCTGAACGTGTGCAGAACCGTCAGCGTATCGTCCGGCGCCAGCTTGAAGACCGTGCCCCCGATATCTCTCCCGCAGGTGAATGTGGTGCCGTAGAGGTTGTGATCCTTGTCCGCGATTACGCCGGCAAGCGGCTCGCAGCCATCGTTTCCGCCTGTGAAGGTGTAGAGCACCTTAAAATCGCCGGCTTGAGCCCACCCCGACGCAAATAAGGTTGCAAGCATGATACCGCAGGCCGCCACGTATTTTCCGGAGGCGGGAATGATCCACAGCATCGGACTCTCCAGTAAAGCCACATTCACAGGATTTGCGCACTCGGGGCGTTCGCGGCGGCCCCTCGCACTCGCGCTTTCGGTCCGCTTGAAAATTCTGGCGATCTTGCGCGTGGGCGTTTTCTGCCTCGCCAGCGATTTGAGTTTACGTTCGTCCGCCGTGGACGACGCACGCCGTTGAATTCTCTTGTGAGAAGACATAACCCCGCCTCTTGACGGAACTTCCAAAGCTTTTTGAGCAAGACCGTGACGGAGGCGGCCTCCTGCAGGTCTATAGCTAGATTTTGCATAACGGCCGAGTGGTTCGATCTCGCCCGGATTTACCTCTCCCGAAATTCAGCGACAGCCCGCTGAAGCATTTCCCTCAGTTCCTGATCCTGAAAATCGTGCCGGATCGGTTGGCTCCTAGCTCCGCCTTCCCATGTAGTGCCTTAGAATTGCCGCGCTTGTCCATGGTCAGGGAGCCTTGGCCCGGATCGTATTCTCCGTCATTTTCGTCGAAGCTGTACAGTACTGTCTCGGTTCCGGCCGGCGCGAATTCGAAGACGCCGCCGCAGCGATCAAGACCGCCGTCAACACAGTCTGGAATGCCGCCGCTGCTCGTCATGCCGGTTCGAAGCCCAAAGCCTTCAAGGCGTCCATTCATAAATCGTACCTGTGTTGTTCGCGCCGCCCATGCTTGTCGTCCCGAACAGATTGCCCGAACGATCGCGGATGGCAGTCGTGTAGGGTTTTTCGCCGTCTGGACACCCGGTTTCAGGGCAGAATTTGTACAGCACACGAAACTTCGCGGCGTTCAATTTGAAAATGGTGCCGCCGCCTTCGAACGCGTATTTGCTGTCGCCGCCCAGCGGCGCAGTGCCGATGACATCGGCCTTGCGGTCGAGCACGGGGGTGGCCCACGGATCGCCGTCGGGGCAGCCCCTCTTCTGGCAAAACGTGTGCAGCACGGTGAATTCGGAGTTCAGCCCGTTGGGCACGATCGTGTAAGCTACGCCGTTGGCGCCCGACGCCCCGCCAAACCCCGTTGTGCTGTACAGGTTGCCGGACGCATCCATCACGACGCCGCCCGTTGGGTAATAGCCGTCGGCACAGTCGGCATAGCTGCAGAATTGGTGGAGCACGGTCTCGGTCCAGGCGCCGCCATTCGGCGAGAGTTCGAATGCGACTCCGTGGCCGCCGCTGTCGCCACCGCTTGCGGTTGTACCGTACAGATTTCCCGACGCATCGAGGGTGAGCGAGTCCTCCGGATAATTGCCGTCGCTGCAATTGGCCTGCGAGCAGAAGTTGTAAATGACCTGTTCGGTCCACGCTTTGGCGCCCCGCTGAAGCTCATACACAGATCCGTACAGGCTGATGGCCGTTCCATACAGCGGCGAATTTCCGTCGTATAGCGCGCCCGAAGCGGCGCCCGCGTACGTAAGGCCCGCCAGCGGATCTCCGCAACCGCCGCAAAAACTGTGCAGCACCTTGAGCTTCCACTGCCCGGCTTTGTGCTCGAGCTCGAACACTTCGCCGCCTCCGCCCTCTCCAACCGCGCCTCCTTCTTCGGTGGCGCCGTAAAGATTTCCCCGTTTGTCGAGGACCAGGCTGCCGTTGAAGGACGGATATTCGCCATCGTAGCAATCGACTTCCGAACAGAAATTGTAGAGCACGCTGTAGGTGTAGCCGCCGCCTTCGTCGGGGGTCAGTGCGAAGATGAGACCGGCCTGGTTTGCACCTCCGTCTGCCGTGCCGTAGAAGTCGCCAGCCTTGTCTTCGACGAGACTTCCCGGATACGAGCCGTCCGTACAATTGGCCTGCGAACAGAACGAGTGAAGCACGGTCACACTATGCGCCCCGGCCGGCGTGCATGGCGCAAGCGCCGAAAGTGAGAGAATGCCGGTAGTGATGCCCACCCGCGTTTTGCGGATTGCATCGACGATCGGCTTGCAGCTCATGTGTTCCTCCTCCGGCAAAACTCCCGCTTCGAGTCTGAATCGTGAAAGTCGCACATTCGCCTTTACTCCGCCAATCCAAACACCATCCCGTAGCCGTACGGGCCGTCGAACGCCGTGGTGCCGTAGAGCGTGCCGTTCAGCAACAGAAGCCCGGCGGCCGGGCCGCAGCCGTCGTTCGCGCCCTGAAAATCGTGAAGCACGCGATAGCTCCCATCGGGCGCGATCCTGAACACAACGCCGCACCCTATGCTTCCTCCGCCGAAGGCGGTGCCGTACAGGTTGCCTTTCGCATCCGAAATGACATCGGCGAACGGGGATTCGCCGTCGTTTCCGCTGAAGCTGTGCAGAACTTTTAGTGTCCCGTCCGGCGCCAGCTTGAACACCGTACCAAGGTTGCAGGAGGTGTCCTCCGTGCTTCCGCTGGCTGTGCCGTAAAGGTTTCCGGATTTGTCCCTCAACAGGCGTGAACCCGGGTTGCATCCGTCGCTGGTGCCCGAGAACGCGTAGAGAGTGGTTGCAACGTGCTGCGGCGAAAGCTCGAAAATGGTTCCGCTGTAGCCATTGTAGGGGCCGCCCAGATACAGCGTGCCGTAAAGATTTCCGCTCCTGTCCGAAATCAGCGTGTCCAGCGGGTTTGAGCCTTCCGCGACTCCGTCGAACGTGTGGAGTGTCTTGAATTTGCCGCCGGCCGTCAGCTTGAACACGGTTCCGGCGTAGAGGAACGTCGTTCCGGTAAGATTTCCTTTCTTGTCGAGCAGCAGGCCGCCATACGGATTCGCGACCATTCCGGAGAAGGAATGAAGGATCGTCTCCGTGCCATCCGGCGCGATTTTAAAAACGGAGCCCAACCCGGAGGCTCCCCCGTTACGCGTCGTGCCATACAGGTTGCCGTCGGCATCGACGGTCACCGCATCCTCCGGAAGCTCTCCGTCCCCCTTGAATGCGCCGAAGACATGGAGAACGGTCTCCGTGCCATCGGGAGCAATCTTGAAGACGGTGCCGCAATAATCGCAGTCGCCGGCCCATGAAGTAGTCCCGTAGAGATTGCCTGCAGCATCTGCGATCAGGTCGGCGCGGGGGGCCGAACCATCCGCCCCGCCCTGGAATGCGTGGATCACTTGGAAGCCCTTCGCCTGCGCCGGCAGCATTGGCGCGAGCATTATAGTTGCAGCAACGCCTACGACTATCGAATTCAATGAGCGGTTCATGACACTCTCCTTTCAATTCTTGATTTCAAAGATCGTGCCATTGCCATTGGCGCCCCCATAAAAGTTGGTACCGTACAGATTGCCGTGCTTGTCCAGAAGCAGGGGTCCGTCGCTCGGATAGTACCCGCCGTTGTTGTTATCGTCGAAGCTGTACAGCACGGTCTCGGTTCCGTCGGGCGTGAATTTGAACGCGATGCCGCAACCCACAAGAGTGCCGTCAACACAATCTCCAATCCCGCCGCTCGCAGTCATGCCGTAGAGATTGCCGGAGCCGTCCGCGATCAGGCCGTCGACAGGAAAACCGCCATCGCTGCCGCCGGTGAATTCGTGGAGCACCGCGAGCGTGCCGTCCGGCGCCAGCTTGAACACGGCGCCGCAGCCGTCTCCGTCTGAACCGCAGCTGTTATCGCCGCCACCTACGGCTATGCCAAAGAGATTGCCGGCGGCATCCCGCACAAGCGGGCCAAAGGGAACGGCGCCATCGGACTCCTGGAAGGAATGCAGAAGGGTGAAGGTTCCATCCGCCGCCAATTCGAATAGGTGCCGCAGGCAGTGCCTTCGCAGTTCGTGCTGTCGCCGCCTGCCGTGGTGACACCGTAGAGATTGCCGTTTTTGTCCGCGATCAGCGGGCCGGCAGGAAAGTAGCCGCCGTCGGCTCCGTTGAAGGAATGGAGCACGGTCAGCTTGCCCTTCGGCGTCAGCTTGTACACGACGCCGCAACCCTCGTAGCAGCTTTGGTTCCCGCCGTGAGCGGTCGTTCCGTAGAGATTTCCCGCTCCGTCGAAGATCGGAGTCCCGCCGTCGGTGCCGTAGAAGGCGCCATCGCTGAACTTGAATCGATGCAGCACCGTCTCGGTTCCGTCCGGCGCCACCTTATAGATGGTCCCGCAGCCAACCATGTAGCAAACGTCGTAGCCCGCGCCGCCATACGCGGCGGCGCCGTAAAGATTGCCGGCCTTGTCGCGGACGAGATCGCTCGACGGACTGTTGCCGTTTCTGCGTTTTATACCGAATACGTACAAAACACTGTAGGCGTCATCTGCGCCGAGGCGGAAGACGTCGCCCACTTCGTATCCACTGCCTCCGCTGTAGTTCGCCCCGTAAAGACTGCCGTCACTGTCGCGAATGAGGCCCGACGGAATGAAGCCATCATCGCAATCCGCTTGCGAACAGAAATTGTAGAGCACTTTCTCGCTGTTGGCGTGCGCGGCGCCGGGCGGAATTGCGACGGCGAGCGCGAATCCCGCGGTCGAAAGCGCTTTGCGGATCCCAAACATTTCTCCCTCCCTGTTGGCGCTATTGCGGCAGCGCCAGGCGCTGCTTGGCCTTGTTGTGCATTGGCGTTCTCATCTTTCGCTTCGCCCGTCCGCCTTTGCGGGCCGGCGCCGTTTTCCAGTACGACGGTCCAGCGCCATGCTTTATTCCGCGATCCCCAGCAATTTTTTCGACTGATGATTTCGCGCGGTGCCAAATCATCACTGACGGAAGGCGGCACAGAGAGGCGCTGGGGGGTGCGGGCTTCGTGGCGCGGCGATTTTGTAAGCACTCTATTTCCCGAAAGATTGCCCGCAGCATCCGCGATCAGGTCGGCGGACGGGTGCGAACCATCGTCTAGCGATGCCCCTTCGACCCGGGATTATGCTCCAGATCATGCTGCGTTTCCGGCGTATTTTTCGAGCCAGAGTTCGAGCCAGAGACGGCCGTAGGTAGGAAAAACGCAGCCAAGGATCGGATCGACCTCACTATCGTCCGTGTGCTTACCCAGAACCCGCGAGGGAGTTTTTGTGATTTGGGCGGGTGAATCTGGGTCCCAACGCTGTGGCCGAGCGTGTGCGCCGCGCCGCGTAGACGCGCGGTTTCGGGGTCGCAAGCCAGTCCTCCCCAGATGTTCTCTGGTATCCCAATGCCCCGAAGTTCCGTCCTACTCGCCTGCGTCGGTATCGGGCAGCGCTCCGTCGACGGAACTCAACTCCATGCAGATCAGCCGCGTGGAGGTTTCCCGAATGCCCGCGTGCGCCCGCAGGAATTCGATGATCCGGACGAGGTCCGATGCCCTGCACCTGCTCATTGCGAACCGCGCCTGCTGCGGCGCCGTTGAACTCTTCGATTCGAAGAATTGCGGGATAAGGTCTCTGGTTCGGGACGGGCAGCGAAATACTCAAGCCGGAAGTCAATCGCGGCGAATACGCCGTGCGATCCGCGCTATCGCCTGGAACGTGAGGCCGGCGGCCACGGCATAGATTGCGTGATGCATCCAATCGGCCAGCAGCGAGTGTTTGCTCCACTCCGTGGGGGGCGGTGATAGTTTCAATCCGGTCAACAAAGCTGCCCCGGCGCTCCAGACGGTCAGGAAATACACAGCGGACCGGAGCGGCTCGCGGATCTGACGCAACGCAAGCTGGCCGAGACCCCAGATCGTTCCGTAGCCCCAATGTGCTTGCGTTGCGAAGCGCTGCTTCTGCGCATCGGTTCGCGTCTCGATTCCCAACAGAACGCAGGCCGCTTCGGCGGGCGTGGTTGAAGGCCTGCGTCCGCTCAGGGCCATTTCGGCCGTTTGGGAAGCGCTCATCGCAGCCGTACCCGCAACACCGGCGGCAAGACCGGCGGCGAGACCCAGCGCAAGACGTACTGCCGGAGACGTACCCATCGGCACTACAACATGTAGCCGATATCGGAACCCGCGGTCGGATAGGCGAAGATCGCGGACTTGAGTTGCTCGGCCGAATGCCCGGTACGTACGGCGAGGGCGAACAGGTTGATCATCTCGTCGGCGTGGGGACCGATGAGATGCGCGCCGAGAATGCGGTCCGACTCCTCCTCGACAAGCACCTTGAATCCGGCGCAGTCCTCGCCGACGCGGCGCGCCGAATACCAGCCCGAGGTCTTCTCGTGCAGGACGCGGAAGCGGAGCTTCTGCTCGCGCGCCTCCTCTTCGAGCAATCCGACCCGCGCGAGCGGCGGGATCGTGAACACCACGCTTGCCACGCCTCGATAGTCCGGCCGCTGGTGATTGCCCTCGAGCATGTTGGCGGCAGCCACGGTCGCGTCATGGCTCGCGACCGGCGTCAGCGGCGGACCGCTCGAGGCGGCATCGCCTGCCGCGTAGACGGCCGGGTTGGACGTGCTCTGGAGAAATTCATTCAGCTTGAGCCGCCCCTTATCGTGCTCGAGATTTCCGGCGTCCGGATCGAGTGATTCGAGATCCGGCACGCGGCCGGCCGCATGAATTACGAGATCGGCTTCAAGGCTTGACTTCGCGCCGGCAGATTCGAGTCCGATCCTGAAGCCGTCGCCGGTCCTTTCAACCGAATTCACCCGCGTCTTCAATCGGACATCGATGCCCAGGCTCGCGGATTTGTTTCGGAGCAGGCCAACGAGATCCGGATCGAATTGCGGAAGAATGCGGTCAGCCTGCTCGAGAACGATCACACTGGCGCCGGCCCGCGCCGCAATATGCGAGAACTCGGCGGAGATGAATCCCCCGCCGACAAAAACCAGCCGCTTCGGCAGTTCGTCCAGTTCGAGAAAATCCGTGCTGGTCGCGAGATGTTCCTCGCCGGCGATCCCGAGTCGCATGGCCACCGCTCCCGTCGCGATCAGGGTGAAGCGTGCATTCAATTTTGCTTCGCCAATTTCGATCGTCTCCGGACCGCGGAAGCGGGCGGGGCCGTGAAATCCGTCAATTCCGGCTTGTGCGATCTTCTCTTCGCGCTGATGCGGCACCGGATCGGTGAAGCTGCGCTTGAACGCCACCATCTGCCGCCAATCGATGAGCGGTTCGCCGCCGCCGATGCCCTTGCCGCGCAGCCGCCGGTCCTGATCCCACGCTTCGGCCACGCCGACCAGCACCTTCTTCGGATCGCAGCCGCGCAGGGCGCAGGTCCCTCCGAACGGCAGGTGATCGACGATTGCGACGCGCCATCCGGCGGTACGGCAACGGAAGGCTGCCGCGGATGCGGCGACCCCGGTGCCAACAACGACAAGATCATAGTCTCTGGTCATCAACTTCTCCGGCGCGCCTGGCGGAGATCCGTCGGATCAAAGACCTCATGACAAGAAGAATGGAGTTGCGGAGCGTCAGTTCCTCAATCGGGAGATTCCAGAGCGGAGACCGGTGAAATTGAATCATTTGCAATTGTGTCATCGCTCGCGAATGTGGACAGACTGCGATCCTCTGCTCACCATGGCCCGGCTTGACCCGGCCACCCAGCACGCGAGCGTCCGCGAGCGATGAAACGTCTGCGTGGCAGTAGAGGAGTCACTCGCCGCGCCGACGCGCGGCTACTGGGTGGCCGGGTCAAGCCCGGCCATGGTGAGAATGTGGGTTACGTTTGTGCCGATGCACGAATGAGCGCCGCGATGTTTCATTTGATCCAGATCGTGATCCAGATCGAGCGGAATCCGCTCTAATAACGATCAGATATCTCCGGGAGTGACGCGAAATGACAACCGCTGCATCACATCGCTTTCGTCGCCTGTCTGCCACTCCTCCGCTGTTGGGCCACATCAATCTGATTCGCTCGCGCCGCCGGAAAGCTTACCGGGCCATCGCTAGCGTTCCGATTCCAGCACTTCATTCACAACTCGTCATCGCCCGGCTTGTCCGGGCGATCCAATTTTCTAGCGCAAACGAAGGAATTGGATCGCCCGTATGAAGCGGGCGATGAGGAAAAAAAGGGATCATCTGTAAGCGTCGGAACACTAGGGCCAAAACCCATTAATTTGAACCATGTCGCCCGCAAATTCGGTAGTTCGCGGGCCTGATAAATCCGGAACGTGAAAGTGCACCTAGTGAATCGAATCTAACACTTGATGCCCGCGTCTGACGGCGGCGATGATTTTGGCTGGGTCTGCGGTCCAAACGAATGGCTTTGGCATCTGGTTCGTCTCCTGGATGAATCGCTTGATTGCTGTCTGCAGCTCGACAA
>DASXYZ010000086.1:0-130706 GCA_036502185.1 Rhizomicrobium sp.
AAAATTCTCCGCGGCTTGCATGGCTGACTCTCCGGCCGAATCATTGCTCAACCAGCGAATCACTCCGCTCGCCACAACGGAATCGCACCACACCAAACCGAGTCAATCTGCCGCGCTGAGATGTGTAGATGCCCTAGTCAAGGAGAGGGTGGAAGCGGAGCGTTCGCCATGAAATTCACGCTGTCATGGTTGAAAGAGCACCTGGAGACGGAGGCGGATGCGCGGACGATTGCGGATACGCTGACGCGCATCGGGCTCGAGGTCGAGAGCGTCGAAGACAAGGGCGCTTCGCTGCAGGATTTCATCGTCGCCCACGTCATCTCGGCCGAGAAGCATCCCAACGCCGACAAGCTCAAGCTTTGCATGGTCGATACCGGGAGCGAAGTCGTGCAGGTGGTGTGCGGCGCGCCGAACGCGCATACCGGCATGAAAGGCGTGTTCGCGCGGCCGGGTACGGTCATTCCGCAGCCTGGCGAAGTGCTGAAAATTTCTAGCATCCGTGGCATCGAATCGCGCGGGATGCTGTGCTCGGAACGCGAGCTCGAGCTTTCGGACGAGCATCAGGGAATCATCGAACTCGACAAGGACGCGCAGGTCGGCGCACCGGCCGCGCCGGCGCTCGGCCTCGACGATCCGGTCATCGACGTCGCGATCACGCCCAATCGCGGCGATTGCACCAGCGTCGTGGGTATCGCGCGCGATCTGGCGGCGGCTGGGCTCGGGCGGCTGAAAAACACCTCGGTCGAGCCGGTGAAAGCGGTGGTTCCATCGCCGCTGCGAACTGCTGTGAATGCCGGGAATGCCTGCCCGATTTTCGCCGGCCGCCTGATTCGCAATGTGAGAAATGGGCCCAGTCCGCAATGGCTGCAGGCGCGATTGCGCGCGGTGGGATTGCGGCCGATCTCGGCGCTTGTGGATACGACAAATTTCATCGCGCAGGATCGGGGCCGCCCGCTGCATGTGTTCGACGCCGACAAACTCTCAGGCAACGTGCAGGCGCGCTTCGCGAAGGACGGCGAGATCGTCAAGGCGCTCGACGGGCGCGCTTACGCGCCCGATTCCGAAACGATCGTCATAGCGGATGATGCGCGTGCGCTCAGCATCGCAGGTGTGATGGGCGGCGAAGAATCGGGTTGCACTGAAGCGACACGCAACGTCTTCATCGAATCCGCCTGGTTCAATCCGCAGCGTATCGCCGCGACGGGCCGGAAGCTCGGTATCCAGTCCGATGCGCGCTATCGCTTCGAGCGCGGCACCGATCCCGAGTTCGTCGTGCCGGGATTGGAACTTGCGACGAAACTCATTCTCGAATTTTGCGGCGGCGAACCAGCGGAAACCGTGATCGCGGGAGACGCGCCGCGCGCCGACCGGCAAATCACATTCTCGGCAAGTGATGTGCGACGGCTCGCCGGCATCGATCTGCCGGAGGCGGTGATCTGCAACATTCTTGCTGCGCTCGGCTTTTTCATCGACGGCAAGGCAGAAATGCGCGTCACGCCGCCATCCTGGCGGAGCGACATCGCGCTACCGGCCGATCTTGTGGAAGAAGTTGTTCGCATCTACGGGCTCGACAGGATCCCCGCCCAAGCCATGCCGCGCACCCACGCCGTGGCTCGGGCTGTATTGACGGCCTCGCAGAAACGCACGCGATTCGCGCGGCGGACGCTCGCCGCGCGCGGATTCAACGAGACAATTTCCTACGCCTTCATTCCGCGCGCCCAGGCCGCGCTGTTCGGCGGCGGCGATGAGGCGCGGCAGCTCGAGAATCCGATCGCCGCGGACATGGATGCGCTCCGGCCCAGCGTGCTTCCTTCGCTGCTCGCCGCCGGTGGGCGGAACGCCGCCCGCGGATTTTCCGATCTGATGCTGTTCGAGGTGGGTGCACAGTTTGCAAGTGGCGTGCCGGGTGCGCAGGCGACGGTCGCGGCAGGCGTTCGCATCGGCGCGGCTTTGCGCAGCTGGACGAAAGACACCCATGGTGCCGACGCGTTCGACGCGAAGGCCGACATGCTCGCGGTGCTCGACACCGCGATGGGCGCGCCCATGACAGCGCCGGTGAAAGGCGGTGGGCCGGTCTGGTATCATCCCGGCCGTTCGGGCACGCTCGCGCTGGGCAACAGGGTGCTCGCGTATTTCGGCGAGTTGCATCCCGGCGTGCTGGAAGCCTTCGATCTCAAAGGGCCGGCTTCGGCGTTCGAAGTGTTCCTCGACGCCATCCCCGAACCGAAGGCGAAAGCCCGCGCGCGCGCCGTGTTCCAGCCATCGCCATTTCCCGCTGTCGATCGCGATTTCGCGTTTGTGCTTGATACAAAGATCGCTGCCGACGACGTCGTGCGTGCCGCGCGCAACGCGGATCGCGTGCTTGTCGAGCGCGTCGATGTGTTCGACGTCTATGAAGGTGCGGGTGTCCCCGAAGGAAAGAAATCGCTCGCCATCGCCGTGCGCCTGCAGCCCAAAGACCGCACGCTGACGGACGCGGAAATAGAAACGGTGGCACAGAAGATCGTCGCCGCCGTGGCGAAGGTGACGGGTGGCGCGCTGCGGACGTAATTCTGTTTCGGAGCGCCGCGATGCGCCACTTCCCTCCTCCGCCCCTTCGGGGCACCTTCCCCGGAAGCGCGGGAGGAAAGGAACAGACGAGACATTTCCTCCCTCGCACCTGGCGGCGGAGGTGCCGACTCCGGATTAAATCCGGGGCAGGCGGAGGGGGTAAGTAGCTGCGGATGTCTATTTCCTCCGCGCGCGTTTTCAACAAGCGAACCGGGCTCGCTTTCGTCGTCGCCTTCGGCATCGTGAGCTTCTTTGCCGACATGGCGTACGAAGGCATGCGCGGAATCGCGGGACCGTTTCTTGCAGCTCTCGGCGCGAGCGGCGCTGCAGTCGGCATCATTGCCGGCGGCGGGGAAATGGCGGGTTATCTGCTGCGGCTGGTCTCGGGCCGCGCCGCCGATCGCACGCGGCTCTACTGGCCGATGACGCTGTCCGGGTATGTGATCCAGATGACGGCGGTGCCGCTGCTGGCACTCGCGGGCAGCTGGTGGCTCGCGGCGGTGCTGATCGTAATCGAGCGCGCGGGCAAGGCGGTGCGAAACCCGCCGCGCGACATGATGCTGTCGCGCGCCGGCGAGGAGATCGGGCAAGGCTGGGCGTTCGGGTTGCACGAAGCGCTCGATCAGACAGGCGCTCTGATCGGACCGCTCGTGGCCGCGCTGGTGCTGTGGTTGCATCACGATTACCGCGCGGCCTTCGCCTGGCTTGCCGTGCCTTCGGCGCTGACGCTCGTGCTTGTTTTCGGCGTCTGCTGGCGCACGCCCCAGGCGGGACAAATTGCGGCACCGGAGCACCACGATGGCGGCCGCGTCGCACTGCCGCGCGCCTATTGGTTCTATGCGGCGAGTGCGGCGCTCGTCGCCTTCGGTTTCGCCGATTTCACGCTCATCTCGTTCCACTTCGGCAAGGTGCATATCGTTGCCGAGACCTGGATCCCGATCTTCTATGCGCTTGCAATGGGAGCGGCGGGCGCGGGCTCGCTTGTATTCGGGCGCTGGTTCGATGCGCGAGGACTCGCGGTGCTGATTCCCGGCACGCTGATCGGCGCGGTCGTGGCGCCGCTTGCGTTTCTTGGCGGCGTCATACCCGCGCTGATCGGAACCGTCCTGTGGGGAATCGCGCTCGGCATTCACGAGGCGATCATGTCCGCCGCAGTGGCGAGCATGGTTCCCGTACACGCGCGCGCCCGCGCGATCGGGCTCTTCACCGCCATCTTCGGCGTCGCCTGGTTTCTCGGCAGCGCCGCGCTCGGCGCGCTGTATGACGTGTCGCGGCTGTGGGTCGTTGTTGTTTCCGTGCTGCCGCAACTTCTGGCGCTGGCGCCGCTCGCACTGGCGCTGCGAAGTCTCTCTCAGGGGCGGGCAAAGGATTGAATATCCGCAGCGCCCTCGTTTTCCCGCAAAGCAAGAACCGACCAGCGTTCGGCATGCTTGCGCAGCACGGCGACGAGAATTCCCGTCTCCGCCGGGCGCGGCAAACCGTCCGCTTTTCGTGCGCCCTCGATTCGCCAGCTTGCATCGACGATCGCAAGATCGGGCGCGATCTTGCGCACAAAGCGCAGATCGCCGGTGCTGCGGCTTCCCGAATAGCCATGCGCAAAGGCCGCGCCGTAGAAGGCCCGTATCGCGCGCCGTCCGAAGGCGCGCATACCGTCCGGCCCGACGAAATCGGCGTCCGGAGCAAAATTGCGGGCGAGAGCCGGCGCGTCGCCGGCGTTCCAGGCATGTGCGAAACTGGACAACAGGTGACGCGCCGCGATTCGCAGAGCGGGTGCGTGCGTTTGCGCAAGCACGGGATTTGCAGCCGTACAAAACAGGGCGGCTGCCGCCAGTCTCGTCCATTTCATCCTCATCTCCCGATCTTGGGGGTTTTGGGGGAAGCTTGGGGCGCGACGGACTGCAGTTGTGCGTAAAGCGGACACTCCGGGGAATTTCCGCGCCGCTTGCACTGCGACAACCACCTGCCGAGTGCGGCGCGCTTCCGTTCGAGCCTGTCGATCTCCTCGGCTATCCGGGCGAGCCGCTGCGCGAGCGTGTCCCGCACGCCTTCGCAGAACTGGGGGCGCTGGCCGCGGCTGAGCGTTTTCAATCGTCCGATGTCGCGCAGCGTCAGCCCCAACTCCCGGGCGAGACGCACATATTCCACCTGCCGCAGCGCGTCCTCGCCGTAGTCGCGCCAACCCCGTGCGGGTTTTAGGGGCTGTTCGACCAGACCTTTGCGCTCATAGAATCGTACCGTCTCCACGCCGACACCGGCCGCACGCGCCACGTCGCCAATTCGTCTGGCCATTCGCCCCTCCTGATGTTCGAGCTTCGCATCCGTACCGCGCTACGGATGCAAGAGGAAATTTCGCGAGATCGCCCTGTGGGAGGGTCGCACCGGGATGCTGGAGCGCAAATCGTTCAAATGGAATCGCGCGCCGCTGCCCAGCTCTCGCGACGAGGTGCATGATTATCCGCGTCATCACCCGGCGCGCGCGAAACAGCGCGTGCGGGTGACCCATTTTTACACAACACAAGTGCGTCGCCCGGATCGCCCGGTTGAACCGGGGCGACCTGTCCGCCGACGAGGCGATGCCAAGGAGGGTAAACTCACAAACAGGTATTGGCCGAGCTCGCGGGACCGCAGCCAGAACACAACGGAGCCGCGCGAGATTAGTCGTTTGTTTTCCGCATCCGTTATACCAAAGGCCCGGGTCCCGATTCACCCCCCAATTTTTGTCATGGCCCGCAAATGCGGGCCACCCAAGTGAGGTTCGTTGTTGCTCTCGCGAGAAAAGAATTGGCTGGCAGTTTTCCGGATGGCAACTGGGTGGCCCGCATTTGCGGGCCATGACACGGTAAGGGGTGGATGATCAGGGCGCATCTGCTATCGTTCCGCTGCCAAACCGCGGGAGGTCTTCATGAACAGGTCGGTGCTGTTGCTTGGGGTATCGGTGCTCGCCTTGTGCGCGAGCGGCGCTTTCGCGGCCGGTCTGCCCCTTGCGTCGCTCTCCGCCAACGCGGCGTTGTTCTTGGTCCAAGGCGGCTCCAAAACTCTCTACAACCAGAACAGCAATGATGCACACATAGCGATCTCTTCGGAAAACCTGACCAGCGGGTCCAGTTCCACCTTCGACGACCAGGGCGTGGATGATTTCGTGGTTCCCAAGGGTCAAACGTGGACGATCACGGAAGTCGATGTGACCGGTCAGTATTCCCAGCCCCCCGGACCGGCAAACTCCGAGAATGTCATCTTCTATAGGAATAAAAAGGGCATGCCGGGAAAGCCGGTTCGGAACGGCACTTTCGACAATCTCAAGGGCACCGGCGGCCCCGATTTCGCAATCATGCTACCCGGCAAAGGTCTCAAGCTCGAAGCCGGCAGATACTGGGTCTCTGTTATTGCCAATATAGACCTCCCGAGCGAGGGCCTGTGGTACTGGGAAGTGACCTCCAGACAGCATGGGAGGCAGGGGATGTGGCAAAACCCGCGTGGCGGTTACGACGCCTGCCGGACATGGTGCACCATCGAAAGTCTCGGAGCCACTGGCCCCGACTTTATGTTCAGCCTGCGGGGCAAAGCCAGATAAAGGTCACATCGCAATTTGCCGGACTGGCTCCGGGGGCGTAGCCGGAATATAGCGCCGCCGCGGGAGACTATTCGTTTGTTCGCCCCCAGCATCTGCTATCATTCTGCTGCCAGAACGCGGGAGGTCTTCATGAACAGACCGGTGCTGTTGCTTGGGGTATCGGTGCTCGCCTTGTGCGCAAGCGGCGCTTTCGCGGGCGGCCCGCCCCTTGCGCCGCTTTCCGCCAAGGCGGTGTCACTCCTGATTGAACGAGGCTCCAGGACGCTCTATAACCAGAACAGCGATGACGCGGACATAGCCATCGCTTCGCAGAACCTGACAAGCGGGGTAAGTACCAGCTACGACGCGCAGGGCGCGGACGATTTCCTGATCCCGAAAGGCCAAACCTGGAGAATTTCGGAAATCGATGTAACGGGACAGTATTTCAGCGGCTTCGGGCCCGCCAATTCCGAGAACCTCATCTTCTATAAGGATAGAAGGGGCATGCCGGGCAGGCCGGTCAGGAACGGCACGTTCAACGATCTCAAAGGCAGTGGCGGTCCCGATTTCTCAATCGTGCTGCCCGGCAAAGGCGTCAAGCTTCAGGCTGGCAGATACTGGGTCTCCGTAATTGCGAACATAGATTTCCAGAGCGAAGGCTTGTGGGGCTGGGAGGTAAACACCAAACAGCACGGGAAACAGGCTATGTGGCAAAATCCGTCCGGCAAGGATGGTACCTGCCGAACTTGGGGGACACTCGAAGACTGCACTGGTTATGGCCCGGATTTCATGTTCAGCCTGCGGGGGAAAGTCAGATAGAGAGCACATCGCGATTTGCCGGACTGGGTCCGGGGACGTAGCCGGAATATAGCAAATAGTGTGTAATTATTCGTTGCGGGGGACAGATGAGACACTTTGCAATCGCAGTCTGTCTGGCGATAACGGCCTTCGTAGGACGCGCTTGGGCGCAGGGGCTGCCGGTAACGACGCCAGAACCTGGGCTCACAACAGGGCAGTGCGTGCAAGCCGGCGGCTTCAGCCAGATCATACCCTTGGGATGCTCCGGTCGAACGAAAGTTATCACGCTAACAACGACAACTCCTCCTCCGCTCACCAAATCCGATTGCGGTTCCGTCGTTCGCGCCGGCAGCGAGGTTGCGCTGCAATATGAAGTAATATTGGCCGTTGGGCCGCCCGCCAATTGTGAATTCACGTTTGAACCCAGTCAATCGACGTTTTTTATCGATTTCAACGGCCAGTACGCGTACCTTCCTGGATACAGTGGGAATGTAACGTAGTGGAGGATCCCGGTCGTCGACGCGTTCCGAACCAATAACCCGTCCGTCAGTCTGTTGTTCAATGGCACTCAGTGGGAGCAGTCGTCATCCTCCTCGCCGATCTACCAGACGACGGTGCAGCCCAAAAACGCCGCCCAGCTTGCGCATGGCCAGGTTCATTTTGGGTGGAACAGTACGACCCCGAAATTCCAGCTGTGCCCGAGCAACGGCCCGGGCGGCCTGATTGTGGATGGTCAGATATACCAGGTGCCGAGCGGCTGCCTCACCCTGGCACAGTCTGCGACGACCAGCAGCGCTCTGAACTATTTCTATGCGGTCCACGGTGCCGGGGATGACTTGTTGGTGAACAATGTGGTGGGCGACCCTTCCGGCAAAATCCTCCTGAGCTTCACGGGCTCTGTGAACGGAAACGTCAACGATCAGGTGGGGATAAGCTGTGATTCGATCGCCGGAGCGATCCAGGCGAATGGCAGCGACACGGGAACGATCCTGGGCACGAACACGATCGAACTCAATACGCCGCCGCCATCGTTGGGCACATATTCGTCCGGAGGGACCTGTTACCTTCTGCGGCTTGCGGCGAGCACCACCGGACATGTGACCAGTGGCAACGGAGTCCAGGTCAAGAGCGACGACCCACATTACACACTCGTCGGGATGTGTTACATCGGGCCGTCCAATGCGGTGTACGATACGAATACGCGACGCGATTGTGCCAGCTGGTACAATCGCGGCCTCAAGACCTGCGTCAACGCATTCACGACGGATCGCACGACGACTTCGACGGGTTATGTCGAGCTGAACCCCGAGATCGAATGCGAGTTTGTTACCTGGGGAACGGGCGATCCAATGAGCCAGAGCGACCTTTCGTGGTCGATCTCCGGAATGATGAGCAACAATACCGTTGGGGACGGGGTGGCGGTGACCGCCGGCTTTGAGCCGTCCTCCGCGCTCGTCGAACCCGAGGAAACGGCCAGCGTGAACGCACTCGCGCCAGTCACGGGATTTCCGCTTGCGGTCAGAGGATCAAGGACGGCGCTCTCGGAAGGCAAATGCATCGTCACCCTGCTCGGGAAGGCGATCAACGGAGGGACTGCCAAGGTGTACGGCACGGTACCGGTGACTTCGCTCGAGGTCCGGGTTCCACAGTAGGGCTGCATCCGGACCGGCAAGCGAGCGTCCGCGACCGCGTGTGCGCGGCGGACGAAAGCGGCTTTGGGGGTTCACTTCGAGCCCGGCGCGCGTTAGACGGGCGCGCCCAATGACAGACCTCGCCCATATCCGCAATTTCTCTATCATCGCGCATATCGATCATGGGAAATCCACGCTTGCCGACCGGCTGATCCAGGCCACCGGTGGGCTCTCGGCGCGCGAGATGAAAGACCAGGTGCTCGATTCCATGGACATCGAGCGCGAGCGCGGCATCACCATCAAGGCGCAGACGGTGCGCCTCGAATATGCGGCCAAGAACGGCGAAGCTTACGTCCTCAACCTGATGGACACGCCGGGGCATGTGGACTTCGCCTATGAGGTTTCGCGCTGTCTTGCGGCCTGCGAAGGTGCGCTCCTCGTGGTCGATGCGAGCCAGGGCGTGGAAGCGCAGACGCTCGCCAATGTCTATCAGGCGATCGAAGCCGATCTCGAGATCGTGCCGGTGCTCAACAAGATCGATTTGCCGGCGGCGGAGCCCGAGCGGGTGCGCCAGCAGATCGAGGACGTGATCGGGCTCGACGCCTCCAACGCCATTGCGATCTCGGCGAAGACCGGCCTCAACATTGACGCGGTGCTCGAAGGAATCGTGCACCGGCTGCCTGCGCCCAAGGGCGACCGCGCCGCGCCGCTCAAGGCGCTGCTCGTGGACAGCTGGTACGACGCTTACCTCGGCGTCGTCGTGCTGGTGCGCGTGGTCGATGGCGAGATGAAGAAGGGCCAGCGCGTGCGCATGATGGCGGCCGATGCCGTCTATCAGATCGAGCGCGTGGGCGTGTTCACCCCCAAGCAGGTGATGGTGGAATCGCTCGGGCCCGGCGAAGTCGGCTTCATCACCGCTGCGATCAAGGAAGTCGCCGATACGCAGGTGGGCGACACGCTCACCGACGAGCGAAAGGGCACGGACATGCCGCTGGCGGGATTCAAGCCGGCGCAGCAGGTGGTGTTCTGCGGACTGTTTCCCGTTGACGCCGCGCAGTTCGAGGATTTGCGCGAAGCACTCGGCAGGCTGCATCTGAACGATGCGAGTTTCACGTATGAGACCGAGACGTCCGCAGCGCTCGGATTCGGATTCCGTTGCGGCTTTCTCGGACTGTTACATCTGGAAATCGTGCGCGAGCGGCTGACGCGCGAATTCGCGCTCGAGCTGATCGCGACCGCGCCCTCCGTCATCTACCGCATCCATCTGACGGACGGCAGCGTGAAGGAACTGCACAATCCCGCCGACATGCCCGATCCGGTCTATATCGCAAAGATCGAGGAGCCGTGGATCAAGGCGACGATCCTTGTCCCCGATGAACATCTGGGCGCGGTGCTGAAACTCTGCGAGGACCGCCGCGGACGGCAGGTCGAACTCACCTATGCAGGCTCCCGCGCCATGGTGGTCTATCGCCTGCCGCTCAACGAAGTGGTGTTCGATTTTTACGACCGCCTGAAATCGGTGAGCCGCGGTTACGCGAGCTTCGACTATCACATCGAGGATTACGAGGAAGGCGATCTCGTGAAGATGTCGATCCTCGTCAATGCCGAGCCGGTCGATGCGCTGTCGATGATCGTCAACCGCATGCGGGCCGAAGCGCGCGGCCGCGCCATGTGCGAGAAGTTGCGCGATCTCATCCCGCGCCATTTATTCCAGATTCCGATCCAGGCCGCGATCGGCGGGCGCATCGTCGCGCGCGAGACGATCAAGGCGTTGCGCAAGGACGTAACGGCCAAGTGCTACGGCGGCGATATCACCCGCAAACGCAAGCTTCTGGACAAGCAGAAAGAGGGGAAAAAGAAGATGCGCCAGTTCGGCAAGGTCGACATCCCCCAGGAAGCCTTCATCGCCGCCCTCAAGATGGACGCGGATTAGAGGAAGTAATTATCATTGCAGGCGAGAGCTTGCTTCGACAGGCTCATGCTTCGACAGGCTCAGCATGAGGTTTTTTCTTTTTCCTCACCCTGAGCTTGTCGAAGGGCGGCGGGCTCATGCTTCGACAGGCTCAGCATGAGGGCTCTTCGTTATGGTCCTCACCCTGAGCCTGTCGAAGGGTCGATGGGTTCGCGTCAGCAGCGGTGCGGGTGATACCAGCACCAGCCGTGGCCGCCGCCGGCGACGACGCAGCCGGAGAGGCTTCCGGCGAGGACGAGAAGAAGGGCGGATACGATCAGGCGACGCATGGGCGATCCCCACTTTCCGGAAATCGCCCCTCCACCGGCATTGTCGCAAGCCCGTGTAGCCGGTTCAAGCAGCGCCTCGAACATGCTTTGCGCCAGCCGAACAGGAACAGCGATTTTATCAGCGATTATCAGGGATACGGCCGCCGTTCGTAAGACTCAATCGCTGGATCACGTCGTCGAGCTGTTCGAGCGTGCGATACGCAATCCGCAATTCACCGCCTGTGGATCCTTTGTGGGCGATCTGAATTTTCAGGCCCAACACACTGGAAAGGCTGGATTCCAGGGCTCGGATATCGGCGCTGCTCGCCGGCGCTGCCGCGGCGATTTTCTTTTTCTTCGAACGGTGTTCGGCCTGCCGAACGTTGAGCGACTGGGCGATGATCGCGCGCGCCCGCGCTTCCGCGTCGGGCACGCCGATCAGCGTTCGCGCGTGCCCGGCGGTGAGTTTGCCTTCGCGGATAAACACCTGAACGGACTCGGGCAGTTTGAGCAGGCGAACGGTGTTCGCGATGTGGCTGCGGCTCTTGCCAAGCGTTTGGGCGAGATTTTCCTGTGTGTACTCGAACTTCTGCATCAGCTCCTGATAGGCCGCGGCTTCTTCCATCGCGTTGAGATCCGCCCGCTGGATGTTCTCCACGATGGCGAGTTCGAGCGACTCCGCGTCCGAGAGCTCGCGAACGACCACCGGTACGTCGTGCAGGTTGGCGAGCTGGGCGGCGCGCCAGCGGCGTTCGCCCGCGACGATCTCGAACACCTCGGCACCACGCGCGGTGGGCCGCACCAGGATCGGCTGCAACACGCCTTTTTCGCGGATCGAATTCGCGAGGTCCTGCAGGTCTTCCGCAACGAAGGTCTTCCGGGGCTGAAAGGGGTTTGGATGCAGCCAGCCGACCGGCAACGTCCGCTGTGGGCGCGTGCCCGTTTCCTTTGCGCTCGCAGCGAGTTCGATGTCGTCGCCGATCAGTGCGGAAAGTCCGCGGCCCAGTCCGCGCGGGTGGGCTTCGTCCGCCTTTTGGCGGCCCGTTCTGCTCATGCGGCCACCCTGAGCCGTTCGCGCTGGATCAGTTCGCCGGCAAGCTTGATGTAGGCCTGACTGCCCGGGCAGCGCAGGTCATAGACAAGCGCCGGCAGTCCGTGGCTCGGCGCTTCCGAAATCCGCACGTTACGCGGAATGACGGTCTCGTAGACCTTCTCGCCCATGTGTTTGCGGACATCCTCCGCCACCTGGTCGGACAGGCGATTGCGTTTGTCGAACATCGTCAGCACGATTCCCTGAATCTCGAGCGTCGGATTGAGGTGGGCCCGTACCCGCTCGACCGTCTTGAGCAGCTGCGACAGGCCTTCGAGTGCAAAAAACTCGCATTGCAGCGGCACCAGCACCGCGTCCGCAGCCGCCATCGCGTTGACTGTCAGTAGCGTCAGCGACGGTGGACAATCGATCAGCACATAGGCGAACCGCCCGGGGTCGCGCGCGGCGAAATCCTCGAGCGCCGTTCTCAGGCGGTAATTGCGCTGGGCAACCTCGATCAGCTCGAGTTCGGCGCCCGACAAATCCACTGTCGAGGGGACGAGCGAAAGATTGGGGATCCGGGTGGGGAGGATGGCCTCGCCGAGCGGTGCCTCGCCCATCAGAACATCATAGGACGTGACTTTGCGGCCCGACCGGGGGACGCCGAGGCCTGTCGAGGCGTTGCCTTGCGGGTCGAGATCGACGAGGAGAGTCGATTGCCCGACTGCCGCCAGCGCCGTGGCAAGGTTAATCGCGGTGGTCGTCTTGCCAACGCCGCCCTTCTGGTTGGCGATCACCAAAACCCGTGGCGTCCCGCGACTCATCTGTCCGCTCCGCGGCGCAGCCGTAGTCCCTGGACGAGCAAAATGACGCCGCTGGGATCGGAACGGCTCGGTCTCTCCTGTACCCGAGTGTTCCAAATTTTGTGTGCTTCGTCCAACTCACCCCCTACAGATAGACCCTTCAGAAACAGGTTAATCGTATTCGCGCCTTGAAAGCGAGAGGCGTACTCAAGCAGCCGCGGCAACGGCGCACAAGCCCGGGCCGTGACAACGTCGAAGGGTTCGAGAGGGGCTGCCTCAATGCGTTCATTGCGGATTTCCACGATAACGCCGAGCAGATCGGCGGCCGCGTCGAGGAATTCGGCCTTTTTCCGCGTGGCTTCGAAAAGAACCGTACGGAAATTGCAACGATCTCGCAGCAGAAGCGCGAGGATGAGACCAGGGAATCCCGCACCGGAACCGAGGTCCACCAGACTGCCGGCGGACAATGGCACGAAATCCAGGAGCTGCGCGGAATCCCAGACGTGGCGGCGCCACACCTGGTCCAACGAACGTCTCGAGACGAGATTGTGGCGGGAACTCCAGGTCTCGAGAAGCGCGACGAACCCTTTCAGGCGTTCCTCTGTTTCACGTGAAACATTCGCGGCGGCGCGAAACGCCTCGGGCCCGAATGCCTGCGCCCCGTTCACTCGGCTGCGCGCGTTTCCCTGCCGCCGGCGGCGGGAGTGCCGAGTGCAGCGAGCGAGGAAGTGCAGGGCTGGTCGCTCCCTCCCCGGCCTTCACCGCGGCCCGAGGAATGGGGAAGGCGGGTTCTTGTACGTGCCCGCGTATGCGCCAGCACCAGCGTCAACGCGGCAGGCGTTACGCCCTCGATCCGGCTCGCCTGGCCCAACGTGGCAGGACGTGTGGCGGTCAGCTTTTGCCGGGCTTCGTTCGACAGGCCACGGACCAGCCCGTAATCGATTTCGCGGGGAATTTCGAGCAATTCGTCCCTGCGAAAGGCGGCAATGTCTGTCTCCTGACGCTCCAGGTAGACGGAGTATTGCGCGTCGTTTTCGAGTTGCTCTGCGATGGGGGGCGGGATTTCTTCCAGTTCCGGCCATAGCCGGATCAGATCGGCAAGGCTCGTGTCGGGCAGGCTCAGGAATTCGAGTGCTGTCCGCCGACCGCTGTCTGTCCGGATACTCAGTCCAGCCTCCTGCGCCCGGCGCGAGGTCGCGGTCAATTCCGCGAGCCGCTGCTGCGTCTCGGCAAGCAACGACAGCTTCCTTTCGAAATGCCGTGATCGAGCAGAACCGACCAGACCGCCGGCTTGCCCCAGACGTGTGAGACGCCGGTCAGCGTTATCGGCTCGCAGCGTCAACCGGTATTCGGCGCGGGAGGTGAACATCCGATAGGGCTCGGTGACGCCCTTCGTCACCAGGTCGTCGATGAGCACGCCGACGTAGGCGGCAGCGCGATCCAGTATGATTGGTGCGGAGCCCGAGACTATACGGGCGGCATTCCAGCCGGCCATCAGGCCCTGTGCCGCCGCCTCCTCGTAACCCGTAGTCCCGTTGATCTGACCGGCCAAAAACAGACCCGACAGCCGCTTGGTTTCCAGCGAGGCGGCGAGCTCTCTCGGGTCGACATAATCGTATTCGATCGCATAGCCGGGGCGGAGCACCCGCACCTGCTCGAGCCCGGGGATGGTCGCAAGAAATTCCCGCTGCACGTCCTCCGGCAGGGAGGTCGAGATTCCGTTGGGATAGACGGTCGAATCATTAAGCCCTTCCGGCTCAAGGAAAATCTGATGGCTCTCGCGCTGGGCGAAGCGCACGACCTTGTCCTCGATGGAGGGGCAATAGCGCGGACCCGTGCTGCCGATCTGTCCGGAGTACATCGGCGCCCGATCCAGATTGCGCCGGATGATCTCGTGGGTGGCCCGCGTTGTCCGGGTGATATGACAGGCGATCTGGGGCGTTTCGATCCTTTCCGTGAGAAAGGAGAATGGAACGGGCGGTTCATCTCCAGGCTGAAGCTCGAGGCGCTCCCACGCAATGGACCGGCCGTCCAGCCGGGGCGGCGTGCCCGTCTTTAATCGCCCCGTGCGGAGCCCCAGTCCGTACAGGGTTTCTGCCAGGCCAACGGCCGGCGCCTCGCCTGCCCTGCCGGCCGGGATTTTCCGTTCGCCGATATGGATCAATCCGCGAAGGAAGGTGCCGGTCGTAAGAACCGCGGCGCCGCAGCCGAATTCCCGTCCGCCGGATGTGACGACGCCACACACACGAGCATCCCTGATGACCAGGTCCTCGACCGCGCTCTCGAAAATTTCGAGGCCCGGCGTCGCGGCGAGCGCAGCCTGCATGGCCGTCCGGTAAAGCCCCCGGTCGGCCTGGGCCCTGGGCCCGCGCACGGCCGGACCTTTCCGGCGGTTGAGCAGCCGGAACTGAATGCCCGCGTCGTCGGCTATCCGGCCCATGAGTCCGTCGAGCGCATCGATCTCCCGGACGAGATGGCCCTTTCCAACTCCGCCGATCGCGGGGTTGCACGACATCTCGCCAATGGTCGCGCGGCTGTGAGTCAGGAGCAGCGTCCTGGCGCCAAAACGCGCTGCCGCCGCCGCCGCCTCACAGCCGGCGTGTCCCCCGCCAATTACGATTACATCGTAGCCGTCCATCCGCAGTGGCTTAGGGGCGCGCGGCCAAGAGTGCAAACTGTTTCACGTGAAACACCGGCAATTGGCCCCAGCACAAAGCGGCCTTACATAACGGCCTCGCGGGAAGGTGAGTTGGGTATACCGTCCCTCTAATGCCAAAGGCGACGATCCTGGGCAGTGATCGGTGGACGGCGGTGAACTACACGCCGGCACTCGCTTTCGCGGAGAAGGGCAGTAAAAAGAATCGCTCGTTAGTTACTGGGACCGCGGGCATCCCGCCCCCCGGTTCCGAGATTTACCCGACGGTTTCGCTGCTGCAAGCATGGCAATTACAACTTTCGCCGTTCCTCTCGGTAGCTCGGGCCGGGACCTGCGACTGGTGCGGGGCGGGGTCCCTCGTGTATTGTATCGGGGTGGGCGAAGAGGTGACGGGACCTGGCGCTGACGCAGCGCACCCTAATCGGCTTTCGTGCATCTGGGGGAACGGGAAATGTCTTTGAAATTCTCAGGTGCGGTGGCGCTGACATTTGCAGCACTTGCGCTCGCGGGATGCCGTGATGCGTCCGATCTCCAGTCCCAATCCCTGGCGAACTGGAAGACCTACTGCGCTTCGAAGGGCAAGCAGTTTCTCTGGCACGATACGGTCAAGGACGAGGGCATCGTCATGCAATCCGTGAAGGTGAACGGCCGCTGCGTCGGACCGGGGGAGCGCGGGTACCAAACGGCCGCGCCGGACGATCAGGAGCCCTGACCGGTCTGGATATCCCGTCGCGGGATGACAAGAGGCGGGTCTCAATTCGCGCGAGAGAAAAAAATCATGGGCGGGTTTCCCCGCCCATGATTCACGCGTGATTGGGATGTAGCGGATCAGCTCAGCGTGACCGATTTGGCCCCCGAGGCGATGCCGTTCACGATGACCTGGAGGGTGCTCGCGCCGCTTTCGCAAGTGGCGGGGATGTCGAAATCCGCCTTCGTGGTGCCTTTGGTCCACACGCCCATTGTCGAGAAGTTATAACTCCTCGCATAGCAGACGTCGCCCGTTCCCGTGTTGGTGATCCGCACGATCGGGAAGTTCGACGCCGCCTGCGCGTCGTCGCCATAGCTGCCGCCCAGCGAGAAGCCGTTGAAGTTCTTGCCGGAAATGGCGTTTCCGGTGCTTCCGATGGACAGCGAAGCCGATACGCTCTTGATCTTGGGCTTCCATGACTTGTTGGCCTTGCCCTTCGGCGTGTAGAGCGCGACTTCGCTGACCTGGGCCTGGCTATCGTCCCACAGGACCTGGCCGCTCGGAAGATCGACCAGATTGCCGAAATAGGACGAGCTGTTGGCCGCCTGCTTCGGATCGTTGACCTGCGTAAGGCTCTGCTTGCCCTTGCTGTCGATGCTGTACTCGAAGAAGTGCGAGGGCGTGTTGAAGACGCCGGGACTGGCCTGAGCCAGAACGTTCCCATCCGGCAGGAGTGCCGCGGGAGCATCCGCCATGTCGTAGCCGCTGCCAAAGTTCGGTGCGCTCGTCCAGGTCCCTGTCGATATCGTGTAGAGACTGTTGCAACTGGCGTTGTCACCGAACTGGATGATCGTTCCATCCGGTCGCACCACTGCGGGCCCAAGCTCGAAAGTGCTGGTATCGCTCAGATAGCACGAGGTATTCGCGCCCTGCGACCAGGTGCCAGCGGATGTATCGTAAATCCAGGTGTCGTCGGAGGTGGTGGTGTGATTCCAGACGTCGACCGACAGCACATCGCCACCGGGGAGCGGGTTAAATCCCTCCTCGTCGTTGTAGCCGAAGCTCTTCTGGGTCGTCCAGGTAACCTTGGTCCCATTGATGGAAGCGAGCGCGTTATACCCGGGGTTGTCGCAGCAATTGGCGAGCATGTACGTGCCGTCGGGCAGGACGATGCTTTCGGCATCGCCGATTTGCGACCAGCCGCTCGGGGCCGCCACGGTTGTCCAGCTGTTTTTTACCGGATCGTACAGCGCACCCTTGTTGGTCCACACGCCGCCGCCGCAATTGCCGTTGCTGCCGGCATTGTATTCGCCGCCATTGATGATCACGCGGCCGTCGGGGAGAACCTGCTGCGCAAAGAACAACGGCGAATAGCCGCTCGGCATTGTCGCGATCTTGCTCCAGGTTCCGTTTACGTAGCTTCCGGTCTTGTCCGGTGTGAGCTTGTACCACTGATTGGGCGCGGTGCAGTAATCCTCGATGATCACGGTGCCGTCGGTGAGCAGCATCGCGCCCCACGGACCATCGGTGAAGGGGAGCGTCCCCTTCACATCCGTCCAGGTGCCGGACTTGGCGTTACTGGGTGCCACATAGGGGCCTTGATGCGGGCCGACGTGAGCGACAGGAGTGTTTGGGTCGATAGGCGTATTCCCGGCGGCGTAAGGCCGGTAGACCGGACGCGCAGAGGCGCTGGTCGCAAGGCAGGTCATTGCTGCCATGGCAAGCACGGACGCACCGGCGGTGAGGTACCTGTTTATTTTCATGGGTAGTCCCCCTTGAGGAGTCGTCCGCCAATCGGACGAACTCGCGCCCCTGATGGGCGGGTCGGTGGAAACACTAGGGGGAATCAGGGGCTTGGGCAACTACGCCGTGATGGATTCGGCGCGCTGTAGCGCCTCACCTGGAATGCGCGAAACCAAAGGCGTACACCGTGTCGTCGGCTGCGACATAAAGGTGCTTCTCCGCAGCAAGAATGGTCACGAAATGGTGCAGGCCACTCATGGTCTCGCCGCCGCCGGAGAAGACTGCATCGCCATTCAAGGCATTGAAGCCGTGCAGTATGTTGTCGCCTTCGGCGCCGGCCACCCACACAACCGGATTGGCCTTGCCGTCTGTCGTGGTGATGATCGGCGCTCCGCCGCCGTTGAAAGCAGCGCACCACGCTATGCCGATCGGAGAGTTCCCGGTTGCGGCGATGGTCAACATTGTCAAATTGTTTCCGGAACAGTTGCCGCCACTGCGGTTCGTGAATGCCACCATGGTCTGGGACGGCGTCTGATAAACGGCTGGAGCGGTAATGATCGCGCTGTTTGACACACGGGTTACCGCGATTTCCCCGCCGACACCACCGAGGCTGGTGCGGTCCGCAAGATACGCGTTCCCGTCCTTCCCGAAGGCGATCACCCGCTTGGCGGGTGGCGACCCCGAAACGGCTATGTCGAGAGGCAGCGCTTCGGTGCCGCCGAGATCCTCATCGCTCTGATCAAGCGCCTGCCAATTCGACGGCGCGAAATAGTCGCTGGATTTGTTGGAGTACGCCAGACCGGGTCGAAGCCTGACAATTGCCTCGCCGCCACTCCACTTGCTCGCATTGAACGTGTTGCCGGTGGTCGCAAAGAGCGATTGGCCGTCGCCGGCCATTCCGCCCTGTGCCCAGATGCCGCCGCCATTGGCCCGTGTTGACCAATGGGCGACCAGCTTGGGCGGCGAGGTCTGAAGCTGGACTGCTGTCCCGCGGTAGCTGCCGCAATCGCCCCAGTTTCCGCCGTAGTTGACGTAAACATACCCACCGAACAGCAACAGCGCGCTGCGTTCGCCCTGCGTTGAGGACGAGAAGGCGCTGCCCCTTCTGGTCAGATCGGCCTGCACGTCGAGTGGCCATTTCGGAAGTACCGATCCGTCAGACAGCGACAGTGCGTAGATCAGATGGCGCGGCCCCGATTTCCGGTTTACCAGCGCGTCGAGATAAAGCACGCCTGTCGAAGGATCGATGACCGGCGTTCCCGTAACGCCGACCGGGTCGATATTGCCGCAAGGCAGATCGCTGAGCGGAACGGAAGGTCCGAGCCGCGTCTTCCACACTTCGGCACCAGTCGCGGCATCGAGCGCGTACACGTCGTTGGATTCGGTCGCGACGATGAGTTCGCCCTTCTTGGCGCCTGGCGGCAACCAATAGAGCGGTTGGGCATAGACATGGCCCTCGATTTTCGCGCGGAAATGCGGATCGAAGTGCAAGGCGGACGCGGCGGAAAGGGTCAGGCCAGGCACGGTGTAGTCGCCATGCCGGGTCATCGAATTGTGATAGGTGACGACGCTCTGGGCTTGAGCAAGCGCCGGTGTCAGGCAAAGAAGCCCCGCAACGATCCGGATCAGAAATCTCGTCATGATGCCTCCTCGCAGGCACTTTGCGCGCGAAACCGCGCACCATTCTAATGCCAGTCCGCGCATCCTGCGAATCCCGGCAGCGCTCCGCCGGGAAGGCCGCCTTTATTCGGCCGCCAGCGAAGCCGCATGTGCGCCGCAGCGCGCGAGCAGACCGCGCAGATCGCGAATGGCAGGAAAGATCTCGTTGTTCCAGTCGGCGCCCTGGGCATCGTGGGCCGCCTGCTCTTCTTCGACGATGTGCTTGTCCTCGCGGAAGATGTTCTCGGTGAACCAGGTGATGAATGGCCATGCGAGATAAAGCAGGAACGCGGCACGGGGCTTTTTGACCGACAGATGCCCGAATGTGCGGTTGGTTCTCTGCTCCTTGTCGAGAGGGGTGTAGCCAAGCCACACATCGAGCACCGGATCGCCTCCATCGACCCAGAATTTCAGCCGCTGATACGGATAATTGGTGCGGATCGTCATCAGGTCGCTTCGGCCGTCATGGCGCTTTTTTTCCACGACATTCAGGATGGCCGACTCGCCGATGGTGCGGCGCCCCGCGCTGCGGTTGAAGGTGTAATCCACTTCGCACCAGTCGTCGCCTGACCGGCGGCCCAGACAACGGGCACGGATGAGGCCCATCTGTCGGCGATGCAGGAACTGGTGATTCATGTCGAAAAGGTTTTCGTGCATGAAGGTGTAATGGCAGGCGACTTCCCGATTGAGCCTTCGCGTCAGGTAACGCGCGTCGCTCCGCGAACCGATGCCGGTGGGTTTGCGCAGCTCCCGCGTTGTGCCGTTCGCCGCGCCGGGGAACACGAAAACCAGTCCGTCAATCTCATGGACCGGATAGCTCCTCACTCCGTTCGGCAGGCGCTCCTTGCCGAGGTAAGGCACGTCGATGCATTTGCCCGCGCAATTGTACGCCCAGCCGTGATAGCCGCATTTGAGCGTGTCGCCCGAAACCGTTCCCAGATGCAGAGGTACCTGCCGGTGGGCGCAGCGGTCTTCGAGGGCAAAAACACGACCGCTTGCACCCCGATAGAGAACGATCGGCTCGCCGGCAAAACGCACGCCGAAGGTCTTGCCGTTCCTGACCTGATGGGACCACGCCACCGGATACCAGTAATCGGGATGCGTGCCGACCCGCCGCAGATCGGTGCCGACATCCGCAAATATTTTGCGAACCTGCGTCAATGACGGGTGCTCCGGAATTGCGACATTGATCGATACAGGCCGGGACAGTGCCGCTCAAGGCGCGGCGCCAAAAACCTGTGCTCAAGCGTCAGGCGCGAGCGAGGCGCGTTAGCGCGCTCCGGGCCGCCCCAGTCGCAACGCGCCGATCGTCAGCCGCCCGACGCGCAGCTCGCGCGCATCGGCACGTCCCAAAGTGAGGCTGCCGATGGCCAGGCGCCCGATCGCGACAACCGCGAAAGCGACGCATGCGAACGCCAGAGCTCCTGCCGCGACGGCGCCCAGAATCGTCGCCGGCCGCGCAGGTAGTGGCTGCACCGGCGTCCAGATGGCGCGCTGGTCCATATCCGTATCGCCGGGCAGTTGCATGGGTTCGCGTCTCTTGCGGCTCGCGCCACACTCTGCCGTGCCGCCGGTCCCGAGATCAAGGAACGGCAAGAAGCGCGTGCACAGCCGCGACGTCGACGAGATAAAGCGCCGAGATGATGGCGATCACCGCACCAACAAAGGTCGCAGAAAACAGCAGCCCCTCGCTCGTCGAGTGACCGGCCAAGAGTCTAATCGGATCCGCGTGTCGCATGCCCCAACCCCGCAATGGCAACGGAGGATGGTCGCATGGTCAGGTTACGGTTCTGTTATTTTTCCCGCGGGCTTTCGCAGCAAGTGGCGGAAAACTTCATTCCATGTCCGGCGAGGTATCGTCGCGCCCGCTGTCGGAATGGGAGGCGAATACGGGGATCGTGAGAAGGTAGGCGAGCAATCCGACGGTGAGGGTGGCCCACGGCCACACGATTGCCGAGGCCAGCAGCGCGCCGGCGAAAGCGATCGCCGGCTTCTTGAAGTGTTCTGGTACGCGCACCTGCTTCAGCGACAGAGTCGGAACCCTGCTGACCATCAGCCAGGACATGAGCGCGATCATCGCCGCGCTGAGCCAGGGATGGCTGAAGGCGCTGTTATTGAACTGGAATGCCAGGACCATCGGAAGAAGAATGAGACAGGCGGCGGCCGGGGTCGGCAGGCCGGTGAAATAGGACGATGTCGGGGAAGAAGGATCCTGCCCCGCGCTTTCCACATTGAACCGCGCCAGGCGAATTGCGCTCGCTGCGCAAAAAATGAGGGCGAACGCCCAGCCGGCGCCATGCGCATGGTAGAGCGTCCACATATAGACAAGGACGCCAGGTGCGATGCCGAAACTGACGAGATCGGCCAGCGAATCCAGCTGAGCCCCGAAGGCGCCGGCGACACCGAAAAAACGCGCAAGCTTGCCATCCAGCGCGTCGAAAATGGCAGCGCAGATGATGGCCGCAACGCCGGCCTTCCAGTCACTGCCCAGAGCGAACCAGATCGCGGTGGCGCCCGAACACAGGCCGAGGAGCGTCAGCGTGCTGGGCAGGAACTTGCCGACCCTGTCGTTCTCGCGGATCGCCGCGGCCGAGCGGGCGAGGTTGGTCTTTCCCAACTTGCCTACGCGCGCCATCAGGACGGGAATTCCGCGAGTACCGTTTCGCCGGCCCGTACGCGTTGGCCCTCCCGCGCCACCACGCGCGCGCCTGCGGGCAAGAACAGTTCCAACCGGCTGCCGAAACGGATTATGCCAAAACGATCGCCGCGGCATACTTTTTGTCCTTCCCGAAGATCGCACTGTATCCGGCGGGCTATCAGACCCGCGATCTGCACAACTCCAAGGTCAACGGCTGCGCCGTCCGTGCCCGCCGTCCGTATCCGGATCGACATCCGCTCGTTATACACGCTCGCCTTGTCGAAAGCGGCATTGAAGAATTTGCCGGGCCGATACGCAAGAGCCGTCACTGTTCCATCGCATGGGACGCGGTTCACATGCACATCGAATACAGACATGAAAATACTTAATTTTTGCCGAGGCGCCACCCCCAGGCCGAGTTCGGGCGGGGGGGCCGCCTCCCCCACCGGCAGCAACCTGCCGTCGGCTGGCGATACGATGCGGTTTTTCCCGGGCGGTGGGGCGCGCCCCGGATCGCGAAAAAACGCAAGGACCCACAGGGTCAGGGGAAAAAGGCACACGCCCGCCCATCGAGCCCAGGCGAAGACGGCGAGATTGCCGAGCGCCGCCGCCACGATGAATGGCCATCCGGCGCGATGAATGCCATTCTTGGTCAGATCGTTACCTGTGTCCCCATTTCCACCACCCGGTTGGGAGGAAGCCGGTAGAACCGGGTCGGCGAAAGCGCCGTCGAAGCAAGCTGTATATAGAGCCAGGTGCGCCATTTGCCCAATACGGGCGGCTCGGAGGGGACAAGCGTCTCGCGACCAAGGAAAAAGGTGGTGTTCGGGATGTCGAGCACAAGGCCGAAAGCACGTGCAGCCTCGAGCGCGCGCGGAATGTCCGGCGTCTCGAAGAAGCCGCAATGGATGAAAACGTTAAAGAAGCCTTTGCCAAGCTTCGTCACTTCGAGACGTCGCGCGGCCGGCACGACGGGGATGTTTTCCACCACCACATGGGCGAGCACGATGCGTTCGTGCAGCACCCGGTTGTGCTTGAGGTTGTGGAGAAGTGCGCCGGGCACGATATCGCCGCGCGGGCTCAGGAAGACGGCCGTTCCGGCCACCCGCACCGGAGTCCTGTCGGCGCGCTCGAGAAAGAGGTCGAGCGGCATGGAATCCCGGCGCACCTTTTCGAGGTGGGCGCGCCGCCCGGTTCGCCACGTTTCCATGACGACAAACACGCCCACTGCAATCAGCAGTGGCAGCCAGCCGCCTTCGATGATCTTGAGCGAATTCGATGAGAGGAAGGCGAGGTCGATCAGCGCGAGAATTCCGAACACCGGAACGGCAAACCGCATACGCCATTTCCATCGCCGGATCGCCACGATCGCCGCGAGCAATGTGCTGATGACCATCACCCCGGTCACCGCGATGCCGTAAGCGGCGGCCAGCGCATCGGAGCTGCGGAAAATCAGCACGATCAGCACGACGCCGACGCAGAGATAGATGTTCATCAGCGGGACATAGATCTGCCCGTAATCGGTCGCCGACGTGTGACGCACCTCCATGCGCGGCAACTGCCCCAGCTGCACGGCCTGTTGTGTGATTGAGTACACGCCCGAAATCACGGCCTGCGACGCGATGATCGATGCCACGATGGCCAAAGCGAGCAGCGGGAAATGCGCCCAAGCTGGCGCTCCTGCATAGAATACATATTCGGTGGTTCGCGGATCGCGCATGATCGTGGCAGCCTGCCCGAAATAGACAAGAACGAGCGCCGGCAAACTCACGAACAGCCACGCAATCCGGATCGGCTTGCGGCCGAAATGACCCATGTCCGCGTAGAGCGCTTCGCATCCGGTGACGGCCAGCACGACCGATCCGAGCGACACGAAAGCGGTGAGTGGTTTCGCCACGAAAAACGCGAGCGCGTACCAGGGATCTAGCGCCCAAAGTATCTCTGGCGTGGCGATGCAGGCGTGCACGCCGATCAGAGCCAGCACCGCAAACCATATGAGCATGATCGGACCGAAGAGGCCGCCGACCTTTGCGGTACCCCGGTTCTGGAAGGCAAAAAGGACGATTAGAATAAGTAGCGTAATCGGAACAACGAGCGGTTCGATCGCCTGCGACACCGGCTTGGCATATTCGACCGCGCTGAGCACGGAGATCGCAGGCGTCAACATTCCGTCGCCGTAGAACAGCGCCAGGCCCAGGATTGCCGCGAACCCGATGGCGGATTTGAGCTTGCGGCCGAGTGCGGGAGAGCGATGCGCAAGGGCGGCGAGCGCGAGCACGCCGCCTTCGCCGTCATTGTCTGCACGCATGATCAGGACGACATATTTAATTGTGACGACGATCACGAGCGACCAGACAATCATCGAAGCCGCCGCAAATATCGCGAACCTGTCGGGAGCCTGACCGCCAGTCGCACGAACGGTCTCTCGCATGGCATAAAGCGGGCTGGTGCCGATATCGCCGAAGACGACGCCCAGCGCCGCCACGCTCAGGAATGCCGTTCGGTACCGGCTTCTGGAAGCCGGCGCGGGCGTCGGCGAACGCGCGGCGGTGGTTTGCAAATCCGCGGGAGCAGTCCCGCCTGCGGGCTGGTGATCGTTCATATTCGAAGTGGCTTCCTTCGCGACGATGCGCGCATAGCAGGGCGTTCAGCCCCGGCCAGGAGGGGAGAGCCGGTGTAGCGCGGCAGCGTGGAATTTTCCACGGCTCCGGTGCTTGGCAGCCCTGCGCCTGGCGCTTCAACTCTGAATCCGGATACCAACCGCCTTGAGTTGTCCCCAAGCGTGGGCGCGCGCATTCACACCCGCACTTCCAACCAGTCATTCTCCGGACTCGCTCCACCAATATCGTGGTAAGTCCAGCTCAGCATCCCCAGTAACCTGTTACTCCGTCGCGACGCGGTCCGATGCGGAGACTGGCTCTGGTCCGACAAAGCCTTCGACAAGATAGGTCTTGAGGCCCCATGCATGTGCGCGGGCGTTCCAGACACGCACTTCCGTCCAGGCATTGTCCGGGCTCACATCGACCGCCGGATCGCCGAGATAGATGGCGCCGTCGCCCAGCCAGTTGGCGTGATCGAGGCGAATTTCCCGCGCCGAAACCACACTCGTCACGACCGCGAGGTGTCCCCGGCCGGGGCCAGCATATCCGGTCAGGACGAGCACCGAACCGGGGACCGGAGTCGGGCTCCGGCTGTAGCGGCCCTCGGCCTTCGCCCACCAGGTCGAAGCATCCCCGAACAGCTGGACGCCCGAACGGGTGCGTGCGTAAGGAACGCATTCGAGCGGGCTCGGCGGGATGTCGATCCGCGTGCCCGCCGTTTCGGGAGAGCCCGAATTGACGGCTTCGATGCCGTCGATCCCACCAGACGTTTCGGCGCATCCGGCAGCACCGAGTGCAAATGCCAGAACTGCCAACACTCTTGCGGCCCGCACTGCAGATCCCCCTCGGCTCTTGCGCAGACGCGCCCCGTCCGCTCCCGGCGCGCGCTCTTCGCGCATCCTCGATGTGCCGGATTGAAGCAGCGATTCCTAAATCAATTCTGACCGCTCGTGGAGCGCTTCGGTGCGCGCGATTCCCGCACTGCCGATCCAGCCCATGGCGCCCACCGAGACGAGCCCCGCGGCGGCAAACACGAAAAACGGCGCGCTCCATGCCTGTTCGGCAAGCGCGAAGACCGGGAGCATAAGGCCGGCGGCAAGTTCGGGGCGCCCGCGCCATCCGCCGCCGGCAAACTCTCCGGCGCGGGGCGTGCGGATGAACACCGGATCCGCATCCGAGAATGCTTCAAAAGTGGCCCGCGCATTGGAAAGGATGAGGCCGCTCGGAAATACGATGGCGAGCAGCAGCGATTGCGGCAGGAAGCGCTCCTGTCCGCGCCCGAGCATCAGCTGGCCCATATAGAGATAGCCGATGCTGGCTCCGACGCCGATGACGGTCACCCCCAATCCGAGCTCGGCAACGGGCCGAAGGTAGGTCACGCCCATCCACATCAGCGCGATGCTGATCGAGGCGCTCAGTCCGGCGAGCACATAAAAGGCGAACTGGCAAATCTGGAAGGAGAGTGCGAGCTTTTTCCAGAGGGGCATGCGGGCGGCAAAAATCGTCGGGAGCAACTTGCGCGCGACCTGCGCGTGCCCCTTGGTCCAACGTGCCTGTTGCGCCCGCCATGCGGCTGCCGTTTCGGGCAGTTGGCCGGGAACTTCGAGATCAGGAAGAATGGCGGCGCGCCAGCCTTTGAGCGCGCAGCGAAGGCTGAGATCGAGATCTTCCGTCAGCGTATCGCCAGTCCAGCCGCCGCCGTGTTCGATTGCCCGCCGGTTCCAGACTCCGGCGGTGCCATTGAACGAAATCGGCAGCCCGGCACGAAATCGCGCTTCCTGCTCGACGGCAAAGTGACTGTCGAGAAGAAGACCCTGTGCCCGCGTCAACCAGTTGCGCGCGCGGTTCTCGTGGCCCCATCGCGCCTGAACGAATGCGAGCCCCGGGTCCGCCGTCAGCGCAGGGACCGTGCGCCGCAGAAAATCCGCCGGCGGCACGAAATCCGCGTCAAAAATCGCGACATAGGGCGCGTCGGAATGCGCAAGGCCGAACGCCAGGTTTCCAGCCTTGAACCCGGACCGGTTGCCGCGGCGCAGCACCACGAGATTGACCTCGTCTGGCACCACCCGCCGCGCCTCATGACGTAGCTTTTCGTGAGCTTCCGCCGTCCCGTCGTCGAGCAGCTGGATTTCCAGCCGGTCGGAAGGCCAGTCCATTTTTGACGCCGCTTCCACGACCCGCAGCGCAAGCTGCCCCTCATTGCAGACGGGAAGCTGTACGAGGACGTGCGGCAGGTGCTCGTCGGCCAGCTTTGGAACGGGCACGGATCTGGCGGGCCAGAACCATCGCACAAGGCTCAGTACAATGAGCTGAAGCGAAAGGAGCGCGAGCACCACAAGCACGCAAGCCAATGCGGCTTGCAGGATCAGAGACAGGCCCGACATGGCGACCGGCTCGGCCCCCCCAATTTCCCAATTCGCCGCGCCACATCGGCGGCATGTCAACCGGCCGGCACGAATCGCTGCCGGGCTCGACGCAAAAGCCGGCGCAATGTGAGGCGGCCCGGCCGCTTTCGCAAGGCCCGGCTTTCGGCCCGCTGTCGCGGTCCCGATCGGCAGCCGCATTGAACGCGTGAAGGCGGCAGGCTATGGGGTCCCCGATCTTGAGGAGAATTATCGATGGTGCGCGTCGCCGTCGGCACTTTGCTGGCGATCGTATTCCTGGGTCTTCTCTTTGCCGCCTCGCGGTTCCTGCCTGCCGGCATCAAGGGAATGACGCAGTCGGAAATCGCGCAGATCGGGCCGGGATTTGCAGGAACGAAAGTTATCGGCTCCTGGACGCTGGTGTGTGGAAACCACGCACCGGGAGCTGCAGCAAAGGGGCTCGCGAATTCGCAGGCGGCACTTGGCCGTTGCCGCATGGCGCGCGCTTACAGGGACAATCGGGGACAGGTGCTGCTGACGCTGGCGTTTCGCTATGCCGGCCCGCAAAAGGACCTGACAATCGTCGTGCGGTTTCCGCCGATGGGCCACAAAGGTCAGTTTCTGGTGTTCGGACTCGGACCGAAATCGGCCATCCGGGTCCCGGTGTTCGGGTGTACCAAGAGCTCCTGCATAGCTGTCGGGGCACTGGTCCCCGCGGCCGCAGGGATGCTCGAACAGGCACAGCAGGCGCAGGTTGTTCTCCCGCCGGGAGTTGACGGCAAGCAATATACGATCGGGATTCGGCTCGACGAACTGGCGCCGGCCCTCGCGGGAATGCACCGGGCGGAGCTTTAACGCACAAACAGTGTTCCCTCCGCCGGGAACTCGTGGTAATGTAACGACTTCCGCGGCCGATGCTGCGGCCACGAAGGACCGCGGCGCCGCCGAATTGGCGAGCGGGTCGATGGCTCTGTCCCTTGCGCCACTGGCAGCCGGACAGGGCTCTTGCTGATGGAGCTATAGGCATGGCGGTGTTGCGGACCGCGGATTCTGCACACACGAACGGCGGCGCGCCCGCGCTGGACCGCTCGTTTTCCGATTACCTGATCGCAGCCGGAAAGGTGCAGCCGCAGGCGGTCGAGCGTGCGCAGCACCTGGCCCTCGAAAGCCACGAGCGGCTGGAGAGCATTCTGACCCGGCTGGGCCTGCTTACCGAGCGCGATCTCGCTGAGACGTTGGCGAAATTTCTGGATCTGCCACTCGCGGTGGCTGCAGATTATCCACCCCAGCCAATCCTCGAGGATCAACTTGGACGCAAATTTCTGCGCGAAGCCAGGGTCCTTCCCCTGAAGGAAGTGCCCGAAGGGGTCGTGGTCGCGATGGCCAATCCGCTCGATTCCTATGCCGCGCATGCCGTCCGTTTTGCCGTGGGCAAGCCGGTCATTCCGCAGGTGGCGCTTCCTGCAGACCTCGAAGCAGCGCACGAACGCCTCTACGGCGACGGCAAGTCCGGAATTCACCAGATCTCGGGAGAAACCGGAGAACATGTCGGCGACAGCATTGACGAAGACGTCGACCGCCTGAAGGACATCGCGAGCGAGGCCCCTGTCATCCGGCTCGTCAATCTTCTGATTACCCAGGCTGTGGAGGCCGGGGCGTCAGACATTCACGTCGAACCCATGGAAAGCGAATTGCGGGTCCGCTACCGCATCGACGGGGTATTGAGGCCCGTCGAGTCGCCGCCCCAACGCCTTTCGTCCGCGATCATCTCGCGCGTGAAGATCATGGCGAAGCTCAACATTGCGGAGCGGCGGCTTGGCCAGGACGGTCGGGTGGCCATGGCCGTGCGCGGCAAGGACATCGATCTGCGCGTCGCGACCACGCCGACCATCCATGGCGAGAGCGTGGTGATCCGCATCCTCGACCGGGCACACGTCGAACTCGACCTGGTTTCGCTCGGCTTCGACGAGAGCGTCCTCGGCCGGTTTCGGACGCTGCTGTCGCAACCGCATGGTATCCTACTTGTCACCGGACCGACAGGCAGCGGTAAGACTACGACGCTTTACTCCGCCCTGTCGGAGATCAACACGAGCGACAAGAAGATTCTTACGGTCGAAGATCCGGTCGAATATCACCTGCACGGGATAAATCAGGTGCAGGTCAAGCCGCAGATCGGCCTGAGCTTTGCCGGCGCGCTGCGCTCGTTTCTCCGCCATGACCCAGACATCGTGATGATCGGCGAGATTCGCGATCTCGAAACGGCGCAGATCGCCGTACAGGCCGCCCTGACCGGTCACCTTATTCTTTCGACGCTGCATACCAACGATGCGGCCACGGCGGTAACGCGCCTGATCGATATGGGTGTGGAAGACTACCTTCTCACATCCACGATCAACGGAATCGCGGGGCAGCGGCTTTTGCGCAAGCTCTGCAGCGCCTGCAGCGAACCGTATGAACCCATTCCCGAGCTTGTCGCGCGCCTCGGGCTGGAACGGTTGACCGACCAGCGGCCGCTCGTGCTTCGGCGCGCCGTTGGATGTTCGCAGTGTCATCACACGGGATATCGCGGGCGAACGTCGATCGTCGAAGTGCTGACTGCCACGGACGCGATCCGCCAGGCGGTCTTGAAAAGCACCGACAGCAGCCAACTTCAAAGGATCGCAATCGAGGAAGGCATGCAGACGATGGGCACGCACGGGCTGATGAAAGCCATCGCCGGCGTGACGACGATTGACGAAGTCCTGCGCGTGGTGCCGGTGGTCTGATGGCGCAGTTCCAGTACCGTGCGATGACAGGATCGGGCGCCGTCGTGCGCGGCGTGCTGGATGCGCCTTCGCGCGACCAGGTGGTCCGGCAGCTTCGCACTCGCGGTCTCTACCCCCTCGACGCGTCCGAACACGGCAGCGGCGGTATCCGCGGTCTCCTGTCGCAGAATCTGCGTTTCGGCAAGCGCGTCTCGACGCGTGGCCTTGCCATGGCGACCCAGGAACTCTCGACGCTGCTCAAGGCGGGGCTGGAGCTCGATCGGGCACTGGGAATCCTGATCGGTCTTTCGGATATCGGCGCCTTGCGCGCGCCGTTCGAAGGCGTCCGCAACCGGGTCCGCGACGGAATGGGTTTCTCCGAAGCGCTTGCCGCCGACCCGGTGTTTCCCAAGTTCTATGTCAGCATGGTGCGCGCCGGCGAGCATGGCGGCGCACTCGACGTGACGCTGCAGCGGCTGTCGGACTATCTCACGCGCACGATGGCGATTCGCGAGCAGATCACGTCCGCGCTCGTTTATCCGTGTCTGCTTCTACTCACCGCCGCAGCGTCCGTGATCTTCATTATGGTGTTCGTGCTGCCGGAATTCGAGCCGCTGTTCGCCGACGCGGGCAAGAAGTTGCCGTTTGCGACACGCATCGTGATGGGAGCGGGCGACGCGGTGCGCGATTTCGGCTGGCTTTTTCTTCTTCTCATCGCCGGCGGAGTTTTGGGATTGCGCCGCTGGCTGCAGACGGCCGCAAACCGGCTGAAGTGGGACGCCTTCAAACTCCGCTGGCCGATTCTCGGCAATCTGATGGCGGCGATCGAGGTCGAACGGCTGATGCGCACGTTCGGAACGCTTTTGTCGAACGGCGTGCCGATACCTACGGCGCTTCATCTTTCAAAAGACGTGCTGTCCAACACGGTCCTTTCGACGGCCATACGCGACGCTGCCGTTTCATTGCGCGAAGGCGAAAGGCTCGCGCAGCGCCTGGCGCGGGCGAAGGTATTTCCGCCCGTGACGCTCGACCTGATCCGGATCGGCGAGGAATCCGGCAAACTCGACGAAATGCTGCTGCGGCAGGCCGATCTCGACGAGCTCAGGATCAAACACAAGGTCGATCGCGCACTGGCCATGCTCGTGCCGCTGATGACGATCGGGCTCGGCATCATCGTGGCCGGGCTCATCGCTTCGATGCTCGTCGCCATAATCAGCGTAAACGATCTGGCGCTTTCATAGGAGATCAAGACGTGAAGAACTGGAAATTGGTTGCGTGCGCCGCCACCCGGCATCGCGTAGAACGGATGAAACATGTGCGCGGGGGCAGGTCGGAAGCGGGCTTCACGCTGCTGGAACTGCTTGTGGTCCTCGCGATCATGGGGCTGCTCGCGGCCATCGCGACGCCGATGGTGCTGCACTATCTCGACAGCGCCAAGGTCTCCACCGCCAAGACGGAAGTGTCCAACCTCGCGGCCGGGCTCGATCTCTACAAATACGATGTGGGCAGCTATCCAACGACCCAGGAGGGCCTCGAAGCGCTGATCAGCGCGCCGCAGGGCGTCGACAACTGGAACGGACCGTACATCAAGAAGACGACAAGGCTCGCCGACCCCTGGGGTAATGCGTACAATTACAAATTTCCGGGCGATCACGGAGAATTCGATCTTTACAGCTACGGCGCCCACCCCGACCAAGCGAAGAACGATGCGAAGCCGCCGATCGCCAACTGGTAAATAGGGCCGAACGTCAGTGCCCTGTTCCGGCTTCCGATGGATCGAAAGGGTGCGCCGCGCTGCCCTTGCGGCGATGCGCCGCCGCAGTCGCAGCCTCTTGGGTGGCAAACCACCATCCGGCGGCCAGTCCGGATTCACGCTGATCGAAGTGCTGGTCGCGCTCAGCATTCTGGGCGTATCGCTCGCCGTGCTGCTCTCCATTTTCTTGCAGGGGCTCGACCGGGCGCGCGAAAGCAAGAGCGAATCGGGGGCACGCGTGCTCGCCCAATCGCTCCTGTCGCAGGCCAGATCGACGGCAAATCCGGCGATCGGCACCAGCGACGGCAAGTCGAACCAGTTTCTCTGGCGCCTGCAGGTGCTGCCCTACGGAACCGCGGCGGATCGCGCTGCGTGGCAGGAAAACGCCGCGCAGATCGTCGCGACGGTGTCCTGGCACGGAGACGGTGGCATGCGCTCGATCTCGCTTTCGACGCTGCGCGTCTTGCCAAAAGCGGAGTCGGATTCGGAGTGACACATCCTTCCGTCCGCCGTTTGCGCGCCGACACGCAGGCGGGATTCACGCTGATCGAGCTTCTGATCTCCACGACGCTCGTCGCATTTCTTTCGCTGCTGCTCTTCGGCGGACTGCGATTCGGAACGCGGGTGTGGGAGAAGACCGAGACATCGACGACGCACATCAACCGCGTCCGCGCGGCGCAGCTTTTCCTCTCGGAGGAAGTTGTCGGCATCTATCCCTTTTATGCGGGCGATCAGCCCGCGGACAAACACGTGGATTTTGCCGGTGAGGAAAAGCGGGTGACGTTTTTTGCGCCCTCAAGAACGCTTCCGGGCGGAATGGATCTGGTCACGATCCAGGCGTTGCCGGAAAAGGGCGGCGTCTCGCTCGTGGTCGCCAGCAAGGGCGAACTGACCGGTCCTCAGGGACAGGCCACCCATCACACGCTGATCCGCGGCCTCAAGTGGTTCCAGATTTCGTATTTCGGCCCACCCTCGCCGGCGGGAGCCGTGAGCACGAAACCGCCGACTGTGAAAGTGGGTCTGGGCGCAAATGCGGCCGCCGCCGCAACCCCGCCGCCACAGTGGACGTCGGTCTGGGAGGGACAGCGAAAACTGCCGCTGCTCATCCGCTTCCGGGCGGCATTCAAGAACAGGACGGAATGGCCAGATCTTGTACTTTCGCCGCGGACGGATATTGACGAGTCCTGCGTGCTCGACCAGCTCACGAAATACTGCCAGGGACGCTGATGGCCACACCAACTCTTTCCGATTCCGTCGTCCAGTTCCGCGACGTCGCCTCCGAACTCCTGTCCGAATGGCGCAGCGAACTTGCGCGCTTTGCGCGGGAAATGCTGGCCAGCCCGCTTGCGCGCGGCGGAGAGTTCGTGGTCCTCGCGGTCGCCGCAGAGCAGGTGCGCGTGAAGCTCGCCGCGGGCAGCAGCGTCCGCGAAGTGGGCGTAGCAGACGCGGTAGGTACCGCCGCCTCGGGGGAAATCTCCGCCCTGCTCGCCGCCTCGGAAGACGTCCCGCGTGGTACCAAGGACGTTGCCCTGGAACTTCCCGAGGACGAGGTTCTGCGGCGCCGTTTCGAACTGCCTGCCGCGCGTCGTTCAACGCTGGCGCGCGCTGTTCCGTTCGAACTCGAACGCCTCAGCCCCATCGAAGCGGACCGGCTTTACTGCGATTTCGTCGTCCTCGATCCGGGTAAGGCCAAGAAAAACGCGGAACTCGAGTTGCGGATCGTCAAGCGCAGCACGGTCGATTCCGCGATGGCTCTGGCGCGCGCCGCCGGCTTGCGCGTTGGCGCAATCCGCTTCGAAGGCGATTCGCGCGAAGCCGACTGGCGATCCTTCCCGGTGGATCGCGGGGCCTGGTTGCGCCTCAAGTGGCGGCAATGGAATGTGGTCGGCTTGGGCCTGCTCGCGATCGTGCTCGCCATCGCCGTCGTGTTCGCCGCCTATCTGCGCGGCGCTGCCGCGGCTGATGCCCTTTCTGCCGAAGTCGATGATGCGTCAAGCCGGGCCGCGGTCGTTCATCACCTCACCCACGAGATCGCCGATGTGCGCGCGCAGATCGAATTTCCGCTGGCGCAGAAGCGCGGCCCGCTATTGCTGACGATCCTCGCCGAAGTGACCCGTGTGCTGCCGGACGGCACATGGCTCACGGAATTCCAGCTCGACGGCGGGAAAGTGCATATTCAGGGTCTTTCGAAATCGGCCTCCGATGTCGTGGCGGATATCGACCGCTCACCGATGTTCGCCAACGCGCAATTCATGGCGCCGCTGCAGAATGCCCAGAACGGAAACGAGCGCTTCGATCTTTCGTTCGACGTGAAGGGAGTGCGCCACTGATGAATGTTCCGGCTTTCCTGCACGGCCGGCGCGGCGCCTTCATCGCGCTCGGAGCCGTCGTTCTTCTTTTCGTGATTGCGGTCGCGCTGCCGGTTGCAGCCCTGTTTCGTGGTCAGGCCGAGGACCGGAAAGAGGCTCTGGCGCAGCTTGCGGCGTATCGGACGGAGGAGGCTCGGCGCCCGGCCCTGGCAGCTCAACTGGCGGCTCTTCGCGAAGGCGCCAAATCGGTACCGGGCCTGCTCGACGCATCAAGCGCCGCGCTTGCACAGGCGCAGTTGCAGAGTGAAATCAAGGAACGGATCGACAAGAACGGCGGGTCGCTTCTCAGCGCACAGCTTCTACCCCCAACGACCGTCAAGGGGTTCGATTCGGTCGCGATCGAATACGACGTGACCATTCCTCTCTCCAACTTCAGCGCGCTCGTCTATGCGGTCGAAACACATGTTCCGTACTACTTCATCGATAGTGCCGATTTCGTGATGCCGCCGAACTGGAAGCCCACCAATTCTGCCACGCCGGATCCCGCGATGGAGATGCGTTGGACCATTCATGCCTACAGGTGGCGAGGATCCCATTGATGATTCGACTCAACCCGGCCCAGCTGGTGCTTTCGGCCGTCTGCGCGGGGCTTGCGGTACTTCTCGCGTTCGTGGCGTTTGCGCCGTTGCCGGTGACGCCTTCCACTCCTGTTCAGGCCAAGACCGAGCCGACCGATGACACGCCGCTCCCGCGTTTCGATCCGCCTTCCCGGCAGGCCTTCGCGGCGGTCGACGACCGATCCGTCTTCAATCCTCTCCGCGTGCGCGTCAGCGCTCCGTTCGAGCCTGGCGCATCCAGCGCTTCGAGCCTGCCCAGCGACCTTTCGCTGGTCGGCGTCATTCTCGACGACAAAACGAGGCTCGCAATGTTCAAATCGCCCACGGCTCCCCTTGCCGTCGGAGTCCCTGTCGGCGGCAGCATCGAAGGATGGCAGGTGACCCGCATCGAGCCCGACAGCGTGGCGCTGAGAGCCAGCGGCCCGGAACAGGAGATAAGCCTTTCATCCAACAAGCCACCGCCGGTGTCGAACGCGCCCCGTCCGTTCAATCCGCCAAATTTCGTGCGTCAGCCGAACTTTGTCCGCAATAATCCGAACATGAACAACGGCGCGAATAACAACGCCAACAACAATAATAATAATAACAATAACCGCAACAACAACGACGATGACGACAACAAGGACGACGACAACTGATTCGGCCGCGCTGCGGCCCTCACGTTTTTCGCGCCCTCGCCATTTCCGCAAACCGCTCGAATAGATAGTGGCTGTCCATCGGGCCGGGCGAAGCCTCCGGATGGTACTGGACGGAGAAGACTGGCCTGCCCTCGACGACGAGTCCGCAATTGCTTCCGTCGAATAGCGAGACATGGGTCTCGCGCACGCCCGCCGGCAGGCTCGCGCCGTCCACGGCAAAGCCGTGATTCATCGACACGATTTCCACCCGTCCCGATTCGAGGTTCTTCACGGGATGATTGGCGCCGTGATGGCCCATCGGCATCTTTGTGGTTCTGGCGCCAAGTGCAAGCGCCAGAATCTGATGTCCCAGGCAGATGCCGAATACAGGAATCCGCCGCTCGATCAGCGCCTCGATCGTCGGAATGGCATAGCTGCCCGTTGCCGACGGATCGCCCGGACCGTTCGAAAGCAGCACGCCATCCGGCGAATGGCGTAATATGTCCACGATCTCCGAATTGGCAGGGAGGACGGTTACCTCCGCGCCCTGTCCCGCCAATTGGCGCAGTATGCTGCGCTTGACGCCATAGTCGAGAACAACGGCGCGCCATCCCGGCTTACGCTGCTCGCCATATCCTTCCCCCCAGGCCCAGGGCGTTTCGCGCCAGGTGTAGGTCTGGCGGCAGCTGACCTCACGGGCAAGATCGGCACCTTCGAGCCCGGAAAATGCCCGTGCTTCCGCAGTCAGCGCTGCCATGTCGAATTCGCCCCCAGGCGAATGGGCAACCACACCGTGCGGCATCCCCTGGTCGCGGACACGCGCGGCGAGGGCCCGGGTGTCGATACCGGACACACCCGGAATGCCATGCGAGTTCAGCCAGCGATCGAGCGCGGACAGCGCACGCCAGTTTGACGGCCGCTCCGCATCGGCACGAACCACGACCGCCCGCATGGCGGGTGTCGCCGCTTCGATGTCTTCGTTATTGGTGCCGACAATGCCGATATGGGGAAAGGTGAAGGCCACGATCTGCCCGGCATACGAAGGATCGGTGATGATTTCCTCGTAACCGGTCATCGCGGTGTTGAAGCACACCTCTCCCACCGCCTGCTTCACTGCACCGAATCCGCGACCTTGAAAAATCGTGCCGTCTGCCAAAACCAGAATGCCGCTGCCGCGCGAAAACGTCTCCACCGCGCTCGCGGCGGAAGCGGTCGGGCTGTATGCCATGAGAAATGCCTCGGATTTGGCGGAAACTAGAAGTGTGCCCGCACGAGGTCAAGGTTGCTTCGGCGCCACACCGTTCCCGTTCGGCCGTCCGCATGCGATGACTATATTGGGTCGCCAAACTTATACTTTGGAAAGGAGAACCCGATGCTGCGCGAAGAATTCCAGAGCGCGCTGAAAGCGGCGATGAAGGCGCGGAACCAGAAGCGCGTCTCCACATTGCGCCTCGTGCTCTCCGCGTTGAAGGAGCGGGAGATCGCCAAACGCGGCGGCGAAGCTCCATCCGAACCGGACGACGCGGAAATCGCATCGCTGCTGGCCAAGATGATCCGGCAGCGCGAAGAATCGGCAGCGGTGTACGAGCGCGGCGGCCGTCCGGAACTGGCCGCCGCCGAACGCGAAGAGATCGTGATCATCGGCGAATTCTTGCCGCGGCAGATGAACGACGAGGAGATGCGGGTCGCGGTGGAAAGCGTCGTCGCGGAAGTGGGCGCCACGTCCATGAAGGATATGGGTCAGGTCATGGCCGCGCTGAAGGCGCGCCATGTCGGCCATCTGGATTTCGGCAAGGCCGGCGCAGTCGCAAAGTCCCTTCTCGCGCCGCGCTAATTCACAGAATTCGCGCGTCCGCGCGGCGCTTCGGCCACAGGATCGGCGTAGAATGCGCCATGCGCTACGGCGAAGGCCTGCTCGAGGAAATCCTGCGGCGGACGGATCTGGTTCGCCTGGTCGGCCGTCGCGTGAAGCTTGTGCGGCGGGGCCGCGCCTTCTGGGGCCTCTGTCCTTTCCACAAGGAGAAGTCGCCCTCCTTCAAGGTCGAGAACGAACGCAACAACTACAAATGCTTCGGGTGCGGCGCCGGCGGAGACGCATTCCGCTGGCTGATGGAGACGGAAGGCGTCGCATTTCCGGAGGCGGTCGAGCGGTTGGCCCAGGAGGCCGGTGTCGAGCTGCCGAAACGAAATCCGCGCGACGAGGCCGTCGAGATCGCGAAAAAATCGCTTTGCGAAATCGTGGAATCCGCCTGCGTGTTTTTCGAAGAACAGCTTCGTGGCGCATCGGGCGCGGCGGCGCGCGCCTATCTTCTGTCGCGCGGACTGGGAGACGATGCCTGGCGTCAATTCCGCCTCGGCTTTGCGCCCGCGGGAAGGAAACTGCTGATCGGCCATCTCGCAGGGAAAGGTATTTCTCTCGAGAATTCGGCCGCAGCCGGTCTCGCCCGCCTCGCAGAAGGAGAAACGCCTGCGCGCGACTTCTTTTTCGACCGCATCACTTTCCCCATCGCCGATGTGAGGGGGCGAATTGTGGCGTTCGGGGCGCGTGCGCTCACCGCGGATGCCAAGCCAAAATATATCAACACCGGTGAAACAGCGCTCTTTTCCAAGGGGCGGCTTCTCTACAATTACCGGTTGGCACGCGAGGCGGCGCTGAAGAGCGGAGGCCTCGTGGTGGCGGAAGGCTATCTGGACGTCATCGCGCTTGTTCGCGCGGGTTTCGAAGCTGCCGTGGCGCCGCTCGGGACGGCGCTGACGGCAGATCACCTCGCGCTGTTATGGCGGGTTGCGCCCGAACCGGTACTCGCCTTCGACGGCGATGCGGCGGGCCAGCGTGCCGCCTGCCGCGCCGCCGATCTGGCTTTGCCGTTGCTGAAGCCGGGGCACTCTCTCCGATTTGCGTTTCTTCCGCCTTCCGACGATCCGGACAGTTTAATTCGTGCCCAGGGTGCGGCGGCAATGCGCGCCGTGCTCGACAACGCCATGCCGCTTGTCGAAATGCTCTGGAATACGGAAGCGGAGGGCGGTGCGCTCGATACGCCCGAGCGCAAGGCCGCACTCATAGCAAGGCTGAACGAACGGCTTCAAACGATTCCGGCCGGTGACTTGCGGCGTTTCTATATGGATGCGTTCGCTGGGCGCATTTCCGCGCGACTGGGGCTTGCGGCCCAAATCCGCAACGACCGGCTGCACGCCTCGGCATTTGCATTGAAAAAAACCGCCGAACGCCCGCAAACTCTCCGGCGGGGCTTTGTCGCTGTCTCGCCCGCCCTGATGCGCAGCAGGCTTGTTCCTCGCCATGCGACCGGCAGCTCACCCCAAGCGCCTGGCGGGCAGGAATTTCATATGGGCGCGCGGCGCGCGCCGGTCGAATCCGCCCGGAGCCTCACCGGGTCAATTGGCGAGGACAATCGGTCAGCCCGATTCGTCAAGGAGGCCGAGATCATGGCGATCCTCATCGAGAGCCCCGTGTTGATCGAGCGGCAGCAGGAAATGCTCGCCGCATTGCCTCTCGGCGACCGTCGGCTTGACACTTTGCGCCATGAACTCCTAAACGTCGCCGCTTCCGGCTTCAGGCTTGAAACCGGAAGGCTGGAGGGCCATCTCGTTCGCGCAGGAATGGGCGATCTCGTCGAGCGCTTGCGGCCTCGGCGGGTGCTTGGCAGCGCCGATTCGGACCTCGCGCGGAAGGGTACGGACGCTGGAACCAGCGATGTCGGCGAGGCGGAAGTCCGGTGGTTGCGCGCTGCGGCCCAATTGCGGGAAATGGCGGAAGCCGACCCTGAACGCACTCGTGCCCTGGAACGTTTCAAGGCCGAGGCGAGCGAGGAAAGCTGGCGAGATTGGCAGCGCCTCGTATTGTCCCGCGGGTTTACTGGAGAATGAGTCCCGCAGCCTGCGCGGGGCTGGCGATTAAGCAAGAACGAAGCCGCCAAGACGAGGCGGCGCAGCGACGAACGGCGAATGGCGATCAATCGAAGTCACAGCAAGAAGCCCGGGAAGCCGGCGCCCAGACGTACGACTCCAAAAGGCAGGCCCACTCCGACCGCGAAACCCGTGGCCGCGCGGAAGGCGGTTTCCAACGCATCGAGCACCAAGGCTGCAAAGACCTCAAGCGCGGCGAAGACCCAGTTCATCTCGAAGCCAACGGTCGCAGCGAATCCCAAAGCGACGGCGGATGCGAAAGTTCACGGCAAGGTGCATCATCCCGTTCCCAAACCGGTGGTTGTTTCTCCTCCCAAAGCTGCCGCGGAGCAGTCGGCGCAGCGCCCGACGGCAAAGGCTCCAATCATAGAAGAGATTCGGCAGGTGCCGCTCGCCCCCCCCACGACGGCCGAAGCCCATCCGGGAACGCCCGCGAAACCTGCAACGCCCGTCAAGGGTGCGGAAGGCGTGCCGCCGCGCGACGATCCGGATTCTCCGCTTCTCGACATGTCCGATGTCGCTGTTCGCAAGATGGTGACGCGCGCCAAGCAGCGGGGCTATGTGACCTATGACGAGCTGAACAAAGTCCTTCCGTCTGACAAGGTGTCTTCCGAGCAGATCGAAGACACGATGGCGATGCTCAGCGAGATGGGCATCAACGTCATCGAAAGCGAAGAACAGGACGAGCAGGGGGAAGTGCCGGCGCTGGCCCAGACCAAACAGGTCGTGACCAAGTCGGGCGACGAGGAAGAACCTTACGATCGCACCGACGATCCCGTCCGGATGTATCTGCGGGAAATGGGCTCGGTCGAGCTTCTGTCGCGCGAAGGCGAGATCGCCATCGCAAAGCGGATCGAAGCCGGCCGCGAACTGATGATCGGCGCGCTCTGCGAAAGTCCGCTGACTTTCGAAGCCTTGACCGTGTGGCGCGACGAGCTCAACGAGGGCAAGGTGCTGCTCCGCGATATCATCGATCTCGAAGCGATGTATGGCGGCGGGCCGGATGCGCAGGCCGTGGTGCCGGTCATGAACGCGGTCGCAGGTACCGGAGCAACCGCGCCGCTCGAATCTGTGGCCCCCCCCCAGCCTCCGCCGCAGCCCTTGCCCCAGGCTTTGCCCATCAACGGACATGTGTCGGCGGCGATACCAGAACCGGCGGCGCCCGCGCCGACAGGCGCGGACGGTGCCGAGGTTCCGCTCGATCCGGGCGAAGCTGCCGCCGCGGCCGATGCGGCATTGGAGGCCGAGGATTTCGACGACGAGGGCAATCTGTCTCTCGCCGCCATGGAGGCTTCGCTCAAGCCGCAAGTACTCGAGACCCTCGACCAGATCGCAAGTCTCTACAAAAAGCTCGGCAAGCTTCAGGACGCTTCGGTCGAAGCGGCGCTCGCATCCGACGAACTGTCGAGCGGACAGGAACGGCGTTTCAAGAAGCTCCGCAGCGAAACCGTGGATCTCGTCAAGGGCCTCAAACTCAACAACAACCGCATCGAGGCGCTGGTGGATCAGATGTACGGCATCAACCGCCGTCTGGTCTCGAATGAAGGCAGGCTGCTGCGGCTGGCCGAGGCCCATGGCGTGGATCGCATGGACTTTCTCAGGCAGCATTTCGGCAATGAGCTCGACCCGAACTGGGCCCGCCGCGTGGGCCGCCTGAGCGGGCCGGGCTGGCACGACTTCGTCCAGGAGGAACGGGAGCGGATCCGCCAATACCGCGACGACGTGCAGATGCTGGCCCAGGAGATGCGTCAGTCGATCAGCGATTTCCGCCGTATCGTGCAGACGGTGCAAAAGGGCGAACGCGAAAGCGGCCAGGCGAAGAAGGAGATGATCGAGGCCAATCTGCGGCTGGTGATTTCCATCGCGAAGAAATACACCAATCGCGGGTTGCAGTTCCTGGACCTTATCCAGGAAGGAAACATCGGCCTGATGAAGGCCGTCGACAAATTCGAATACCGCCGCGGCTATAAGTTCTCCACCTACGCGACGTGGTGGATCCGCCAGGCGATTACGCGTTCGATTGCGGATCAGGCGCGCACCATCCGCATTCCGGTGCACATGATCGAGACGATCAACAAGCTCGTGCGCACCTCGCGTCAGATGCTGCACGAGATTGGCCGGGAGGCCACGCCGGAGGAGTTGGCGGAGCGGCTTGCCATGCCGCTCGAGAAGGTGCGCAAGGTCCTCAAGATCGCCAAGGAGCCGATCAGCCTCGAAACACCCATCGGTGACGAGGAAGACAGCCATCTGGGCGATTTCATCGAGGACAAGAACGCGATCCTGCCGATCGACGCCGCCATCCAGGCCAATCTGCGCGAGACCACGACCCGCGTGCTTGCGACCCTCACTCCGCGGGAGGAACGCGTGCTGCGTATGCGCTTCGGCATCGGCATGAACACCGATCACACCCTCGAAGAAGTCGGCCAGCAATTCTCGGTCACCCGCGAGCGCATCCGCCAGATCGAAGCCAAGGCGCTGCGCAAGCTCAAGCACCCGAGCCGCAGCCGGAAGTTACGCTCGTTCCTCGACAATTGATTTCCGACTTTCGCCGCAGCTGATGCTGCGGTGGAATTCAGGCCCTGCAGCGCGCCCGCTCCTGCGCCGCAACAGAACCCGTCGTTCAGTTGCGCGTTCCTGCTGCGAGGGTGAATTGGCATGACCATTGCGAGCGCGGAACGTCCGTACACGCGCGCGGAAAGCGCGGCCGACACCATCATTCATGTTGCCGGCGTCCTCTTTGCCATCGATGGCAGCCTATGGCTTCTCTCGCACGTGACAGGCCTCGATATTGTGGCGAGCGTGTCGGTGTACTGCGCGGGGCTGTTCGTCATGCTGACTGCCTCCGCGGCCTATCATCTCTGGCCGCCCGGAAACGGGAAAGACCGGCTTCGGCGGTTCGACCACGCGGCCATCTTCGTCATGATCGCGGCAACCTACACGCCATTTGCCGTCAATCGCCTGGCCGAACCCGCGAGCGGGACGATTCTCGGACTGGTGTGGCTCGCCGCAACGCTTGGTGTCGTCGTGAAACTGCTCTACCCGCACCGCTTCGAGATCGCGAGCCTCGCGCTTTATCTCGCGATGGGCTGGCTCGTCGTCACGGTGATCCGGCCGCTCTCGGCGGCCATGGCGAAGGCCGACTTCGCGTTGCTCGTGGCCGGCGGCCTCGTCTATTCGGCTGGCATTCTGTTTTATCTGCTCGAGAGGATTCCCTATCACAAGGCAATCTGGCACGGTTTCGTGCTCGTAGCCGTGATCCTGCACTTCGCCGCCATAGCCAGCGAATTCGCGAGCTGATGCAAACTGGCGGCCGGCGATCGGGCGTGACAAATTGAGGCGCCCCAGCGAACGCTGCAAGTGATACTCGACCTGCCGTACAATTTCCACTGGATCGAACCGGGCCGCGCGGCACGCGCTGCCCAGGCCTATGGTGGTTTTCTCGGCGCATTGCTGCGCGCACACGGCATCCGCGCCATCGTTAATCTGCGCGGCAAAAATCCACATCACCTGTGGTGGCGTTACGAGACGCGGATCTGCGCCACGCTGCGTATCGCTCACCGCGATGCAAAACTTAATTCCCGACAATTGCCATCGCGCGCAATGCTGCTCGACCTGCTGGATGCCTTCGACGCGGTGCCTCGGCCGTTTCTGTTGAAATGTTCGGGAGGTCAGGATCGCACCAGCTTCGCAGCCGCGCTCTATCTTCTTCATGCCGGCGGGTGGGAATCGCTTGCGGGGGCGCGCAGGCAGTTTGCGCGGTGGCCCTATCTGCACCTGCCGCGCCGGAACCAGCGCTGGTTGAATCGTTTTCCCGAGTTTGCCCGCGACGCTGCACGGGGGGGATCGCTGCGGCAGTGGATCGGAGCGGATTACGATGCAACGACTTTCGCCGCCTGGCTCGACGCGCGCGGAGAGGCGCGCAGCTTCCGGGGTCTTTACGGCGTGAAACCCGAGGAATGACGCGATGATTGCGGTCGAGGCCCGCATCGACGTGGCACCGGGCGTGATCGTGTGGCCGCGCTGGTTCGACCCGCGCGAACAGGTGCGGCTCGCCTGCGGCGTTTTCAAGCTTGTGCCCGAGGCACCGTTTTACCGACCTCGTATGCCGCGTTCGGGAAAACCGTTCTCTGTCGAACAGACGAATTTTGGGCCTTTGGGCTGGTATTCGGACGAACGAGGCTATCGTTACGAGAGCATGCATCCGCTCACGCGTCGGCCGTGGCCGGCAATTCCTGGTGTGCTCGACCAAGTCTGGCGTGCGCTCACGGATTGTGCCGCCTCGCCGGAATGCTGCCTCGTGAATCTCTATCGCGGCGGCGCTCGCATGGGTCTGCATCAGGACTTGGACGAGGAAGCACTCGACGCAGCAGTTCTTTCGGTTTCGCTGGGCGACAACGCTGTATTTCGGATTGGCGGAGCCAGTCGGCGGGCCCCGACCCAAAGCTTCGTCCTTCGGTCCGGCGATGTGCTGATGTTCGGCGGAGCGGCCCGGCTCGCGTTTCACGGAATCGATCGCGTGATCGAAAACAGTTCAACGATCGTGCCGGGCGGAGGACGGCTCAATCTCACCCTCCGGCGCGTCACCAGGCTTCCGGAAATAAGGGACGCCCGACCAGGGGGCTGATCGGGCGCCATGCGCCGTTACGCGCTGGTGCCGGGAGGGGATGACCGGCACCTTTGGAAGGGCGCCATCCGGCGTGCGAGCGGGGGGGCAGTGCCTGCCGGACAGTGAATCGCCCTTCCGAACGAAAACCTATGCACTGCGGCCACAGCTTTCAACTATTTTTTTCGTGATTTTCCTAAACACTCTTTTATTGATGACAGTACCATAATTAGCACATGATGCTTGCAGAACATTATTGATCGGCGAGCGTTCCCGCGCCCGGGCCTGCCCGCGAGGATCCACTCCGTCACATCTTCCCGAGATCGCGCGCCGTGCGGTCGATCGCTTCTCTGGCGCGCGCCACCATTTCGTCGATCTCCGCTTCGCTGATCACGAGCGGCGGCGAAAGCACCATCGTGTCCCGGATCGCGCGCATCATCAGTCCGTTCGCCACGGAGTGGTTGCGGCAGCGCGCCCCCACATCCAGTTCGCGCGGGAAAAACTTGCGGACGGGCTTTTCGGGAACGAGTTCCAGCGCCGCCAGCAGGCCTTTTCCGCGCACGTCTCCGACCAGCGGATGCGATTCAAAGTTCTCGCGCAGGCGCCGCTGAAGATAAGGCCCGAGTGTGTGCTTCACGCGGCCGACCAGACCTTCTCTCTCAATCACTTCAAGATTCTTGACCGCCACCGCGGACGCGACGGGGTGGCCCGAATAGGTGAAGCCGTGCACGAGCTCCTCGTTCGCGGAGAGAACGGTCTCGCCCATCCGCTCGCCCAGCGAAATGGCGGAAATCGGCTGGTAACCCGATGAGAGTCCCTTGGCCATGGTCACGATATCGGGAGAAATCGCGTAGGTGTCGGCGCCAAACCACTCGCCGGTGCGTCCGAAGCCGGTTATCACCTCGTCGAGATGCAGCAGCACGTCGTATTCGCGGCAGATGCGCTGCACTTCGGGCCAGTAGGTCGCGGGCGGAACAATGAGCCCGCCAGCGCCCTGGATCGGTTCCGCCGAGAAGGAGGCGACGCGTTTGGGACCGATCTGCCGGATTTTTTCTTCGAGGCGCTGGGCGACGAGCAGTCCGAATTCCTCGGGTCCGATATCTCCATAGCCGGCCGCGTGCGCGCCGAACCAGTAGGGCGCAGGCACTTTCGCGAAACCTGGCAGCGGCAGATCCCATTGCGGATGCATCGGCGAGAGCCCCGAGAGTGAAGCCGCGGCCATCGTCACGCCGTGGTAAGAATAGTCGCGCGAAATGTGGACTTTCTTCTCGGGCTTTCCGCGGCGATTCCAGTAGTATCGAATGAGTTTGAGCGCGGAATCATTCGCTTCCGAGCCGGAATTGGCGAACAACATGCGCCGATGCCCCTCGGGCAAAATCCGCGCCAGTCTGGCCGCGAGTTCGACCGTCCACGGATTCGTGGTTTTGAAGAAGTGGTTGTAATAGGGAAGCGTTTTCAGCGCCTCATATCCGGCGTCGGCCAGTTCGCGATTGCCGTAGCCCAGCTGCACGCACCACAGCCCCGCCATCCCGTCGATGATTCGATTGTCTTCCGAATCCCAAAGATAAATGCCATCGGCACGCGTGATTACGCGTACGCCCTCACGCACAAGCGCAGCCGCATCGGAAAAAGGATGGATGTGGTGCGCGGCGTCGAGCGCCTGCCAGTGTTTCGTGGGATTCTGATCTGCGCGTTGCTGCGCCATGACGATTGCCTGCGAAAATGGGACGGAAAGAGGGGCCGCGTCGAGTGCGCGGGCTTCCGGCGCGTCTGCTACGGATTGAATCCGATGCGCGCGCAGAGAATCAGCAGGGCACGCTTCCAGGTCATGGTCGGCAGCATATCAGGAGCACCGCGCGTAAGAAAGGAGCGTCGGCGTTTTGGGCCGCCGCCCGCTTTCTCAGTGCGGCATCAGCGACCCTGCTGCAGCGCGACCGTCTCTTTCCATGCGGGCAACGATTCGAGGTCCGCACGCCAGCGCTGGATCGCGCGATATTCGTCGAGCGGATAACCAGCCTGGGCGGCAACGCAGAATGGAGAGGCGAGCGCGAGATCTGCAATGGTGAGCGCATCGCCGGTCACGTAGCGGTGCTGTTCGAGTTCGCCGTTGAGCACCGGCCCGAGCCGGGCGAAGGCCGCTTCACCACGTGCGATCTCGCTGGCGGACGTTTCGCCAAGGCCGAACAGGGATTTTACGAGTCGCTCGAACACGAAGATGGCGCAGGCCGGATCCCAGTGGTTGCTCTCCCAGTACAGCCACTTCGTGATCGCGAGGCGCGCCCGGGTGTCGCGCGGCAGCCATTGTTCCTTCTTCGAGGCGAGATATTCGACGATGGCGTTCGACTCCCACAGATAAAATCCGTCCTCTTCGAGCACCGGCATCCGCCGGTTGGGATTGAGAGCGGCAAACCCGGGCGCATGCTGATCGCGATTTCCGAGATCAACGAAACAGAGTTCGTGATCGATGCCCAGTTGACGCGCGGCAAACAGAACCTTGAAGGCGCGCGGGCTCGGCGGAAACACGTGAAGCTTGAGTGTCATGGCAGTCTCCTTTGGGTTATTTGTCCGGGTTCGCAACCCGGAGAACGGTTTCACACGGTTCGGGCGGCGGCAGCGGAATACATATCGAGCAACGCACCCCAGCCCCGCGGCGAATCCACCGCGGCATGAATGGCCTCCGAATCCGCCGCGCAAATCCGATGTTCGAGTTCAACGAGGGTTTCGTGCCCGCTCTCGGGAGTAAAACGCACCTCGACTTCGCTCTGAACGGTCTTGTCAGGCTGAAACGCGCTATTGATCGTCCAGGAGAGCACGAGCCGGGATGGCGGCTCCCACACGAGCACACGACCCCATTCGCATTGCGAGCCGTCCTTGCCCTTCTCGTACCAGCGCCCACCGGGTTGGGGCTCGATCACAGCCTCTTTCATCTCCGCGTTGCCGATATGATGGGTCCTTGGCCACCACGAATCGAAACGGGTAACGAAGACCTCGAAGGCGCGCGCTTGGCACGTTTTCACGCGGATGCGCTTGCGCACGGGCGCCGCCTGAATGAGTTGACGAGTCATCCCGTGTTCTCACCTCCGCCCTCGGCCTTCGCGCGGAAGCTTTCCAGCGCGTCGTCCCAGAAGCGATCGAACCACGCACGCAGCTGACCAAGTCCTTTCGGATCGATCTGATAGATGTGCCGCGCGCCATCGCGGCGTTCCTGCACCAGCCCGGCCTCCTTCAGCACCTTGAGGTGCTGCGATACGGCAGGCCGGCTGACCGGCAGGCCGGCCGCGAGCTTTCCGACCGGCCGCGGTCCTTTGCGCAGGCGTTCGAAGATGAGACGCCGGGTCGGATCGGCCAGCGCCGCGAGCGCATTCGAATAAGCCATCACTTACCGTAAGCAGGCGCTTACGTAACTGTCAAGCTTCCCGAACCGCATTGATCTCCCAGCAACGCTCAGACGTTCAGCAGCAGATGCTGGCGTTCCCAGGGGCTGATCACCTGCTGATACGCGTCGTGTTCCGACACCTTCACGTCGCTGTAAAGAATCGCGAATGTCTCGCCCAGCACTTCCTTCAGATCTCCGGAGGCGCGGAATTTCGCGACGGCATCGAGGATATGCCTCGGGAGCTGATAGCGCGTGGATTCGTAGGCGTTTCCTTCCATCGAACGCGTGGGCGCGAGATTCTCGACCATGCCGAGATAACCGCAGACGAGGGAAGCGGCGATGGCGAGGTAGGGATTGGCGTCCGCGCCGGGAACGCGGTTTTCCACGCGCCGGTTCTGCGCGTCCGATACCGGTACGCGCAGACCGACGGTGCGGTTCTCGTGGCCCCAGTGCGTGTTGATGGGCGCCGAAAGAAAACGCACGAGCCGCCGGTAGGAATTGACGAACGGCGCGATCAGCGGCATCGCCGCCGGCAGGTGCTTCTGCAGCCCCGCGATGTGAGCGAGAAACAGCCGCGTGTCCTTACCGGCGCGCGTCGCGAAGAGGCTGCGGCCCCGCTTTGCATCCACCACGCTCTGATGGATGTGCATCGCCGAACCCGGCTCCTGCTCGTAGGGCTTCGCCATGAACGTCGCGTAGATGTCGTGCCGGAGCGCCGCCTGCCGGACGGTACGCTTGAACAGGAAGGTCTGATCGGCGAGTGCGACCGGATCGCCGTGATTGAAGTTGATCTCGACCTGCGCCACGCCCTCTTCGTGGATAAGGCTGTCGATGCCGATGTCCTGCGCCTCGCAGTAATCGTAAACATCTTCGAACAGCGGATCGAATTCGTTGACCGCGTCGATGCCATAGGCCTGGCGCCCGGTTTGCGGGCGTCCCGTCTTTCCCGCCGGCGGCAGGAGCGGATAATCCGGATCGATGTTCTTGGCGGCGAGAAAGAATTCGAGCTCCGGCGCTACGACCGCCCGCCAATCGCGCTCCGTGTAAAGACGTTTCACGCGTTCGAGGATCGCACGCGGCGTAAACGCGACCATTTCGCCGTTCTGGTGCTGGCAGTCGCAGATCACCTGCGCTGTCGGCTCCTTGTACCACGGTACGATCCGCAGCGTTTCGACATTGGGAATCAAGTTCACGTCGGGGGCCTGATAGGTGAGAATGTCGGTCTCGCAATCGGCGCCGGTCACCATCTGCCCAAAGATGGAGATCGGAATCCGGAGCGTACCGTTCTTGAGACCGCTCAGGAATTTGTTGGTCGGCAGGATCTTGCCCCGCGCGATCCCCGCCATGTCGGGGACGAGGCATTCCACCTCGCCCACGCGCCGCGACTTCAGCCAGTCCGCAAATTCGTCCTCGTCGTGCCGGCTCATGATTTGATCCTGTTTCGGATCGCCTCGCCGAACGCCTCGAGAATGGCGCGCGAAATTTCGTTCTCGCGCCAGCGCCATTCCGGATGCCATTGCAGGCCGAGCAGGAATCCCTTCGCGCCAGGCATCGAAACCGCTTCGATCGTGCCATCGATGGCCGTCGCATCGGCGTGCAGCGCGGGCGCCAGCCGGTCCACGCCTTGGGCGTGCAGCGAATTGACGAGGAACGTGTGCCGTTCGACGATCTTCGCGAGCAGCCCGCCTTCGCTGACACGCACTTCGTGCGCTGGCCCGTACTGGATCTCAAGTTCCGCGCCTTTATCTTCGCGATGATCGCGACGCCCGGCAACTTCGTGCACATGCTGCAGGAGACTGCCGCCCAGCGCAACGTTCAGTTCCTGGAAGCCGCGGCAGATACAGAGGATGGGCGTGCCTGCCGAAATGGCCGCGTCGAGCAGCGGCAGCGTCGTCGCGTCGCGATTCTCGTCGAGCAGCACGCCTTCGCGCGGGCTGGTTCCGTCGTAATTTGCGGGAGAAACATTCGAGGGCGAGCCGGGAAACAGCAGGCCGTCGACGCTCGCGAGCAGCTCCTCAGGTGGGATGGGCTTCCCGAGCACCGGAATGAGCAGCGGCACCGCGCCCGCCCCATCGCGCGCGGCCGCAATGTATTTCTCGCCCGCCATGTGAAAGGGATGCGGACCGACCATGCGATGGTCGCACGGAATTCCGATAATGGGGGGGCGGGAAGACATGAGGAGCGCTTTCGGCCGCCCGCCCTAGCATGCGGCCTCCGAACCGGGCAAGCCGATGGCTCAGATGAATGGTTCAGTCGCCCGGCCGGGCCGCGACACGCTTGTACGCCGCACCGAGCCCATAGCCGTAGAGATTATCGTCGAAGAAACCGAAATGCGGCGGCATCAAAGGATGATATATGGGTCGGCCATCTGCGCGCCGGCAATGGAAGACTGGCTGACCTGCTCGACAGCGGGGAGGTTCTGTCGCACCCGTCCGTGATTGGCGAACTGGCGCTGGGCAATCTGCGGCGGCGCGACCCGATCCTCTCTGCCTTGCCGGATTTGCCCCGCGCCATCGTGGCCACTGACACCGAAGTCCTGCATTTCATCGATCGTCATGCGCTGTTTGGGCGCGGGATTGGATACATAGATGCGCACCTGCTCGCGGCGGTGCAATTGACCGCTGGTGCGAAGCTGTGGACGAACGACAAAAGCCTGCTGCACGTCGCGAACGCACTCGGACTGGCGGCGTCGTTAACCCGGTAGAATCGCGCGCCATCGGATAATGGACCGGACGCTTGTAGCAGGCGGGTCGGATCGCCGTCCGCGTTCGATATGCCACGCAAGCCAAATCTAGTTTTGTGATGACGAAACCTTTGCCCGTTCCAGCCTTCGGTTGCCCCACTCCACGAGTTCGCGGATGACGGGCTGCATGGCGCGGCCGTCCTCGGTTGGCGCGTAGCGCACGCTGCGGCGCGCATCGTCACAGACGGTGCGCGAGACAAGCCCGTCGCGTTCGAGCTCGCGCAATTGTGTGGCGAGAGTCTTGTTCGCCACGCCATCGAGCGCGCGTGACAACTCGCCGAAACCACGCGGGCTTTGCAGCAGGTAATGCAGCACCAGCGGCTTCCATCGCCCGCCGATCGCCGCGAGCCAATCTTGCGGAAGTGTGCGCCGAGGGTCCGGCGGGCCATCTCGAATTCCTCGCATTGCGCCTCTATGACCCCGTCGCACATCAATGGAATCTGAACTTCGCGAGCGCAGATGTTGGAGCCCTCGGAACGCCGCTTTACGGCGAAATGCGGAACTGTCGTTTTGAATTCATCGGGCCCGACATGCTGGATGGCCGCAGCATTCTTGTCCGTTTCGTGATGCAATCGGTCGGGCCCGGCAAAGCTTCATCCGAACAATATTTCTCTGGCGATGGCAGTCACAGCTGGGAACCGAACTGGATCAACACCTATACACGCGCGAAAGGGTGATGCGATGAAACATACCTCCGTTCTGCTCGCTCTTGCTCTGCTCGCCACGCCCGCCTGGTCCGCCACCGTGCCGCCACCCGTGCGCGACGGCAGCCACAATTTCGATTTTGCGCTCGGCGCGTTTCACACCCATATCCGACGGCTGCTAAATCCTCTCACCGGTTCGGGCAAATGGGTGGAATATGATGGTACCAAGACTGACGTTCCGGTGCTCGCAGGGACGGGAAGCCTCGAAACCATCGAAGCCGACGGTCCCGATCACCTCGAGCTGATGACGCTGCGCCTCTACAATGCGAAGGCGCACGAGTGGAGCCTCAATTTCAGCGCCAGCAGTTCGGGCGAGATGACGACGCCTTCGATCGGCGAATTCGTGGACGGCGTGGGCACATTTCTCGATCAGGAAAATTACAAGGGCCGCACCGTCCTCGTGCGCCAGCTGTGGTCGCGCATTACGCACCACTCGTATCACTTCGAGCAGGCGTTCTCCGCCGATTTCGGCAAGACATGGCAGCCCAACTTTATCGCCTATCTCACGCGGGAGGGGACTTGAGGCTTGTCAGTGGGGGAGTGCTGCGCGTGATTTCCGGATTTCAAGGACGACGCGCTTAATGGCATCGATCACCTGCTGCGGCCGATCGAGCTGAATAAAATGGCCTGAATCAGGGACGACGATTGATACGCCTCGGGTAGAGCGGAGCGCGAGGCGATCGTGGCCGGATTTCCAATTCTCGGCAAACGCCTTTTGGTGGGCTTTCGATATATCGGAATCGGGTGAAGAGATGCCCGCCGTCAGAACCACGACCGGGCGGCTACCAAAGGAGCGAGCTGCTTTCTCTTCTTCGAGACCATCTTCGCTGTCGGTCATACCGAACGAAGTATCGTTCTTTGCCTCCGACATCACGCTCTCATACCGGAACGGCTTCAGAAACTGTTGCATCAGATATGCGATTTCCGATCGCGACCGTTCAGGCATCAATTGAAAACATCCGTGCGGAGTGGTCTCGGTCAGCTTTCCGGCACGCGCCAGGTTCGCGCAGGTTTTGTCCTGGATCTGCCCACTCGCGAATTCAGCCCGCTCGCGCTGCTCTTCGGCGGCGCTCAGCTTTACCCTGTCCTGGCCGGCGAACGACGGATCGATGAGAACGAGACCAGCGACCCGCGACGGGAACTTGTCTGCGTAAAGCGTGGCGTAAAGGCCGCCAAGCGAATGCCCGACAAGCACGATAGGTCCGGCGATCCCCGCATTGCGCAGCAGATCGTGGAGATCGTTGGTCACGTTATCCGCCGTCATCGGCATCCGGGCGGGATCGCTGAATCCGTATCCTGCCCGGTCGTAGAAACACGCCTTTGTGATTGCGGAGATCGGTCTCTGAATCTTTTGCCAATGCAACATGTGGCTGCCCAAACCGTAGTCGAACACTACGGTCGGCGTGCCATGGCCGATGCAAACGATATTCATGCGCCGACCGCCGCCCACGGAGACAAGGTGCTTCTGTACCAGTTCCGGATAGCCGGAAGACAGCTGTGCCATCACGGGAGCAGCGGTCAGCAACGCCAATACAGTGACGAAACTTGCAACAATGCACCGCATCAGCAGTGGCAATCTCCGGTCCATCCGATGGCGAAAGTGAGCATAAGGTAGTAGTCGACCGCATTGAATGTGCCAACTAGGCGCGGCCGCGGCAATTTGCGCCGCTCGCCCTCATAACACTGAACGCGCACTCGGTCGTCGCGAGCGGGCGGTAGGGCGCAATCGCAGGAGCTCCATCGGCTTCTGCAGGAATCGCTCAAGTTCGGGCGGAAGCGGAATGGCGCGCGCGGACGTCGCGTCGGGAAAGTGCAGGAGCCAGACGAAGACCTGCTCGCCCTCGCGCACTGGAGCGCCGGATAGGTGTTGGCGCTCGATTCGCTTTCAAGCGCAGCGATCAGCTCCGCTCCGGCGGCTTCGCAGTGCTGCGGCATGAGTTTGCGGAACGACTCGATGAAGCTTTCCGGCACGGCCTGATCGAAATGGCAGATCGCGGCGATGACACAGTACCCCGGCAAATCCGACGCGCCGCACGGCGCGCGCGTGCCGCCGACAGAAAAGCCGGAACCGCTCCACGCCGGGCGCAGAAGTAGCACGTTGTCGGTGTCCTCCATGGTGGCGACCGCGGCGCCGCGATGCTCCTTCCACACTGGTCCGCTGTAGAATGTCGCGAGCGCCCGCGCGCGGCTCTCCATATCGGCAAATCCGCGCAACCAGGCGAAGCGGTCGGGATTGTCGGCATCGCGGAACGTGCCGATCACATCCATTCCGACCGCTTCCTGGCTCTCCACGAATTCGCGCTCGAACAGCTCGATCAGCGTGTCGCGCGCGCCAGGTTTCAGCGTGTATTGGCGCAGTTCGATGATCCGGTTCATTGGACCCTCGTGAAATCCATCCGCCAGTTGGTTTCCCAGTCCTTGCCGCCATCCGGCGAGAACGCCTGCTCCCAATGCGCGGAATTCGGCGTGATGCGCGACCAGACGAACCGCACCTTGATGGGTTTGCCGTTGAAGGTGTCATTCCCTTCGAAAGTGCCCACGCCGTTCTTGAAGTTCCCGAACACGGGCGGCTCGATCGTGTGCGGATCGCGTCCGTCGAGCCACCAGATCGCCCAGATGCCAGTCTTCGGATCGTAGCCGCGGATTCCCACGGCGCGGTAGGGACCGGAGGGCAGCCCGATGTAATTGTCGTCCACGGTGCCCTGGCCGTCCATCGTCATCCGGAGTTCCGACGTGCCCTCGAACTCCACCCATTCGTGGCTGCCGGCGAGGCGATCCTTGAGGCGCCAATGGTGCACGCGCCATTTCCCGATGAGAAAGTCGAAGTCATGCGCGTGGTCGGTCATGGCCGTATCTCCGGATTGCGGGGTGGCGAGCGCGGACGTGGCGAGCAGCGAGGCTGCCAGCATCAGGGGAATCGCAGTGTGCATGTTGGTTGCTCGTTGTGTTGCGCCGGCTGTTTTATCGGGTAAATATGACGGCGCGCGTCATGTATTCGGACCGATCCAAAAAAAAATGCTCGCGAGCCGCCTTCTCTCGATCCTGATGCTCCTGCAGGCGCGCGGACGCCTGAGCGCGGGCGAGCTTGCAGCGGAATTCGAAGTGTCGGTGCGCACGATTCACCGCGACATCGACCAGTTGAGCGCGGCCGGCATCCCCGTCTATGCGGAGCGCGGCCGCAGCGGCGGTTTCGCGCTGCTCGACGGCTATCGTACCCGGCTGACCGGCCTCACCCAGCCCGAGGCCGAGGCGCTGTTTCTCGCCGGTTTACCTGGTCCCGCCGCGGAATTGGGACTCGCCGAAGTTCTGTCGGCCGCGAGGCTGAAACTGATTGCCGCGCTGCCGGCCCACATTCAGCCGGGCGCGGATCGCATGGCGGTGCGCTTTCATCTGGATCCTGCGCCCTGGTTTCGCGCCGGCGACCCACAGCCGGCGCTCGAAACGGTGGCACGCGCGGTGTGGAGCGCCCGTATGCTAAAGCTGCGCTATTCCTCTCAGGGCGAAGCGCGCCCGCGACGGCTCGGGCCGCTCGGCCTCGTGCTCAAGGCGGGCACCTGGTATCTCGTCGCACAGAGCGGCAAGGCGATCCGCACCTATCGGATGGCGAGTATCCACGATCCGGAAATCACCGACGAGGTATTCGAGCGGCCGAAGCGGTTCGATCTGGCCGCACACTGGAACAATGCCTGCCGCGACTACGAAACGGGGTTGTGGCGCGGGCAGGCGGAGGTCCGGCTGTCGCCCCGCGGTGTTGCGCTGCTCGAACTGCTCGGATCGCAGGTGAAGGATGCGGCGCACGAGACGGGAAAGCCCGATCGTGACGGCTGGATTCGCTGCACGCTTCCGATTGAGTCGGAGGCGCAGGGCATGCGCGAGCTGATCCGGCTTTGTGAAGACGTGGAAGTGTTGGGCCCTCCCGCTTTGCGAAAGATGATGGCGGAAACGCTTGCGCTCATGGCACGCCGCCACGGGAGCGGCCGGCCGCGGTGAGAAACCAGATTGGTTGACGACCGGCTGATGCGGGCACATTGCGGGTCGGTCCGGGCAAACCTAATGATGCACCGGGGCCCGGAAAGCGGGGACGGGCGGCTTCGGCTGCCGGATGATGATCGAGCTACGCGATTTGTCGCGCGCCTATGGCGCGCATGGCGCCGTGGACGGTTTCAACCTGTGCATCGCCACCGGCGAATTTCTGGTACTCGCCGGTCTTTCGGGCAGCGGGAAGACGACCACCCTTTCGATGATCAATCGGCTCGTCGAACCTACGCGTGGCGCGGTTCTTATTGATGATGTGGACATCCGCGCGCGTGATGCCACCGCACTCCGGCGCGAGATCGGCTTCGTCTTCCAGGACATTGGTCTGTTCCCGCACATGACGGTGGCCGAGAATGTCGGCATCGTGCCGCGGCTCCTCGGGCAATGCGCGGGCACGATACGTCCGCGTACCGATGAACTTCTCGCACTGGTCCGTCTCGAACCGCGGCGCTTCCGCGAAGCCTATCCGGGTGCGCTCTCGGGTGGCGAGCGCCAGCGCGTCGGCGTGGCGCGCGCGCTTGCGGCGAATCCGCACATCATGCTGATGGATGAGCCGTTCGGTGCCATCGATGCACCGACGCGCGACGAACTCTCCGCCGATTACCGCCGCATTCACGATCAACTGGGGCTCACCACCATAATGGTGACTCACGACATGACGGAGGCGATGGTGCTCGCCGATCGCATCGCGCTGATGCGCGCGGGCCGGCTCGTGCAGGTCGGGACCGCACGCGAGCTTCTGTCCGCGCCGGCCGACGATTTCGTGCGCACGATGGTCGAGGCGCCGCGCCGCCGGGCGCGCGCGCTGGCGGACCTTGAAACGCGCCGCGCATGAGCGGCGAGGGAGGCGCGCTATCGGCCGCTTGGGCGCATCTGCCGGACTATCTCGGCTGGCATGTGCTGCTCAGCCTTTCCGCGCTCCTGATCGGTGTCGGAATCAGCCTGCCGCTCGCGCTCGTTTCGCTGCGGTCGCGCACGCTGCGCGGAGCCGCGCTCGGCTTCGCCAGCGTCGTGCAGACCATCCCCGGGCTCGCGCTGCTCGCGCTGTTCTACCCGCTCCTGCTTGCGGTCTCCGCCTTCACCCGCGCGAGCTTCGGCATCGGATTCCGCGCGCTCGGATTCCTGCCCGCGCTCTTCGCGCTCGCGCTCTATGCGATGCTTCCGGTGCTGCGCAACACCGTCGCTGGAATCGAAAACGTGGACCCCGCGGTGAAAAGAGCGGCGATCGGCGTGGGCATGACGCGGCTGCAGTCGCTTCGTCTCGTCGAACTGCCGCTTGCCGCCCCGGTCATTCTCGCCGGCATCCGCATTGCCGCCGTTTGGGTGATCGGCGCGGCCACGCTCTCGACGCCCGTCGGACAGACGAGCCTCGGCAACTACATCTTTTCCGGACTGCAGACCGAAAACTGGGTGTCGGTGCTGTTCGGCTGCGTTGCCGCGGCGCTGCTGGCACTCGTGGTCGACCGCCTGCTTGCGCTCGCGGAAACGGGTCTCGTGCGCCGCTCGCGCGCAAGGTTCGCAGGCGCGCTTGCAGGACTCGTGCTGCTTTTCGGCGCAAGCCTTGTTTCCTTCGCGGGAGGCGGCGTCGAACGTCCTGTCGTGGTCGGCACCAAGGGCTTCGAGGAACAATACATCCTGGGCGCGCTCATCGAAGACCGCCTGCGAAAGGGAGGCATTCCCACTGCGCGGCGCGACGGTCTCGGTTCTACGGTGATTTTCGACGCGCTCGCTGCGGGCGATATCGACGTTTATGTCGATTACTCAGGCACCGTCTGGGCCGACGACATGAAGCGCCGCGATCAGCCGCCGCGGCAGGTACTGCTCGACGAGATGTGCGCCTGGCTTGCGCGAATGCGCGGCATCCGCTGTGTGGGGCCGCTCGGATTCGAGAACGCCTACGCGTTCGCGATGCGCGCCGATCGCGCCCGGGCGCTCGGCATCCGCTCGCTCGCCGATCTCGCGCGCTACGCGCCGCGATTGAAGATCGGCGGCGATTACGAGATCTTCGGCCGGCCGGAATGGCGCGCAGTCGAAAGCGCGTACGGGCTGAGATTTGGAACCGAGCGCCAATATCAGGCGAATTTTCTTTATCGGGCAGTCGCTTCCGGCGATGTCGATGTGATTTCCGCCTTCTCGAGCGACGGGCGCATCGCCCAATACGGCTTGCGGATTCTGTCCGACCCCAAGCGCGCGCTGCCGCCCTACGATGCCGTGCTTCTCGTCTCGCCCGTGCACGGCCATGACGCGCGCCTGATCGCAGCACTCAAGCCGCTCGTGGGCGCCATATCCCTCTCCGTGATGCAGCGCGCAAACCTGATGGCCGACCGTGATATCGACAAGCTTGCGCCCGAGGCCATAGCGGCCTGGCTCGATGCTTCCATCGGCGCTCACGGCGGCCGGGATTCGCGCAACTGATTTGCGTCGCCTGAAAACCGGAACAAACCGGACTCAACAAAGCGGGACAGGAACTTGCACTTGTCATGCCGCCACGACTCTGTTTGTTGTTGGTGGGAGATGATTCGCAAACCCGGGGGCGGGGGGCGGCATGAAGCTCAGCGTCTTTGGGCTCGGCTATGTTGGTACGGTCTCCGCCGCCTGTCTGGCCATGCGGGGCCACAGCGTCATAGGCGTGGACAGCAATCCCGCGAAAGCGGGGCTGATCAACCAGCGCCAGGCGCCCATCATCGAGAAGGATGTGGGCGGCATCGTCGCGCGTGCGGTGGAAGCGGGCAGTCTGCGCGCAACGACCGACGCTGCGGAAGCCGTGGCCGAGAGCGATGCGTCGATCATTTGCGTCGGTACGCCCGCGCTCTCCACCGGACGGCTCGACACGCGCGCCATCGAGAAGGTCTCGCAGGAGATCGGCGGAGCCATCGCCCGGAAATCCACGCGTCACGCCGTCATCGTGCGCTCCACGATGCTGCCGGGGACCTTCCGCGAACTCGTTGTACCGACGCTCGAAGCCGCGTCGGGCCGCCATGCCGGCGACGGATTTTCCGCCGCCGTGAATCCCGAATTCCTGCGCGAAGGCTCGGCCGTCGCCGATTTTCTGCATCCCGAAAAAACGGTGATCGGCTGCGACGACGAGGAGACCGGCGAGCTCGTCGCAAGTTTCTACGAAGGGCTGCCGGGCGAGTTCGTGCGCACCACGCCCGAACTCGCGCAGATGTCCAAATATGTCGACAATTCCTGGCACGCGGTGAAGATCAACTTCGCCAACGAGATCGGCAATCTCTGCAAGGCGCTTGGCGTCGACAGCCATGCGGCCATGGAGATGATGGCGATGGACCGCAAGCTCAACATCTCCGCCGCGTATCTGAAGCCCGGCTTCGCCTTCGGCGGCTCGTGCCTGCCCAAGGACACGCGCGCGCTCACCTATTTCGCGCGCACGCTCGATCTCAATCTGCCGCTCCTGCAGTCGATCATGACGAGCAATGCCCAGCAGATCGACCGCGCCTGCGACTGGGTGCTGTCCTACGGCAAAAGGCGCATCTCGCTGCTCGGCTGCTCGTTCAAGGCCGACACCGACGACATGCGCGAGAGCCCGTTCATTCTCCTGACCGAACGGCTCCTCGGCAAAGGCTGCTCGATCCGCATCTTCGACAGGAACGTCAACCTCGCGATGCTGATGGGCGCCAACCGGGACTACGTGACCGACGTCATTCCCCACATCGCGAGCCTCTTCGTCGATTCGATGGAGGAGGCGGTGCGCGACGCCGACGTCGTCCTGATGACGGCGTTCTCGCCGGATTATCTCGAAGCTTCCGACCTGATGGAATCGGGACAGGTTCTGCTGGATTTCGCTTTCGTGCCGCAGATGCGCGAGCAGGTCCGCTACGACGGCGTCAACTGGTAGCGTGGCGCGCGTTCTCATCATTGTCGAAAACCTGCCGGTGCCGTTCGACCGCCGTGTGTGGTCGGAAGCCACCACGCTGCGCGCGGCGGGCCACGCGGTTTCGGTCATCTGCCCCAAGGGGCGCGGCGCGGAGAAATCCTTCGAGATCCTCGGCGACATCCATGTCTGGCGTCACAAGCTGCCGATCGAGGCGCGCGGCGCGGCGGGATTCGCCCTCGAATACGGGAGCGCGCTCTTTTGGGAGTTCCTGCTCAGCTTCCGCGTCTGGTTCGCGCAGGGCTTCGACGTCATCCAGGCGTGCAATCCGCCCGACCTGATCTTTCTTGTGGCGGCTTTCTGGAAGCTCTTCGGCGTGCGCTTCATCTTCGACCAGCACGACATCGGGCCGGAGCTGTACGAGGCGAAGTTCGGACGGCGCGATGTTTTATGGAAACTGCGCTGCCGGTTCGAGCGGCTGAGCTTTGCGCTCGCCGATGTTTCGATCGCGACCAACAACTCCTACCGGGAGATCGCCATCGCGCGGGGCAGGATGGCGCCACACAGGGTGTTCGTGGTGCGCTCGGGCCCCGATCTCGCGCGCGTGCGCGAGCGGCCGCCCGATGCGAAATGGAAAAGCGGACGCGATAACCTCGTCGCCTATGTGGGCGTGATCGGCGCCCAGGAAGGGCTCGATCTCCTGCTGGAGTCCGTGGCGCACATCGTGAATGCGCGCAGGCGCCGCGACGTGCAGTTCGCGATCCTCGGCGCAGGACCGGAGCTCGAAAATATCCAGGCGTTGGCGCGCGCAAAGCATCTCGACGAATTCGTCACCTTCCACGGACGCGTGGACGACGAGACCCTTTTCAGTGTGCTTTCGACGGCGGATGTCTGCGTCAATCCCGACCGGCCCAATGTGATGAACGACAAGTCCACCATGAACAAGATCATGGAGTACATGGCGCTTGGAAAAGCGATCGTGCAGTTCGATCTGACCGAAGGGCGGTTCTCGGCGCAGGACGCCTCGCTATACGGGTGCAACACCGATACCGCGGATTTCGGCGAGCGCATCCTCGAACTCCTCGACAATCCCGGGCGGCGCAGAGAGATGGGCGCGTTTGGCCAGGCCCGCGTCCGCGACGTGCTGGCGTGGCCCCACGAAGCACCGAAGCTCCTCGCCGCCTACGCAGCCGCGCTCGGCGGGATCGCGAATCCCCAGCCTGCACAGCCGGCCCTCGAAACGGCCCAGCGTTTCGAAGCGTAGGAACTTCACCAAATAGAGTTGTCATCCCCCGGCTTCCCGCCAAGCCATCTACACATGGCGTACGCCTATTCTTTCCTCCCCCGCGCTTGGCGGGGAGGAAAACTTCGGCTAGCGCCAATCGCGCGCTCGCGCGTTATGATCCGGAGCGATCCCGCTGGCCGTCCCTATCTCCATGCAGCTTCTTCCGCCCCATCTTCTCGACCGCTGCGACGAGGCGGTGTTCGCGGCGGAAGGTCTTGTCGCCGCGGCGAAGGGACAGGCTCGGGCGCGCGTTGACAGTGACGGTGCTGCAACGCCGACATTGCCGGATTCCATGCAACGCGCCACACACGCGCTCGCCTGGTTTGCCACGACTGCAGAAGCCTTGCGGCAGCTCGCGCGCTGGGCCCGTGGCCTCGAAGCGGGGCAACGGATTGGCGATCTCGAACGGCTGATCCTTGTCGCCGCGTTCGGCGAATATCTCGCCCAGTTCGCGGGCGGCGTGCCCATGAGCCAGAACGAGATCGCGCGCGCCGGTGACATGGGCCTTTCGCCGGACGACATCGCGGGCTTCCTCACGCCCGCGGTGCGCGAGCTGATCGCCCTCGGCACCGCAAGCGAGACGCGCGCCGGCATCGGCGATCACCTCGCGCAGAATGCCGGCGCCATGCAATTCGGCGATCCGGGTCTCGACGAAACCATGGCCATGATCCGCGGTGAGTTCTTCCGGTTTGCGCAGGAGAAAGTCGCGCCTCGCGCCCATGCGTGGCACCTCGGTGACGAACTGATCCCTCTCGATATCGTGGAGGAGATGGGCGCGCTCGGTGTCTTCGGGCTCACCATTCCCGAAGCGTATGGCGGCGCGGGACTGTCGAAGACCGCCATGTGCGTCGTCTCGGAGGAATTGAGCCGCGGCTATATCGGCGTGGGCTCGCTCGGCACCCGCTCGGAAATCGCCGCGGAACTGATTCTCTCCGGCGGGACCGCCGCGCAGCGCGCGCACTGGCTGCCGCGCATTGCCAGCGGTGCGACGCTGCCGACCGCCGTGTTCACCGAGCCCGATACCGGCTCCGATCTGGGGGCGCTCAAGACTCGCGCCGAGCGGCAGGGCGATGTCTACCGCATCCATGGAAACAAGACCTGGATTACGCACGCCGCGCGCGCCGATCTCATGACGCTGCTCGCGCGCACCGGTTCCGGATCGCGCGACTGGCACGGCCTTTCGATGTTTCTCGCCGAGAAGCCGCGCGGCAGCGACAGCAATCCGTTTCCGGCCGCCGGCATGACGGGCGGCGAAATCCGCGTGCTCGGCTACCGCGGCATGAAAGAGTACGAAATCGGCTTCGACGGTTTCGAAATCCCCGCCGCCAATCTTCTCGGCGAAGAGGAGGGCAACGGTTTCAAGCAGCTCATGCAGACCTTCGAGTCGGCGCGCATCCAGACGGCCGCGCGCGCCATCGGCGTGGCACAATGCGCGCTCGATCTGGGCCTCGGTTATGCGCTGTCGCGCCGGCAGTTCGGCCGCGCAATCTTCGAATTCCCGCGCGTGCGCGATAAGCTCGTGGCGATGGCCGTGGAAATTGTGGCGGCACGTCAACTCGCCTATTTCGCCGCGCGCGAAAAGGATGAGGGACGCCGCTGCGATCTGGAAGCGGGGATGGCGAAACTCCTCGGTGCGCGCGTCGCCTGGGCTGCGGCCGACGGCGCCGTCCAGATCCACGGCGGCAACGGTTTCGCGCTGGAATTTCCGGTGAGCCGGGTCTTGTGCGACGCCCGCATTCTCAACATTTTCGAAGGCGCGGCGGAAATCCAGGCGCAGGTGATCGCGAAGCGCCTTCTTGACCGGGGAGTGAATTGAACGCCGCGCTCTGCCCTTCGACAAGTTCAGGGTGAGGGCGTTATTTGATCCTCATGCTGAGCCTGTCGAAGCATGAGCCGGGGTGCGGCGGTTTGCGAAGCCCCCCGGACTATGCCTCGACGACCGGCTCCTCGTCATCACTCGCAAGGGTCTTGAGGAGTTCGATCACCCGCTTGCGCACCTTCGCCTCGCGGATTCGCATGAAGGCAAGGGCGAGTTGGAGACCTTCGCCGCTCGACAGGAATTCCATGACGGGCGGCGCGGCATGATCGTTGGCCGGAACGGCCCCATCGGTCTCCTGGCCGGACAACACATCTTCATAAAAATAGCCGATCGGCACACCCAGAATGCTCGCCACCTGGTACAGGCGTCCGGCACCGATCCGGTTCACGCCCTTCTCGTATTTCTGGACTTGTTGAAAAGTCAGGCCGAGCAGTTCGCCGAGCTTCTCCTGGCTCATTCCGACGAGCATGCGCCGGAGGCGCACCCGGTTGCCCACCTGGGCATCGATGGGATTGGCCTGCTTTTTGGGCACTGCCTGCGACACGACTTTCCGTTTCCGTATGAGGACCTTAGCGCGTTTCCTCTACTTGCAAAGGCATTTGTGGATCGGACGTTCCAACTCCCGAACTTTTTACCGTCCGCGAATTTGCAAAGGCACACAAAAAGCAAATCAGCAGCAGCAGCAGGAAACCCGCGTCACCTAAACGCGCATACAACGTCCTTGGCAGCGCGCGCGGCAGAGCGCCGTCGAGAACACCCGTGTGATCGAGCGCGAGTTGCGCCGTGATGCGCCCCAGCGGATCAATGATTGCCGAGATGCCGGTATTCGCATCGCGGACGACGGGCAGCCCTTCCTCGATCGCGCGCATTCGCGCGGTCAGCAGATGCTGGTAGGGGCCGGTCGAAGGCCCGAACCAGGAATCGTCCGTCACATTGACGATCCAGCCGGGTCGCACCGCACCAACGACGGCACCAGGAAAAATGATCTCGTAACAAATGAGCGGTCCCACCGGCGGCGCATTGGGCAACGCGTAGGTTCGCGGTCCCGGCCCTTCGCCGAAACCATCCGGCATGTTGACGACCTTGGTCAATCCGAGCGCGTGCAGCAGAGTCGGCAGCGGCAGATACTCGCCGAACGGAACCAGGTGGAACTTGTCGTAAGTGCCGATCAACCGCGCGCCATGGGCAAAGATGAAAAAGCTGTTGAAGTACCGCATGCCGCCCGCCGCCGTTGGCGCGGCGCGAACCGTCCCCGTCATCAGCACGCGGTCGTCCGGCGTGAGGCGGGCGACCTGTTCCAGTGCTTCGGGCACGCGCTGCAGAAGGAACGGCGGCGGCGCGGCCTCCGGCCACACTATGAGCGTCGGTGCGGTGCGCGCCGGCGCGTGGCTCAGAGTCAGGAGGCGTAACCAGTTGCGTAGCTGCAGCCCTGGAACCATTTTGTCCGCCTGCGGAATATCGGGCTGGACAAGCCGCAGTCGCACACCCGCAACGGTTCCGGGATTGACGAAGCCGAGCCGCACGTCGCCGCCGATCCACAGAATCGCGAACAGCGCCGCGACTACGGCGGGCAGGATCCAGGCGCGCGGGCGTGGGGCTGCCAGGTCCGCCAGCGCCGCGCCGAAGAGCAGTGTCAGGAGCGTAAGACCCCAGGCACCGACCGCCGCGGCGCTCTGCATGATTTGCGGGACATCGCCCCATGCGTATGCGGCGACATTCCACGGAAAGCCGGTCAGCAGATGCCCGCGCAGCCACTCGCAAATCGCGTAGGCTGCTGCGAACAGAAAGATCCGTCCGCTGCCGGAAATCCGGACAGCCGCCGTCACCGCGCAGGCGAGCGCAGGATAGAGTGCGAGAAAGCCGGGCAGCAAAATCGCGACGAGCGGAATCTGCCAGGCATGCGCGGCGGCATCGACGGTAAAGGCGTAACCGACCCAATAGAGGCCGGCGAGAAACTGCCCGAATCCGAAGGCCCATCCGGCGAACGCGGCCGCGCGCACCGGCCGCGCCTCGAGCTCCGTGCCATCCACGAGAAGCATAAGGACGGCAGTGGCCAGCAGAAGCGCCGGGAAAAATCCGAAGGGCGCAAAGGCGAGTGCCGAGACAAGCCCGGCGCCGAACGCGAGCAGGAATCGCTTCCAGCCCCGCAGCGCCCGGATCGCCGCGCCCATTCCAACAACAGGCGCAAGCACGCGCGGCACCGGGGCGGCTACGAAGGGGGTGGCGGTCATCTGTTTCGCTCAGTCACACCAGCGAGCGCCGCAGTTTTCGGCCTGTCTGCGGCAACGCCTCCTGACCACCATGCCATAGCAGATGCAAGTGGTGGGAATGCAAAGATCGAACCGCGACGGGTGCGCCGGATCAGGGAACGGCGCCTTCCCGTTTTGACCCTCACAGTAGTTGAACGATTGGCGGTTCGTCGAAAGGCAAATCCTTCTAACAGCTCTACGCTCGGAGAATCATTTCTCCCAATTTCGACATGGCGCAATGCGAGGCAGGCACCAAACCGCACTATGCCGCACGACTGTATTTCGAAGGGCGAATCACCCATGATGCCCGCCTGCTTGTGCGGTGGAGTCGAAGCGGGATGGCCGAACTGACGCAGGTCGAATCGCATTTTCGTTTCGGCCAGAACTGGGCTGCATTGGCGCGGGAGATCGATCAGTCGCGCATTGGCCAGGCGCTGAATGATCTCGCGCGGCTCCTGGGCCGCGACCGTCTCGACGGCCTGCGATTCCTCGATATCGGGAGCGGTTCGGGAATTCATTCGCTCGCCGCGCTGCGCATGGGGGCGCATGTCACCGCCACCGACATCGATGCAGATTCGGTCGCGACGACGCACTCGTTGCTGTCCCGCTTTGCGCCCGGAGCGCGCTGGACGGCAGAGTTGCGCAGCATCTTCGATCTCACTCCCCAAAACATCGGGCGGTTTGACATCGTTTATTCCTGGGGTGTTCTGCATCACACCGGCGCGATGCTCGACGCGATCCGCTCCGCGACCGCGCTGGTCGACGGGGACGGATGCTTCTGTGTTGCGCTCTATGGCCGCACAAGCCTCTGCGGCTTCTGGCGGTGGGAGAAGCGATTCTACAGCCGCGCTCCAGAGCGGGTGCAGCGAGCCCTGCAGGGGATATATGTCGCGGCGTACTGGGCCGTCCAGTCGGCGCGGGCGACGCTTCGCAGTCGCCGCTTCAGCCTGCGCGAACACGCGGACCGGTATCTGCAAAACCGGGGCATGGACTTCTACACCGACGTGCATGACTGGCTGGGTGGCTACCCCTACGAGTCGGTCACACCGGACCAGGTCCGCTCCTACATGCACGAACTGGGATTCGCCGAGCAGCGCAGCTTCGTCCAGCCGGGACGCCGCCACGGCCTGCTGGGTTGGGGCTGCGACGAGTACGTGTTTATGCGGACCGGCTCCAGCGCCCAATTCGCGGCGAAGGCGAAATGATAACAGCACAGTTCAAGCGCCGCCGAATCCGAGCGAGTCGCTAATGGCCCGTGCCGCCATCAGGGATGTGGGCAAACTGATTTCGGGTAACCTTCTCGCCAAAGTCTTTGGCGTCGCATCTTTGATGTTCTTCACGCGAATTCTGTCGAAGCAGGAGGTCGCGATTTTTCCCGTGTATCTCATGCTGATTGGAATCGCTTCCCTGTTCTTCAGCTTCGGCATTTATCAGACGTTTCTCCGCAGGCTTCCGTCGCTTATTCGGGAAGATATTACAACCGCTCGCAGCCTCGTGATGACGGGAACCGCGATCATAATGGTTGGAATCGTAACTGTCCTCATTGTGAGCCTAGCCTTTTCGGAGCGGATCGCCGTTTTCGCATTCAGAGACGAGAAACTCAGTTGGGCGGTCAGGGTTATGTCGGCAGGATTTGTCGCGTACGCGGTCGCACGCGTAGCGGACAACATCATGTGGGGACGCGGGCAGTTTGCGGCGATGTCGGCACTGCAGATTGCAGATTCGATTGTACGACCAGCCGCCACAGTGACATCCTTCCTTTTATTCGGATTTCCGGGAATCGTATACGGGCTTGTCGTTGCGCAGATTATCAACGCCGGGTTGTTATTCTATTGCGTGGCAGACTTGTTTTTTGGCCGTCTTCCGCCTCTCTACCCGGTAAAGAAGCTGATGAGCGAGTCGCTTCCATTCTATATCGACGGTTATCTGTGGTACCTTAAAGGTGAGGGCGATTCCCTCCTTGTGACGGTCCTGCTCGGTCCCGCGATACTCGCAGAGTACTACGTCGCCAAGACACTCTACACAAACGCCATGCTCGTACTCACTTCCCTTGATCGAGTAGCGCTGGAGAGGCTCGCGCGGCATGCCGGCCTTACGGACGTATTCCGCGCGAAGGCAAGAGAGATGCAGGTGCACATAGCAGAGACAATGATACCACTATCGCTGTGGGCGATCGCGGTTGCGGGCTACGGAATGGTCGTGCTTGCAGGATCGCGGTATAGGGATGCGACCTGGCCCGCAGTGGGGCTACTCGTCGTGGCCCTTGTCCAGTTTCTGTTCGTGACTGTCGACCGTGCCGTTTTCGTCTCCCTCTCTGGTGCTTATAGGCTGGCAAAAACAGCAGTTGAAGCCGCCGCAGTGCTCATTGCCGCCGTGTACTTTGTGCGAGAGTGGGGGCTGATGGGTGTTGTCGAAGCGCGAGTCTTAGGCCCGCTTGCTGCCGGATTGTTCGGTATTGCCCTTCTTAGGAGAAAACTTGGACTTTCGCTGCCGTTTGAGCCAGCACTGCGGGCTACGGTAGCGGCGCTTCCCGGAACTCTCCTCGTGTTTTTATTTGCTCCTAAAATGCAGGGGACCGTGTCAGCGCTTTTGGCCGGCATAGTCAGCTCGGCGGTATGGGCTTTTAGCTTTACCGTATTCTCCTTTGCGATGGACCGCACATTTTTCTACCGGATTTTGAACGGAATTCGGGAGAGCTTAGCCCATGAAAAATTGGAGGCTGGTGGTGTTGCTGGATAACTCGACAACAAAGGTGTCAGCTGCAGCGATGAGTCCGCAACCCAGAGTTCGTAGAAGAATCCGCCAATTCGATTTGCTCTGAACTTTGTGTCGCGCTTAATCGGCAACGGACGCATGTGAAACAGAAAATTCTCTACATAACGGGCTATGCCCGCAGCGGCTCCACCGCAATGGCTTCGCTGCTCGGCGATCAACCCGAGATATTCGCCGCCGGTGAGCTATCTCAAATCCTTCGGGTCGTGAGATCGGAGAACGAATACTGTTCGTGCGGTCGACCTGCGGCGGCGTGTGCGTTCTGGAGTAATGTCCGGAGTAAGTGGCACGACGAAATTGGAACACCCTCAGAATTGCTCTGCGATGTTCCTCCCTCTTTCAGACACAATCGTTTCACGTATCGGCCGCGCATCACAACAGAAAGCCAGTGGCGGGCTTACATCACCCAAACCACCTCGTTATTGGAGATAGTCAAAAAATGTTCGGGAAAAAGTGTCGTTCTTGACTCATCGAAATCCCCTCTGCGGGCACTCGCGCTGTCGAAGATCGATGATCTCGATTTGAGCGTGGTCCACCTGGTCCGCGACGTGAGAGGGGTTGCACTTTCGCGGAGCCGTAATTGGAGCGCCGATCCGCAACGAGGAATTGCCGCACCTCAAATCGGCCGGTCTCTTTCGTTCACTGCGCTGGATTGGTTGCGCGAAAATGTTCGTGCAAACCAGGTCCGCAGCATGCTTGGTGAGCGCTGCATTCTTGTTCGTTATGAGGATTTCGTGGATCGGCCTCTCCAAACCTTGACCAGAGTTGGCGCTCTCTTGAACATCAATATGAGCAAATTGGGGAAAGGCAGTGATAAGGACCACGAGTTGAAATCCGGTCATCAGATCGCCGGCAATCGAATGCGATTGGGACGGGCGGAACGTCTCAAGGCCGATTGCAATTGGCGATCGGCTCTCTCGTGGCAGGAACGGCTGACCACCTGGATTCTGGCAAGCCCCATCGCTTGCCAATACGGGTACGCGCCGTGACTGGAAGCGGCGCCATTACAACTCGACTGATAGATGAGCCGCATTTCGGTGAACTGTTCGGCCGGAGGGCGTAATAATGGCATTGTTTGCGGAAGCTGAGAATACCGTCCGGGCGTTGCCGGCGCCGCCCTCGGGGGCTTTGGATGCAATTCTTCTGCTTCAGATTGTGGCAATGCCGCTGCTTGCAACACCTCCCCTGCAGTTTCGAATCCTGGAGTTGCCGGGGTTCAAGGCCGCCAACCTCGTTGCCGCGCTGGCGCTTCTGGCGTTTCTGGCTGGTGGCAGCTGTCTCCGGAAGGCTGACGCGATTCATCGGCGGGCACTCACTGCATTCGGAATTTATCTGGCTCTGCTGACCCTCTCGTTTTTCAGGTCGCTTCCTAATGTGTCGCGATTTCATGCGATTTACCCGGAGACATACCAGGCGGGCGCTGCCGAGTACTGGCAGTCATATTATGTAGTACCAGTTCTTTTTACGTTTTCCTTCACCTACGTCCTGCTGCGGATGCGCAACCGGAGAGGACTCAAACAGACAATCTCCGCGATTTCCCTCAGCGTCTTTATCATGTCCTGTTCGGTGATTGCGGTCATGATGAGCCATCCCGCCGCCATCTTGGACATGGACCCTTTAAGGCACGCAACCAACGCCCTGACCGAGCGCCTGCTTGGAATGCATTATAATGCTGTCGGCACGCTCTATATGGTTACGGCGCCGCTCCTCGTTTACATGGCGCTCAGGCGCGGGTCGGTGTGGGCCCTCAATTTGGCAGTCGCGGTAGTAGCGGTACTGCTCCTTAAATCTCGCACAGGAATTTTCGTTTTTGCCGGCATTAGCGTGCTGACACTCCTTGCCCTAGGGCGCGCCAAGGCGCTTGTTGCGCTCGCGCCACTTGTCGTCGGCGGAGCGCTGGCCGTGCTGGGCAAGGTTCTGATCGGCCTTGTTTCGATGGGCTTCACGAAATCGGGAATATCGACCTATGCCCTTCTTTCGGGGAATATCGACCTATGCCCTTCTTTCGGGAAGGGAACAGGCGATCTGGGCTCCCCTCATTGCCGAATGGTGCAGTGAACCGAGCCGGTTCTGGTTCGGCAGCGGATTATTCGGCATAATGACGAGTGATTTTCTTTATTCGTTTCGCTCGACTTTTTCCGCGGCGGTGGCGCACAATTTTTATCTCGAGGTTTTTCTCGACTACGGAATCGTCGCATTCGCAGGTTTCCTCTGCGTTCTGATCTATCTCCTTGTTCACGGATACAGGCTGGGCAAGCGGCTCAACTGCCAGCTCTACTGGGTGTTCTACCTGTGCGTTGTTTCGTTCCTGATCGCCGGATTTACGGGGCGGCGATATTTTCCGGAACCCGAAAACCTGCTGATGTTTCCGATCCTGGCGGCGCTCATCAACACAGCCAGACTCAAGCTTGCTCTGCAGGAAAATTCCGCTGCCGGTACGCTTCCGCACGGTGCGCAGGCATCCGGCTTGCGCTCACCGCCGCCGTAAAGCCGCTATTCTTCGTCGTCCTCCGTCTCGTCTTCTTGATCCGCGCTGGAGCGGTCGACGAACTTGTGGAAACGGCTGGTTTTTCCGGAGGCGGTTCTGTCCTGATAGAGGAAGGCGAGCCCCGCCTCGTCGAATTTGTCGAAGAAATCTTCCCAGGTGATTTCCTCGAGCGCTTCTTCCGGAGGATCGAAGTCCAGCCTGAGGACGCCCGGCTCGTGGCCCCGCTCCGTCCGCTTCACCGTGGCGGGATGCCCGCCGCGCGCCTCGGTCCAGTGCCGGATTGCTTCATGATCGGTTGTTACTCTTGCCTGTGCCATGAGAAACTCCGTGACCTCATGCGGCTTTCCCCGCGGTTGCCGCACCCACGGAAACGATTGGCGCGGGCTGCGGTGCCAGACGGCCGCTGCGCGCGGCAGCGCGATGATCGCGGAACCAGGCAATGGTTCGTGCCAGGCCCTTTTCGAGCGGCGTCGTCGGCTGCCAGCCGAGCAGCGCCCTGGCGCGCGCCACATTGGGTCTGCGGCGCTTCGGATCGTCCACGGGCAGTGCCTTGAATACGATCCGCGGCTGGACACCCAACTGGACGGCGATCCGTTGGGCGACCTCGATCACCCGGAGCTCCGTGGGGTTGCCGAGGTTGACCGGCCCGGTCACGTTCTCCGGCGATTCCATCAACCGGATCAATCCGTCGATCAGATCGTCCACGTAGCAGAACGAGCGGGTCTGCGAGCCGTCGCCGTACACGGTCATGGGATGGCCGGCGAGCACCTGCGTGATGAAATTGGAAATGATGCGTCCGTCGTTTTCCTGCATGCGCGGACCATAGGTGTTGAAGATCCTGGCAACCTTCACCGGCATTCCGGATTGGCGCCGTTCGTCGAACAGCAGCGTTTCGGCGCAGCGCTTGCCCTCGTCGTAACAGGCGCGCGGTCCGGTGCAGTTCACGTTGCCCCAGTCGGTCTCGCACTGTTCCTCGTTCGGCGGATCGCCATAGACTTCGCTGGTGGAGGCCTGCAGAAGACGCGCCTTCTTGCGTCGCGCGAAGGCGATCAGATTGGAGACGCCGAGCACGCTCACCATTACGGTGTAGTGTGGGTCCTTCTGATATTGCGGCGGAGACGCGGGGCAGGCGAGGTTGTACACTTCGTCGAACCGGCCATGATGATCGAGCGGTCTGGTCACGCAACCCTCGGCGAGCCGAAACCGCGGACACCCGAGCAGATGGGCGACATTGGACCGGGAGCCGGTGAAAAAATTGTCCAGACACAGAACCTCGTGATTGCGCTGCACGAGGCGGTCGCAAAGATGCGATCCGAGAAATCCAGCTCCGCCCGCAACGAGGATACGCTTCATATCGGTTACCTTCTTTTCCAGATCAACTCACAAGCGCCCTTCGTTGAAGACTCTTCCCGGCCGCCTGCGACGCTGCGAGATCGAGAAGCTGTTCGAGTTCGCACGCGCGATGCGCGGCCGTATGGGACCGGATGGCGCGGCGACGGCCTGCTTCCGCGATCGCAGAGCGCCGCCGGGGCGAAACGCGTTCGAGAATGTCCAGGATTTCACCCGCGGAGCCCGCGAGCAGAATTTCCTCGTCCGGCGTGAAGAACGATTCGAGGCCTGCCCATGCGTCGCTGATGATGGGAACGCCGCATGCCGCCGCTTCGAACAGCCGCACGCTTGGCGAATAGCCGAAGGCAAGCATGTCGCGGCGCGTCAGATTGAGCGTGAATTTCTGGGCACAGTAGAACCGGGCATGCGCGGCGGGCGGCAGATGGGCGATGTGCAGCACGTTTTCCGGCCACTCGATGCCCTCTGGGTAAAGCGGCCCGGCGCAGACGAATTGCCTCTCCGGCAACCGGCGCGCAGCCGCGAACAATGTCTCTTCGAGCGCGGGCTGACGGTCGGCGGCATAGGTCCCGATATAGCCAAGCTCCCATTCGCGGCGTACGCGGATTGGAAAATGCGTATCGGGGTCGACCGAACAGTAGAGCGGCGCCGCGCGGGAAGCGCCCATGTCCTGCAGCAAGTCGAGCACCGGGCCGCCCGTGAAGGAAAGATAAAGATCGAAGCGCGCGAGCAGATCCCGGGACAGGTAGGCACAATCGCCCCGCTCGAGGCTAGCAAGGGTCACGGGCGTGTCGATGTCGTAAAACGCTACGGGGCCGCGCGCGCGCTCGAGCGCCCAGGCGCAGACCTCAATCCCGTCTGGAACAAAGGACCCGACGATCACGGCATCGGCATCGGCAACGCTCTCACCAAATCGCCGGTCAAGGTCCGCAAGACCGCGATAAAGCGCGAGACGCGCAAAAGGCGACCGCGCCTGGTCGCGGTGGGCGGCGTACCAGGGCGTCTCGCGTTCGAGGAACAGAATCTCGTGACCGCGCCGTGCCAGAGCCTTGACCAGCCCGCGATAGGTGGTGGCATGTCCGTTACCCCAGGACGAGGTGATGGAAAGGCCGAGAATGACCAGCTTCGCCATCACACCGCTTCCTTGAGCGCGCTGCGGCCTTCGAGCACCGCTTCCACTTCCGCGGCACGCAGGCAGTAGGTGTGCTCGGCGAGCACGCGCCGGCGCGCTGCCTCGCCGATCCGGTGCGCCGTTGCCGGATCGAGGGCATCCACATAATCGGCGACGTCCTGCCCGTCGGACGCGATGAGAATTTCCGTGCCGGGCAGCAGGAACTTCTCGATTCCTGTCCAGGCATCGCTGATCAGGCAGGCTCCCGCACCAGCCGCTTCAAAGATTCGCGTCGGCGGCGAGGCGCCATAGCGCGCCATGCTCTCGCGATTGATGTTCAGGATGGCAAGTGGCGTCGAATTGAAGGCGTTGTGATCGCGCGTGAACACGTGTCCGACAGAGGTGACGTTGGCGGGCATCGGTTTGTCTTGCCAGCCATTGCCACCGATGAGGAATCGTTTGTTCGGCAGATTTCGCGCCGCGTCGAAAAAGAATGTAGCCACGCGCGCTTCGCGATCGGGAAGACGGTTGCCGAGGAACGCGAGGTCCGCCGCGAACCGCGACTCGGGCGCTACCGCATGATGGCTCGCCGGATCGAGAGCATTGTAGATCGGCACGCACAGCCGCGCCCCAAGCTTCTCATAGGCAGCAACCACGGAATCCCCGCCGCCGTAGGTGAAGATTGCGTCGAAGCGCGGAATAAGTCTGCGGAAGAAGTCCGTCGCGTCCGTTTCGCAGCGATCGAGCGTTGCGGGCGCGTCCACATCCCAGAACAGAACCGTCTGGTCGGCTCCGCGTGTGGCCAGAACGGCCGATTCAAGTTCGTGGTCGAGCACGCCGACGCCGCTGCACTTCACGAGCACGTCGGCGTGCCTGGCCCGCGCGAGCGCGCCGTTCATGCCTGACGCATCGGGTGCGAATACGAACACCTCCGCCCAGGGCGGATCATCGATATCGCGATTGGCCTGGCGGCCGAATGCGTCCGGCTCGCAGAAAAGAACGCCGTGTCCGCGGTCCGCGAGCGCCTTCAGGAGGCCACGATAGTATGTGGCGGCGCCGTTCCAGTATGCGGAAACCAGGCTTGAACCGAAAAACGCAAAGCGCATCACGCCGCCTTTCGAAGGGGTTTAAGAGTGTCGACGATGCCAAGCAGCTCGCGCGCGCGATGCCGGCAGGAGTGACGGGCGCGGATGGCGGCCAGCCCCTTGTGGCGGAGATTTTGGCGCAAGCCCTCGTCGGCCAGGATCGCGCGCATCAGCGCGCGCATCTGTGTCCCGTCGCTGGCGACGAGATAACAGCCCGGAGGAAACAGCTCTTCGCAATCCTCCCAGGGCGAACAGATAAGCGGTATTCCGCAGGCCAGCGCTTCAAATACGCGAATGGTTGGGACGCCGGGAAGGAGCCGCGCGTAGAGCCGTCGCGGTACATGCACCGTGAATCGCGCCCGGGCAAAAGCGAGCGGCACGTGATGGTTGGGAAGCCAGCCGCGCCAGGCGATGCCGCGGCGCTCGAACTCGGCGATGACCGGCTCCGGATAGCGAACGCCGTAGAGGCGGGTGGAGAGGCCGAGTTCTGTTGCCGGGTCGATCAGGAATTCCCGCAATTCCCCAGTGCGTTCTTCGTCCCCCCAATTGCCGATCCAGACGAGATCGTATTCCGGATGAAAGGGACGGGGAAAAAACGTGTTGGTGTCCGCAGCCTCGTGAAACGACCACACCCGGCTCGACCAGCCATGCGCGCGATAAAGGTCGGCGATTGTTGCTCCAAAGGCCAGTACGCCGTCATAGCCCGACAGGTCGAACTGGCGCATCGCGTCAGGATCGCTCGCGGCCCTGTGATGGGTGTCCTGAAACAGGAGGGTGTAATTTGCGCCACCGGCGCGCATCCGACCGAGGCCATTTACAAGTGCGGTCGGATTCCACTCATGCACCACAACGACGTCGGCGCCGTCCGTAAGCCGCCACAGATCGGCTGTTGCGGCGTCGTATTTGGCTGTTGCAAGGTTCGGGAACGCCGCGCGGTAGCTGTCGAGGGCATGAGTGCCCTGATCCTCGATCAGGTTTGTTTCACTCCAGCTGCCGGACGGTTCGAGGAACAGCACTTCGTGTCCCAGCTCCTGCAGCGCCGTTCCAAGACCGCGCAAAAAGTGGGCGTTGCCATTGTTCCAGCAGGACGCGAGCGCATGAACGAACCAGACGATCTTCATGCGGCAACTCCGGCCAGCGGAAGTTCCTGTTTGTGCGGGAGAAGAGCAGCGTAGGCAGCCAGGTATCCCGTCGCCATCGCCTCACTCGAATAGCGCTCTGCGTGCGCTTGTGCGCGCATACCGGCATGCGCGGCCCGCGCGGGTTCGGCGATCAATCCGGATAGAGCATGCCGCCAGGCCATCGCATCGTCGGGCGGTACGAAGATCGCGGCGCCGTCCCAAAGCTCGCGAAGGGTCCGAATGTCTCCCAGCACGAGCGCACACCCGCTGAGCGCCGCTTCGAGAATGGAGAGGCCAAACGGCTCATAGCGTGCCGGCGCGGCAAATACGGCCGCCCTCGCCATCCGTTGCAGAAGCGCGTCAGGCCCGAGCCGGCCAAGCAATGTCACATTCTCGAACTCAGCGACGCGGCCGTCGGGCGATGTGTTGTCTCCAGCTATTTCGATGGCCAGATTGCCGGCTTGCGCGGCGCGGCACAGCACGTCGATATTCTTGCCTTCGTCCCACAGCCGGCCGGCTGCGAGGACCACTGGTTCTTTGGTGGCGGTTCTGCAGGGCGGAATCGCGCGGCCGTTGCGGATTACGCGCTGCGCTCTCGCGCGGCCGTGCACGGACCGGAATTCATGGAGGAAGGCGCTTGTCGGCGCGACGAGCAGATCGGCTCGCGAAATCGCGTCGGCGATCCAGGTGGAATAGGCCAGATACTGCGCCGGCATGGGCGTGTTCTTGCAGGCGCGCCACCACGTGGCGACGCAGGAATGCGCGGTGAGCAACACCGGAACGCCGAATGGAAGTGCGGCGTGACAATACGTGTTGGCATGGACGATGTCGGGCCGCAGGGCTTCGGCCAGTCGGAGCACAAACTCCTGCGACGCTGCGACATCGCGCGCGCAATCGTCCGTCCATTCGAGGCGGTAGTCCGTGGAAATCAGTGATAGATTGCGGATTCGCGCCGCCTGCGCGCGCTTGGCGGCATCCGGCAGCCGTCCCATCGTCACCAACGCGACTTCTGTTCCGCTTTTGCAGAGCGCTTCACAGAGGACCAGCGCGAATGTCCACAGGCCGCCTATCGTGTCGGCCGTCATCAACACTTTTCGTGGTGCCGGGGGATTCATGCGGCGCGCTCCAGAAGGCGGAGCGGCCTTACATCCTGTTCCTGGATGTCGCTCAGGGCGCCGTAGCGCGAAAGATAATAGTCAACCGCCCGCTCCCAGGCTCTGTCGTCGGGCGCGCCCCAGAGCTTGCGATAATCAGGCGAGCCCGGATAGGGAAACAGCGGCACGGGATCGTTCGCCCACACGCCTTCCGCACGCAGTTCGCTGCGCCAGCGCTGGACCATGCCGTCATCGTCCGCCGGCATTTCGATGAGATTGGCCTGGACGAACGGCACGTGCCGGCGCGCAAAAATGAGTCTGTCCCTCAGTTCGTCCGTCGAAAGCCTGCACAGCTTCTCGAGTGTGTCGCGCCCTTCCTTCGTTAAACTCTCGACGCCGGCTTCGATGGAGACGCAGCCCGCCTGTCCGAGCAGTTCGAGCATGTCCTGTTTCCAGAGGTCGATGCGGGTCTGTACGCCGAAATTCAGATTGCGTTCGGCGAGAGCTTCAAGGAGCGGGCGGTTGGGAAGAAAGATTTCATCGATGAAATAGACGTATGTGACGCCCTGCGCGCGCAGCCGGTCGATTTCGGCAAGCAGATTCTCAAGATCACGGCGCCGGTAGGAGTCGCGGAAATTGTCCTTGGCGCAAAAGGTGCAATGATAGGGGCAACCGCGCGATGCTTCGACTTCCGCGCCCGGGCCCTCCGGTTCGGACTCGAATCTATGATGATGATGGCTGTGCCGGGCGATCCATTCGTCTTCCCAGACGAGGGGTGGCAGATCGACGAAGCGGGTCGCGAGCGGGCCGCCGTGAACCTCGATCTCCGAGCCGCGCCATGAAGCGATGCCCGAGATGTTTTCCGCGCCGTTTGCAATCTCGACCAGCGCTTCCTCGCACTCGCCCATGATTCCGAAATCGGCGCGTAGCTTCCGCAGAGCCGCCCGTGGCGTCGTCGACATGTGAGGACCCACTGCGACCGTCCGCCCACAGGTGCTTCCCAAAGCCCCCAGCATCAGCTGCGGGATGCGAAGTTCGGGAGGCGCGCAGCGCCAGAAGAGATAACTTGGCGCGGTGGTTACCACCGTCATGTCGGGTTTCCAGGCTTGGAGGCGTGCCGCCAGCTCGGGGATGGAGAGCCCGAACATCTGCCCGTCGAAGATTTCCACGTCGTGCCCGGCGCGGCGGAGTAAGGTTCGCGCGCACCCATACTCGAGCGGCAGGTGGGGATCGCGACAACCGAAATAGATGCTGTGTTCGAAAGACCAGGGCGGGTTGACGAGCGCCACTCTCATCCGACCGCCTCGCGCTTGCGCGGAAGGCGCTCGCGACCGGCGAATTCGCTAAGCCAGGCGTGCAGGATTTCAAGACCTTCCGCCACGCCGGTTTCCGCGCGCCAGCCCGACGCTGCTGCGAAGCTGCGCGTGTCAGAGACGTACCAGGGCTGATCGCCGGGGCGCCAGGAATCGAACGTAACCTGCGGCGCAGCCCCTTCGAACCTCGCGACGTGATCGAGCAATTCGCGCAGGCTCAGCGTGTTCTGAGGGCCTCCGCCGAGATTGAATGCCCGTCCCGCAAGCGTGTCGATCCGGTCGAGCGCCAGCAACCAGGCGCGAACCGCATCATCCACGAACAGCACGTCCCGGACCTGATAACCATCGCCATAGATGGAGATCGGCTCGCCGCGGATTGCGGACAAAAGGAAATGCGCGACCCACCCCTGATCTTCCGTGCCGTATTGATGAGGGCCGTAAAGACAGCTCATGCGAAACACGACGCTCTTGATTCCGTAGATCCGGGCGTAATCGATGACGTACTGATCGGCTGCACCCTTGGAACAGCCATAGGGGCTATAGAGCGACAGCGGCGTTCGCTCGTCGAAGCCGGCGCGCATGGCTTCGCTTCGCGGCGCATAGCGCTGTCCCGCGCTCTCCAGCTGGTCGAATTCGACAAGCTTCCCGTAGACCTTGTTGGTGGAAGCGAAAATGACGGGCGCCGATGGCGCGACGCGACGAACGGCCTCCAGGACGCCAAGTGTCGCTCCGGTATTGATTTCAAAATCCTCGACGGGGTCCTCGATGCTTCTCGTCACCGCCACCTGTGCGGCCAGATGGATCACGGCGCGCGCGCCGTGAACGGCGCGTTCCACGCATTCGCGATCCCGCACATCGCCGATCGCAGGACGGATGCGCGCGGGATGCTCTGCCATCAGCCAGGCGAGGTTCTCGCGCACGTGAAGGCGGGACAGATTATCGAGAACGAGCACATCGTCGCCGCGCCGGGCCAACGCATCCGCGATATTCGTTCCCAGAAAACCCGCGCCGCCCGTGACGAGAACATGCCCCTCGCGCCGAATGGGCGTAGCTTCCGCCATCACGCTACCAGCCCTCTGCGGGAGAGTTCCGCGGTCGCCTCATCGACGGAGTCCGTTGCGACCTGTCCCTTCAACCACTCCACGAGTTTGGCGATCCCGTCTTCGAACCGCATTTCAGGAGCGAATCCCAGAACCTCCCCGGCCCGGCTGATGTCTGCAAAACAGTGCCGGATGTCACCCGCGCGATATTTGCCCGTGACATGCGGCATCACGTCATCGCGGCCCATGGCATGAGCGAGCGCGCGCGCAATGCTGAGAATCGTGCGGCTTTCCCCAGAACCCACATTGAATGTCTCCCCGCTGGCGCGCCCGCTTTCCAGCGCGAGCCGGCAGGCGCGCGCAACGTCGCTGACGTGCACGAAATCGCGTCGCTGGAGACCGTCTTCGAAGATCATTGGAGGACGGCCGTTCAGGAGCCTGGCGGCGAAAATGGCGAGAACGCCGGTGTAGGGATTGGAGAGCGCCTGGTGCGGGCCGTACACATTGAAGAATCGCATCGCCGCGACGTCGCGGCCATACGCCTCGCCCCAGATCAGCGCCATCCGCTCCTGTGCATATTTGTTCAGCGCATAGATCGAACTGAGCGTCGGTGATTTGCTCTCGGGAGTCGGCACCGGTTCGAGCGTATTGCCGACTTCGGTGCGCAATTCCCATTGACCGGTCTTGAGCTGCGCCGGCGAGCGCGGCGGTGGCTCGATTCGCAGTGAGCCGAGCCGGCATAGGCCCTCGCCATAGATACTCATGGAGGACGCGACGAGCAGCTTTCGGATGGGACGGTCGATCAGCTGTTCGAGAAGAACTGCCGTGCCGAGTTCGTTGACGGCAGTGTATCCGGAGACCTCGTACATGCTCTGGCCGACGCCGACCCGGGCCGCCAGATGGCACACCATTTCCACGCCATCGAGCGCGCTTCGCACGCATTCGGGATCGCGAATGTCGCCGTGCAGGAACTCGACCCTGTTGTCGAGGTAATCCGGCGGCGTCAAACCGTCGTGGACCTGCGAATCCAGAAGATCGAGGACGCGAACCCGGTACCCCTGGTCCAGCAATTCGCGTGCGAGATGGGAACCGATGAAGCCGGCGCCACCGGTAATGAGAATGTCCGGTTTCACGAACGCTCCTCCGCGTGCCGAAGAAAACGCGGCGTTGCGAGCTTTCGTTCCTGCCATTTCTCGTATGAGACATATCAATTCGCAAGTTTCGGATCGCGGTTTCCGCCGGAGCGGATTATGATTTGCGCCGACTCGGGACACGGGTGCAGAGGTCCATTTCGGATCAGGAACCGGCCGGGGCTCGAGCGCGAAGGGAATGTCCAAGTCCTGTCCCGATGCGACCGAGGCTACCGGGCTGCGGAAGCTGGTTGCGGAAATCCGCGGGTGCCGACTTTGCGTGGCCGACCTGCCGCATGGCCCTCGCCCCATCCTGCATGTCAGCGCAACTGCCCGGCTGTTCATCGCGAGCCAGGCTCCCGGCCTGCGGGTCCACGAAACGGGATTATCGTTCAACGACCGCTCCGGCGATCGCCTCCGCGACTGGATGGGAGTCGATCGCGAGACGTTCTATGACGAATCCCGCATCGCGATTGCGGCCATGGCATTCTGTTTTCCGGGTTACGACGCGGCAGGGCATGATCGGCCGCCGCCACGCCAATGCGCCGCGACCTGGAGACATCGGCTAATGGAATCGCTTCCCGCCATGTCGCCGACATTGCTGGTCGGACGTCATGCCCAGCTGTGGCACCTTGGCTCGCGCGCGAAGCCAACTCTGACCGAAACCGTTGCGGCCTGGCGCGAGTTCGCACCGCGTTACATACCTCTGCCGCATCCTTCCTGGCGCAACATCGGCTGGCTGAAGAAACATCCATGGTTCGAACTGGACTTGCTGCCTTACTTGCGCAAACGCGTCGCAGAGTCGCTGTCGCGCTAAGCTTTGTTGTACTCTGCGCCTGTGCGCCGACACTTGCACCGCGCGGAACCGCAGAGCATTCGTCCGCCGTTTCCGGCGACACGTTTGTCACGCGCGACGGGCTGCGCCTTCCGCTGCGGCACTGGGATGCGGACCATCCGCAGGCCATCATCTTGGCGCTGCATGGCATGAGTGATTACTCGCAGGCTTTCGACTTGCCGGGGCCCTGGTGGGCCGCGCACGGCGTCTCCGTCTATGCCTACGACCAGCGCGGGTTCGGAGCCGCGCCGAACAGGGGTCTGTGGGCCGGCGCTGCGGTGATGCGCAATGATCTGGACGATTGCGTGGACGCAATCCGGGCAAAATTTCCGGGCGTCCCGGTTTACGCGCTGGGCGAGAGCATGGGCGCATCGGTGGTTCTGACGGCGCTTGCGAGCACCCGTGCGCTGCGCGTGACTGGAGCCATTCTCGTTTCCCCGGCTGTATGGTCGCGCGAGGACATGCCGCTGCTTTATCGCGCCGTCCTGTGGGCCGTTGCACATACCGTGCCTGGCCTCCACGTTTCCGGGGAGGGTCTGCACATTCTCGCGACGGACAATTTTCCCGTGTTGCGCAGGCTCGCGCGCGATCCGCTCTACGAACATTCGCCGCGAGTCGACCAGGTATACGGGCTTGTGAATCTGATGAGCCAGGCCCGCGACGCGCCGCTTCAACTGAGAACGCACACGCCGATCCTCTTTCTCTACGGAGGAAACGACCAGGTCATCCCGGCCTCGCCGACAAAGGCGGTCGCGCAGGCGCTCGGACGCAGGGCAACTGTCATACGATATCCGAAGGGTTATCACATGCTGTTGCGGGACCTGGAGGGCCCCGCCCGCTGGGCAGACATCCTGGGATGGATTCGGAAAACGGATGCCAATGTCTCGGGAAACGTGGCTGGATCGCGCTGACGGCTCCAGGATCGGGCCGCAACGGCCTGCCGGCGGCGCTCGTTATCTTTGAAGAGCCCAAGGCAGGAGATTCTGATGACCGGGAAAACGCAACACGCCGGCAAGCAGGAGAAGAAGAAGCGCAAGAGCCTGCTCGACCCGAACAAGCCGCGAATTACGGTGACAAATACCGGTGGCGAGTACGCGGGCCGACATCCCACCCCGGACGAAGGCGGCCCCGATATCGTGCAGCCAGGTGGCGCGACCACCACGAATGAGACGACGCGGGCGCAGTAGTTACCTTCTCGAGTCGAGGCGGCCCGTTGCGAAAGGGCCGCACCGGCCCGCATCAAGCTGGAGTTTTTTGAAATAGAAGGCTATTTCGTTGCCACCTTGTGCAGGCAACGAAATGATGGGCCACACTCACCGCTTCTGCATCGCTCCCATGATGGAGTGGACGGACCGGCATTGTCGGTATCTCCACCGCCTGCTCACGCGGCACGCACTCCTGTACACCGAGATGGTAACGGCGGAGGCGGTGATCCGCGGACATCGCATGCGGTTGCTCGATTTTGATCCGCTCGAGCATCCGGTGGCGGTGCAGTTGGGCGGTGCGGAGCCCGCGCGCTTGGCGCTCGCCGCGCGAATTGCGGAGGATTTCGGCTATGACGAGGTCAACCTCAATGTCGGCTGCCCGTCAGACCGGGTGCAGTCGGGCCGTTTCGGCGCCTGCCTCATGCGAGAGCCAATGCTTGTTGCGGAATGTGTGGCAGCAATGCGCCAGGCGGTGCACGTGCCTGTGACCGTGAAGTGCCGGCTCGGCGTCGACGAACAGGACCCGGAGAAAAGCCTGCGCACACTGATATGCGCATGCGGCGATGCAGGCATTACGACCTTTCTCGTTCATGCGCGCAAGGCATGGCTCTCAGGGCTTTCGCCGAAGGAAAACCGGGACGTTCCTCCGCTGGACTACGAACTCGTTTACCGGATCAAACGGGAAAATCCGGAGCTTGCGATAATTCTAAACGGAGGAATCGAGACGTTGAACGATGCCGCGCGCCATCTGCATCATGTTGACGGCGTGATGATGGGCCGCGCCGCCTACCGCTCGCCCGCTGTGCTCGCGGACGTCGACGCGCGCTTCTTCGGGGGAATCCGGCGCGATCCCGACGATGCGGCCGAAGATTATCTCGTCTACGTCGAGCGGCGACTGCGCGAAGGCGTGCCGCTGCATGCGATGACGCGGCATATGCTGGGCCTGTTCAACGGTCGCCCGGGTGCACGCGGGTTCCGTCGATATCTTGGCGAGCAGTCCACGCGCCCGGCTGCGGGAGGCGACACGTTGCGTGCGGCGCTGGCACATCTTGCTCCGTTGCAAACCCAGGCAGCCGCCTGAAGGCTGTGGACATTCTGAACGCATTGCCTGCGGGCGATCTAGGCGTTCTGGCGCTTGGATTGGTCATCGCTGGTGTTGTCGGCGGTCTGCTTTCGGGAGTGCTCGGAACGGCCGGCGGAATTGTTGTCGTTCCCGTCCTCTACCACGTGCTGGCGACTCTTCACCTCGATGCGGGCGTGCGCATGCACGTGGCGATCGGCACCTCGCTCGCGGCGGGTCTTCCTGCCGCACTCGCCAAGGCACATGGCATAAAGACGGACGGAGACGGACAGCTCGTGTGGAGATGGTACGTCCCGCTTCTCGCAGGAATCGTTCTCGGGTGCGCGCTTCTCGCGGTCCTGCCCGGCGAGACACTGGCTGTGATTTTCGCCGTTGCCGCAACAGGTGTTGTGCTGCTCACATTGCTGCGCGCTCCGCCGGTTCGAGCCCCGATGTTCCCGCACCTGTCCGTCGGATTGGCCCTCGCGGCAACGACAGGTGTTTCGGCGACGATCACGGGAATGGGCGGGGCCACGATCGCGGGGCCGCTGCTCACAATCTGTGGCGTCTCTCCGCCCCGCACGCAAAACGTGGTAGCGCTCTCCGGTGCGGTGGTCGGCGCCGCGGCCACACTCGGTGCGATGATCGCCGGTTGGCGCGCGCAGCCCCTGCCGCCGAATTCGCTTGGCTACGTCAATCTGATCGGTTTCGCGCTGTTCGCGCCGGTACTGCTCCTGACCGAGCCCGCCGGTGCGGCCCTCGCCCACATGATCGACACGAAGCGCCTGCGGCTCGTATTTTCCGCACTGATCGCCATCACCACCGCACGCATGCTCTGGGACGCGCTGGCGTAGCGGAACGCGTCAAATCTTCTGATCGTATTCGCCGACTTCCGGATGTTTCGACAGGCGTGCGTCAATGTCCTTGAACATCGCGCGCATGTTGGCCTCCGAGGTCGGACTTTCGACCACCACGACCAGGGACGGCTTGTTCGACGACGCCCGCACGAGGCCCCAGGTGCCGTCCTCAAGTGCGACGCGCACGCCGTTTACGGTGATGACGCGGGCTATGTTCTGGCCGAGCAGAGTCTCCCCGCGTGCCTGCAGGCGCTTGTATTCCTTCGTCAAGGCGTTCACCACGGCGTATTTGCTGTTGTCGGGGCAGTAGGGGGCCATGGTCGGCGAACCCCATGTTCGCGGCAGGCTCGCCACCAGTTGTGACATTTTCCGCCCCGAGCGGTCGAGCATTTCGAGCACTGCGATCGCGGCGACAATGCCGTCGTCGTAGCCTCGTCCGATCGGCGGGTTGAAGAAATAATGTCCGCTCTTTTCGAAGCCGGCCAGGGCCTGCAATTCGGCCGTCCGCCGCTTGATGTAGGAATGGCCGGTCTTCCAGTAATCGGTGACCACCCCGCGTTCCCCGAGTACCGGATCGGTCTCGAACAACCCGGTCGATTTTACATCGACCACGAACCTTGCGCCCGAGAACCTGGCAGACAGATCGCGCGCCAGCAGCACGCCGACCTTGTCCGCGAATATCTCCTCGCCTTTGTCGTCCACGACACCACAGCGGTCGCCATCGCCGTCGAAGCCGATGCAGAGTTCGGCATCGTGCGCGCGCACCGCGTCGGCCATCGCATGAAGCATGTGCATGTCTTCGGTGTTCGGATTGTAGTTCGGAAAGGTGTAGTCCAGCGCGCAATCCACTTCGATCACCTCTGCGCCGACGCGTCGAAGTGCTTCGGGCCCGAATGCGCCCGCCGTACCGTTGCCGCAGGCCACCGCTACGCGCATGGGGCGCGACAGGCGGTGACCTTCGGTAATCGCGTCGAGATAGCGTACGCGGATGTCGTGCACGCGGCTGAAGCTGCCGCCGCTGCGCGCCACGCCTTTCCCGTTCAGTACAATGTTCTTCAGCCGCTGCATTTCATCTGGCCCGAAGGTGAGCGGGCGCTCCGCGCCCATCTTGACGCCGGTCCAGCCATTCTCGTTGTGACTCGCCGTCACCATTGCGACGCAGGGCGCATCCAGCGCGAACTGCGCGAAATACGAAACGGGCGTCGTCACCATTCCTATGTCGATCACTTCGCAACCTGCGCGCAGCAGTCCGATGGCAAGCGCCTCCTTGATCGAGAGCGAATACGAACGGAAATCATGGCCGGTCGCGACTTTCGGAACAGCGCCCGCAACCCTGTTGCACTCGTGGAAGAGGGTGCCGAGCCCCAGCCCCAACGCCTCCACCCCCAGAAGATTGATTTCCTTTCCGAAGAGCCAGCGCGCATCGTATTCGCGAAAGCCGTTGGGTGTGATCAACGGCTCCGTCTCGTATTCATAGGTGTTCGGCTTGAGGTCGGGCCGGGGCAGCGACATTGGACGCTTCATTCCTCGCAGAAAAGTGGGAGCAAGCCCTAGCTCAAAGGTTCTGCGCGGGCAAACCCGCTTTCGCCCGTCTCTCCGGAAGCTCACGCCGAATGCGCCTGCGTTCGGCCTCACCCATCGCGGACCAGCACGCAATTTCGTCGAGCGTCCGCAAGCAGCCGCTGCAAAGGCCGCTCGCCGGATCGATCGCGCAAACCCCGATACAGGGTGACACAACGGGAGAGGAATTTGTCACGGCCGCGGACCTGCGCCTTAACCGCCGCTTAACGTGGGGCTTCTAGCCTGAACCGGCAAGCACGGATCGCCATTTATGGCCAAGTCGCAGTACCACAAGAATCAGCGCGTGTATGTGAAACCGGTCGGCACATGGGCGCTGATCGAGCGGGTGGTTCCGCATTGGGCGAAGGGCATCGACGAGCCCTTGCGCATCTACTACGACGTGGGACTCGGACGCGAGTTCGCCGCCGACGAGCTGCAGGCCGAGCAGCCGCTTGCAGAGAATGCGCCGCGGTCCGCCGAGACATGGCGCGTCATGCGCGCGCGAAACAAATGGCAGCAGGCGGAGGATTGCGTCCGCCATCCGATTCCCGGCACTTATCCGATCGTCGTCACAGGTCAGGCGGAATGGGGTGGCTGGAGAGTACCCGGCGCTGAATACGATCTCGATCCGAGACGCATCGAACGGCAGGCACGGCTGATCGCGAGCGCGCCGCAGCTCGAAGCCTTTGCTCAGGAACTGGTCGAATGGGCACGCAAATCGGGCGAGGACATGCCTGCCGCCCTCGCCGATCTCGCCCATCAGGCGCAGGACATTCTCGCACAGGTGCAGAGCGAGGGCTGAGCGGCGCCGCCGTTCCGTCTGTCCCTGAAATGGCCTAAGACGGCTCGAATTTGCATTCGAGGACCGTCATGCGCACCGAAGAGCCGCGCGCCGTACGTCTGAAAGACTATCGTCCGCCGGATTACCGGGTGCGCGAAATCGCGCTCGATTTTTCACTCGATCCCGAGGCAACGCGCGTTAAAGCGCGTCTTGCCGTCGAGCGCACAAGTGCGGGTCCGGCTCCGCTGGTGCTCGATGGCGAAGCACTGAAGCTTGTCTCGATTGCGATCGACGGGCGCGGGCTCAACGCGAGCGAATATGTCATCAGTCCCGAAACGCTCATCATCCACGCTCCGCCCGAGAGATTCGCACTCGAGATCGAAACCGAATTTGCGCCCGCGCAGAACACGACACTTGAAGGGCTGTATGTTTCCAAGGGCATTTTCTGCACGCAATGCGAGGCCGAAGGTTTCCGGCGGATCACCTACTTTCTCGACCGCCCCGACGTGCTCGCCGTCTACACCACGAGGATCGAAGCGGACAGCGCGCGTTTCCCGGTGCTGCTTTCGAACGGCAATCCGGTTGAACGGGGCGACCTGCCCGGGGGCCGCCACTTCGCCGTCTGGCAGGACCCCTTTCCCAAGCCCTGCTACCTGTTTGCACTTGTGGCCGGCAATCTCGGCCATATCGCAGACGAATTTTTTACGCGCTCGGGGCGACGCGTCGCGCTTCGCATCTATGTCGAGCATGGCAACGAACCCCGGGCGCTCTATGCGATGGATTCGCTCAAGCGCGCGATGCGCTGGGATGAGGAGACCTACGGACGCGAATACGATCTGGACACCTTCATGATCGTCGCGGTGTCCGCTTTCAATTTCGGCGCCATGGAAAATAAGGGCCTCAATATCTTCAATGACAAGGTTCTGCTCGCGAGCCCCGAAACGGCAACCGACGACGATTACGCGCGCATAGAAGGCGTGGTCGCACACGAATATTTCCATAATTGGTCGGGAAACCGGGTCACCTGCCGCGACTGGTTCCAGCTGTCGCTGAAGGAAGGCCTGACCGTGTTTCGCGACCAGAGCTTTTCGGCCGACATGCGATCCGCCGCCGTCAAACGGATCGAGGACGTGCGCCTGCTCCGGCTCAGGCAGTTTCCGGAAGACGCCGGTCCACTCGCACATCCGGTTCAGCCGCAGGCCTACATCACGATCGACAATTTCTATACCGCGACGGTGTACGAAAAAGGCGCCGAAGTCATCGGGATGCTGAAAACGCTTGTGGGAGAGGACGCTTATCGCAAGGCGACCGATCTCTATTTCGCGCGCCACGACGGCCACGCCGCGACCGTGGAAGACTGGGTCCAATGCTTCGAAGATGTGACGGGCCGGGATCTGGCGCAGTTCCGGCTCTGGTACGAGCAGTCGGGCACGCCTGTCGTAGAGGCGCGCGGCGACTACGACCGGGAACAAGAGACCTTTACCCTTACATTGCGCCAGCAGCTGCGCGCCACTCCCGGCCACCCACACAACAGGCCGATGCAGATTCCGCTACGTGTAGGGCTCGTGGGAGAGAATGGGCGCGCCCTGCCGCTGACCTTGGAAGGGGAAAACGCGATCGGGCCCGAGGAACGCGTTCTCGAGCTTGGGGACAGTGAGCAGTGCTTCGCCTTCGTAAACGTTCCGGAACCGCCGCTTCTTTCGATCGGGCGTAGCTTCTCCGCGCCTGTTGTGCTCAGGACTTCAGCCGGGCGGGCGGAACACGCTGCTCTGATGGCCAGGGATTGCGATGGCTTCAACCGATGGGAATCGGGCCAGACGCTGGCGCGCGACGTGCTGCTCGAGATGGTGCGTCAGGCGCTTGCCGGAAGAGCGCCCGAGCCCGACCCGGTCCTTATTGACGCGATGGGTATGGTTTTGGACCGGGCGGAGGAGGACCACGCGTTTGCCGCGCAGATGCTCGCTCCGCCGCTCGAATCCGAGCTCGCGCAGGCGATAGAACCCGCCGATCCGGAAGCCATTCACGCCGCGCGCACGGCACTCGTTCGCGCCATTGCAATCTCCCATGAAGAGACGATTCGGCGGCTCTATCGGCTGCTTGAAGACACAGGCCCCTTCCAGACCGATGCCAAAGCGGCCGGACGGCGTGCGCTCCGGAACGTGTGCCTGCGATACCTTACGGCCGCCGATGACGAAAGTGCGGCACGCATGGCCGAGAGTCATTACCGCGTCGCCAGCAACATGACCGACATGATCGCCGGCCTGGGCCAACTTTCACGGATGGACTTTCTGCCGCGGAACGAAATCTTCGCGCATTTTCACAACCGCTTCCGCGACGACGCGCTTGTGCTCGACAAATGGTTTGCGCTGCAGGCGATGTCGCCATTGCCCGAGACAGTGCACCAGGTTCGCGAACTGATGCGGCATCCGTCTTTCGATCTGCGCAACCCCAATCGCGTCCGCGCCCTGATCGGCGCGTTTTCCGCAAATCATCTGCGATTCCATTCGGCAAACGGGCAGGGTTACGCGCTCGTCGGAGAGACGCTGCGCGAACTCGATTCGATCAACCCGCAGGTCGCCGCGCGCATGGCAGGTGCTTTCGAGAACTGGCGGCGCTATGACGTGGACCGGCAGGCGCTCATGCGGCGTGAGCTCGAAGCCATGCTTGCCATGCCGGAGCGCTCCTCCAACATGTTCGAGGTGGCGAGCAAGATGCTTGGGTGATCTGATTGATCGCCCGCGCAACTGCAGCCGAACGACGTCAAGTCCCGCCGATCGTCTTCCAACTTTCGTCGCTGTCCTCGACAACGATTGTGACGTAGCAGTAGCCGAGTCGATAATGAAACAGGCGGCTGCGCACCCGCCCCGACAGCGGGACATTGCGCATGCCCGGATTGTCTCCCGGGATGCAGACGTGATCGCCGACCGCGGGAATCAACGCGAACTGCGTCTCATCCACCTCCACATCGACCGGATAGGAGTTGTCCGAAGGGATCTCGCCTCCCTTCGGCAGATACCGGAAATCGATGCCGTATTTCATGCAAACTCCTCTCTGGCGAATTCCACGCCCATGGTTGCAGGTTCGGCGGCCGGTTGGAAGACGCGCCTCGCCTCTGCAACAAGCAACAGGTGCATCGACAGCGAGGCGGATAGCTTCATAATGGAAGGATTGCGAATCATCGAGGTGCGATGTCGCCATGTCGATTGCCAGGGCCGAAACGGGCGTCTTCGTGGCACCCGCGCTCTTCCGGCGGCTGGGCGGAATTGGCTGGAATATCCGCGCCGTAGTGCCTGTCTGCATGGTGCTCATTTGCGGCAGCTTCGCTTCGGCGGCAGCCATTCAAATGCGGCTGGACCGCATGCACGCCCTTTCGCAAGCCGGGCAGTTCGGCCGCATGCGTGCCGGGGAAATGGCCGTCGACCTTGGAAGGATGCTTGACGGCTACGCCTCGATTGCGGTCGCGTTCGCCACAGCGCATTCGACGGCCGAAACATCGGCCGCGCTCGAGCTGGCCGGCGGTGCGCCCCTTCGCAATGTCGCTGTTCTCGGCGAGAACGGACAGCTCCTGTCCGAAATGACGGCTGCGCCCAGAGATCTTTTGCCGCTTCCCGCATCGGTATTGTCGCAGGCCCGGCGGCACCGGGCACTCTTCGCCCAGGCAGATGGGCGCACCGTGGCACTTCTGTTTCCCCGCAACCACGACATCCTTGCCGTGCAGATCGATTCCGGACGTCTCTTCGCACCGGCCGGCATGGCAGACGGAGTTCTTGCCACGCCTGGCGGAAGGCTCATCGCCCGGGGCGCAAACTGGAGCGAAATACCGCCGGAAGCTGCGCTGGCGCTCGCCGGGACGAACTCCCTGTCGCGAATTGTGGAACAGACAGGCGGAGCCCGGCTCGTTTCCCTCCAGCAGATTTCCGGATGGCCACTCGTCGTCGGCGCGAGTCTGCCCGTCCAGCAAGCTCTGACCGGCTGGTACGGCGCACTGCCGGTTTATCTGTTCTTCATACTCGGGCCGTCTTTGGCGGGCGCAGCGCTCGCCGTGCTTTTCGTGCGCGTTTTCGAGAGGCATGCGAGAGCCGCCGCGGCGGTGAGGGCATTGCGCTCGACGCGACCTGCCGAATCGCAACTGCTGGTCCGTCTCGCCCATGCGGAACGGCGGGCATTCGAAGCAGACAGTGCGAGGACTCGCTTCATGGCTCAGGTGAACCATGAGCTGCGCACGCCGCTCAACGCCATCATCGGCTTCGCGGAGGCGATCGACGCCGGCGTGTTCGGAGCGCCAGGTCACCCGAAATACGCCGAATATGCCCGTGACATTGGCGTAGCCGGCCGCGAACTACACGCGAAAATCGGTGCCGTGCTCGAATATGCCGCGCTTGGAAAGACTGTCCCGCCGGAGGCGGCCAGCGACAATCCTGTCAGTGACGTGGTGGCTGCCGCAAGCGCCCAACTCGAAATCCGCATGGCGACGGCAGAGGCGCGGGGTGTGAAGCTTCTCGCGTCCCTGCCGCTCAAAGCTTCCGCACGGGTCGATGCGGGCGTTCTTGGCCGCATTCTGGCGCATCTGCTTGATAATGCCGTTGCTTACACCCCGAAAGGCGGCAGCGTGCACCTCGATATGCGCGCGAGTGCCCGCGATGTCGTGATCGTCGTGCGGGACACGGGTGCGGGATTTACGAAAGCCGAGCGCGAGCGGGTGGGTCAGCCCTTCCAGCGCTTCGCACGGGCGGATTCGCCCGGCGGGATGGGGCTCGGACTTGCCATTGCCATGGGACTTACTCGCGGCATCAGCGGCGCGACGCTCAGCCTGGCGAGCGTCCCCGGCGACGGCACGCGCGTAGAACTGCGCCTGCCGGGAGCTGACAAGTGATTATTTCTTCAGCATGGGCCGGCCTTCGTGTGCGACGAGAAGGTCGTGCATGTCGTTCGCGTGCTCTTCCTCCACCATCAGTATTTGCTCGAGCATGACGCGGGTGGCGGGATCGTCATCCCCGAAGTAGCGAACGAGTTCGCGGTAGTGATCCACCGCGATGCGTTCGGCGATGAGGTTCTCGCGAATCATGTCCACCAGGTTCTGACCTTCTGCGTATTGCGAAGCGGAACGGCTGAGCAATCCTTCCGGACTGAAATTCGGACGGCCGCCGAGCTGATTGATGCGTTCGGCAACCTGCTCCATGTGCTCGCGCTCCTCCACGGCGTGCTGAGCGAATTCCTTCTTCACGCCTTCGCTCGAAATGCCAGTCGCCGCGATGGAATGCATCGTGTAGCGGAGAACGCAGACGATTTCCGTTGCAAGCACGGATTGGAGAATTTCCACCGACTTTCTGACGTCGCCGCCATAGGTCGACGTGACGTCTCCGGATTCGAGATGCTGGCGCGCGCGCTCCCGCAGGGTTTTCACGTCGGTCAAGAACGGCTTTGACGTGCCGGTGGTATCGGGCATGATCCTCTCCTCGCTTGATGGGCCGGGTTGCGGTAATCTTGATAGGCCGGGTCCGCTGTAGCGGAACAAACAACAATATGGCTCTGTTCCCCCTTCGTTGTCCGCAGCAAAAAAAGACTTGATCCGCCGGAACGGAATCTCTATGTCAACGTTCATCGGCGCCAATGTGCGCCGGGTTCCGCAGGCAGCTGGCCAGGCCGCGCTTGACGGATGTTTCCGCCGGCCAAACAAATGATGGCCGGGCGGACCCCACCTCGAGCAGTACGAACGGGAGCGTGGCCCTGCAGAACACTGACACGTGCCATACAGGCGCGAGCCCCTATTCGGCAAATCTTCACCCCAGCAAATGCAGGCCGGGAAGCCGCGTGGAATTCGGAGGTCCGGCCCCGAAAACGCGCACAAGCCTGGCTCAAGGCGCAGCAAAGCTCGCCTTCCTCACGGGAATTGCCGCGACGATCCTTCTGGCATGGCAGGGCATCACGCTCCACGTGCAGCAATTTTCGGTGCGCCCAGATGCGGTAGCACCCGTTGCCACCACGGTTGCGCGCTGGGTCAACAACTGGACTGCCGCTCTAAAGCCGACACCAAAGCCTGTCCCGGATTCCACCTTCGAAGCCGAATCCCGGATGAGCGCGAGTCAGCTCATCGATCGCTGGACACCTCTGATTACGCAAGCGTCGCAGAGGTTCGACATTCCCGCGCGGTGGATTCGCGCGGTGGTACAGATGGAAAGCGCCGGTCGTACAATGTCCGCCGCATATCGGCCGATCACGTCGCGCACAGGGGCCATGGGCATCATGCAGCTGATGCCTGGCACCTATCGCGAAATGCGTACGCAATATCACCTCGGCGCAAATCCTTATGATCCGCACGACAATGTCTTTGCGGGCGCGGCGTATCTGCACTGGCTGCACACAAAATACGGTTATCCCACGATGTTTGCCGCTTACAACGACGGGCCAGGACATCTCGAGGAGCGGCTCGTGCGCGGCGGCCTGCTTCCAGAGGAAACACGCAATTATCTCAAGCATATCGTCACGGAACTGGGTGGGGGCACGGTGGTTGCCGCGTCGATCCGAAGCGGGTCCGCTACGTTCACGCGCCCCAACGGACGGCCTGTCAAAATCGAGTTGGCGAAAATTACCTCTGTGCGCGTGCCTCTGCCGGGCGAATATGCGCGCGACGTGCATGCCGTCGTCACGGCAGGGTCCGTACGTCAGGCCGTGCGCGAAAGTTACGATCGGGTGAAGCAGGCAATGTTCTCTCATGGCGCGCTCGGTTCTCCTGTCAAAACTGCCGTCCGTGCCAGCCGATCCGCAACCCAGCACGGTTCGCGGCTGGCGGCCGTGCAGCACAGAACAAGGCATCATTCGCCACACAATAGAATTGCTACGGAAGGCCATCGAGCCAGGGTGAGTTTCGGACAGGTGGTTGCCGATGCGAAAACCATCCATCTGCATCAGATCGCCGCTCGCCAGCAGGGCTGATCCCGCAGGTTTCACGGGGGCGTAACTCCCGGCTTCCTTCCCCTTGGGAGGAAGCCGGGGGGCCGCAGGCAGCCGGATTCCTATCCAGGTACCCTGCAATCTTCCTCCACACCCGGCCCGAATCATCTTGTGTCATCAGGCGGTGAGCGCCGCGCACGGCAATTGCAAATCTATAATAAGGGGACCTAATAACTTTCGAGATAAGATTGGCAGGTTGTCGTCCGAAGCACGATATTGAGTGCAATTTGGAATCACTTGCGACCGGCGTGGATCACGGTTGAGTCGACAGTACACGAGCGGGAACCTGATTACTTGTCAGAGACGGAACTCTCGGAACCGGCATGACAAGCGAATCCGACGCGCAAATCCCGCGAAAACTATTTCAAAACCAACATTTGATCTGCAACTTCGCGCGACGCGCAAAAATGTTCGCGTGACACCTTAAACGTAACTTGAATCCCATCTCGTGTTCGTGTCTGGTGCGCTCGTCTCGTGGCTGGGACATGAAACCGATGTGGGGTGTACAGATGCACACTGAAACTCACCGGTCGCGCACGTCTGCGCGCGGCTTTCGTAACGTTGCGCTGGCGGCTGCAGCCGTCTGCTTTACCCTCCATGCCAATGCGAGCTTCGCCGGGAAAATCGATCCCCTGAACCTGCCGGGGACGGCGCAGCTAACCTTCGATGACGAGTTCAATACGCTCAGCCTGTGGAACGGAACGACGGGAACATGGGATAGCAATTATTGGTACAAACCTCCTCACGGCAAGGGCGGCTCGCTCAACAACAACGGCGAGCAGGAATGGTACATCAACTCGAATTACCACAAGACCAAATCCGTCAAGCCGTGGAAGGTCTCGAACGGTATTCTGACGCTCACCGGCAATCATGCGGCCAAAAACATTCGGCCGCTGATCCACAACTACAAATATACGTCCGGCGAGATCAATTCGTGGCAATCCTTCAGCCAGGAATACGGCTACTTCGAAATCCGCTGCAAACTTCCCAGAGGCCAGGGCACCTGGCCGGCCTTCTGGCTGCTTCCCGAAAACGGCGAATGGCCGCCCGAGATCGATATCCTTGAAGTGCTCGGAAACGATCCGACCACGCTCTACACGAGCGCGCATTACGAGCTTCATGGGCAGGAACACAACCCCGGCGCCCAGATCAAGGTCCCCGACACCAGCAAGGCTTTTCACACCTACGGCGTCGACTGGGAACCGGGCTCTCTGACCTGGTATTTCGACGGCCAGCAGGTCTACACGCTTACAACGAAAAAGGGCTGGGGATTCGATACGCCGATGTATATCGAAACCAATCTGGCCCTTGGTGGCTATTGGCCCGGCAAAGTCGACAAGACCACGCCCTTCCCGTCGAGGATGGAGGTCGACTACATCCGCGTGTACACCTCGAAGCCGTGATTCCCGGCACTATCGCGGGCGAGGCTGCGATAGGCGGTATCTGCTTCCTGAACGGCTGCCGCATGCGGCAGCCGCTTTTTTCCGGCAATGCCTTGGGCTTGCAGGAACCCGGGCGCAGTCCGGCGCTTGACAACGCACCAGACGCGCTGAACAGCTTCCATATGGCAACCTCCCGGGCACAACCTCTGCCGTCGCGCCGGGCACTTCTCCAGAAGATGGAGGCGCCGCTCACGAAACTCTGCGGCGAAGCGGGGCGGCTGCGCGACGAGGGCCATGGCGCTATCGTCACGTATTCCCGCAAGGTTTTCATCCCGCTCACCCGGCTTTGCAGGGATGTGTGCGGATATTGTACCTTCGCGCGTTCTCCGCAACGCGGCGTACGCTCCTATCTGACCCGCGACGAGGTGCTTGCGATTGCACGGGCCGGTGTCGAAGCGGGCTGCACCGAGGCTTTGTTCACACTGGGCGACAAGCCGGAGCTGCGATACCGTCAGGCCCGCGAAGAGCTTGCCGGACTGGGGCACGCGACCACGCTCTCCTATCTCGCCGAAATGTGTCGCGCCGTGATCGAGGAAACCGGCCTTCTGCCGCACGCGAATCCGGGCGTGATGACGGCGGAGGATTTGGCGGAATTGCGCAAAGTCGCCGTTTCGCAGGGCCTCATGCTTGAAAGCACCTCGCCGCGCCTCGCGCAGCGCGGCGGCGTACATTTCGGTTCACCAGACAAAGATCCCGCGCCACGTCTGGAAACGATCCGGGTTGCGGGCGCGGCGCGCGTGCCCTTCACGAGCGGGATACTGATCGGCATTGGCGAAACCCCTGAAGAACGCGTGGATTCGCTGTTGGCGCTGCTCGCGTTGCATGCCGAGTACGGGCACCTTCAGGAAATCATCATCCAGAATTTTCGAGCCAAGCCAGGCACCCGCATGGCCGACGCCGAAGAACCGAGTCTCCAAGATTTGATGCGGACCATCGCAGTTGCGCGTCTCGTATTCGGGCCCGAGATGAACATCCAGGCGCCGCCAAACCTCAGCGCAGACGAGTTTGGGCGGCTGATCGAAGCCGGAATCAACGATTGGGGCGGCATTTCTCCAGTGACGCCCGACCACGTCAATCCCGAGTCCCCGTGGCCGCAGATCAAGGAGCTTCGCCGGGTCACCGAATCTTGCGGCAAAACTCTCGTCCCGCGCCTTGCTGCCTACCCGGCTTATTGCCGCGACCTCCCTCACTGGGTCGATCGGGGACTCCACAAATACGTCGTCCGTCACTGCGATACGAGCGGCTATGCGCGCGAGGAATCCTGGATGCCCGGCGTGTCCCTGCCGACTTCGGAATATGCGACCGGCCCGGGGCGTCCGCAACGCGCAATCGATACTGCCGTCGCGCGTGCGATCGATCTCGCGGCGCGCGGCAAAGAGACTTCCGAAGCCGGTATCGTGGCACTGTTTTCCGCGCGCGGCGCGGACTTCGAGGCCGTCTGTACCGCCGCTGACTCGCTCCGTCGTGCAACGGTGGGGGACACGGTCGGATATGTCGTCAACCGCAACATCAACTACACCAATGTCTGCACCTACAAATGCGGCTTCTGCGCCTTCTCCAAAGGAAAAACGTCCGTTGGATTCCGCGGAGCGCCTTATGATCTCGCCCTGGAGGAAGTCGCGCGGCGAACGGAGGAAGCATGGGCGCGCGGCGCAGTCGAAATCTGCATGCAGGGCGGAATTCATCCCGACTACACGGGTGCCACCTATCTGGAGCTGCTGAAAACTGTCAAAGCGGCTGTGCCGGAAATTCACGTGCACGCCTTCTCGCCGCTTGAAGTGATGCATGGGGCAGCCACGCTGGGCCTGAGCACCGAGGATTTTCTCCGCGAACTCAAAATCGCTGGCCTCGGCACGCTGCCTGGAACGGCGGCCGAGATTCTGGATGACGATGTCCGCGCCGTCATTTGCCCCGACAAGCTGAACACGGATCAATGGCTTGGGGTCGTGGCCGCGGCCCACGGTCTCGGTCTGAGGACGACCTCCACAATCATGTATGGGCACGTCGAAAGCGCTACTTCGTGGGCGCGTCATCTTCTTCGCCTGCGTGGACTTCAGCGACACACCGGGGGAATCACAGAATTTGTCCCTCTGCCCTTCGTGCATATGGAAGCGCCGATGTATCTGCGCGGGCTGGCGCGGCGTGGACCAACCTTCCGCGAGGCGGTGCTCATGCACGCGGTGGCTCGTCTCGTGCTTCATCCGCTGATCGCAAATATCCAGGTATCCTGGGTGAAAATGGGGCCCGCGGGCGCCGCGCAGTGCCTCGAATCCGGCGCGAACGATCTCGGCGGCACGTTGATGAACGAAAGCATTTCGCGCGCCGCCGGCACTGAGCACGGACAGGAATTTCCGCCCGAGAAAATGGATGTTCTGATTGCGGGCCTCGGGCGGCATCCGCGCCAGCGCACGACCCTCTATGGCGAAGCGTCCGCCGAACAACAGCTAAAATCCTATGGCGCGGAGGCGCTCCTGACACCCGCACAGACACCGCTGCGAAAAAGACATGCACGCCATGCCGGGCTGCGGACCAGCTCATAAGATCGAACTCGTCGCACTCGAGGGCATCCCGCTGGTCAGGGCGGGGGACGATCTCGGCGAAATCGCCAGCCAAGCCCTCGCGCGCATGCAACTGATGCTCCGCGATGACGATGTTCTCGTCGTCGCACAGAAGATCATCTCCAAGTCGGAGGGCCGTCTTGTCCGGCTCGACTCTGTGATTCCGTCTGCGCAGGGGCGCGAAATCGCGCGGTCGGCCGACAAGGACCCCCGCCTTGTCGAAATCATTCTGCGCGAAACGCGCGACGTGTTGCGCGTCCGCGCCGGGGTCATTGTGGTGGAAGACACACGCGGCCTCGTGCTGGCCAATGCCGGCGTGGACGCGTCGAACGTCGATGCCGACGGCGGTGAGGGGAGCGTACTGCTGCTGCCGCTCGATCCGGATGCAAGCGCCCTGCGGCTGCGCAACGCCATCCGCGAGAGATGCGGCTGCAACGTAGGAGTGATCGTCAACGACAGCATCGGTCGCGCCTGGCGCAATGGAACGATCGGCACCGCCATCGGTGTCTGCGGATTGGCAGGACTTCTCGACCTGCGCGGCACGCCGGATCTGTTCGGGAGACCGCTGCGCACCACCGATCTGGGCCTTGCCGACGAGATCGCCGCTGCTGCATCGCTGCTCATGGGCCAGGCCGGCGAAGGACGGCCCGTCGTTCTCGTGCGGGGCGTGCCGTATCTCCGGCGTGAAGGGAGTGCACGGGAGTTGCAGCGCCCCAAGGCGCTCGACTTTTTTCGCTGACGGCCCGCCGGTGCGGGTGCTCATCCCCGTCAAGCCGTTTTCGGAGGCAAAAAGTCGGCTGGCTCCGGCCATGAGTGCGGCAGCACGTGCACGACTCGCTGAACGGTTATTCCGGCATGTCTTTGCGGCCGCCGCAGACTTTGTGCGGCCGGGCTCGGTTATCGTCCTCAGCCGCTCTTCGGATATCCTCGAGTTTGCACGGGTGCAGCGGGCAACGGGATTGCCGGAACACGGCAAGCCGGAACTCAATGCAGCGCTGGCTCAGGCCGCCGCGCATGCATGCGCGGAGGGCGTATCGAAAATTCTTGTGATTGCGAGCGATCTGCCGCTGCTTCGCGCGGCCGATCTCGCCCTGTTCGCCGAACTACCCTGTGCGATCGCGCCTGACCGCCACGGCCGCGGCACCAACGCGCTCCTGTGGCCGACAGCGCCGCGTCCCGGTTTTCATTTTGGAGACGGCAGTTTCGCGCGCCATCTCGCGGAAGCAAGGACATGCGGGCTCGATCCACACATCGTGCGCAGTCCTGGTTTGGCTCACGATGTCGATCTTCCGGACGATCTTGTCGGTGATTTCAGCGGCCGGTTTCCCCAAAGCGGGCGCGCAGGAGCGGCAGAACCTGTTCCGCATACAGACGAAGAAAGCGCGCCTGATCGTTTCCGGGCGCGTGGAAGACGAGGTGATTGAACCCCATGTCGAGATATTCCTTCAGCCTGTCGACATGCTCGTCGGCGTTATCGGAGACAATCCAGCGGCTTGCCGTCCGTTCGACCGGGAGTGCATCGGCGAGCCGCTCCATCTCGATCGGATCCTCGACGTTGTGTTTCTCCTGTTGCGACAGCGCCAGCGCGCCCCAATTGCGCGTGTCGGAAAGCGCGCGCTCGCGATCCGTATCGAACGACACCTTCATTTCGATCATACGGTCGAACAGATCGGACTCGCGGCTGGACTTGGCCAGACCCGCGGCCACGCCGGGGAGCAGGGTGTCCCGATAGAGAGACCTCTCCTTGCCGCTCGTACAGATGAATCCCGCCGCCTTCTCGCCCGCGAGTTTCGCCATCAGCGGTCCCGCGCCGGCCACATAGATCGGCACTCCATCCCGCGGCCGGTCGTAAATCGTGGCTCGTGAGGTGCGATAGAACTGTCCCGGGTAGGACACGCGCTCGCTGCGCCAGAGGGTTTCAATCAGATCAAGCGCTTCGCGGAAACGGTGTGTGCGCTCCTTCTGCTCGGGCCAGGCAATGCCGGTCGCCGGCGTTTCATTCATCGATTCTCCCGTACCCATGCCGAGGATGACACGTTCGGGGTAGAGAATCCCCAATGTTGCGAAAGCCTGGGCGACTATGGCCGGATGATAGCGGAAAGTTGGCGCAAGCACGCTCGTGCCCAGAAGAACGCGCTTCGTCCTGGCGCCGAGCGCGCCCAGCCATGCAATCGAGAACGGCGCATGTCCAGCGGTGTGCCGCCACGGCTGAAAATGATCGCTGACGAAGACCGAATCAAAACCGAGTTCTTCGGCGAGAACACCAAAACCCAGCAGTTCTGTCGGGCCGAATTGTTCCGCCGACGCTTTGTATCCGAGTTGCAGCTTCATTGTCTTCACCGGTCCACATGGTGTTCAGCGGAAACGCCCCAGTCCAACTGTGGCCCGCCTTTGGCTTAAATCGTCGTCGAATCGGATGTTTTCCTTCAAGCCTTATTCAGGGTGTCGGGTGCAAGCTCGCTCCGCATCGAAAAAGGGGCCGCTCATGAAGAGGCTATTCGCTGTCGGCGCAGCGTTGAGTTTTCTTGTGGCGACGGACATGGCTTCGGCGGAGACGGCTGGCAAGCCACCGCAGCCCGCGCCTTCTGTCGCGAATGTCGCCCCGGCCGCCCAAGCCGTGCGCCCGGTCCATGCCGTGCTGCGCTACGACGCCACCACGGCTGCCGCGTGCCGAAGCTTCTCCGATGCTTCCTCGGAGGTCTGTCTCCTCCTGGCGCTGCATGTGATCCGACTGTCCGAGAAGTCGCTGGCCGGGGGCGCTCTGTAACGGCGCCAAGGCAGAAACGAATACTTGCGGACCAGTTAACTTCTTGTTAATTATCAGCGTGTGCGGCCTGTGGGCAGGGGAGCGCGACACGCATGGATCCCGAGGCATTCCAGGAATTGGCGATGGCGGGGGAAGCGCCGCTCGCCGGTCCGGCCGCCGACGATTTCCTGACACGCGCCCGGGCTTTTGAGCGCCGCGCCCGCTCGGTTGTCCAGCCGCTCACGAACGGGTTTCCCTGGCCGACGCTATTCATATTTCTCGGGGTGCTTGCCGGCGTTTCGAGCATCGGTCTCCTGGGCGCAACCGGCCGCCTCTCCTGGTGGATCGCGGTCCCGCTAAACGCGATTCTCATCTATTTTATTTTCACACCCCTGCACGAAGCTACGCACGGCAATATTGCAGGACGCGAACGGCGCCGTGTCTGGGTCGAGAACCTGATCGGACATGTGAGCGGTTTCGTGCTGCTTGCGCCTTTTCCGGGATTCCGGGTTCTGCATCTGCACCATCACGCGAACACCAACGACCCCGCCGAAGATCCGGATTACTGGATTCGAAGCCCCACCTGGATCGGCCAGGCGGCGCGCAGCTTGGTCATTCAGCCGGTTTACATCCTCCATCTCTGGAGGATTGCGCGCGATCCGCGGACGATGCGGGCATTTGTCTGGGAGATGATGTATGTCTTCTCCTATCTCGCGATCATATTTGCGGCCTTCCGGCTCGGAATTGGCAAACAGCTGCTGCTGGCATGGATTCTGCCGGGCTACATCGGCGTTGTGCTATGCCCTATGATGTTCGACTGGCCGGTGCATCATCCCCATATGGAGCGCGGTCGCTACACCGACTCGGCAATCCTGCTTTTCCCGAAACCCATTCGGGCTCTGATGGATTTCGTGTTCTGCGGTCACACGTATCACCTGATGCATCATCTTTATCCGCGCGTGCCTTTTTACCGCTATGGCGCCGCCTGGTTTGCCCTTAAGGATGAGTTGCTGACGCTCGAACCCAAGGTCCGCACGTTCTGAACGGAAGCGCTGGCCGCCGTAGGCGCACACCGGAAACAGGAACTATTTTTTCCCCGCAGACCAGAGCAGAAACGACGATCCCGTGCTGCAGTTGGGTGGCAGTGTCCAGGAGGTGTCGCCGGTGTCCTTGGGCATGCCTTCGAGTCCCGGATTGAGCATCGCCTGCGAAGCGCGAATTCCGACCGGCCAGGTCGACTTGATGAAAGCAAGCACGGCCAGAATCTGGTGATCGGTCATGCGTCCGGTAAAAGCGGGCATGTAGGAGGTGCGATGGGGTGGCTCCGTCGGGAACCGGCCGAGCTTCGTTTTCGCAAACAGGGCATCGTCCGAATGCTGCCACGTGTGTCCGGTGGCGTCCTGGGGTGGCGCGCGCCGGCCGGCATATTGGTCCATCACCTGCCAAAGCGCCTGTCCCTGCAGCCTGCGGCCGTGACAGGACGAGCAGCTCATCATGTATATTGCCCTGCCGTCCCGCACGAGCGCGGGATCGTCGGCATTGGCAAAATGGTGTGATGCGGTCGCAGCGGATGCAGGCGGAGACTGCAACGCAAACAGAAGTACCAAGAGCGAAATGCCGCGGTTCAATGAACGAGTCTTTTTATATCTTCTGCGATCCGATGTCCGGGTGAATCGGGCGCGAGCAGCTGGACGAACTGCCCCTTCTGGTCGAATACATAAATGTAGGAACTGTGATCGATCGCGTATTGGCCACCGCCGATGCTGCGCGCCCGGTAATAGACGTGGAAGCTCTTCGCTGCAGCTTCCGTCGCGTCACCGTCGCCACGAAGACCCACGATGCGCGGATCGAACGCCTTCAGGTATCGTCTCAATACGGGCGCGGTGTCGCGCATCGGATCGACCGTGATGAACAGCGCCTGGACGCGTTTGGCCGCCGGACCAAGTTCCTTCAGCGCTTGCCCGAGTTCGGTCAATGTGGCCGGGCAGACATCGGGGCAGGACGTGTAGCCGAAATAGACGAGCAGCCATTTGCCGCGATAATCGAGATTCGTAACGGTTCGTCCGTCAAGCGTGGTAAGCGTGAATCGGCCTTCGATGGCAGGCGTCGACGCACTTCCTGCCGAGGCGATGAATGCGACGAGAGCCGCAAGGACGGCGACCGCGCCGGCTCTCATGCGCGAGTCCGAAGGCGCCCGAGGCGACGATTTGTGCTGCCCGTCAGGCTCGCCTGGTGCGTTGGTGAATTGCCCGGATGTCCATTGGGCGGCGGGACCGCTGGAAGAACAAGAATGTTGGCCATCATCCCATCGTCTTCGTGGTCCAGAATATGGCAGTGGTAAACGAACTCGCCAACGACGGCGCCGCGAAAATCCATGCGGACCTTGATGCTCGGCCAGGGCCCTTTGCCCGTATAGTAGGGTACCTGGTACGTGTCGTACCACTGCCGCTTGTCGGGCGGAATTGCGTTACCGTTCACCGCTAGCACCTGGAAATGGATCTGATGGATATGGAACTCGTGCACCTCCTTGGTGTGGTTCTCGATTGTCCAATCCTCGACGGCACCGCGAGTGGTGGTGATCGCAGGCGGGTTTTCGGGCGAGTAGTACCGTTCGTACTCGCCCTTTACCGTAATGAAAAAAACCATCCCGGCGCCCGGGTTTTTCTTGCTCACGCCAATATGCTCGTCGAAATAGAGCGTGCGGTGGGCGGTGACCATCGCATCTGTCACGCCGGCAAAGCGCTGGCCATCCACGCGTACGTCCGTCGCAAGGATCGGTTTCGGTATTTTCTTTAGATTATGCGTCAGGTGTATCTTTGCGAGCGGCCGTGTCGTGTCCACGTCACCGGCGGGGCCGGTATCGATGCGCCGGGTGTATAAAACGGCGCGTTTCACGCTCGCTGACGGGCCTGTCACAATGAATTCGACGCGCCCGGCGGGCGGAATCAAGACATCCTGCTGGGTGACAATCGTGCCTTGGTGGTGTCCGTCCTGCGACCCCGTCGGGACACCGTCGAACGCGACGATCTGTATGGGTTGGGCTTTCGAATCGTATAGCAGCTGGAGGTCCAGAATCGTGTTGGCGGAGGCGTTGACGACGCGCCAGAACTCCTGCGCTCCTGGCTGCATCTGGATGATGCCAGGGACATATTTCGGATAGGAGATCGGAACATAGTTGAGTGAGACGTCCCAGAACGGCACCTGCGTCAAGGTTGGCTGGCCTGGCGCTGGCGGATTGGCAAGCGGCTGATCTCGCACGATCAGGTACCGCTCCGGCAGGCCCTGCACGGCGGGTTGCAGATTGGCAATGCCCTCGATCTCGATCGCGCCCGAGGCGCCGCCCTGAACGGCCGGACTGGAGATGCCGTGAATATGCTGATGGTACCAGTACATGCCCGGCGGCTCGTCCTTGGGTATCTTGAACTTGTACTCGAACGATTCCCCCGGATTTATCACCGTGTGAATCACGTCATCGGCGTGGCAGCGCGGAGAGACGTTCAGCCCGTGAAAATGGAGATTCACCGACATCACCGTCATTGTGTTGGAGGCGCAGGCACGGGCAGGATCGGTCAGGGTCTCGGCGCCGGAACCGAGCGACTGGAGTATCGCAAGCGCCGCGCCACCATTACGGCCGGAATTAATCAGGGTGGCTTCCATGTTCGTCAGGGTGAGGTCGAGAACGTCGCCCGGGTTGAGATGCAGCGTCGGGGCATCGAGCCCGTCCGGCGTCGTATAACAAAAAAGGGTCCTTCCCCACTTGTCCACCGTCGTGAAATAACCGAGCGAAACTTTGAGGACACCGTTCTGGCTGTACAGACCGGGCGGGTTGCTGATCACGCTGCCCTGGGCCGGACGCGGACACGCACCTTGGCCTGCCATGGCGCAACAGGGGGCGACAACGAAGGCCAGAAAACCCAGGATTGCGGTGGCGATATTTTGGCGGATTGTGCGCATGGGGCCTCCCGATCGAGGCGACCATAGTGCGAGCCATTCTCAGACGCAAAATCCAAATTGAAAAACCCGCTGGCCAGCACCGACGGACTGCGCCGAACAGAAAGACTAGAGTGGAATTTGGCCGGTTCACTACGGGTGCCGCGAAATCAACACGAATGCCGGCGAGACTGAGTCAGAAACGGGCTGAAAGCAGACGTGAGGCGTCCATGGTGTCGATTCCTTACATTGAGAACAGTGCCCGCACGTGGACGGCCCCGTTCCGCCGCTATGAGCGCCACATCTCGGCCGCAGCCATGCTGCTTGGCTTTGCCGCAGACAATTTCACCTTCGGCCGGGTGGATCATCCAGGCCCGCACATCGTGTTCCTCGCCTATCTGGCCATTGCGGCGTTTTCCATAGCGCTCGCGCACGCGCTGCAGGCGCGCGCCGACCGGCTCAGTGCGGCGCTCCAGTCGCCAAACGACCTTCGCGCGCAGGCGACCGATGGGCCGACAGTCCGCTCGTGCAGCGAGGCAATGGCCGAACGGCCCTCGCGCGTGCGTCTCTGGCTTCCAGCGATTACGCAGTTCGCGCTTGGCGGGTTGTGGAGCGGCTTTCTCGTATTTTACTGGCGTAGTGCCGCCATGGCGGTCTCCTGGCCATTTATCCTGCTCCTTCTCGGTTTTCTGGTCGGCAACGAGGTGTTCCGCCGCTATCACTCGCGGCTTGTCTTCGCCGGACTGCTCTTCTTCTTTGCCCTTTATTCGTATGCGGTTTTCGTGGTCCCCGTGTTCACGAAAAGTATTGGCGTCGGCGTGTTCCTGTTGAGCGGGGCGCTCGCGGTCGCACTGTTCCTGGGATTTCTTGCTCTTCTCAAATTGTTTGGCCCCACGCGCTATCGCCAGTCCCGCCCGAAGCTGATCGGCGGGGCGGTGCTCATCGTCGCCGGGATGAATGCCTTCTATTTCGGCGGAGTTCTGCCGCCGCTGCCGCTCGCACTGTCCGATGTCGGTGTCTACCAGGCGATCCGGCACACGGGTGCGTTCTATGTGGCGCGCGGCGAGAACGAGCCATGGAGTGTCCGGCTCGGACTGTCGCGCCCCATCCTTCATGTCGCGCCCAACCAGAAGCTCGTGCTCTACAGCGCCGTCTTTGCACCCATCAAAATGACGACCCGGATCAGCCATTGCTGGGAGTGGTGGGACGCGCGGGTGCAGCGCTGGCGCACGCAATCCGTGGTGTCGTTCCAGATTTCCGGTGGCCGCGCGCACGGCTATCGAGGCTATTCTCTGAAAACCGATCCGCGGCCCGGGGACTGGCGAGTGGATATTGATGCGGAAGACGGGCGGAGAATTGGAAGAGTGGCGTTCGCGGTGGCTGCAGTCGCTACGCCTGCAGAAACGGCGGAGAAGATTCTACGGTAATTCTCTTGAACATCGCTGCCGCCGGGAAGAACATGTTGGCCAGCGGCGCGTTGTGAAATGCGGAGAGGACAGGGCCTACATGTACAATTGCGCGAAATGCCCCGGCTACTGCTGTTCCTACGAGCTGATCCCGCTTGCGAAGCGCGATGTCGAAAGATTGGCGGCGCATTTCGGTCTGGGGTTTCACGAGGCCAGGCGCAGGTTCACAGTGGCGCGTGATGGTGAAAAGTACGCGATGCGCCGCAAGCGGGACGAAATTTTCGGGATGGTCTGCCGATTCTTCGACACCGAAGCGCGGCGCTGCACAGTGTATGCCGCCCGACCTTCCACCTGCCGCTCATATCCCGGCGGGCGCTGCGGCTATTACGACTTTCTCTGTTCGGAACGGAACCGACAGGAAGATCCCGAATTCATCGCCACGACGTGGAGCCGCTGAGACCCCCAACAGGCGGTGGGTCGGCCGGTCGGCCTTACCCCGTTGCAGTCGCGCGGGAATTTTGGGCAATATGATCGACCAGGCGCCGCTCCCGTGGCCGGTCGTGCACGGCGCGCATCATCCTGTCCGGCAGAGTGGCAGCGGCGAATTCATGGCAAGCTTCGAAAACAGCAGTTCGAAGCCCTTGGCAATGGCATCCGTCAAGGGCACCGTAAAATGGTTCAACACGGCCAAGGGCTACGGCTTTATCACACTCGAAAATGGCACCGACGCCTTTTGCCATGCTTCGGCGCTGGCAGCGCTCGGCGAGCCCAATGTGCCTCCGGGCTCCACTGTGGTATGCGATCTGCAGGATTCCCCTCGCGGCCTGCAGGTCGTGGCGGTGCACAGCATCGATCAGAGCACCGCGGAACCGCAGGCTCCGCGCAGTAATCGTCCAGGCCGATTCGGCGGGGGCGACCGTTTTGGTGGCGGTGATCGTTTCGACGGCGGGGACCGGTTCGGCGGCGGAGGCGATCGCTTTCATGGCGGTGACCGGTTCGCCTCGCATCGCGAACGCGATCATGGTCCCTCCGGCCCGATGCTCGAAGGCAGGGTCAAGTTCTTCAACGAGCAAAAGGGCTTCGGCTTTGTGATGCCCGAAAATGGCGGCGGCGATGTCTATATTCACGCAAGTGCGCTGCGGCGATCCGGCCTGACGGCACTCGCGCCGGAGCAGCGCATCCGCTTCTCGACCCGGCAGGGGATGAAAGGCGTGGAAGTCGACCGCATCGAAGCGATCTGACGATTCTGGCCCTCGATCGACAGTTATTTCCAACACCTCGGATGACGCGGAGCCGCGTTCGGAGCGGCCGCGCGGGTCCGGCAGACTTATGGATGTAGTCGACCCGCGCGGCGGTCGCGAATGCCGGAACCCGCGGCGGGTTTGATTCACTTACGAAACAATGAGAGCGGTCCCGACACGAGCAGATAGGGCCTCGGCGGAATGGATGGCGGTTCGCGAGAACGCCCTGGGCTGTCGCGCCTGCGAGTTGTGGCGATTGGGGACGCAGACGGTCTTTGGAGAAGGGCCGCTCGACGCGCCCCTGATGTTTGTCGGCGAACAGCCGGGGGACAAGGAGGATGTGGCGGGCAAACCCTTCGTGGGGCCAGCAGGGCGAATTCTCGACTGCGGTCTCGCCGATGCCGGCATTGAGCGCGACAAGATTTACGTCACCAACGCCGTCAAACATTTCAAATTCGTCCGGCGCGGGAAAATCCGTCTGCACCAGAAACCGGACGTCGCCGAGATCAAGGCTTGCAATCCGTGGCTTGCCCGCGAGCGCGCAATCGTCCATCCGATTCTCATCGTCGCCATGGGTGCTACGGCAGCCCGCGCGGTGTTCGGAAAACCGATGGCAATCGGAAAGTGCCGAAGACGCGTTTTCGATCTCGCAGATGCGAAGGCGATCATAACCGTGCATCCTTCTTATCTGCTGCGTGTCCACGACGAGGACAGAGCGCGCGAATATGCCTTGTTCGTCGACGATCTGAGGCTCGCTGCGCCTTTCGTCAGGCGAGCCCGCCGCGCTCCGGCTTGACGAGGCTGCCACGCCGCGACGATATCTGACCGCCGCTTCTCGCCTATCCCCCCAGGCCCCGATGCAGAACCGCCAGAAACTCAGCCTACATATTCCAGTGCCGCCCGCACGTCCGGGCGAGCGTCCAGATTTCGGCAGAGTCCGGCTTGCCGAAGCGGGGGAGGCGCGGCGCCCGGATGCGGGCGCTTCCGCGCGTGAAATTTGCGATCTCGCCTATGGCCTTGTCCGCGTCCTTGGCGACGACGGGAATGCGGTGGGGCCCTGGAACCCGCGGCTCGATCCCGAGACGTTGCGCCGGGGCCTGAAACTCATGGTTCTTACGCGGGCGTTTGACGACCGGATGTTCCGGGCGCAGCGCCAGGGCAAGACCTCATTTTACATGAAATGCACGGGCGAGGAGGCGATCGCGGTGGCGCAGGCCATGGCGCTCGACAGGGGCGACATGTGCTTCCCAAGCTATCGCCAGCAGGGATTGCTGATCACGCGGGGCTATCCGCTCGTCGACATGATGTGCCAAGTCTATTCCAACGAACGCGATCCGCTGAAAGGCCGTCAGCTGCCGATCATGTATTCGAGCCGCGAGTATGGCTTTTTTTCTATTTCCGGCAATCTCGCGACACAATTCGATCAGGCAGTCGGCTGGGCAATGGCCTCAGCTTACAGTGGCGACGACCGCATCGCCGCCGCATGGATCGGCGAAGGGTCGACTGCAGAAGGAGATTTCCATTCGGCACTCACATTCGCCGCTGTCTATCGCGCGCCCGTGATCCTCAACATCGTCAACAATCAATGGGCAATATCGAGCTTCCAGGGGATCGCCGGTGGGGAGCAGACGACATTTGCCGCGCGCGCCATCGGCTACGGGCTGCCGGCTCTGCGCATCGATGGCAACGATTTCCTCGCGGTGTTTGCGGCTACGCAATGGGCGGCGGAGCGCGCGCACGCCAATCTCGGCGCGACCGTGATTGAACTCTACACCTATCGCGCGGAAGGACATTCCACGAGCGACGATCCCTCACGCTATCGCCCGGCCGACGAGGGCAAGTGCTGGCCGCTCGGCGATCCGGTCGCGCGATTGAAAGCCCATCTGATCGCGCTTGGCGAATGGAGCGAAGAGCAGCACGCGCAAGCCGAGAAGGATGCGGCCGAACAGGTCCGGGCCGCAAATGCCGAAGCGGCGGGTTGCGGTACGCTGGGCGAAGGCCGGATCGCAAGCGCGAAAACGATGTTCGAGGATGTGTACAAGGAGATGCCGCCGCATCTCGTGCATCAGCGCCAGCAGCTGGGGGTGTGAGCATGGCGCGGTTAAATATGATCCAGGCGCTCAACTCCGCCATGGATGTAATGCTCGCGAAGCATCCCGACGTACTCGTGTTCGGCGAGGATGTCGGCTATTTCGGCGGCGTGTTCCGCGCGACCGATGGGTTGCAGAAAAAATACGGACTCACGCGTTGCTTCGACGCGCCCATCGGAGAAGGCGGCATCGTCGCGGCTGCGATCGGAATGGGCGCGTACGGCCTGAGACCGGTGGTCGAAATACAGTTCGCCGATTACATTTATCCCGCCTTCGACCAGATAGTCTCGGAAGCGGCCCGGCTGCGCTACCGTTCGGCGGGTGATTTCACCGCGCCAATCACCATTCGTACGCCTTACGGCGGCGGCATTTTCGGCGGCCAGACCCATAGCCAGAGTCCCGAGGCGCTGTTCGCTCACGTTGCCGGATTGAAAACTGTGATCCCTTCAACCCCCTATGACGCGAAGGGACTGCTCATCAGTTCGATTGAAGATGATGATCCGGTGATCTTCCTCGAGCCCAAGCGCATCTACAACGGGCCGTTCGACGGCCATCACGATCGCCCCGTTTCGTCCTGGTCGCAGCATCCGGCAAGCGAAGTGCCCGAAGGCCATTACACCGTACCATTGGGAAAGGCGGCGGTGCTGCGCAAGGGCAGCGATATCACTTTGCTTGCCTATGGCACGATGGTGCATGTCGCACTTGCGGCGGCTGAGGAGAGCGGCGTCGATGCCGAGGTGATCGACATTCGCACGATCGTGCCGCTCGATATCGAGACGATCGTGCAATCGGTGGAGAAAACCGGGCGTTGTGTGATCGTGCACGAAGCGACGCGGACCAGCGGCTTTGGGGGCGAACTCTCCGCATTGGTGCAGGAGCATTGTTTCTGGCATCTCGAGGCACCAATCGAGCGCGTGACGGGCTGGGATACGCCTTATCCGCACGCTTTCGAGTGGCATTACTTTCCGGGACCGGCGCGCGTCACCGAAGCGATGCGCCGGGCGATGGGGGGCTGAAATGGGGCGATACGTCTTCAAACTGCCGGACGTCGGAGAAGGAACGGCCGAGGCCGAGATCGTCGCCTGGCACGTGAAGGTTGGCGAGCGGATCGACGAAGACCAAAACCTCGTCGATGTGATGACCGACAAGGCGACCGTCGAAATGACTTCGCCGGTCACCGGCGTGGTTGTCTCGCTTCATGGCACGCCGGGCGAGATGGCGACCGTCGGCGCGCCGCTCGTCGAACTGGAGGTCGAAGGCGCAGGAAACGTCGGCGCAGCCACGGCAGCAAAATCCGAGAAACGGCCCCCCGTACCGGAGAAGAGGCCCTCGACCGCCAGCAAACCGAGCGCCGAAAGGGCGACAAACAAGACGGATCTTAAAGAGCACGCCCCAGCCTCTCCTTCAGCGGGAGAGGGTTGGGCCGAGGAGGCAGCAAGACCATCGCAGACGCCCGCCTTCGCCACCCGCGCGCCGGGAGTGAAGCCGCTTGCCTCGCCCGCCGTGCGGCGGCGCGCGGAAGAACTCGGGGTCCATCTGCAGTTCGTGCCGGGCAGCGGACCCGTGGGGCGGATCGAACATACCGATCTCGACAATTACATCGCGTCTGGCGGCCGCGCCACTGTCGTTCGCGGCGGCCTATATGCCCAGCGCGAGGGAGTGGAGGAAATCCGGGTCATCGGCCTCCGCCGGAAAATCGCCGAGAAGATGCAGCAGGCGAAACGGCGCATCCCGCATTTCGCCTATGTCGAAGAGATCGACATGACTGCACTCGAGGATCTGCGCGCGCATCTGAATGCCACGCGCCGGCCCGACCAGCCCAAGCTCACGCTGCTCCCGTTCGTGATGCGCGGGCTCGTGCGTCTTCTTCCTGCGTATCCACAAATCAACGCGCGCTTCGATGACGAGGCCGGCATCGTGCACCGCCACGCCGCCGTGCATGTCGGAATCGCCACGCAGACTGCGAATGGCCTGATCGTGCCCGTGGTTCGCCACGCGGAAGCGCTCGACATCTGGCAGGCGGCCGCGGAAGTGGGCCGGCTCGCCGCTCTGACGCGCGATGGCAAGGCTTCGCGCGACGAACTGAGCGGCTCGACGATCACCATCACGAGTCTTGGTGCGCTGGGCGGCATCGTCACCACTCCGGTGATCAACCATCCCGAAGTCGCGATCATCGGTCCGAACGCAATCCTGCAGCGGCCGGTGGTGCGCGACGGGCAGATCGTCGTCCGCAGAATGATGAACCTGTCGTCCTCCTTCGATCACCGCGTCGTCGACGGCTATGACGCCGCAGAGTTTATTCAAAAGCTCAAAGGTGTTCTCGAGCATCCCGCTACGCTGTTCATGAACTGAGAGCAAAATTTCAAGATTATTTATTGGTCACATTCCGTATGCCCGAAAAACTCACAACCAAAGTTCTCGTTATCGGCGGCGGTCCGGGCGGTTATGTGGCGGCGATTCGCGCAGGTCAGCTTGGGCTAGACACCACGCTTGTCGAAGCGGACCGGCTTGGCGGCACGTGCCTTGTTCGCGGCTGTATCCCATCCAAGGCGATGATCCATGCGGCTGGCGAGTTCGAGACGATGCACCGCGCGGCGAGTGGCAAGCCGCGGCATGGCATCTTACTTGCCGCGCCGCCTGCTCTCGACATGCACGGGCTCGTAAGCTGGAAAGAGGGGGTTGTCACCAAGCTCAGCAACGGGGTCGCCGCGCTTTGCAAACGCGCGAAGGTGCGCGTGCTCTCGGGCCGCGCGCATTTTTCCGATGCAAAGACCTGCACGGTCACCGGCAAGGACAATGCGATCCTCACGGCCGAGCATGTCATCCTCGCCAATGGCTCAGTTTCCACGGAATTGCCGTTTCTGCCATTCGGCGGGCCCGTGATTTCCTCCAGCGAAGCCTTGTCGCTAGATTCTTTGCCGGAAAAGCTGGTTGTGATCGGCGCCGGCTATATCGGCCTCGAACTCGGCATCGCTCTGCGCAAGCTCGGTTCGCAGGTGACAGTGGTCGAGGCGCTTGACCGGATTCTGCCGCTGTTCGACGCAGAACTCTCCGCCCCGGTGAAACGATGGCTCGACCGCAACGGCATAGTTACCCATCTCGGCGCAACGGCAAAAGGGCTCGTGAACGAAAAGACCGCGCCCGCGCTCGCGATTCAGACGAAGGACGGCAACACCGAGCATCTGCCGGCGGAAAAGATTCTCGTCACCGTGGGGCGGAAACCCTGCACCGGAGGCTGGGGACTCGAGAATATGGCGGTGGACATGGACGGTCGCTTCGTGCGGGTGGACGGGCAGTGCCGCACCTCGATGAAGAACGTCTGGGCGATTGGCGATCTGGTGGGCGAGCCGCTGCTCGCGCACAAGGCGATGGCGCAAGGAGAGATGGTGGCCGAGATCATCGCGGGCGCGAGGCGGCGATTCGAGCCGGTGGCGATTGCCGCCGTCTGTTTCACCGAGCCCGAGATCGTCGTTGCGGGTCTTTCACCCGGCGACGCGACGGCGAAGGACGATGTCATCACTGCATTGTTTCCCTTCGCGGCAAATGGCCGTGCGCTCACCATGGATGCAGGCGATGAAGGCGGGTTCGTGCGCATGCTCACGCGCCGCGACGATCACCGCATTGTCGGTATCCAGGCGGTCGGGGCACATGTATCCGAACTGGCCGGCGAATTCGCGCTCGCGCTGGAAATGGGCGCGGTGCTTGAAGACATCGCGGGCACGATCCATGTCCATCCCACGCTCGGCGAAGCATTCCACGAAACGGCGCTGCGTACACTGGGGCACGCGCTGCACATTTGACCGTACGCGCGCCGGTTGGCCATGACCTCTCCGCCTGACGGGCAGCCGCTGCCCCAGCGTTTCTGGGCCATCGCGACGGTTGCGCTCGGCATCACCATGTCGGTGCTCGACAGCGCCATCGCCAACGTGGCACTGCCCACCATCGCGCGCGATCTCCACACCGATGCGGCCTTCTCGATCTGGATCGTAAACGGATATCAGCTGGCGATCACGATCTCGCTTCTGCCGCTCGCAGCGCTTGGCGACATAGTCGGCTATCGGCGGATCTATCTTGTCGGGCTCGCGCTCTTCACGGCGGCGTCGCTCGCTTGTGCGTTCTCCCACACGCTCGCCCTGCTCGCGCTCGCGCGCGTACTGCAAGGTTTCGGCGCGGCCGGAATCATGAGCGTCAACACCGCGCTCATCCGGTTCATCTATCCACAGCGCGAGCTTGGACGCGGCATCGGCATCAATGCCGTGGTGGTAGCCATTTCGGCTGCTGCCGGGCCAACCATCGCGAGCGGCATTCTGTCGGTAGCATCATGGCCCTGGCTGTTCGCCGTGAACGTCCCGATTGGAATAGCGGCGTTCCTGATCGGCGCGCGAGCTCTGCCGACGAATCCGCGCGGTCGGCACCCGTTCGATATAGCCGGCGCCGCCCTCAGCGCGGCGTCCTTTGGATTGTTGATCGCCGGAATTGATGCGGGCGGCCATGGTGAGCCCGGATACCTCATTGCGGCAGAACTGGTCTTCGCCCTTGTCTGCGGCGCCTTGCTCGTCCGACGCGAGCGTGGCCGGGCCGCCCCCCTCTTTCCGGTCGATCTCCTTCGCGTTCCGATGTTTGCGCTGTCGGTAGGCACGTCCATCTGCTCCTTCACTGCGCAGATGCTGGCGCTCGTGGCATTGCCGTTCCATCTGCAGCAGCAGTTCGGCTATTCGGCGGTCGAGACGGGACTTTTGATAACGCCTTGGCCTTTGGCGATTGCATTTGCTGCGCCAATCGCGGGCCGTCTCGCAGACCGTTATCCTGCGGGGCTCTTGGGCGCCGGCGGCCTCGTGGTTTTCGCGGCGGGCCTTTTTGCCTTGGCTTTTTTGCCGCGGCATCCGGAGTATCGGGACGTCGCGTGGCGGATGATGGTCTGCGGTCTCGGTTTCGGGTTCTTTCAGGCGCCGAATAACCGGACACTCATCGCTTCGGCGCCGCGCAGCCGCAGTGGGGGCGCAAGCGGAATGCTTGGCACCGCGCGTCTCCTGGGACAGACGACCGGGGCGGCCCTGGTGGCGCTGCTGTTCGGAAACATCCCGGTGCACGCGACCGCCTTCGCGCTTTATGTCGCGGCAGGGTTTGCACTGGCGGCGGCTGCTGTCAGTTCGATGCGCCTGTTCCAGAAATCCCCGACGACAGATGCATTTGCCTGATCAGGCGGGTGCGCTGCCTTTTGTGCGGCGACGCGAAGTGTTTCCGTTCGACACCTCGGGTGCCAGACGGTCCAGCTGCGCCATGATCTCCTCGGCTGCATCTCCGTCGCCGGGCTGATGCGATTGCGGCAGCGGGTCTTCGCCTTCCAGGATGGAGAGAAGCGATTTGCGCGCGCGCGCCACCCGGCTTTTTACCGTGCCAACGGCGCAGCGGCAGATCGCTGCCGCATCCTCATACGAAAATCCGCCGGCGCCCACCAGGATCAGCGCTTCGCGCTGCTCATCCGAAAGTTGGGAAAGCGCGCGTGCTGTGTCCGAAAGTTCTGCGGCCCAGGATTGCTCGGCGCTCGATCCCGGGATGCGCTCCGCCGCGTCCTGGTCCCAAGGTGCCTGCCGCCACGCCCGCCTGCGATCCGAGTAAAACTGGTTACGAAGGATCGTAAACAGCCACGCCTTCAGGTTTGTGCCGGGCGCGAACATGCTTCGCGCCTGCCATGCTTTGACAAGCGTTTCCTGCGCCAGGTCGTCGGCGGTTTCCTGGTTGCCGCACAGCGAGCGGGCAAAAGCGCGCAGAAAAGGAATGAGATCCAACAGATCCGCCTTGAACTGCGCATCGTTGTCCGTTTTCGCACGCGGCGCAGGACTGGCTTCGGGTTGCGGGGCCGTCACGACGACTTCTTCCGTTCGATACCTGCTTCATCAATCTTGTGAAGCAGATCCAGAAAATCGTCCGGCACGGGCTCCTTCGCCACGTTGTCGTACATTCGCCTCAGCTCGCGTCCGATGGCACGCTGCCGTGCGCGGATGTTGCGGGCCTTTTCCAGCTCGGATTTGCGTTCGGTGGTCAAGGAATCGATGTTCCAACCCCGCCGTTGAGTCGCAGTTGCCACTAGTGCCACTCCAGCCTTTGCGATCATACAAGATTTAGCGGGCCGCCGCCTTCTCCGGTTCCGCCCACGCTCGCAAACGCCGGTTGGGGGGAATGGTTCCGGATTCGCGCGGAACTCTTTACGCTGGCAGCCGTTCCAGTTTTGCAGCCCGAGCTGTGGTCGAAGGAGCTTTTCAATGAACGTCACTCATGCATTGGCGCCGCATTTGCCGTATCTGCGTCGCTATGCCCGCGCGCTGACCGGCTCGCAAAACAGCGGAGATGCCTATGTGCGGGCAGCGCTCACCGCGCTGCTTGCCGGTGAGCATGTCCTCGAACCAGATCTGTCGCCGCGAGTCGCCCTCTATCGTCTTTTCCATCAGATATGGGCCAGTCCGGCCTCCCACTACGACGTGCCGCCGCAAGCGATGGAAGAGAACAGCAATCCCGAGGGCCGGCTGCTTGCGCTGTCCGCCTCACGCCGTGCCGCGCTTCTGCTGACCGCGGTCGAATCCTTTAGTCTCGACGAGGCGGGCGTGATTCTCGGCGAACAGCCGGAGGAGGTCGAACGCGCAATTGTGGAGGCGCAACGCACGATCGAAACCGAACTGGTCTCGCGCGTGCTGATCATCGAAGACGAGCCGATCATCGCGCTCGATCTTGAGAATCTCGTGACCGAACTCGGTCATGAGGTCGTCGGCACGGCGGCAACACGCGATGCCGCAGTCAAGCTGGCTCTGTCCACGAGACCCGGGCTCATCCTTGCGGACATCAACCTCGGAGAAGGCGGTTCGGGCATCGACGCGGTGAGCGAAATTCTGGACAGCTTCGATATTCCGGTGATCTTTGTCACGGCCTATCCGGAGAAGTTGCTCACGGGCGAACGCCCGGAACCCACCTACCTGATTGCCAAGCCGTTCCTTCCCGAGACCGTTCAGGCAACGGTCGGTCAGGCGCTGTTTTTTCATCCCATCAAGCGCAAGGCCGCCTGAGCCGGACAGAAACCCGCGCACCCGCCATGCGTTGCAAACTGCGCGTGAAGAGGCCGAACGGAGGTCGCGAGAATGGGCATTTTCCGTCGCCGAACAAAAAACGACGTCCGCAAAATCGCCGACCAGCTCGAATCCTTGCAGTCGGAATTGACCGCACTGCGGAAGGACGCCCGAAAACTGACCGATGGCCTCTCAAGGACCGCGGACGCCGCCGTGACTACCGCCGAAGCCGCCTACGATGGCGTGGGGAACTGGACGACTGACAATGTCGGCCTGATGCGGGAGTGGAGCCGAAATCAGCCTCTAACCGCCTGCCTTCTGTCGCTTGGAGCAGGGGCCGTTCTGGGGGCGCTGTTTCTTCGCCGCTGACTCCATCGACCATCCTTTGTTGGTCCCACAGGAACGGAGCGACCTCCGGGGGCGTTCCCCTTCCTGCGCCAGGAGGAGACAAGCATGCTGCGCTGGGCCCTCATTTTTCTCATTCTCGCCATTATTGCGGCCGTGCTCGGCTTCTATGCTTTGGCGAGCACAGCCGCCGTGATCGCGAAAATACTTTTAGCGGTTTTCCTGATTCTCCTTCTGATCAGCCTGTTCTCGGGCACTTTCCGCCGCCGACCACCTGCCTGATACGGCGCCAGAGGCAAGAATTCTTTCGACACCGGGGGGTCGGGAGACCCTCTTCCGCACGAAATAGTCTGCTGTTCCAGAGGTTTAGCGAGAGGGCAAAGGTTCGGCGAAAAAGCCGAAGTAAATCTGGAACCGAAATCGGGTGGAGGCGTTCTTATACCCGAGCGGATGTCCGGTCCGGTACGCCCCAGCCCCTTCGACACCCCGCATCGGTTGTCCGCTCGCTTCTCTCTCCCGTCGCCTTAGGAACCGGCCAAAGGGCCGGTCGTTTTTGATTCGCGACATTGGGAGCGGGCCAAATGGACCAACGCGTGCCCCGAAAAACGCCGACGGACGACAAGTTGCAGGACGTCCCGGCGACGCGAGTGCGGCAGGGGGTGGCATCCGGCAGGATTCGGTACGTCTTGGGCATCGGGCTTGCCTTGGTCATCGCGGCTTTCGCGATCATCTGGTTCCTGAACTTCAGTTTCTGATGGATCAGACCTTCGCGCGCTCGACGTAGGACCCATCAGCCGTAAGGACAACCACCCGAGTCCCGGCCGTGATATGCGTCGGCACCATGGTCCGGACACCATTGGACAACGTCGCGGGTTTGAAGGAGCCTGACGCGGTCTGTCCGCGAACTACGGGCTCCGTCTCCGCCACCTCAAGCGATACCCGGGCCGGGAGTTCGATGGCGATCGGTATGCCGTTAAACTGCGACAGGCGGACTTCCATGTTCTCGACCAGAAAAGGAGCCATGTCACCCATAATGGCTTCGGAAACCGAGATCTGGTCGAACGTATGCGGGTCCATGAAGATGTAATGGTCTCCATCGTGATAGAGATAGCTGTGCGTCCGTTCGTCGATGAACGCCTTCTCGAGCGCATCAGTGGTCTTGTAACGTTCGTTGACTTTGACGCCATCGCTGATCCGGCGCATCTCCAGTTGCGTTACGGGAGTGCCCTTGCCGGGATGAATATTCTCTGCCGTGAGGATGACGTAGAGCTTGCCGTCCTTCTCGATCACGTTGCCCTTGCGTACGTTGCTTGCGATAACAGAAACCACCGACCGACCTCTTGCGCTTGTCGCGCGGGGTCTTAGCAGCCGCCCATTGGCGGGCCAAGAGCCGATGCCGCCCGAATCCTGGTGGACTGCCCCAAGACATGCCGATCGCCGCCCGAGCCTTCTCGCGCGTGGGCGCATCCGCTCGGCGCTGCGCAGCCATTTCGAGCGAGCGGGGTTCGCTGAGGTCGAGTGCGCCGTACTGCAGACTTCCCCCGGAAACGAAGCGCATCTGCATGCTTTTTCGACCGATTGCATTCTTTCTTCGGGCGCCAGCGAACGACTTTACCTGCACACTTCACCCGAATTCGCCTGTAAGAAGCTTCTCGCCGCGGGCGAGCGGAGGATATTCGAATTCGCCCGCGTCTTCCGGAATCGTGAGCGCGGAGTTCTGCACGCGCCGGAATTTACCATGCTCGAATGGTACCGGGCGGAAGAGCAATACGATCACGTCATGGCGGATTGTATCGATTTAATCCGGATTGCCGCGGAAGCCGTGCCCTCCAGCACCTTTGCCTTTCGAAATCGCAGCTGCGATCCATTTGCGGAACCGGAACGGCTGACGGTCGCGGAAGCCTTCGGGAAGCTTGCCGGGATCGATCTGCTTTCGACGCTTTCTGCAACGGGCGAAGGCGACCGCGGCCGGCTTGCTGCTGCGGCGGGCTTGGAGAATTCGGGCAAGGATACCTGGTCAGACATGTTCAGCAAACTGCTCGTCGCACGCATTGAGTCCCGCCTGGGAGTCGGCCGTCCGACAGTTCTTTACGAATATCCGCGCTGCGAAGCGGCACTCGCGCGCGCAACGGCAGATGACCCGAGAGTAGCCGAGCGCTTCGAGATTTATGCCTGCGGGGTGGAGTTGGCGAACGGGTTCGGCGAATTGACCGACGCGCACGAGCAGCGTCGCCGCTTCGAGGCAGAAATGGCCGAGAAGGAACGAGTCTACGGTGAGCGTTATCCGCTCGATGACGAGTTTCTTTCGGCCCTTTCGGAAATGCCGGAGGCGAGCGGGGTCGCGCTCGGTTTTGACCGGCTGGTCATGCTGGCGCTCGGCGCGCCCCATATCAATGATGTGATCTGGACTCCGTTTCAGGCGGCGGCCGATACATGAACCACACACTTAAGACGCTTCGGGCTCTTGCGGACGCGAAACTCATTTCTCCGTCACGTGTGGAGAGACTCTCGTCTGTGGCCGCCCAATATGCGATTTCCATTACGCCAGCGATCGCCGCGCTGATCCGGCCCGACGATCCGGACGATCCGATCGCGCGCCAGTTCGTGCCGCACGAAGCTGAGCTGGACAATTTCCCGGAAGAGCGCGCGGATCCGATCGGTGACGATTCCCACAGTCCCGTGCGCGGCATTGTTCACCGGCATCGCGACCGGGTTCTGCTCAAGATTGTACACGCCTGCCCGGTTTACTGCCGGTTCTGTTTTCGTCGCGAGATGGTCGGACCGGACGGGGAGGGTGCGCTCTCCGACGCTGACCTGGAGATCGCGCTCGCCTGGCTCCGTGAGCATTCCGAAATCCGCGAAGTAATCGTAACGGGTGGCGATCCGTTTGTCCTGAGCACGCGGCGCGTTGGCGAATTGACGCGGCGTCTGTCCGAAATAGGTCAACTGCGCGTGCTGCGCTGGCACACCCGTGTTCCCGTTGTTGCGCCGGAGAAAATTACTCCGGCCTTCCTTGGCGCGATCAGGCTGTCACGCGGCGCAACTTACGTCGCGCTCCATGCCAATCACCCGCGCGAGTTGACGGTGGTGGCGCGCGCGGCCTGCGCCCGGCTCGTGGATGCGGGTATTCCGATGCTGAGTCAGACCGTACTGCTCAGGGGCGTGAACGACGATATCGAGACGCTCGTCGAACTCATGCAGGCGTTCGTGGAGACACGCATCAAGCCCTATTATCTCCACCACCCGGATCTCGCACCGGGGACATCACATTTCCGCGTAGACGTTGCACGCGGACAGGAACTCGTTCGCGAATTGCGTTCTCGCGCGTCGGGCCTGTGCCAGCCGGAGTATGTGCTCGATATTCCAGGCGGACATGCCAAAGCGCGCGTCGCGCTACCTGATTTTGACGATGAGGGAAAGAAATTGCACCTGCGGGATCATGCAGGTGGCTGGCACATCTATCCGCCTGCCGGCGCGCGGCGGGTTTGAGTTACGCCGCGCGCCTGGCGATCTGTTACTGCTGCGGAGGCGGAGGATTTTCGTCCGGTGGCGGGCCGTTCTCGCCGGGAGGCGGACCTTCTTGCCCCGGAGGCGGATAGGCGCCCTCTTGCCGCTCCTGTCGGCGAAGCAGCTTGCGGCATTTGTGCGGATGATTGGCACACCACTGTGCGGTATAGCCCCGCGGCACGGCCGGTGGCGCGCCTGCTTCGTAGCCTTCGCTGCCCGGCGGTGGACCATACCCCTCCTGGCCGGATGGCGGTGGACCGTACCCTTCCGGACCCTGGCTGGTCGCGCCTCCGGAGGTTTGCGGCGGAGGGGGACCATATTCACCCTGCGGCGGCGGTCCGTTCTGCTCGGCTCCGGGCGGAGGACCGTATTCGGGCCCAGGCGGCGGACCATACCCGGGCGGCGGTGGCGGCGGATAGCATCCGCCCAAGGTTACGGCCGTTGCGAGCAGGGCCGCGGATGCCAGTAAAAGACGCATGATGTTCTCCTTGAAAAGGAGGCGCCCATCCGTCGGACATCTAAGGATAACCCGTTCCGGCGTGCAACCTCGCACGCATTAACGTGCGCCGCAGCGGGTCAGGGGCGATAGGTGGCGTTGATTTTTTCCAGCGCCGCCGCGCCCGGACAGAGTTCGGCCTCCGAGAGCCGGTTCAAGGGCGCGGCCACGGTATTCAGATGCGCGTGGATGTCCTCGGGCTCGGCGTCGAGATAGAGCAATCCTGTCACGATCTCGCCCGCGGCGTGGCGCTCCTGCAGATATCTCATGGCGGCGATCCGGTCGTGTGGATCGTAATCGGCGTGCAGCTTGGCGAGCCTGAGGACGGAGCCGTCGTGCTGCGTGACCGTTTCCACGCTGCCCGGCGCGTAATCGACCGCAATCGTTTCGCGTGGCGTGATGAAATCGAGCCGGTTCACCGTTTCATTGTGCTCACGCACGTAATCGAAACTCTTGGTCGAACCGGCATGGTTGTTGAACTGCACGCAGGGGCTGATGACGTCGATGAACGCTCCGCCCTTATGCGACATGGCGGCTTTCAGGAGCGGCACAAGCTGTTTGCGATCACCCGAGAAGCTGCGCGCCGCGAAGGTGGCGCCCAAAAGAAGAGCCATGCCGACGAGATCAATGGGAGAATCAGTATTCCGACCGCCGGCCTTGCTGGTCGAGCCGCGATCGGCCGTCGCCGAGAACTGGCCCTTGGTGAGTCCATAAACGCCATTGTTTTCGCAGATATACACCATATCCACGCCGCGCCGGATGCAGTGGGCGAACTGCCCAAGACCGATGGATGCGGAATCGCCGTCGCCGGAGACGCCGAGATAAATCAGATCGCGGTTGGCGAGATTGGCACCGGTGAGGACTGACGGCATGCGCCCGTGCACGCTGTTGAAGCCATGGCTGTTACCGAGCAGATAATCCGGTGTTTTCGAGGAACAGCCGATGCCCGACATCTTGGCCACCCGATGGGGCTCGATGTCGAGTTCGAAACAGGCCTGGATGAGGGCAGCGCTGATCGAATCGTGGCCGCAGCCGGCGCACAGTGTCGAAGTAGAGCCTTCGTAATCACGATGGGTAAATCCGAGCTTGTTGGTCGGTAACCCGGGATGCCGGAGCTTCGGTTTGGCAAGGTAGGTCATTCCGCCGCGTGCTTTCGTGAGTCCATGGTCATGCGTTCCGCAATCGCCGCAGTGATGAAGCGCGCGGTGATCGGGGTGCCGTCGTAATGCAGGATGCAGATGAAGCGCGCCGGATCAATCGCACATTCGTTGACGATCAGTTTCTGCAGTTGCGCGTCGCGGTTCTGTTCGACAACGAACACTTGATCGTGCGCATCGATGAAGGACGAAACCTCTTCCGAAAACGGAAATGCGCGAATGCGCAGCGTGTCGACCTGAAGTCCGGTCTTCTCGAGCGCCGCCAGTGCTTCGTCCATGGCAATAGAGGTCGAGCCGTAATAGATGACGCCGAATCGCGTGGGCTGGCCCGCGGTGCGCAAAAGCGGTTTCGGCAACAGTGTCTTTGCCGTATCCAGCTTTCGCAGCAGGCGCTGTACGTTGTCGACGTAAACCGCCCCTTCCTCGCTGTATTTGGCATAGCGGTCGTGTGACGAGCCACGCGTGAAATAGGCGCCTTTGGTCGGATGCGTCCCGGGCAGAGTGCGGTAGGCAATCGCATCGCCGTCCACGTCGAGATAGCGGCCAAACTCTTTTGCCCCCTCGAGTTCTTCCGCCGTCATCACCTTGCCGCGGTCGTAGCGTCGCGTGTCGTCCCATTCGAGCGGCTCGCATAGCCAGTCGTTCATGCCGATATCGAGGTCCATCATCACGAAAATGGGCGATTGCAGGCGCTCGGCGAGATCGAAGGACAGCGCCGCAAATTCGAACGCTTCGCGGGGATCTTCCGGAAAGAGCAGGACGTGTTTGGTGTCGCCGTGGCTGGCATAGGCACAAAGCAGAATGTCGGATTGCTGGGTGCGCGTGGGCATGCCGGTGGATGGACTGCCACGCTGGATATCGAAAATCACCGCGGGAATTTCGGCGTAGTAAGCGAGGCCAAAGAATTCCTGCATCAGCGAAATGCCGGGGCCGGAGGTGGCCGTGAACGCGCGCGCGCCATTCCAGCCTGCACCGATCACCATGCCGATCGCCGCGATCTCGTCCTCCGCCTGAACGATGGCAAACTGGTTCTGTCCGGTGCGAGGATCGAGGCGCAGCCTGCGGCAATGCGCATTGAAGGCTTCCGCCAGCGATGTGGAAGGCGTGATCGGATACCAGGCGGCTACCGTCGCTCCGCCATACACACAGCCGAGCGCGGCCGCGTCATTGCCAGCGATGAAAATGCCATTCCCAACCGCATCCGCGCTTTCAATCCTGATGCCGCAGGCACCTGCAAGACGTTCTGCGGCGTAGTCAAAGCCGAGACGGAATGCCTGCACGTTGGGTGCGATCAATTTGTCCTTGCCCTTGAATTGGGCGGCGATCGCGTCTTCGACGACCTTGGGCTCGATCCCGAACAGGGAGGCAAGCGCACCCACATAGATGATGTTCTTGAACAGCTGCCGCTGACGGGCCTCCGTGTAGGTGCGGTTGCAGATCTCGGTGAGAGGGACGCCCAGAATTTTCACATCGCTGCGCAATTTGGACGGCGGGAGCGGCTTGGTGGAATCGTAGAGAAGATAGCCGCCGGGTTCGATGCCCGCGACATCCTTGTCCCAGGTCTGCGGGTTCATCGCCACAATGAAATCGACGCCTCCGCGGCGACCGAGCCAGCCTGCCGCGGAAACCCGAACTTCGTACCAGGTCGGCAGGCCCTGGATATTGGAAGGAAAAATGTTTCGCGTACCCACCGGCACGCCTTTGCGCAGGACGCACTTGGCGAACAGCTCGTTGGCGCTGGCCGATCCAGAGCCGTTCACATTGGCGAACTTGATGACGAAGTCGTTGGTGGAAGTTATCTGCTGCGGCATGAAGGCGCCTGCGCGGTCTCGAAATAGAACTTCTTCATGTCCCAAGCGCCGGTCGGACAGCGTTCGGCACACAGCCCGCAGTGGAGGCACACGTCCTCATCCTTGGCCATGATGCGGCCGGTCTTGAGCACGTCCGAAACATAGATATCCTGCGTTGTGTTTGGCGCGGGCGCAGTCAGATGCTGCCGCAGTTCACTTTCCGGCGCATTCCTGGTGAAGGTGATACAGTCCGTCGGGCAAATGTCGACGCAGGCGTCGCATTCGATGCAAAGTTTCGTTTCGAACACCGTCTCGACATCACAGTTGAGGCAGCGCTGCGCTTCCAAAAAGCCGAGCTTGGGATCGAAGCCGAGTTCGACCTCCACCTTCACATTGTTGAGTGTGAGCTCCTTCGGTGCGTGCGGCACCTTGTAGCGCAGATCGAGCGAGACGTCGTTGTCGTAGCTCCACTCGTGAATGCCCATCTTCTGGCTCGCCAGATTGACGAGCGGCGGCGGACGGATCGTTACATTATCGCCGTTGCAGAGGAGATCGATGGAAATCGCCGCCTCGTGGCCGTGCGCAACCGCCCAGATGATGTTCTTGGGACCGAATGCGGCATCGCCGCCGAAAAATACCTTCGGATTGGTCGATTGCATGGTGACCGTATCGACCTTCGGCATGTCCCAGCGGTCGAATTCGACGCCGACGTCGCGCTCGATCCACGGGAATGCGTTCTCCTGGCCAACCGCGACCAGCACGTCGTCGCATTCCATGACGATGTCGGGTTCCCCGGTCGGAACCAGGTTACGCCGCCCCTTCGCGTCGTGTTCGGCCCTCACTCTCTCGAACCGCACACCCGTCAGCCTCCCCTGCTCGTGAAGGAATTCCTTGGGTACGAGGAAGTTGTGGATGGGGATGCCCTCCGCCATCGCATCGTCCTTCTCCCAGGACGATGCTTTCATTTCTTCGAAACCTGAGCGGACGACCACCCGCACATCCTCGCCGCCCAGCCGGCGTGAGGTGCGGCAGCAATCCATCGCCGTGTTGCCGCCACCCAGCACGAGCACGCGCCGACCGATCTTCTCGGTGTGTCCGAACGACACGCTCGACAGCCAGTCGATACCGATATGGACGTTTGTGGCCGCTTCCTCCCGCCCGGGAATATCGAGCTCGCGTCCGCGCGGGGCACCGCAGCCCACGAATATCGCGTCGTAGCTTTCCGCAAGCAGTGCCTTGAGGCTGTCGATCCGGACGCCGAGTCGCAGTTCCGGCTGGAGACCCAGGATGTAATTACATTCCTCGTCGAGGATGCGCTCCGGCAGGCGGAATTTGGGAATCTGCGTCCGCATCATCCCGCCCGCGAGCTTGTCCTGATCATAAAGCACACAGGTGTAACCAAGCGGCAGAAGATCGCGCGCGACGGTCAGCGAGGCCGGACCTGCGCCGATCAGCGCGATTCGCTTGCCGTTCTTCCGGTGTGCCGGCTTGGGAAGCCGGTCACGAATATCGTCCTTGTTGTCGGCCGCGACACGCTTCAGGCGGCAGATGGCGACGGGCTCCTTCTCGACGCGTCCGCGCCGGCAGGCCGGCTCGCAGGGACGGTCGCAGGTGCGCCCGAGGATTCCGGGGAATACATTGGATTCCCAATTGACCATGTAGGCGTCGGTGTATCGCCCGGCCGCGATCAGTCTGATGTATTCCGGCACAGGCGTGTGGGCCGGGCAGGCCCATTGGCAGTCCACGACCTTGTGGAAGTAATCCGGATTTGCCGCATCAGTCGGCTTCATGCCGGCGACCGAAAAAGACTGGGCGGGACCTGGCGGTGCGGTCGGAGCACTCATTTTACCGAACTGATCTCCAATGCGGTTTCCCGCCGGTCTGGTTTCACCACGGACCTGAATCGCGCGATATTAACCTCCGGAAGCACCGGCGCAATTGCAGAATTCGTACGACCGGTGCAAAAAGCCGCACTTCGACTGGAATAAGCCCGATCTCTCTACACCCAGGTTAACGCCGCGGCGGGAGGGCTTGCGGCGCGCGCGAATCATGATGGGGCTTCGGGCTTGGACATCTCGCTCTCCGACGAACACCGCGCCATCGACGAGAACGTCGCCCGCATCTGCGCGCGGTTCGATGACGCCTATTGGACCGAGTGCGATCGGACGCCGCGCTTTCCGGAGGAATTTCACCGGGCAATGGCCGAAGCCGGATGGCTCGGGATCACCATGCCCGTGGAGCTCGGGGGCGCGGGTCTCGGCGTCACCGAAGCCGCAATCATGATGCACGCGGTGACGCGCGGCGGCGGCGGCTTTTCCGCGGCCTCGACCATTCACGTCAATCTGTTTGGCCCCCACGCGGTGGTGGTGCACGGCACCGAGGAACAGAAGAAACGCTGGCTGCCGGCGCTGATCGAAGGGCGCGAGAAGGTGTGCTTCGGTGTGACGGAACCGAATGCCGGGCTCGATACCACGAATATCGAAACCTTCGCCCGTCGCACCAACGAAGGCTACGTGATCCGTGGTCGCAAGGTGTGGACGACCACCGCGCTCGAAGCCGACAAAATTCTGCTGCTCGCGCGCACGACGCCGCGCGTGGAATGCAATCGGCCGACGGAAGGCATGACACTTTTTTATTCAAATATGGACCGATCGAAGATCGAGGTCCGGCGCATCGAAAAGATGGGGCGTAGCGCCGTCGATTCGAACGCGGTGTTCATCGATGATTTCTTTGTGCCCGACGAGGATCGCGTGGGCAAAGAGGGGAAGGGCTTTCGTTATCTGCTCGACAGCCTCAATCCCGAACGAATCCTGATCGGCATCGAGGCGGTGGGGCTCGGGCGCGATGCGCTGCGGCGCGCCGCCCAATACGGGCGCGAGCGGCGCGTGTTCGGCCGCGCCATCGGGCAGAACCAGGGCATCCAGCATCCACTCGCCGAGAGCTGGGCGGCGCTCGAAAGTGCCTACTGGATGTGCCTACGCGCGGCACAGCTCTACGATGCGAAGAAGCCCTGCGGCGCAGAGGCCAACGCCGCGAAATTTTTGGGAGCGCGAGCCGCCTTTGATGCTGCTACGCGCGCCGTCCTCACCCATGGCGGCATGGGTTATGCGCGCGAATATCAGGTCGAGCGCCTCTTTCGCGAAAGTATCCTCACGCGAATCGTCCCGGTGACCGAACAGCTCATACTGTCCTATATCGCCGAGAATGTCCTGGAGCAGCCGAAATCGTATTGAGATGAGAGAAGGAGCAGGAGCGATGCACGCGGAGACACGGAGGCGTGGAGAAACCGTACAAAGTTGTCATTCCCGCGAAAGTGGGAACCCAGTAGGCCGCGTCCGCGGCCGAAACGAATCTCTTCGCGCGCTGAAGCGCGCTAGCTGGGTCCCGGCTCTCGCCCTAAAGCGCTCGGCCGGGATGACAAGCCCGGTTTCTGCCGCGCCTCCGCGCCTCCGCGTGAACCAATAAACAGAGCGGATTGCGAAATGCCCGGGTTGTATTTTGAGGAATTCTCGGTCGGCCAGAAGTTCGCGCATGCGATTCGCCGAACGGTAACGGAAGCCGACAACGTGCTCTTCACGGCCATGACGCACAACCCGGCGCAACTGCATCTCGACGAGGAATACGGCAAGACGACGGAATTCGGCGCGCGTATCGTCAATTCCCTGTTCACGCTGGGATTGATGATCGGAATTTCGGTAGGAGAGACGACGCTCGGGACGACGGTTGCCAATCTCGGGATGGAAGACGTGCGGTTCCCAAAACCGGTCTTTCACGGGGACACTCTGCACGTCGAGAGCGAAGTCACCGAGCTGCGCGAGAGCCGGTCCCGTCCCCAGAACGGAATTGTGGTGTTCGTTCACAGGGCCTTCAACCAGCGCGGCGAGCTTGTTGCCTCCTGCAAGCGGTCGTCGCTGATGCTGAGGAGGCCGACGTGATCGTGCCGCCGTTCGTTTTCAAAGTATGTCGTATGCCAGAGGCTGCATCCGCATGGTGCGCCCTTCGACGGGCTCAGGGTGAGGACATCCGTAATTGCATCAGCATTGATGGCAGTATCAATTTCCTCGTGCTGAGCTTGTCGAAGCACGCGCTTTGCCTGTCCAATGCCGTGTCGGCCTGAACTCGAAAACATGATCCTGCGCTCTCTTCTTTTCGTGCCGGCGGACAGCGAGCGGAAGCTGGAGAAGGCGCGCGCGACTAAGGCCGACGCCCTGATTCTCGATCTTGAAGATTCCGTTTCGGCCAAAAGGCGCCCGCATGCCCGCCAGCTCGTGCGGGAATTCGGCGGGCACGCGGCAGGCCGCCCGGCCATCTGGGTTCGCGTCAATCCGGTTGGCAGCGCAGATTACAAAGACGATCTCGATGCCGCCGTTGCCGCCCGACCGGCGGGTATTGTGCTGCCAAAGCCGGATTCTCCGGACGCGCTGCGCACACTCGATCGGAGTCTGACGGAGCTGGAGCACACAATCGGTCTGACGCCGGGCGCGATAGGAGTCATTCCCGTGGCGACCGAGACTCCGGCAGCCGTGCTCGCACTTCCCGAGTACCGCACGCCGCCGCCGCGTCTTCAGGCTCTGACATGGGGCGCCGAGGACTTGTCTGCCTGCCTCGGCGCTGTGACGAACAGGGACGAGAGCGGTGAATTCGCGCTTACCTATCGGCTGGTGCGCTCGGTCTGTCTTGTAGCGGCCAAGGCTGCAGGCGTTGACGCTATCGAAACCCTCCACGCGGATTTCCGCGATATGTCGGGCCTCGCGCGCGCAGCCAGAAATGCGCAGCGGGAGGGGTTCGCTGGAATGCTCGCGATCCATCCCGATCAGGTCGATACGATCAACGCAGCGTTCACGCCCTCGCCCGAAGACGTCGAGCGCGCGCGCCGCGTCGTTGCAGCTTTTGGCGACGGGACAGGCGTGGCATCGCTCGATGGCAAGATGATCGATCAGCCGCATTTGAAGCAGGCGCAGCAAATTCTGAAACGCCACGAGGCGCTGCGCTCAAATCCTTGAGCGCCGGATCATCCAGCCGTAGAGGACGGCAATCAGAAGCGCGAAGGCGGCAAGTCCCATCCAGTTCGCGGGCGCGAAATCGGCCGAAACGAGCGCGAGCGGTGCGTCGGTCGAGAATGTCACGATGAGTCCAGCGAGCAGCACACCAAACAGGCTTTCGCCGACTATCATGCCGGATGCAACCAGCACTCCGAGTCTTCGCGCATGTTCCGGATTTGCTGCGCGGAGCGAGCGGCGGTCGTACCAGTGACCGATCACCGAGCCGATAACGACGGGAAGCGTCGCCGACATCGGCAGATAAATGCCGATGCCGACGGCGAGGGGCGGCAGGCGCAGCCACTTGCGCCAAGCGAGGAATTCGTCGATCGCAACAACAAGTCCGCCGAGCGCCGCGCCAATGCCGAGCATCAGCCAATTCAGCTTTTGGGTGATTACACCCTGCGCCAGAGCGGATATGAGCCCTGCCTGGGGCGCGGGAAGCGGCTTGGCCACTGCAGTCGCGGAATGCGGGGCGCCCGCAAAGCCATAGGCGTGTGCGAGCAGATTGAGGACCGGAGGAATGACTGCCGCGCCGGCGATGACGCCCAGCACGAGCGCCCATTGCTGCGCACTTGGCGTGGCGCCGACCAGTTGCCCGGTCTTGAGATCCTGCAGGTTGTTGTTCGAGATGGTGGCAATTGCGAAGACAATGGCTGTCGTGAACAGCGCGTAAGCGACCAGGGCTTTTCCCGAGGCGGGGTTTTCTCCCGCGATGGCGACGAGCAGGGCCGCGCAAATCAGGATGGCAAGAATGCCGACGCCGGAAATCGGACTGTTCGAGGCGCCGATCAGCCCGGCCATGTAGCCGCAAATCGCGGCGACTAGGAAACCGCCGAACACCACGAAGGGAAGTGCGACCGCAACAAGCCCGACCGTCCCCGAAGCGAGCGGTGTGGTGCGCAGAAACTGCGCGAGGATCAGCGCTATTATCACAAGACAACCAATCGCAAGAAGTCCGATCCAGCCGGCCGACATATCGATATCGCGCCGATCTGCGGTGGCCGTTCGCGCCGTGCGGGAGGCGGAAATGGTGGACGCGAGGCCGCGGGCAACCGGGCCCGCAAGTTTCAGCAAGGTCCAGATGGCTGCCACACCAATCGTACCGGCGCCGATGAAGCGCACCTGGTGGGTCCAGATGTCCATGGCGCGGTCGCCGAGCGCCGCGGCCCCGACAGGCGCCATTGCGGTGAGCCACGGTACCGCTACTGCCCAGGCGATGAGCAGGCCGAGGAACATCGCCATGCCTACGGAAATCCCGACCAGATAACCGGCGCCGAGGAGCGCCAGCGAAAAAGACATGTCGTAGCCGCTGACGGCCGAAGTCCCGACGCGGAAGAACTGCGTCACCTCACCTGCGGCTATACGCGTTGCGGCGAAGGCCGCCAGAGCCGCGGCCGCAACCGCGCCATAAGCGACTGCGACAAGCCCCTCGCGGGCCTGCGACGCCGCGCCGGCCGAAACTGCTTCGCGGGCGTGAGAGCCCACTTCCAGAACTTCCGCGGCAGCGACGCCTTCGGGATAGGGAAGATCGGACGTCGTCACCATCGCCCGCCGGAGCGGAATCGTGAACAGCACCCCCAAAACGCCTCCGGATGCGCAGACGAGAAATGACGTCCAGAACGGAAATCCCGTCCACCAGCCTACGATCACGAGCCCAGGCAGGACGAAGATGATGGCTGACAGTGTTCCAGCCGCCGAGGCCACGGTTTGCACGATGTTGTTTTCGAGGATTGTGGCACCTTTGAACGCCGACAGCACCGCCATCGAGATAACGGCCGCGGGAATGGACGTGGCAAAGGTCAGCCCGACCTTGAGGCCCAGATAGACGTTGGCGGCCGTGAACACGGTGGTAATGAGAATTCCGAGGACCAGTCCGCGAAAGGTCAATTCGCGCACAGTGGTTCTCGTGCGCGGCCTCGCTGAAATGGCTGCTTCTGCGGCTGCTTCCTGCATGCAGGCACAATTCCCCGGAAACCGCTCCGGCGTCAACGGCGGTTACAGTGGCAATGGCGGGACGTGCGAAGAGAGAACTCCCGCCTGGACGCCGCGCCACTCACCGCACCTTTGTAATTCGGGTGGCCGGCTCGGCGCACCTTCGCTCTCGCGAACAGCGAAGCCTCTGGTTCCATTGCCGGTATTTGCCGGATAGATTCGGCTCGCGTCTCCTGCGGCACCGGTCGAAGCGACCGTGTCACCGGGGCCGAGCACGTTCAATAGACGGACCGCCGTGTCATTTCTCCGCGAGACCAGCCGAAGTCAGCCATTCCTTCGGGCACCTGCCGTGGTCCTTTGGCTGATTGCGGCGCTGGTGGTGGCTCACGCTGTGCGGGTGTTCGCCTTTGCGCGGCAATCGGACATGCTGATCGTGACCTACGGCTTTGTTCCGGCTCGCTATTCGCAGCATTATCTCGCCGCGCATGGCGTCAATCCGGGGAACCTCGTCGAGCGGGCGCTCCCCTTCATCACCTACATGTTTCTTCACGGCAGCTTCATGCATGTGACGGTCAACAGCCTGTGGCTGCTTGCCTTCGGACCCATAGTGTCCCGGCGGTTTGGGTGGATGCTGTTTCTGCTGTTCTTCCTGATTTGCGGAATTGCTGGCGCAGCTGTGCATTTGGCCTGCGCCTGGGGCTCGACGGCCCCCGTGATCGGTGCCTCGGCCGCCATATCGGGACTGATGGCTGCTGCCTTTCGCATGCTGCCGTTGTCGCCGGAGGGAGCCGGGCGGCCCTTGGCCCCTCTTCTGTCATCGCGAATGCTCGTGTGGAGCGCTCTTTGGGTGCTCGTGAATGTCGTCGCGGGGCTCACCGGCGTGGGCACCGGCGGCGAGGTGCAACTGGTCGCCTGGCAAGCTCATATTGGCGGCTACGCGGCGGGCCTGTTCCTTGCCGGACCTTTTGATTCGCTTGCGGGTTCGACGCCGGCGTCGGCGCCCCGCGCTTGAACTTTTTCGACCGAGCCATATTTGCGGAGGAGGACCGCGCCGTGTCCGCGGACTTCAGTGAGGAGCCTCGTGATGAGCGACGGTCACACAATCGATGGAGATGCAATCCAACCTGTGCCGCGAGCGTCGTTCCCGGCGGTGCGGCTTCTGTATGCCTTCGGATTCGCACTGCTGGCATGGCTGGCGTTCTGGATGCTCCTGGTGCTGGCCACGGTGCAATTCATCGTGCTTCTGATCACCGGCCGGGCGAATCCGGAATTGAAGCGCTTCAATCTCAATCTACTGCAGTATCTTTGGGAGTTGTGCGCCTTCATTATATTCGTTCGTGATGAGCAACCCTTCCCCTTCGGACCATTTCCGCACGCCCCATAAGAGCTCTGCTCTCGCTGCTTTCGAGCTCGACCCCGACCGTCTCCATCTAAATCACGGCTCGTACGGCGCAGTCCCGCGCGCCGTGCGGGTCGAACAGGATCGCTGGCGCGCGAAGATCGAGCGCGATCCCACCAGATTCTTTGCCGATGAGCTGCCGCCGGCCTTGCGATGCATGGCGGGACATGCGGCCCGGCGGTTTGGCGGCCGCGGCGAGGACTGGGTTTTCTGCGAGAACGCCACTGCGGCCGCAAATGCCGTGCTTCAATCACTTGAACTCGGGCCAGGCGACGAAATCCTGACGACCAGCCACGCCTATGGCGCGGTCCTGAAAACGATGACGCTTGTTGCAGGCCGGCGCGGAGCTCGCGTGAACCAGGTGTTACTTCCGACACTTCTCGAGAGTGAAGACGAGATTCTGGAGGGCATCGAACGAGCGCTCACGCCACGGACGCGGTTGCTCATCGTGGACCATATCACCTCGGCCACTGCCACCATTTTCCCGGTGAAACGCGTCGCGGAATTGGTGCGATCCAAGGACATTCCGGTCCTGATCGACGGTGCCCATTCGCCCGGACAAATCGCGCTTGATGTGCCGTCACTGGGGGCAGACTGGTACACCGGCAATGCGCACAAATGGCTGTTTGCCCCACGCGGTTGCGGTCTCTTGTGGACGGCACCCGAACGGCAGGACGCAACCCGGCCTGCGGTGCTCTCCCACGGAGCCGATCAGAGCTACACGGCGGCTTTCGATTGGATCGGGACGCGCGATCCCAGTCCATGGCTCGCTTTTGAAGCCGCGGCCCAGGCTCATGATGGCTTTGGAGGCGATGGGCTGATGACGCACAATCGGGCTCTTGCAGCTCTCGGCGCGCGCATACTTTCGGATGCATTGGCTGCTCGGGTGACGGCCCCGGAGGCACTCCGGGGGGCCATGGCCGCACTTGTCCTTCACGGTTGCCCCCCGAACGAGGAGGCAGCAGCAGATTTCCGCCGCAGTCTTTGGGGCAGATACGCCATTACAGTGCCCGTCTATTCGTTTGATGGACATTTCTGTCTCAGGATTTCTGCCCAGATCTACAACACGCCTGGCGATTACGAAGCGCTGGCGACCGCCTGTCGTAATCTCGTTTCGGGCTGACTCCGCGGGCGCACCTAGTGATTCCTATCTGACACTTGAATCCAGATTAGGATTCCCCAGCTGCGGCGGACGTGCGAGTCTGGCGCATGCGAACGGGAATATCCATCACGGTGAAAGCTTCGGACCGCAAGCGGCTGAAGGCAATTTTGCAGAAC
>DASXYZ010000087.1:0-10960 GCA_036502185.1 Rhizomicrobium sp.
CGTCATTGAGCGCTGCTTCTGCAGGTTAAAGGACTTCCGGCGAATCGCCACCCGGTACGACAAACTCGCCAGAAACTTTCTCTCCGCCGTTCACCTTGCCGCGATCGTTGCCTACTGGCTTAATTGAGTCTGGACCCTAGCAGTGCCACTTCGAGAGCATTTGGTAGCGTATCGGCACCTACAACTTCGGCTCCCGCGACGCGAAGTGTCTCTTCGATCATGATCGCGATGAGGAATTCATCATCCGCGACCACAATCCGCATGCCTCGCAAAGGCCGGTCGTGCTCAGTCCCGTTGTCCATTCTCCGGGTCCATCGGGAGTTCAAGCTGGATTGCGCATCTCACCCCCTCGCGGGCAAATTCGCGTCGCACGGTTGCGCCGGGCAGGCTCCGCTCGATCAGGGAGCCGCCGAAACCCCTCTTCTTTGGCGCCGTGACCGGCGGCCCGCCCGATTCCTGCCAGGTGACCCTGAAGATCTGCTTCCCCTTCTCCTCATCCAGCGTCCAACTCAAGACCACGCGTCCCGTATCGACCGAGAAGGCCCCATATTTGGCGGCATTGGTCGCCAGCTCGTGAATGACGAGGCCAAACGGCGTCGCAAAATCCGGAGGCAGGTTTACTGGAGCACCCTGAAAACGCAGCCGTTGTGGAGCGTCGGCGATATATGCCGCGAGCTGGACGCGCGCGAGATCGCCGAATTCGGTTCCTTCCCAGCGCGCGTCGACCAGCAAATTGTGCGCGCGTGCCAATGCGCTCAGGCGACCCTCGAACAGTGCAACAAACTCACCGTCCGAGCCTGCCGTGCGCAGCGTCTGGCGCGCCATCGACTGAACCACGGCCAGTGTATTGCTGACACGATGGCTCAGTTCGCTGACGAGCAACTGCCTGCGCCGCTCCCATTTTTTCTGGTCCGTGACGTCGCGCGTGCTTTCGAGCACCAGCCGCTGTTCTCCAATGGGCACGAGTTCAAGCCGGCTCTCGACCGTCAGAATCCGCCCGTCTTTCGTTCGATGCAGGAGCTGCCCGTCCCAGGTCCCATGTTCGAGGAGGGATTGCCGAAGATTGTCGAAGGAGGAGCCGGGCACCACAGTCTGCAACAGCGCTTCCTTCTGCTTCCCGATCACCTCCTGCCGCGAGTAACCGTAGAGCTCCTCGCTTCCCCGGTTCCACTGAACGATGCCGTTGTCGAAATCCCACACGAAAATTGGTGAGCGCGACAGCTCTACCAGCCGCATCTCCTGTCTCAGTCGCGCTTCGCTCTCGCGCAGGGCTTCCTCGGCCCGGCGACGCGCGGTGATATCGACAAAAGTGGCCACTACGCCGTCAATCTTGTCTTCGACGGTGCGATAGGGTCGGATGCGCGCCAGATACCAGTCGCCGGCCCGGCTCTTCACCTCCTGCTCCACGGGCACGAGGTTCTTCAAGACGGCGCGGGCATGCTCCACGAGCCCGCCATATTCGAGCTGGTGAGTGAAATCCGTGATCGGGCGTCCCTGGTCGTTTGCGGTTATATTGAACAGATCCTGCAGGCGCGGCGTAAAACGTTTGATTCGGAGGGCCGGATCCAGAAACAGCGTTCCGACGTCCGTCGCCGCCATCAGATTCTGCAGATCGCTGTGAGCGCGCGACACGCTCTCCAGTTTGAGCTTCAGTTCGTTGTTGACGGTCTGCAGTTCCTCATTGATCGACTGGAGTTCTTCCTTGCTTGTCTCCAGTTCCTCGGACGTCGAGCGATACTCCTCGTTGATGGATTGAAGCTCTTCGTTTGCGGCGCGCAATTCCTCGTTGGCGGCTTCGGATTCTTCCCGGGTTGCGCGAAGCCGGTTCTGCGCGAGCTGAAGCTCTTCCTGAAGCTGCTTGATCGTTTCGCCGGCAGCGCCGTCTCGCCGGTCCAGGCTGGTTGCGACGACGTCCTGGCTGACGGCTTCGCCCTCGATGAAAAGTACCAGGGCGTATCGCGTCGGATCATTATCCTGAAGCACGGGCTTGACTTGCAGATAGACGCGATGCTTCGAGCCATTGAACTGGACCGGGAGGGGCATGCTGAGCGTAGCTTCGCCCCGCTCGAAGGCGCGGTTTAGCGCCGCCCTGAGTTCGAAGCGGAGTTCCTCTCGCACCAGTTCCGTTGCTTCCGTGCTGACCGGTCCCCCCGATGGCTGCAGAAATCTCCCGGCGTTCTCCGACAGATGGACGGCGCCATGGTTTTCGTCGACCAGCATGCTGGGCGGTGCGATTCGTTCCAGCATTTTGCGATGCAGTTCGGCATCGCCGACACTGACATGGGATGGTGGCGCACGAGCAACCGCGGGTCCTCCCGCAGGGATTACTCGTGGGCCCAGCAGGATGGGCAGCGCCGGCTGTTTTTCTCCGGAGGTTGCCACTGACCGATAGATCCTGGCATCGCGATCGATGGTCCTGAAAAGGCCGGCCGGGTGGTCCGCGCTCTCGGAAGAGCCCAGGAACAGGAAGCCGCCCGGATTGAGTGCATAATGGAATGTGTTGCAGACCTGGTGCTGCAGTTCCCGGTCGAGATAGATGAGAAGGTTGCGACAGGAGATCACGTCGAGGTGCGAAAACGGCGGGTCTCTCAGCAGGCTATGGCTCGCGAACAGCACGATATCGCGAAGCTCCCGGCGAACGCGATAATGCTCTCCTTCGTGTTGAAAGAAACGACGAAGCCGCTCCTCCGAGATGTCGGCCCCGATGGTTGCAGGAAAGCGGCCTTCGCGCCCGATGGCCAGAGCGCCCGCATCCAGGTCAGAACCGAATACCTGGATTTCCGGCCGCAGATCACGCCGTGCCGCCTCCTCGAGAAGCAGTATGCCGATCGTGTAGGCTTCCTCGCCGGTGGCGCAGCCCGGCACCCAGACGCGGATGTTGCCGCCAGCCTCCTTACCGTTGAAAAGCTGCGGAATCGCCTCTTTCGCAAGAACATCGAAGGCGCGGGGGTCACGGAAAAACGTCGTGACAGAAATCAGGAAATCCGTGAAAAGCGATTGAGCCTCTTCAACATTGTCGCGCAGGAAGGCGTAGTACTCGGCGAGGGAATCCTTTCGCGTAACCTGAATGCGCCTCGCGATCCGGCGCAGGATCGTTGCACGTTTGTAGAGGGAAAAGTCGTGCCCGAGCCGGACGCGGAGATGCGCCAGAATCCGCCGGAGCACCTCCTCGTCACCGCCCCGTTCCAGGGCCGATCGTCCCTCGTTTCCGTAGTGCAGGAGTTCGACGAGCTGTTTCGCCAGGCCATGAATGGGCAGGACGAAATCGGCAACCTCGGCCGCGATAGCGTTTTGCGGCATTGAGGGATATTCCGCCTCATTCGGGTCCTGCACGAGCACGATGCCACCCGATTCCTTGATCGACTTCACCCCGATGGCGCCATCCGCGCCCGCGCCGGTCAGAATGACACCATAGGCAAAGCCGCCGGTGTGCTGCTCGGCGAGCGATCGAAAGAAAAGATCGATCGGCGCGCGCTGGGAGCGAGGTTCATCGAAAGAGACGGCCGAGATCTTGTGATCGGCGATGACCAGCCGTCTGTTGGGTGCGATCACGTAGACGTGGTTGTTCTCGAGCGTGGCGGTATCGCCGACCTGGACAACGGGCATCGCGGTTCGGGTTGCAAGAATGTCGGCGAGCTGGCTCCGGAATTCCGGATCGAGGTGGACTATGACGACGAACGCGGCATCGGGGCGGTCGGGTAGGGCCTCGAAGAACCCTTGGAGCGCTTTGACCCCTCCTGCCGATGCTCCGATCCCCACGATCGGCGGATCGGAAGCATCTGCCATAGGGTCTCTGCCCCTTATTTTACCCCGGACGGCCATCAAAAATTACCGAGCCACATCGGACGCAACTCACCTGCCCAAGCCGAGTTCCCGCTGGAAAATCGGCAAGAATCTGCACGGCGTGCGGTTTCGCCGGCGGTTATTCTATCCCCGGATTGAAAGTGGGCATAGAACCAAAGCATCCCGATCGGGTTCAATCAGTGGGAGGGCCAGGCATGAGCCGGCGCGACATCATTGCAATTGGCGGCTCATCGGGAGCCGTCGAAGCGGTCAAGCGATTGTGCCGGGAATTGCCCGGGGACCTCGCAGCGACAATATTTATCGTCATTCACGTGGGCGCAGAGGGCAATAATCTCCTGGCCGACATCTTCGACTCGCAGTCGGCGATCTCCGTCAGCACTGCCGTGGATGGAGAGGAGTTGAAGCCGGGCCATGCCTACGTCGCCGCGGCAGACCGCCACCTTCTGGTGATCGACAACGTGCTGAGGCTGGGTCGCGGACCCCGCGAGAACATGGCACGCCCGGCGATTGATCCACTCTTTCGCTCGGTCGGGGTCTCCTTCGGCCCACGCACGATCGCGGTCGTCTTGACCGGGATGCTGAACGACGGAGCGTCCGGCCTGGCCGATGTCAAACGATGCGGAGGAATAACCATCGTCCAAAATCCGGCAGATGCAGCCGCCCCGGACATGCCATGGGGCGCACTTCAGGGGAGCGACGTGGATTACCGGGCGCCGCTTTCGAAGATGGCTGCGCTCTTGATCAAACTTGCCGGCGAAGACGCCGGGCCGCCCGTCCAAATTCCCGAGGATATAAAGACCGAGGTCGAGATTGCGTTGGGCCGGAGATCGGATACCGAAACTCTTGCGAAGTTCGCCGACCCCGTCGCTCTGTCGTGCCCCGCGTGTAATGGCGTCCTGTCACAGATCAAGCGCGGGCCGCCCCTACGGTTCCGGTGCCAGGTGGGGCATTCCTACACCGCTGAGGCTTTGGCGACCGAGAAGGAAGAAAGTGTTGACGAGGCCATTCGCGTCGCGCTGCGGATCATGGAAGAGCGCGCCACGCTCACCCAGAAGATGGCCGATGACGCACGCCGTTCGGGCCGGGATATTGCGGCGGCCTCTTACGAGGGTCGAATTCACGAGAGCCGCGCCCATGCCAACATCCTGCGGCAAGCCATCAGCGAATCGTGACGTGCTCCCTGACGGTGCGCTTCCCCATGCGCGCACAATGTCAGTGCCTCTTTCGCTTCGCCTTTCGCGCGCCTAGCGCGTCGTAAGCGGCCTGAAGCCGCTCGGCGACGGTAGGACCTTTCCGCCGAAGCGGTCGCCCAAGATGAGCGTGCGCCAGTTCGGACACGAATTGCTCCCACGTCGCCGGTCCGCCTTCCTCCAGAAGCTGCGCCGGGACGCTCGGTCGCGGACTTGTAGTGATGTCACTGGCACTAGATAGACGGCTGATACGGAAGGGAATGTGTTATGGCGAAAGTGCGCGTTGCAGGCTTTTCGATCTCGCTCGATGGTTTCGGAGCGGGGCCTGAGCAAAGTCTTGAAAATCCGCTCGGCAAGCGAGGGCTGGAACTGCACCGGTGGCTCTTCGGCACGCGTACCTTCCGGGCAATGACCGGCGAGGGCGGCGGCTCGGACGGCGTTGATGAGGCCTACGCACATCGTTCGATGGACGGCTTCGGCGCCTTCATCCTCGGCCGCAATATGTTCGGGCCGATCCGCGGCCCCTGGCCGGACCAGAGCTGGAAGGGTTGGTGGGGCGCCAATCCGCCCTATCACGCGCCGAGCTTCGTGCTGACGCATCATCCGCGCGATCCGATCGAGATGGAAGGCGGCACCACCTTCATCTTCGTGACGAAGGGTATCGAGGCGGCGCTGGATCAGGCGAAACGCGCCGCCAATGGTCGCGACGTGAAGATCGGCGGCGGCGTCGAGACGGTGCGTCAATACCTTCGCACAGGATTGATCGACGAGCTGCATTTGGCCTTGTCTCCCGTCGTGCTCGGGCAAGGCGAAGAAATGTTCGCCGGGATTGACCTGCCGGCGCTCGGCTTCCGCGTCACCGAACACCAGGCGACCGATCACGCCACCCACATCGTTCTCGGCCGATAGGAGCCCACCATGACCATTGCGTTCTATGAGCACCCGTTCTCCTCCTATGTGCAGAAGGCGAAGACGGCGTTCTACGAGAAGGGCATTCCGTTCGAGTCGAAGATGATCGATGGCTCCGAGCCGGTCGCCAGCGAGTTCGCTGCGCTCTGGCCGATCAAGCGCTTCCCGGTGATCGTCGACGACGGCCGGTTCGTGTTCGAGGCAACGGGCATCATCGAATATCTCGAAGCGCGCTTTCCTGAGACGGCGCGGCTGATTCCGGCAGACCCGCTGCTCGCCGTCGAGGTGCGGATGTGGGACCGCTTCTTTGACAACTACGTCAGCTATCCGCAGGGGCGGCTGGTGCTCATGGCGATCGGACGCGAACCCGACGACGGGAAGGGCGGTGCGGCCTGGAAATCAATGCTCGAGACCTCCTACGCGCTTCTCGACCGCCGCATGGCAGATCGGACCTGGGCGGTCGCAGAGAGCTTCAGTCTGGCCGACTGCGCGGCGGCGCCGGCGCTGCTCTATGCGGACTGGACTCACCCGATCCCCGAGCGTTTTGCTGCCGTCCATGCCTATCGCCGAAGGCTCCTCGGTCGCCCGAGCTACGCCCGCGCGTTGGACGATGCGCGTCCCTACCGGAAGCTTTTTCCGCTCGGCGCCCCCGTCGATCGGGATTGAGAGAAACATCAACCGGAGTCGTCGTCACCGGTGCAGCTGACGTCCCTGACTTGCGAGGAGATGCTCGTGGCGTCCTTTGGTTCGAATGATGCGCCTCCCCCATGCTTGCGCACGGGGGAGGAAGAAACACGCAGGCGCGTCTATTTCCTCTTCAGGCTGAACACCACTCCCAGATTGTCCGCGCCGCCGCCGGACGCCGTGCCGTAAAGGCGGCCGCCTTTCTTTATCAGTCCGGACTCCGGAATCAGTCCGTCGTCGCCGGCGAAGCTGTGGAGGACCGTTTCGGTTCCGCTGACCGGATCCACTTCGTACACCACGCCGTCCTCATTGGCGCCGCCCCATGTCGTCGTTCCATAGACTTTGCCCTGCGCCAGCAAAGTGCTGCCTGCCGGCCAGCCGCCATCGGTGCCGCCGGCGAAGGTGTAGAGCGTGGTCAGCGTCCCATCGGGCGCGAGCTTGTACACGGTCCCGTAGGGGGCCGTCCCGTTGCCGGCCAGATTGGTCGCGCCGTAAAGATTGCCAGCTGTGTCGTGGTCGATACCGCCCGTCGGATAGCCCCCGTCGGCGCCGCCGGTAAAGCTGTAAAGCGTCGTAAGGGTCCCATCGGGCGCGAGTTTGAAAACCGTACCGTATTGATCGGTGCCGCCGGAGTTGGTCACACCGTAGAGGTTGCCGGCCTCCCGCATCAGATTGCCCACCGGCTGAAAGCCGTCGCCGCTGCTGCCGAACGCATGCAGCACGGTGAAAGCGCCCTTGGCGGAATATTCGAACACCGTGCCGCCATTGTTGGGGCCGCCGCCGCCCGCGACACCAAATAGATTGCCGTGTTTGTCGCGCAGGAGAGTTCCCACGGGCCATTCGCCGTCCGTGCTGACGGCGAAGGTATGGAGCACCGTGTACGTCCCATCTGCGGCCAACTCGTAGAGCACGCCGCAACCGTTGCGGCAGCTTCCGCTGCCGCCGAAGGTGGTGGTTCCGTAAATATTGCCGCTCTTCGGATCGAGCGTCACGCCCGCATTCGGATCGTAGCCTTCGCTGCCGCCGGTAAACGAATAAAGTACCGTTTCGGTTTTGCCCGGCGTGATCTTGTAGATCGTGCCGTCGTTGTCGGTGCCGCCGAGGTTGGTGGCGCCCAGAATGTCGCCGGCCGCATCGAAGGTCACAGGATTGTAGTCATAGGATCCATCGTTGGGGGTTCCGGCGAAGCTGTGCAGCACGGTAAAGCTGCGTGCCTGTGCGCTTGCGGCAAAAGCGGCGAACGCGAACACCGAGCCGAGCAGGATGTTCCGCAGCAGTTTGCGATTTGCAATCATTCGTTTTCTTCCTCGCATGCAGGATGGGATTCCTCTCGCATACAGAAGATTTGCCGACCGTTGTAAAGCGCCGCGTGCGCCTCCGCTGAAAAAGTGATCCGTGTGCACCGGCGAGCGGCATTCATTTGTTACGCCGAACACAAATCCATGCGCTCCGCGCCGTCGCCGCGGCCGATGGCACGACCGCCGTCTCCTGGCCGTCGGACCGCCGCAGATTGCGACGGTCTTTGGCGACAGCCTCGATCAGGAGATCGGGAATTCGGCCATAGATACATGTCGGAAGGGTGCCGGTGTTTCCTTGCACAGCCCTGTTTGCGCAACCCGGCTGCGGGAAAATCACGCGCGTTCCAGTGATGATTATCGACGCGCCCTGAATCACCGGCTGCAATGTTGCGATCGCTCGCGGACGGGCCGCAATTTCTTTTCTCACCATGGCCGGGCCCCGACCGGCCACCCAGCAGCCGCGCGTCGGCGTGGCGAATGACTCTGCCACCGCTATTCCCGAACAAATCGCTTTGGGCTCGCGGACGCTCGCCCGCTGGGTGGCCGGGTCAAGCCCGGCCATGGTGAGAGCGGGGTACCTGGCGCCGATACGCGAGCGAGCGCCACGTAGTTGCGCATGAGCGTTTCGGTATCTTCCGCCGGCGCCTCCATCGCTTTGCGTTGCGTTGGCTGTCCAGCTTCGCTTTCGCTGCGCCCGATATCGGGCTTGACCACCTCGCGCCGGTTAGGCGCGGACAAGCTCCGAACCGCAGTGCTTGCACCGCGTCGCGGCGGGGTTCAGATCGTCGGACAGGCACGCCGGGCAGGCCTTCGTCGGAGGCGGATCGCCAAACACGATCTTGCCCTGTCGGGCCATGACGGCCTTGTAGGGCAGCACGATCAGGAAATAGACGACGAGCATGAAGACGATGAAATAGATGATCGCCGAGATGAAGGCACCAAGGTTGAGGAAGGTGCCGGTGCCCCCGCCTTTGGTGAGTTGCCACCCGAGCCCCGGCCCGAGATTGCCCGGCTGGGCGGCGGCGATCAGCGGGTTGATGATGCTGTCGGTGAACGCCTTGACGAGATTGCTGAACGCCAACGCCACGACCAGGCCGACCGCGACGACGATCACGTCGCCGCGCATCAGGAAATTTCTGAAGCCCTTCAGCATTGCCATCCCTCCCAAGGCTGCATTTTCGGCGTCTAACAGGGCCGTTCAACAGAGCGGCCGTGACGCGGCCGCAGCTTACACCGATGCGGTATTTGCGCCAGCATCGCACGCATCGCGGCTGCGCCGGGAGGCGCGGGCGGTAAAAAGCTTCCGGAGCGCTGCGATCTGCGGCGGATAGATCGGGTGCATGAGCATGAGCGCGCTCTACGGGCGGCCGCCCACAGGCAGGAGATGATCGGGCTCATCCGCAGGCAAGCCCGAATCGGGTAGTAGGTCAGTTTGAAGAATCCTCGATCCATTCCTCCGCCGCGCCGGCATCGTTAGTTTGAAATTCAAACCGTGAATGGCCGGCCCTTGACCCCGGTCCGGCGATCCCCACACTCGGCCGAAAGTGAAAGGCAGGTCTGCCCATGCGTACAATCACCGGCTATGGAATCGCCGTCATTGTTATTCTCGCCATCCTCAACGGAATAGCGTGGCTGGTGGGCACCCCCCGATTGCACGGTCTGAACGTGTTCTCAGCCGGATTCGCGCTGGGGATGCTCGGCATGTATCTTTCGGCCTGGCTGTACGGATATCGCAAGGTGGCCGTTCACTGACGCACAAAGTCTGAAATGGCCCGCCGATCTCATCGGCAACGCCGTCCATTTCGCCAAAGGTTCAAACGTAAACATCACCGCCGCGTGAGAACGTATTAACAGGGGCGTCTGGGTGGCTGGCAATGGACGCTTCCCGAGTCGCGCGAGCCGGAGTCCGGGCGATGGCCGTTGCCTTGCGCCGATATCGGATGGACCCTGCCATCAACCGGACGACCCGCTGAGCTGGCCGATACTTTCCTTCCCCGCGGAGCGAAGCGACAGTGGGGGAGGGGGACCGCGAAGCGGTGGAGGGGGCAAACACCGCCGCCGCTGCTTGCCCCCTCCGCCGCTCCGCGGCACCTCCCCCACGCGTTCCGCGCGGGGGAGGAAATTTCTTCGACCACGCCTTCCTCACGCGCGCCGCCATCCGCACACCAACGAGGTGAAACGCATCAACCGCGTGGTCTACGACGTGACCAGCAAACCGCCGGGCACGATCGAGTGGGAGTGAGGGGGCAAACGGCGGCAATAGCGTAGGTTCGGCAGCGACTTTGCTGCCGTGCAATCGCTGTCCGGTTCGTATCTCGCTTCCGCCGAGCTGGCGTTCTTCATCTCCGAGCCGGCAAGTCCGAGCTCGGCGCGGATGAGAGAATGTCCGCTTTTCGCCGGCAACGGACATCAAACCGACTGCGGAGGGAAAGACTCCTAGAACTCATGCTCCAGCGGCAGCTCTGCCGCCGCGAGCGCCCATGGATGTCGCCGCGCTTCGTAGACGGAGACGCGCGGCGGCGGAAAGCCCGGATCGGCAAATGCGCCCACCGCCACGGAAATGAAACCAGGTGCTCCGGCGGACTCCCAGTAAACCGTTGAAGCGCACACGGGACAGAAATTGAAGGTGCCTGATTGGCCGCTATCGCCGAGCCGTGTCCACCGGTTCGCACGGCCTTCGATCGTCACGCGCTCGCGTGGAAAGCGCGCCTGCGTCCCGAAAACGCTGCCGGTGCGTTTCTGGCATTCAAGGCAATGGCACATCGAAATGCGAACAGGCTCACCTTCACACGTGACGCGAAGCTGTCCGCAACCGCACGAAGCTACACGGCTGGTCATCGCGCATACCCCTTGAGCCCGCTAGAGTAGAACAAGGAATGGTTACCTCGAATGTCCGCTCCCGGCCAAGAGCGGACCCCAGGATTGCCCCGTAATCGCGCTGGCGCGGCCGTGCAGGCCTGAGCGCATTCATAGAAGGCGAGAAAAGGTTTTCAGGAGGACGACATGGGCGTGACCGGCATTGGTGGTATTTTCTTCCGCGCCAGGGATCCCGACGCGTTGCGTCAATGGTATCGG
>DASXYZ010000088.1:0-4152 GCA_036502185.1 Rhizomicrobium sp.
GGCGTCATAGGCGTAGGAAGGCTTCAGCGTGACGTCGCCGCTCTGGTTCTCCGTTCCGTAGGCATTGCCGCAGAGCACGATCCCGTCGCTCGTTCCCCCGAAATGGATCTGCGCCGGGTAGGGCGAGTATTGCCCGTTGCCCGGCGCGAGCCGTGCTTGCATCATGCGCCGACGATTACTGCATCTGCCCCTGCAGGGTGACGACACAATGATTGGCCGGCAAATGTTTGATCGGCAGGTGGAGCGTGGCGGCGAAACCATGCGCCGTGCCGGTCTGGTCGATGCCGCTATAGACGATGTCATAAACGACACCGCCGATCGTCAAAGTCGTATCGTCGTTTGAATAGACACCGGGTTCGTCGAAAGCGTAGGAATTCCCCTGCTTGCCTTTTTTCGAGCCGTCGGAGAACTGCTCCAATACCACCGACACGCCATTGACCGTACCGCTCCAGTCGAACGTCCCTTCCTCCGGATCGAATATGATCAGGCCCGGGCTCGATGCGTCTGCGCCGCCCGTGCTCTGCTTGTTGAATGTTATTGCGCCCGTCGTCTTGTCGACATCGACGACGACCTGGCAGGTCTGTAAGTAGCTGACGGCATAAGCGCCGGACAAACTCGTGGCGGCCATCGCCGCCGGACAAAGCAGACAGGCCGCCGCTGCGGTCAAAAGAAATTGTCTCATGAAAATCCCCTCTGATGAGATATGGCGACGGTACGGGCTCTTTTCCCGTCAAGTCAAATGGGGGATGCTCTGGCAGGCGCCTCAAAAACCAATCCTGGCTGGGCTCATCCTGGCCAGGACGGGCATAAGGGCGAATGAGGGAAAAGGTGAATGAAGCAAATGCCTTCCGGAGAGCTTTGGTAGCTCCTCTCCTCACACCCGCTCGATCGCCATGGCGATGCCCTGGCCGACGCCGATGCACATGGTGCAAAGGGCGAGGCGGCCGTTGCGGCGGTTCAGTTCCTCCGTGGCGGTCAGCACCAGACGGGCGCCCGACATTCCCAGCGGATGGCCAAGCGCGATGGCGCCGCCATTGGTGCGTTGTCGATCATCGAAAGCTGCCTTCAGGGTGTAGTCGCGAACACCGTGCCTTCGCCATTCGCTCCGCCGGCGCTTGTCGTGCCGTAAAATACGTTGCCGACGCTGATGAGGCCTGCTGCGGGACTTTTACCGTCTTTGCAACTCTGCGCACTGCAGAACGCGTACACCACTTTTTCCGCACCGGTTTTCGGGTCGATTGAGAACATTGTGCCACCTGATCCGTGTCCGGTGCTGGTGAGTGTCGTACCGTAAAGTTTGCCATGCACATTTATCAGGCCCGCAGCGGGGTTGGCGCCGTCTTCACAGTTTAGCCCATTGCAGAAGGTATGGACCACGGTCTCCTCCCCAGTTTTTGGGTCGATCGAGAACACGGTGCCGTCGTTGGTGCTGCCGCCGAATTCGGTTGTACCGAATAAGATTCCGCCGACCTCAACCAGGCCGGCCACTGGTTCTACACCATCGGCGGTATTCGCCTGGAAAGCGTGGAGCACTGTTTCCGTGCCGGTTCTGGGATTGAGCGAGAATACGGTTCCACAACCCATGTTACCTTCGTAACAAACTCCTGATGTGCCGCCTTGCTGCGTCGTGCCATAAAGGATGCCATCGACATCTATCAGGCCGGCATAGGGGGCTGCGCCATAGTCACCGAAGGCTTGGAATGAAAGCACCACCCTCTCGGCACCAGTCCTGGAGTTGACTGAGAACACGGTCCCGCCACCTCCGCCGCCATTTTCTGTTGTGCCATAGAGATGACCGTGAATTTCGAGGAGTCCGGCAAAGGGAGCATCTCCCCCTTCCAGGCCCTCAAAGGTATGAACCACTGTCTCGGCGCCGGTCCTGCGGTTGATCGAGAACACGGTCCCGGCGCCGCCGCTTCCTCCGCCATTTTCTGCCGTGCCGAAGAGCCTGCCTTGAACATTGATGAGGCCGGCGACAGGCCTCCAGCCATCCGGACAAGATTGTTGGCTACAGAAGGAATGCAGCACGGTCTCTGCTCCGGTTCCGGGATTTACCTGGAAAACAGTGCCCACCCCGTTCGCGCCACCGCCTGCAGTCGTGCCATACAAAGCACCGTGAACATTGATGAGGCCGGCAAGAGGTAGCTCGCCGTCCGCGCAATTCTGTTGGCTGCAGAAGGAATATATCACGCGCTCAGTGCCGGCTTCCGCTGTCGGCACATGGAGAAATGCCGCCAATATGATCGCGCTGGCGACCAGACTGCTTCCAACGCAATTGTGGATCTGTGACACAGAAGCCTCCCAACCTGACGAATCCGGATCATGGCAACCCGCATCGATCTTTGAAGGCATAATGGATGGTTATTAACGGCCAGTTCCCGATCATCGCGGAATTGAAGCGTTCATGCCGTTGGCGGGCGCCGGCCGGCAAACGCGATACCGTGCATCAGTCACACAAATTATTATCGCCGGGCTTGTCCCGGCGACGAAATTTCATCCTGACAAAGAATGCCGCATCGACCGGACAGACCGGGCGGCGATGCGAGAAATGCCAGGAGCGGAGGGGGCGCCTCTACGGCGGCGCGGCGGGCACGATCTCCCCGTTCACACCCGCTCGATCGCCATGGCGATGCCCTGGCCGACGCCGATGCACATGGTGCAGAGGGCGAGGCGGGCGTTGCGGCGGTTCAGTTCTTCCGTGGCAGTCAGCACCAGGCGGGCGCCGGACATTCCGAGCGGATGACCGAGCGCGATGGCGCCGCCATTGGGATTCACATGCTCGGCGTTGTCGGGCAACCCGAGCATCCGCAGGACGGCGAGGCCCTGCGCGGCAAAGGCTTCGTTCAACTCGATGACATCGATGCCGCCGATCCCGATTCCGAGACGGGCAAGTAATTTGTTTGTCGCCGGTGCCGGGCCGATACCCATGATCCTCGGCGCCACGCCCGCTACGGCCGCGCCCAGAACGCGCGCCCGCGGCGTGAAGCCATGGCGCGCCGCCGCGGCTTCGCTGGCGATGACGAGTGCGGCCGCGCCGTCATTGACGCCGGAAGCATTTCCCGCAGTCACTGTACCATCGGGCCGCACGATCGGCTTCAACCGGGCCAGGGCTTCGACACTGGTTGCGCGCGGATGTTCGTCGCGGCTTACTACGACCGGCTCACCCTTCGGCTGTTTTATTTGTACCGGAATGATTTCCGCATCGAAGCGGCCGGACGCCTGCGCAGCGGCCGCACGGCGTTGGCTTTCCGCCGCGAACGCATCTTGGTCGGCACGCGAGACCTGGAAATCGCCGGCGACGTTCTCCGCCGTCTCGGGCATGGAATCGATGCCGAACTCCGCCTTGAGCATGGCGTTGACGAAGCGCCAGCCGATGGTCGTGTCATAGACCGCATTGGCGCGGGAGAACGCAGCGTCGGCCTTCGGCATGACAAAGGGCGCGCGCGTCATGCTTTCGACGCCGCCCGCAATGATCAGCTCCGCTTCGCCTGCCTTGATCGCGCGCGCAGCCGCGCCGACGGCGTCCATGCCCGACCCGCATAAGCGGTTGATCGTGGTGCCCGGCGCAGTCTCGCCGAGACCCGCCAGCAACGCCGCCATGCGCGCCACATTGCGATTGTCCTCGCCGGCCTGGTTGGCGCAGCCCATGATGATATCGTCGAGGGCCGACCAATCGGCTTTCGGATTGCGCTCGCGCAGCGCGCGCAAAGGCAGCGACGCCAGATCGTCGGCCCGCACATTCGCAAGCGCGCCGGCGTAACGGCCGACCGGTGTGCGCACCGCGTCGCAGATAAAGGCGTCGGCCATGTGTCATTCCTCCGGGAGATCGCGCGATGGGATGTGCTGATGCGAAGGATATAGAGGGCGTCTGCGCCGGATGCACCCTCTCAGCTTCCGCCGATTGGCTTTCGTTCCGGGCTTCGGTTTAGGCTCGCGGCGGCGGAGGCGCGAGAGATGGAAACGGGGCGAGACGGGGAGCGGCAACCGTCGCTGAAACGGCGGAACATTGCCGCCGTCACGCTCGGCAACGGCCTCGAATTCTACGATTTTCTCACCTATTCGTTTTTCGCCATCCAGATCGGCCACGCCTTTTTTCCGGCGCGGAACGGGTTCGACAGTCTGATGCTGTCGCTCGCCACCTTCGGGGTGGGC